>DASRFX010000096.1:0-38671 GCA_035651335.1 Reyranella sp. | reverse complement strand
CAGTCCCGTCACTCAGCCAGGACGGGTTCCTGGCTGGCCGGCGGCAACGCCTTCGGCTCGGGCGGCAGGAACGTGAAGACGAGCTTCTGCTCGGCGCCCTCGCCCTCGGTATCGACCCGCACCGTGCCGCCGCCGTTGGCGAGCTTGCCGAACAGCACTTCCTCGGCCAGCGGCTTCTTGAGGTGCTCCTGGATGACGCGGGCCAGCGGACGGGCGCCGAACAGGCGGTCGTAGCCCTTCTCGGCCAGCCAGCGGCGGGCAGCGTCGCTGAGCTCGATGAAGACCTTGCGGTCGGCCAACTGGACCTCGAGTTCGGCGACGAACTTGTCGACCACGCGGCCCATGCTGTCGGGATGCAGGTTGTTGAACTTGATCACGGCATCGAGTCGATTGCGGAACTCCGGCGCGAACATGCGGTTGATCGCGTCGTCGTCCTCGTCGTGCCGCGCCTCGCGGCCGAAGCCCAGCGCCGGCTTGGCGATGTCGGCGGCGCCCGCATTCGTCGTCATGCACAGGATGACGTTGCGGAAGTCGACCGTGCGGCCGTTGTGGTCGGTGAGCTTGCCGTAATCCATCACCTGCAGCAGCACGTTGAACACGTCGGGATGCGCCTTCTCGATCTCGTCGAGCAGGATCACGCAGTGCGGATGCTGGTTCACCTGGTCGGTCAGCAGGCCGCCCTGGTCGAAGCCGACATAGCCCGGCGGCGCGCCGATCAGCCGGCTGACGCTGTGCCGTTCCATGTACTCCGACATGTCGAAGCGGATCAGCTCGAGGCCGAGCAGCCGCGCAAGCTGGCGCGTCACCTCGGTCTTGCCGACGCCGGTGGGGCCGGCCAACAGATAGGAGCCGATCGGCTTCTCGGGGGCGCGCAATCCCGCCCGGGCGAGCTTGATCGCCGCGGCGAGCTGGTCGATCGCCCTGTCCTGGCCGAACACGACGGTCTTCAGGTCGCGGTCGATGTTGCGCAGCATCTCGGTGTCGTCCTTCGACACGCTCTTGGGCGGGATGCGGGCGATCTTGGCGACGATCTCCTCGATGTCGGGCACGTCGATGGTCGCCTTGCGATCCTCGGGCTTGCGCAGCATCTGCGCGGCGCCGACCTCGTCGATCACGTCGATCGACTTGTCGGGCAGCTTGCGGTCGTGGAGATAGCGCGCCGACAGCTCGACCGAGGCCTTGATGGCGTCGTCGGTGTAGGTCACGTGGTGGTGCTTCTCGTAGACCGGCTTCAGGCCCTTCATGATCTCGACGGCGTCGGCGATCGAGGGCTCGGGCACGTCGATCTTCTGGAAGCGGCGGACCAGCGCGCGGTCCTTCTCGAAGTAGTTGCGGTATTCCTTGTAGGTCGTCGAGCCGATGCAGCGCAGCTCGCCCGACTGCAGCGAGGGCTTGAGCAGGTTCGACGCATCCATCGAGCCGCCCGACGTGGCGCCGGCGCCGATGATGGTGTGGATCTCGTCGATGAACAGCACCGAGTTGGGCTTCTTCTTGAGCTCGGCGAGAACCGCCTTCAGACGCTCCTCGAAATCGCCGCGATAGCGCGTGCCGGCGAGCAGCGCGCCCATGTCGAGCGCGTAGATCACCGATTCCTTCAGCACGTCCGGCACTTCACCCTCGACGATCTTGCGCGCCAGGCCCTCGGCGATGGCGGTCTTGCCGACGCCGGGCTCCCCGACATAGAGCGGGTTGTTCTTGGTGCGCCGGCACAGAACCTGGATGGTGCGCTCGACCTCGTGCTCGCGGCCGATCAGCGGATCGACGCGGCCGTCGCGGTGCTTCTGGTTCAGGTCGACGCAATAGGCGGCGAGCGCCTCGCTGCCCTGCTTGGCGTTGGCGTCGCCGTTCTCCTCGTCGGAGCCCTGGACGCGGCGGGCGCGCGCCCGGCCCGGCACCTTGGCCTTGCCGTGGCTGATGTAGTCGACGGCGTCGAGCCGGCTCATGCCCTGGTTCTCGAGGAACGAGACGGCATGGCTGTCGCGCTCGGAGAACAGCGCCACCAGCACGTTGGCGCCAGTCACTTCCTTGCGGCCCGACGACTGCACGTGCACGGCCGCGCGCTGCACGACCCTCTGGAAGCCGGCCGTCGGCAGCGGCTCGCTCGGGGTCTGCGTGACGATGCCCTTCAGGCGGTTGTCGATGAACTGCTCGAGATCATGGCGCAGGCGGTCGATGTCGACGCCGCAGGCCTTGAGGACGGGCGTTGCATCCTCGTCCTCCGTCATCGCCAGCAACAGGTGCTCCAGCGTGGCGTACTCGTGACGCCGCTCGCCGGCGAGAGCGAATGCACGGTGGAGGGACTTCTCGAGGTTCTTGGACAACATGGACATTTGAAACACCTCGACAGAAAAAACGAACCGCTACTCTTTCTCCAGCGTGCATTGCAGCGGATGCTGATTCTTGCGCGCATAGTCGACAGTCTGGGTCACCTTCGTCTCGGCGACCTCGTAGGTATAGACTCCGCAAATGCCCACGCCCTTCTGGTGGACATGCAGCATGATCTGGGTCGCCTCTTCCCGGCTTTTCTGGAAGATGTGCTGCAGGACGTCGACCACGAACTCCATGGGCGTGTAGTCGTCGTTCAGCATCAACACCTTGTACATCGAGGGCTTCTTGGTCCTCGTGCGCGTGAGCGTCAGCGCGCCGGTGCGGCCTTCATCGTTGGCCTCGTTGTCGTCGCGGCGCGTCGGCGGCTGCTGTGGCGGCCGTCCGCCCGGCGGTTCGTTTGGACCGCCCAGCCGGCTTCCGTTGCCGTCTCCCTCGCCTGCGATACGCCGGACCAACATGGAATTAGACGACCTTCTTCCTTTTCCTTCCGCTCCCGCCCCGGAATTATATAGGCACTACAAGCTGTTCCGCTACCTCGGCCGCAGGCCGTCCTTGCCCACAACCAGAATCCAGCGGTCCATGCGGCTCAGCGCACGGTTGCCCGGCGCGTTCATGTCGCGGCGCAATTCGGCGGGTTCGAGCTTGCGCGGCCTGTTCACCGCTATTGGAACGTTGTCCCACGCAAACAGTTTCTCGGCGAACTTCACCTTTGCGAAACCGTCCGTCGGGTAGTGGTAGGCCTGAAATCCCCAGACGCCGTTGCGGCACGATGCGACGGTCCACCAGAAATCATTGTCGGGCAGGCGCAGGCCATCCCGGGGTGGACCAAAGGCGGAACTTTCTTCGAGTAGCCGCACGAGCTCACGGGTTTCGCCGACATTCAGCAGGCGCTGGCCCTTGCGCATGCGCCACGGCGTTGTCACGTCGGCGCCGTTGCTGAACAACGTGGTCAGATCGGCGCCCGAGCCCTGGCCCTGCAACACGCCGACGGTCATGCCGGCGGTTCCGTCAGGTTGCAGGAATATTTCGTAGGTACGGACCTGCTCCTCCCAGATCGCATTGTAGACAAGCCTGATGTGGTTGCGGCCGCCCGGCCTGCAGGCGGCGCGGATGTCGTCGCCGCCGACATATGAAAACCAGTTGAAGCTGCGCACGATCGGCTGGTCGACCGAGCGATCGGGCCGTTGCGCCCATGCTCCGGCCGGTCCCAGCAGAGACAATCCGACAACCACGGCAAGCACCGCTCTCATCCAGCTCTCCTTTTGCCGGGATGCAGATTCAAGGCCAACTTTGGCATGGCGACGGCAGGGATAAAGTTGCACAACGGCCCAAATTTGAGTAATCTTGAGAAAATGCCTGTAAGCCCTTGTGCAGGCACGAAAATCTAGACCTCTCGGCGTGTGGCGTTTTTGAGATGACCCTCTCCCTCAGGCGCGGTGCGGCAGCTATTTACTGGCTTGCCGTCGGAATACTCATTTTCGTGCTCGGCGTGCCGCCGGCCGTGGAAGCGCAGACCCACACGACGAAGATGCGTTCGCCGCTGGGCAAGACGCGCCCGACTTCCAAGACGCTCCATCCCGCCTCGCCATGGGTGCCCAATCCGGCCGTCAGCTCGAAGGACGCCTATCTCATCGTCGACGCCACGAGCGGCCGCGAACTGGCGGCCGACCATCCGGATGAGCCGCGCCATCCGGCATCACTCACCAAGTTGATGACGCTTTATCTCACCTTCTCGGCGCTCGACTCCGGCCGCCTGTCGCTCGGCGACTCGCTGCCCGTCTCGCTCAATGCGCTGAACGCACCACCGACCAAGATGGGCATGACCAGCCGCACGATCATCGTGCGCGACGCCGTCATGGGCCTCGTCACGCGCTCGGCCAACGACGCGGCCGTCGTGCTGGGCGAAGCGCTCGGCGGCGATGAGGAATCGTTCGCGCGCATGATGACGCAAAAGGCGCGGCAGCTCGGCATGACCTCGACGGTCTTCCGCAATGCCTCGGGCCTGCCCAATCCGGAGCAGGTCACGACCGCCCGCGACATGGCGAAACTGGCGCACGCGCTGCTGCGCGACTTCCCGCACTACTATCCGGTCTTTTCGGTCCAGTCCTACAGCTATCGCGGCCGGCCGCTGCTCAATCACAATCGCATGCTCGCCACCTATCCCGGCGCTGACGGCCTCAAGACCGGCTACACGGTGGCGTCGGGCTTCAACCTCGTGATGTCTGCGGTGCGCGACAACCGCCGCCTGATCGGCGTCGTCATGGGCGGCGACTCGGCCTACTCGCGCGACCGGCTGATGGCCGAACTGATGGACCGGGGCTTCGAGACCGCGCAGGCCCTGTCGGTGGCGCCGTGGACGCCCTCGCGCATCCCGCCGACGGCGCGCTACTCGGCCGCCAACTTCGTTCCCGGCACCGCCATTCCCGAGACGCCGCGCGTGAACCAGGTCGCCAAGGCGGAGCCCGCGGCGGTGCCGGCGGTCGGCGCTGCCGCCCCGATTCGCGTCGCCACGACGGCGGCCACCGTGCCGGCCGCCACGCCGGAACCGCCGCTCGGCAGCTGGGTCATCCAGGTCGGCTCGTTCACCGACGCCAAATCGGCTCAGCTGGCGCTGGAGCGCGCCTCCTCCGCCCTGCCGGCGGCCGTGCGCTCTCACAGCGCGATCACGGTCGACGAAGTGCAGATGGCGCAGAAGACCTTCCACCGCGCCCGCGTCACCAACCTGTCGCAGGAAGAGGCGATCGACGGCTGCAAGAAGCTCGAGCAGCGCAAGATCTACTGCTCGGCGCTGCAGGTCACCGCCTGGAATACCCCCGGCGCACGCTAGGCTAAGTGCGCGAAAAGGCCGGATGGGCGCTGAACGCCTTCCGGATCCGGTCGACGAATTTGCGCTTGTCGCGACGCTGCCATTCCGCGAGCGACCACATGCCATCGACCGGCTGGAAGGCCTTCTCCTTCGGCTCGAACACCGCCACGGTGACGATACGGCCGTGCATGCGGACCTTCAGCGGCACGGTGTGGTAGCGCGGGCCCTCGTAGGCCGTGAGACGCTGGACCTCGCGCTTGCTGAAGCCGCCCACCACGGCTCCCTGCACCATGCCCTTGGGATCGCGGACCGCCACCGGATAGCTCACGCCCTTGGCCTTGCGGCGTGAGAAACCCGGCAAGGTCGCCGGTCTCCAGGCGTTGGGCGGCAGGCGGCGGCCGATGACCAGCGCCGTCACGTCCGGATCGAGCAGGCTGCCGTAGAAGAAGAAGCGCACTAGTGGTGGCCTGTCATCGCCTCGTCGGGCAGCGCCACGCCGCTCGGCGACAGGGCGGCCCGGAGATCGTTCTTCAGCCGCTCGAGGCCCACTTCATTGGCGCTCTCGCAGCGCGCCACCAGCACCGGCTGGGTGTTGGAGGCGCGCAGCAGCCACCAGCCGTCCGGCGTGTTGACGCGCACGCCGTCGATGTCGTTGACCTTGGCGCCCGACTGCTTGAGCCGCGCTTTGACCTCGTCGACGACCTTGAACTTGCGGTCGTCCGGACAATCGAAGCGCAGCTCCGGCGTGTTCACCAGCTGCGGGAGCTTGTCGCGCATGGCGGCAAGGCTCTCCTTGGCGCCCGAAACGACGTTCAGCAGGCGCAACGCGCAATAAAGGGCGTCGTCGAAGCCGTAGAAAGTGTCGGCAAAGAACACGTGACCGCTCATCTCGCCGGCCAGCGGCGCCTTGAGCTCGGCGAGCTTGGTCTTGATCAGCGAGTGACCGGTCTTCCACATCAGCGGCGTGCCGCCAGCGCGGTGGATCTCGTCGAACAGCGCCTGGCTCGCCTTGACGTCGGCGATGATGGTGGCGCCGGGGCGGTCCTTCAGGACGTCGCGCGCCCACAGGATCATGAGCTGGTCGCCCCACAGGATCCGGCCCTTGCCGTCGACTGCGCCGATGCGATCGCCGTCGCCGTCGAAGGCGATTCCGAGATCGCAGCCGTGGCGGCGCACCGTCTCGACGAGCTGCTCGAGATTCTTCGGCACCGTCGGATCGGGATGGTGCGCGGGGAAGGTGCCGTCGACCTTCTCGTTCAGCACGTAGTGGGTGCCCGAGAGCTTGTCGACGACGGCGCGGATCGAGACGCCGACCGCGCCGTTGCCGGTGTCCCATGCGACCTTGAGCTTCTTGCCGGGCTTGACGTCCTTCAGCAGGCGCGTGGCGTAGGCGTCCAGCACCTTGACCTTCTCGACCTTGCCGGTGCCGGTCTCCCAGTCGGCCTTGCCGGCCATCTCGCCGAGCTTCTGGATATCGGGGCCGAAGAACGACTTCTTGCCCATCATCATCTTGAAGCCGTTGAAGTCGGGCGGGTTGTGCGAGCCGGTGATCTGGATGCCGCCGTCGGTGTCGAAGTGCCAGACCGCGAAGTACAGCATCGGCGTGGCGGCGACGCCGATCTCGACCACGTCGACGCCAGAGGCGACGAGGCCGGCGACGCATGCCGCCGCCAGCTCGGGCGAGCTCAGCCGGCCATCATAGCCCAGGGCGACCCGCTTGCCGCCCTTGCGCTTCACCATGGTGCCGAACGTGCGGCCGATGGCCTGGGCGTCGGCGGGGTGCAGCGTCTGCCCCACGACGCCACGGATGTCGTATTCGCGCAGGATCGTCGGGTCGAACTTGTGCGCCTTCTCGCTCATGCAGAATGCTCCAACAGACAAATTGACTAGTTGTGCGGGCCGGGGCGTCCGACGCCCTCGTAGGTGAAGCCGAGGCCGCGCATCTCTTCCGGATTGAAGATGTTGCGCAGGTCGACGATGCGCGGCTGGCGCATCACGTCCTTGATGCGCCGCGGATCGAGGCCGCGGAATTCGTGCCATTCGGTGATCACGACCATGACGTCGGCGCCGGACACCGCGTCGAGCGCGGTCTTGGCGAAAACGACGCCGGGCAGCAGCTGCTTCGCCTCGCCCATGCCTTCGGGATCGAACGCGACGATCTTGGCGCCGGCCGCCTGCAGGGCCGGCACGATGTCGAGCGACGGTGCATCGCGCATGTCGTCGGTGTTGGGCTTGAAGGTGAGGCCGAGCACGCCGATGGTGAGGCCGGCCACCGAGCCGCCGCAAAAATCGATGACCTTCCTGGCCATGCGCTTCTTGCGGGCGGTGTTCACCTCGATCACCTGCTCGACGATGGTCTGCGGCGCGTCGACCTCGCGTGCGGTATAGGCCAGCGCAAGCGTATCCTTGGGGAAGCACGAGCCGCCGAAGCCCGGCCCGGGATGCAGGAACTTGCGGCCGATGCGGCCGTCGAGGCCGATGCCGCGGGCGACGTCGTGCACGTCCGCACCGACCCGCTCGCAGAGATCGGCGATCTCATTGATGAAGGTGATCTTGGTGGCGAGGAAGGCGTTGCCGGCGTACTTGGTCACTTCCGCCGTCTCGATGTTGGTGAATACCATCGGCGTCTGGATGAGATTGAGCGGACGATAGACGGCTGCCATGACGTCGCGCGCCCTCTGGCTTTCGACCCCGATCACCACCCGGTCGGGCTTCATGAAATCCTCGATCGCCGCGCCCTCGCGCAGAAATTCCGGATTTGAGGCAACGTCGAATTGCGCGCCCGGTTGCGTCTCGCGGATGATGCGCGAGACCTCGCGACCGGTGCCGACCGGCACGGTCGATTTGGTGACGACCACGGTGTAGCCGCGGATCGCGGCGGCGATCTCGGCGGCAGCGGCATAGACGTAGGTCAGGTCGGCATGGCCGTCGCCGCGCCGCGTCGGCGTGCCGACGGCGATGAAGACGGCATCGGCGGCGCCAACGGCTTGGGTGAGATCGGTGGTGAAGGCCAGACGCCCGGCCCGGGTGTTGTCGAGGACCAGCCGGTCGAGCCCGGGCTCGTAGATCGGCATGTGCCCGGCCGTGAGCTGGGCGATCTTGGCCGGATCCTTGTCGACACAGGTGACGTCATGGCCGAACTGCGCGAAGCAGGCGCCGGACACCAGCCCGACATAGCCCGATCCGACCATGGCGATGCGCATGCGGTCAGCCCTTCATCAGGCGCGCAAGCAGCGCCCGGGTGTCGGCGGCGGTGTCGGGCCGCTGCAGCGACACCGCGACGTTGGCCTCGAGGAAGCCGAGCCGGCTGCCGCAATCGTAGCGGCCGCCGGTGTAGGTCATGGCATGGAACGGCTTGTTGCCGATCATCCTGGCCATCGCGTCGGTGAGCTGGATCTCGCCGCCCGCGCCCTTCTCGTGCCTGGACAGATGCTCGAAGACCTCGGGCAGCAGAATGTAGCGGCCGATGATCGCCAGGGTCGACGGCGCGTCGTCGGGCTTCGGCTTCTCGACCAGGCCGCTCACCTCGGCGAGGCCGTTCTTTGCGCCCTTGACCGCGGCAATGCCGTAGCTCTTGGTCTGCTCGCGCGGCACGTCGACCACCGCGACGACCGAGCCGCCCGTCTTGTCGTGGACCGCCACGAGCTGCGCGGTGCAGGTCGGCGAGCCGACCATCAACTCGTCGGGCAGCAGCACGGCGAACGGCTCATCGCCGATCCAGTCGCGCGCGCACCACACGGCGTGGCCCAGTCCCAGCGGCCGCTGCTGGCGCGTGAAGATCGCATTGCCGGGTTTCAGCGTTGCCTGCTGGGTCTGCTTCAGCTCGTGATTCTTCTTGCGCTGCTCCAGCGTGGCCTCGAGTTCGTAGGCCGAATCGAAATGATCCTCGAGCGCGCTCTTGTTGCGGCCCGTGACGAAGACGAATTCCTCGATGCCCGCCGCCAGGCATTCCTCGACCGCGTACTGGATGAGCGGACGATCGACGACCGTGAGCATCTCCTTGGGCATGGCTTTGGTGGCGGGCAGGAAACGGGTGCCAAGGCCTGCGACCGGCAGAACGGCTTTGCGGACGCGCTGCGTCATGCTCATCAACCTCGTTCAGCGTTGGGTATTGTAGTGCTGAATCAATGCTTTGACAGGAGCCGGGGCATCCCGAAGGCTCCCCAAGGGGTCGCGGTTGATGCCACAGGGCGAGCCGGGCTGGCAAGGTCATTGCCCGAGCAGCACGTCCTTCGCGCGGTTTATGCGCGCCGCGAGATCAGCGCTGCCGCCGACATCGGGATGCATGCGCTGGATCAGGCGCCGATGGGCGGCGCGGATGTCGTCGTCGCTGGCGCCCGCCTGCAGCCCGAGCACGGCCAGCGCCTCCTCGCGCGTCATGTCGACGCGAGGGTTGTCCGTCGACCGCCGCGCGTTCCGCCAATCGGGACCGAATCGCCGGTCGAGGTAGGTTTCGAGAATTTTCAGCGAATCCTGGTCGTTGGCACATTCGGCATGGAGCGCGCGAAGATCGGCCTCCCCCAGACCGTCGAGCGTGCGGCCGGCAAACCGGCCTTTGAGCACCGAGGCGCCCATCTCGCCGCCGGCATGGTCGATCCAGGCGTCGAGGAATTCGGTGCGCACCGCCGTGCGCTGGCCGCTGCCCGGCGTGCTGAAGCCGCCCGAGGCGCGCTGGCGGAAGGCGCGGGCGATCAGTCCGGTGATGACGATGCCCGCCAGGCCGAACAGCTCGGGAATGAGGCCGGGCAGGACCTCGAGCGCGACCAGCAGGAGCAGCAGGACGCCGAACCCGATCACGACCAGCAGGCCAAGCCGCGCGCGCTTGGCGAGCGCCGACGGGTTGGCGCGCAGGAACCAGTAGATGCCGATCGCCACGGCCGCGAGCCCGACCAGAGCGGCGATCAGGACGGGCATGGCCTAACGCTTCGGCGCAGGCGGCGCCGCCTGCCCCTGCTCAAGCTGGCGTTGGCGCTGCATTTCCTTCCAGCGCTCGACGTTGCGGTTGTGCTGATAGACGTTGTTGGAGAAGACATGGCCGCCCTGCCCGTCGGCGACGAAGTACAGCGAATGGTCGCGCGGCGCGGGCTGGGTCGCCGCCACGATCGAGGCGCGGCCGGGGTTGCAGATCGGGCCCGGCGGCAGGCCGGGAATGACGTAGGTGTTGTAGGGCGTGTCGGACTGGATGTCGGCCCTGGTCAGGTCGCGGTTCAACGGCTTGCCGCCGGTCAGCCCGTAGATCGTCGTCGGATCGCTCTCGAGCTTCATCTTGAGCCGCAGCCGGTTGATGAAAACGGCCGCGATCTTCGGCCGCTCGGCCGGGATCGCCGTCTCCTTCTCGATGATCGAGGCCAGGATCAGGGCGTCGCGCCGGCTGGGCAGCGGCAGGCCGCCAGTGCGCTTGCGCCACGCCTCGTCGAGCGCCTTGTCCATCGCCTCCTTCATGCGCAGGAGCACGCTGTCGCGCGTGTCGTCGCGCGAATAGAAGTAGGTCTCGGGCAGCAGGTCGCCTTCCTTGACGTCGACCGTGATGTCGCCGGTGAGCGCGTCGGTCTTGCGCACCAGCGCCAGCACTTCCGCCGTCGTGGCGCCCTCCGGCACAGTGAGCCGGCGCTGCACCTGCTTGCCCGACTGCAGGATGTCGACGATCGACGCCATCGAGGCGTGCGCGGGGATCTCGTACTCGCCCGCCTTGATCGGCTTGGGATTGGGATCGACCATCAGCGCGACGCGGAACAGCCGCGGGTAGGAGATTGCGCCCTCGTCGTGCAGCAGCTTGGCCATCGTGAGCGGGCCCGCGCCGCGCGGGATCACGATGCTCTTGCTCTTCTCGAGCGGTCCGCCCGCCACCAGGATCTCGTGGCCGAAGAAGATCGCGCCGCCGATCAGGGTGACGAGCAGCGCGACGAAGAAGAGCACCCAACGGAAATAGCTGAGCACGACTCAGCCTCCGGCGTTCAGACCGGGCCGACGATCAACGAGGCGTTGGTGCCGCCGAAGCCGAACGAGTTCGAGAGGGCGTACCGGACCTTGCGTTGCTTGGCCTGCTTGGCCACGAGGTCGATGTCGCAACCCTCGTCCGGCTCGTCGAGATTGAGGGTCGGCGGCACGGCCTGATCGATGACCGACTTGATGGCGTAGATCGCCTCGATGGCGCCGGCCGCGCCCAGCAGATGGCCGGTTGCCGACTTGGTCGACGACATCGAGAGCCTGTAGGCGTCCTGGCCGAATGTCCGCTTGACGGCGCCGAGCTCGATCACGTCGGCCATGGTCGATGTGCCGTGCGCGTTCACGTAATCGATCTGGTCGGTGCCGAGGCCCGCCCGCTTCAGCGCCGCCTTCATGGCCCGCTGCGCGCCGTCGCCGTTCTCCGACGGCGCGGTGATGTGATAGGCGTCGCCCGACAGACCATAGCCCACGATCTCGGCATATATCTTGGCGCCGCGTTTCTTGGCGTGCTCGTACTCCTCGAGCACCACCACGCCCGCGCCCTCGCCCATGACGAAGCCGTCGCGCTTCTTGTCCCACGGCCGCGACGCCGCCTGCGGCGTGTCGTTGAAGTCGGTCGACAATGCCTTGCAGGCGTTGAAGCCGGCGATGCCGATGCGGCAGATCGCGGCCTCGGCGCCGCCCGCCACCATGACGTCGGCGTCGTCGAGCTGGATCAGGCGCGCGGCGTCGCCGATCGCATGCGCACCGGTGGCGCAAGCCGTCACCACCGAGTGATTGGGACCGCGAAAGCCGAACTCGATCGAGACCTGGCCGGATGCGAGGTTGATCAGCGCCGACGGGATGAAGAACGGGCTGACCCGGCGGGGCCCGCGCTCCTTCAGCACCAGCGACGTCTCGTAGATCGTCTGCAGGCCGCCGATGCCGGAGCCGATCATGACGCCGGTGCGGTTCAGCCCCTCGTCGTCCAGCGGCTTCCAGCCGGAATCCTCGACCGCCTGCTTGGCGGCGGCCATGCCGAAGACGATGAATTTGTCGACCTTGCGCTGGTCCTTGGGCGCCATATAGAGGTCGGCGTTGAAATGGCCGTTGGCCTTGTCGCCTGCCGGCACCTCGCCCGCGATCTTGGTGGCGAGATCGGACGTGTCGAACGCCTGAATCGCCCTGATGCCCGATTCCGCCGCCATCAGGCGGCGCCAGTTGGTGTCCACGCCGTCGCCCAGCGGCGTCACCATACCCATGCCGGTTACGACCACCCGCCTCATCATTCGCCTTCCGTCTTGCGACTGCCGGCGACGATCAGGACTTGGCGTTGCTCTTGATGAAGCCGATGGCGTCGCCGACGGTCTGGATCTTCTCGGCGGCGTCGTCCGGAATCTCGATCGAGAATTCTTCCTCGAAGGCCATCACCAGCTCGACCGTGTCGAGGCTGTCGGCGCCGAGATCGTCGATGAACTTGGCGTCTTCCTTGACCTGCGCGGCCTCGACTCCAAGGTGCTCCACCACGATCTTCTTAACGCGCTCGGCAATATCGCTCATTTTCGTTGTCCTTCCCGTATCTTCCGAATTCGGCTCGCCTCAAAGGGGGTGGCGATGGGGGCTCTCCTAACATAGCTCCTGTGCCGTGGCCAGTGTCGGAAAGCCCACAGAATCAGGTACTTGCAGGCCTCCAGCGTCTCAGATCATGGCCATGCCGCCGTTGATGTGCAGGGTTTGTCCCGTGACGTAAGCCGCCTCGTCGCTGGCGAGATAGACGACGCCGGCAGCGATCTCGTCCGGCGCTCCGAGGCGGTCGGCGGGCACCCGCCCCAGGATGGCTTTCTTCTGCTCGTCGGTCAGCACGTCCGTCATCGGCGTGGCGATGAAGCCCGGCGCCACGCAGTTCACGGTGATGGCGCGCGAGGCAAGCTCCTGGGCCAGCGACTTCGACATGCCGATCAGGCCGGCCTTGGCGGCGGCATAGTTGGCCTGCCCGGGATTGCCGGTGACGCCGACGATCGACGTGATGTTGATCACCCGGCCATGGCGGCGCCTCATCATGCCGCGCATAACCGCACGGGTGAGGCGGAACGTGCCCGACAGGTTGACCTGCAGCACCTTCTCCCACTCCTCGTCCTTCATGCGCATCGAGATGTTGTCGCGGGTGATGCCGGCGTTGTTCACCAGGATGTCGATCTTGCCCATCGCCGCCTCGGCCTCCTTGGCCAGGCGCTCGATGTCGGCGGCGTCATCCATCTTGGCCGCCACGACGTGGGCGCGCTCGCCCAGTTCCGACTTCAGCTTGTCGAGCGCTTCCGCCCGCGTGCCGGAAAGCGTGACCGTCGCGCCCTGCCCGTGCAGCGCGCGGGCGATGGCGCCGCCGATGCCGCCCGAGGCGCCGGTGACCAGCGCGGCCTTTCCCGTGAGATCGAACATCGCGTGTCTCCTAGGCGGTCTTCAGGAACGCTTCGATGTCGGCCGGCGTGTTGAGCGCCAGACCAGTCATCTCCTTGTCGATGCGCTTGACCAGGCCGGCAAGGACCTTGCCCGAGCCGCACTCGACCAGCTGCTCGACCTGCTGCGTCTTCATGTACTGCACGCTCTCGCGCCAGCGCACCAGGCCGGTCACCTGCTCGACCAGCCGCTGCTTGATGTCCACGGGATTGGTGATCTCCGAGGCGAGCACGTTGGCGATCAGCGGCACGCGCGGCGTGGCAAGCGTCACCTTCTCCAGCGCCGCCTTCATGGCGTCGGCCGCGGGCTGCATCAGCGGACAATGGAAGGGCGCACTCACCGGCAGCATCATGCCCCGCTTGCAGCCCTTGGCCTTGGCCGCCTCGATGGCGCGCTCGACCGCTTCCTTGTGGCCACTGACCACGACCTGGCCGCCGCCATTGTCATTGGCTACCGCCACGATCTGTCCCTGGGCCGCTTCCTTGCAGGCTTCCTGTGCCGCCTCGAGCTCGATGCCGAGCAGCGCCGCCATGGCGCCGACGCCAACCGGCACTGCCTTCTGCATCGATTGCCCACGCAGCTTGAGGAGCCGCGCCGCATCGGCAAGTTCCAGCGCACCCGCCGCCGCCAGCGCCGAGTATTCGCCCAGCGAATGGCCGGCGACGTGACTGGCGAGACCGGCGAGCGGCTTGCCGCCATCCTTCTCGAGAATCCGGATCACCGCCACGCTCACCGCCATCAGCGCCGGCTGGGCATTTTCGGTCAGCACCAGGTCGGATTCGGGCCCCTCCCGCATCAGCTTGGAGAGGTTCTGCTTCAGCGCCTCGTCGACCTCCTGCAGGACGTCCCGGGCGGTTCCGAATGCCCCTGCCAGGTCGGCCCCCATGCCGACCGCCTGGGACCCCTGTCCCGGAAAGACGAAAGCGCGCGTCATGCGGTGAATTCCCCCTGTTTTTGGCCGCGAAAGCGGCCCGTCATACCCCAGCCCGCGGGCGCCCGGAATGCCTTGATTTCGGGGGATGAGCCTGTATAACCGCCGCTCTTCGGGGCCTAAATCGGCCCCGTCTCCTTGCCGGCGCACTCCAGTTGGGGGGTCGGCTAGATCCGGGCGGTTCGCCAACTGGCGTTGGGAACTCCGGGTCGTTAACAGCCATAAGGAGCCCGAATGGCATTGTACGAAAACGTCTTCATCGCGCGTCAGGACGTTCCGCAGACGCAGGTGGAGACCCTGACCAACCAGTTCGCCGAACTGGTCGCCGCCCAGGGCGGCACCGTCTCGAAGAAGGAATATTGGGGTCTGCGTTCGCTGACCTTCCGCATCAAGAAGAACCGCAAGGGTCACTACACCCTGCTCAACATCGACGCGCCGCCGGCTGCCGTGAAGGAGCTCGAGCGCACCATGTCGATCAACGAAGACATCATCCGCTTTCTCACCGTGCGCGTGGATGCGCTCGAGGAAGGCCCGTCGGCCGTGATGCAGCGCGGCGCCGAGAGGTCCGATCGTCCGGGCGACCGCGGCGACCGTGATCGCGGCGGCTGGGGCGAACGGCCGGTGCGCCGCGAGCGTCCCCGCTTCGGCGACGACGCCGTCCCGGCAGGAGACGAAGAATGAGCGCCCAACGCCGTCCCTTTACCCGCCGCCGCAAGAGCTGCCCGTTCTCCGGCGCCAACGCGCCGAAGATCGACTACAAGGACGTACGCCTCCTGCAGCGCTTCATTTCCGAGCGCGGCAAGATCGTGCCGAGCCGCATTTCCGCAGTGTCGTCCAAGAAGCAGCGCGAGCTCGCCCAGGCGATCAAGCGCGCCCGCTTCCTGGCGCTGCTGCCCTACGTGATCTCGTAAGGGAGACGCATCATGCCGATGAATGTCATCCTGCTCGAGCGCGTGCCCAAGCTCGGCCAGATGGGCGACGTTGTGAAGGTGAAGCCCGGCTTCGCCCGCAACTTCCTGCTGCCGCAGAAGAAGGCCCTGCGCGCGACCAAGGACAACATCGCCTACTTCGAATCGCAGCGTAAGGTGCTGGAGGCGCAGAACCTCGAGCGCCGCAGCGAGGCCGAGAAGGTCGCCGACAAGATGAAGGACCTCAAGGTCACCCTCATCCGCCAGGCTTCCGAGGCGCTGCAGCTCTACGGCTCCGTCACCTCGCGCGACATCGCCGACGCGGCCAATGCCGCGGGCGTCAAGGTCGAGCGCGGCCAGGTCGAGCTCGACAAGGCGATCAAGGCGCTCGGCGCGCACAAGATCCGGGTCGTCCTCCATCCGGAGGTCGCGGTCGAGATCACCGCGCTGGTCGCCCGCTCGCCAGACGAGGCCGAGTTCCTCGCCAAGGGCGGCACGCTGGTCGCCGAGACCGAGCGCGCGGCGCAGGAGGCGGCGGAAGCCGCCCAACGCGCCGCCGAGCAGGCTGCCGCCTTGTTCGAGGCCAAGCCCGCCGCCGAAACGCCGGCCGAAGGCGCTGCCCCCCCGGCCGAGGAAGCCCCGGCGGACGAGAAGAAGTAGCGCCTGGCCCAAGCGCCGCGCCAGAGCCAGGACGCCTGCCATCGCCTTGCGGTGGCAGGCGTTTTTGCGTGCGGGTTTGCGTTGAAATTGGCGATGGGATTAACATTTAAAGAGGAGTTCCCACCCAGATCGTTGCCGGGAGACGACGATGCTGCTTGCCAAGGTCATGGCCCGCGTCCTGGGCGAAGGCCAACTGACCATTATTGATGCGGCGGGAAGGCCGCATGTCGTCAAAGGCGCCCGGCCGGGCCCGGCCGTGACCATGCGCGTGCACGACCGCTGGACCGGCTTGCGGCTGATGCTGCGTCCGCGGCTTGCCTTCGGCGAGGCCTACATGGACGGCAAGCTGACCGTGGAAAATGGCGGCTCGCTGTACGACCTTCTCGACCTGCTGGGCCGCAACATGGCGGCGCTGGAGACCACCCTCTTCGTGAAGCTGTCGTACGGCTGGCAGAAGCTGGTCCGTCTCATCGAGCAGTACAACCCGATCGGCCGCGCCCGGCGCAACGTGGCGCACCATTACGATCTCGACGGCAAGCTCTACGACCTGTTCCTCGACCAGGACAAGCAGTACTCCTGCGGCTACTTCCAGCATCCCGACGATACGCTGGAGGACGCGCAGCTGAACAAAAAGCGGCACATCGCGGCCAAGCTGCTGCTGCAGGCGGGCATGAAAGTGCTCGATATCGGCTGCGGCTGGGGTGGCATGGCGCTCTATCTCGGCCGCCAGTTCGGTACCGACGTGACCGGCGTCACCCTGTCGACCGAACAGCACGGCATTTCGAGCCGGCGCGCCCTGGAAGGCGGGCTGGCGGACCGTGTGCGCTTCAAGCTGCTCGACTATCGCCAGGAATCCGGCACCTACGACCGCATCGTCTCGGTCGGCATGTTCGAGCATGTCGGCGCCGCGCACTATGTCGAGTTCTTCACCAAGGTGAAGGAACTGCTCAAGGAAGACGGCATCATGCTGCTGCACGCGATTGGCCGCATGGAGCCGCCCGGCGGCACCAACACCTGGCTGAAGAAGTACATCTTCCCCGGCGGCTACACGCCCGCCCTGTCCGAGGTTCTCGCCGCCATCGAGAAGGTCGGGCTCTACGTCACCGACATCGAGATCCTGCGCCTGCACTACGCACAGACGCTGCGGCACTGGCGCACGCGCTTCCTCGCCAATCGCGACAAGGTCAAGCAACTGGCCGGCTACGACGATCGTTTCTGCCGGATGTGGGAGTTCTACCTCGCCGGCTGCGAGGTGGCTTTCCGGTACATGAACCAGATGGTCTTCCAGATCCAGATCGCGCGGCGGGTGCAGTCCGCGCCGCTGGTTCGCGACTACATGCTCGATACCGAACGCGGCGCCATCGCCGCGCGCTCGATGGCGGCGGAGTAATCCCCGAAGTTATCCCACCGTTGAATAGAGCGGTGGGTTTTGAGATGGTGGCTCACCCCTTCATCTCGTTAGAAGGCTCTGCATGGAGCCCCTCAAAGAAGACAACGTCACGCGTCTACCCGGCATCGAGGACGCTCGCCTGCGCGAGCCGCCGCACAATTTCGAGGCCGAACAGGCCCTGCTCGGCGCCATTCTCGTCAACAATGCCGCCTACCAGAGGGTCGCGGAATTCCTGCGCCCCGAGCACTTCGCCGACCCGCTGCACGGCAAGATCTTCGATTCGCTGTCGCGCCTGATCGAGCGCGGTCAGGTGGTGAGCGCGGTTACGTTGAAGACCTATGTCGAGCAGGACGAGGAGATCAAGGCGGCGGGCGGCGCCACCTACCTCGCGCGGCTGGCCGCAGCCTCGGTGCACGTGGTCGACGCGGCAAGCTTCGGCCGCACCATCCATGACCTCTATCTCCGCCGGCAGCTCATCGACCTCGGCGAAACCGTGGTCAACGAGGCCTTCGGCGGCGACGTCGAGGACACCGCCCTGCAGCAGATCGAGGTCGCCGAAAAGAAGCTCTACGATCTCGCCACCGCCGGCCAGACCGAGGGCGGCTTCAAGGCGTTCCGCGCTTCGCTCACCGAGGCGGTGACGGCGGCCGAAGCGGCCTACCACCGGGCGGGCCAGCTCACCGGCGTGGCGACCGGCCTGTTCCAGCTCGACCAGTTGCTGGGGGGCCTGCACAGGTCGGACCTGATCATCCTCGCCGCCCGGCCGGCGATGGGCAAAAGCTCGCTGGCGACCAATATCGGCTTCAACGCCGCGCGCGCCTACAAGGAAGAGATCGTCGACGGCCAGCCCAAGGTCACCGACGGTGCGGTCGTGGGCTTCTTCTCGCTCGAGATGTCAGCCGAACAGCTCGCCACCCGCATGATCTCCGAGCAGGCGGAGATTCCGTCGGAGAAGATCCGCAAGGGCGAGCTGATCAGCAGCGACTTCGACAAGGTGCTATCGGTCAGCCAGGACCTCGAGCACTTGAACTTCTTCATCGACGACACGCCGGCCCTGTCGATCGCTGCGCTTCGCACGCGCGCGCGCCGGCTGAAGCGCACGCACGGGCTTGGCTTGATCATCGTCGATTATCTGCAATTGCTGGCGCCGTCGGGACGGAACCGGCAGGACAATCGCGTGCAGGAAGTCTCCGAGATCACGCGCGGCCTCAAGACTCTCGCCAAGGAGCTCGACGTGCCGGTGCTGGCCTTGAGCCAGCTCAGCCGCGCCGTCGAACAGCGCGAGGACAAGCGGCCGCAGCTTGCCGACCTGCGCGAATCAGGCTCGATCGAGCAGGACGCCGACGTCGTCATGTTCATCTATCGCGACGACTACTACCTGATGCGCGAGGAACCGAAGCGGCGTGACAACGAGACCAACGACCATTTCAACCAGCGTCTCGAGGACTGGAAGCAGCGCTGCGAGCAGAATTACGGCAAGGCGGAGGTGATCGTGGCCAAGCAGCGTCACGGCCCGACCGGCATCGTGCGGCTGGCCTTCGAGGGTCAATTCACCAAGTTCGACAACCTGCCGGCCGATGGCGATCTGCCCGGCCATCAGCCCACTTTCTAGCGTTCCACACGACAGAATCGGCGTCCTGCCAGCATCGGGCGTATACTGCCGGGCGACGATCAAGAGGGTGTCAATTTTTGAAGGATATGGCGTTGCCCGACGACGATGAGGCGACGCGCCGGGCCGGTGCGGTTCTCACCATCGATCTGGGCGCCATCGCCGCCAATTGGCGCGGCCTGCGCGACGCGGGGCGCGCCGGCGGCCGCCCGGTGGACTGCGCCGGCGTGCTCAAAGCCGATGCCTACGGCACGGGCCTCGCCGTCGTCGGCCCGCGCCTCGCGGACGAAGGTTGCCGGCATTTCTTCGTCGCCCATATCGACGAGGGCATCGCCTTGCGCGCCGTGCTGCCCGGCCATCCGATCTACGTGCTGAACGGCCTGTTGCCCGGCACCGATGCCGACTTCATCGAGCATGGCCTGACGCCGGTGCTCAACCACCTGGGCCAGCTCAATGCCTGGCGGGCGGCGGCCCAGCGCTACGACCGCCCGCTCGATGCGGTGGTCCACGTCGACACCGGCATGCACCGCCTGGGTTTCGACATCGACGAAGCGCAGGTCCTGATCAACGAACGCGGCCGCCTGCGTGGGCTCCGTCTCGCGCTGATCATGAGCCATTTGGTCGCCTCGGAAGAACAGAGCAACCCGGTGAACGGCGAGCAGCTCTCGCGCTTCCGCACGTTCATCAAGGCGATGCCCGGCGCGCCCGCCTCGCTCGCCAATTCATCCGGCATATTCCTCGGGCCCGACTACCATTTCGATCTGCTGCGTCCCGGCGCGGCGCTCTATGGCATCAATCCGCTGCCCGGCCAGGACAATCCGATGCTGCCGGTTGTCACCTTGCACGCACGCATCCTGCAGACCCGTCGGATTGACGCTTTTCAGACCGTTGGATACGGTGGCGCGTGGCGTGCCGCGAGGCCAAGCCGGGTGGCCACTATCGCGCTGGGCTATGCCGACGGCTATTTCCGCACCCTCATCAATCGCACACACGTTCACCTTGCCGGACACCGTGTGCCCGTGATCGGCCGCATCTCCATGGATCTCGTGACCATCGACGTCAGTGACGTCCCGGAAGCGCTCTGCCAGCCGGGCGCCGGCGTGGAAGTGCTGGGCCCCGACATGTCGGCGGACGACCTCGCCGAGCATGCGCGCACCAACGCCTACGAGGTCATGACGGCGCTCGGTCGTCGCTATGCGCGGCGCTACGTCGAGAATGCAGAGGCGTCCGCCGAGGAGATGAAATCGTGAGCGTGCCGCTGATCACCATACTGGGCCGCATGACGCTCGCATTGCTGGCCACCATTGGCGCGGTGACAACCTTCTCCGTCCAGGCGGTGCGCCAGGCCGTGCAACCGCCGTACTACCGCCGCCAGATCCTGCGGCAAATGCTGGAGATCGGCTACTACTCGCTGCCCGTGGTCGGACTGACGGCGATCTTCACCGGCATGGTGCTGGCGCTGCAGAGCTACACCGGCTTCGCGCGCTTCTCGGCCGAATCGGCCATTCCCAACGTCGTGGTGGTGTCGCTGACGCGCGAGCTGGGGCCGGTCCTGGCGGGCCTCATGGTGGCCGGCCGCGTCGGTGCCGCGATGGCGGCCGAGATCGGCACCATGCGCGTCACCGAGCAGATCGATGCGCTCTCCACGCTGTCGACCGATCCGTTCAAGTACCTGGTGGCGCCGCGGCTGCTGGCTGGCATCGTCACCCTGCCGCTGCTCGTGCTGGTGGCCGACATCATCGGCGTGCTGGGCGGCTACGTCGTCAGCGTCTACAAGCTCGAGTTCAATGACGCGGCCTACCTGCGCAACACGCTCGACTTCCTGCAGTTCCAGGACGTGCTCTCCGGGCTGGTGAAGGCCGCGGTGTTCGGCTTCCTGATCACGCTGATGGGCTGCTATCACGGCTACACTTCGAAGGGTGGCGCGCAGGGCGTCGGCGCCGCCACGACCAACGCCGTTGTCTCGGCCTCGATCCTGATCCTGACTTTCAACTACTTCATCACCGAGGCGTTCTTTGCGCGCTGATGCAGCTCATTGCCGGGGCGCATGACCGCCCCCAAGATCTCCCTGCGCGGCGTCACGAAGTCCTTCGGCGCAAAGAAGGTTCTGACAGGCATCGACCTCGACATCGCGCAGGGCGAGTCGATGGTGGTGATCGGCGGTTCGGGCAGCGGCAAGTCGGTGCTGCTGAAATGCATCCTTGGCCTCATGCATCCCGACTCGGGCTCGATCCGCATCGACGGCCAGGAAGTCGTCGATCTCAACGACCGCGGCCGCGCCCGCGTGATGAAGAAATTCGGCATGCTGTTCCAGGGCGGCGCACTGTTCGATTCGCTGCGCGTCTGGGAGAACGTCGCCTTCGGCCCGATCCAGAGCGACGGCATGGAGCCCGACAAGGCGCGTGAGGTGGCGATCGCAAAGCTGGGCGCCGTCGGGCTCGGGCCAGAGATCGGCGACCTGTTCCCCTCCGAGCTGTCGGGCGGCATGCAGAAGCGGGTGGCCCTCGCCCGCGCCATCGCGCGCGAGCCCGAAATCATCTTCTTCGACGAACCGACGACCGGCCTCGATCCGATCATGGCCGACGTCATCAATGAGCTGATCGTCAAGAGCGTGAGCGATCTCGGCGCCACTGCGATCTCGATCACGCACGACATGGCTTCGGCGCGCAAGATCGGCCATCGCATCGGCATGCTGTTCGACGGCAAGCTGATCTGGCAGGGCCCGGTCGGCGAGATCGACCGGTCGGGCAACGCCCATGTCGAGCAGTTCATCCATGGCCGCGCCGATGGTCCGATCAAGATGCAGGTGCGCAAGCTGTGACTGGCGCCGGCGAGCCCACGCTCGAGCAGGCCCGCCGCTGGTTCGCCGAGGAACTGCGCGCCATCGCCCACCTGTCAGACGAGGGAGTGGTCGCAGCCTTTGCCGCTGTGCCGCGCGAGCGCTTCGCCGGGCCGGGGCCGTGGCGCATCTTCCACATGAACGACGGTTACTGGAGCACGCCCGACGCCGACCCTCGGCGGCTCTACCACAACATCCTGATCGGCCTCGACGAAAAGCGCGGCATCAACATCGGGGAGCCGCTGCTTTGGGCGCGCCTGTTCGATCGCCTCGGCGTCAAGGATGGAGCGCGCGTGCTGCAGTTGGGCGCGGGCTCGGGCTACTACACCGCCATCCTCGCGGAGCTGGTCGGGCCCAAGGGCAGTGTGGAAGGCATCGAAATCGAGGCGCCCCTGGCCGAAGCGGCGTCGCGCAACCTGAAGGCTTGGCCCGCGGCGCGCGTTCGATTGGGCGACGCGAGCAAACCGCTGACAGGCACCTGGGATATCATCGTAGCCTTCGCGGGCGCCACGGCGCCGCAGAGCTGGTGGCTCGACGGCTTAGCCGATGGCGGGCGGCTGCTTCTCCCCATGACGGCCGGCCAGCAATGGGGCGGCTTCATGCTGCGGGTCGAGCGGCGCGGCAAGCGCCTCGAGGCGCGCTCGCTCGGCCGGGTTGGCTTCTATCCCCTTGCCGGGGCGCGCGATGCGGAAGGCGAAGCAGCCCTCGGCCGCGCCCTCATGGACTTTGCCGGTCAGCAGGCCTTGCGTTACCTGCGCCGCGATTCGCACGATCGAGACGACTCCTGCTGGCTGCACGGCGATGGCTGGTGCCTCAGCAAGCGTGAGCTCCACTGATATGGCTCGCCCGCTGAAGCGCTTCGTCTGCCAGTCGTGCGGCGCCGTCACCAGCAAATGGTCGGGCCGCTGCGAGAGCTGCGGCGAGTGGAACACGATCGTCGAGGAGGCGGCGCCGGCACCCGGCCCCGCCGGCGGCGGTCTGGCACGCGGCGGCAAGGGCAGGACCCTCGAATTCGCGGGCCTCACCGGTTCGACGCCGCAGCCGCCTCGCTACAGGAGCGGTATTGCCGAATTCGACCGCGTGTGCGGCGGCGGACTGGTGGTGGGCTCCGCACTGCTGATCGGCGGCGATCCGGGCATCGGCAAGTCGACGCTGCTCCTGCAGGTGGCGGCGGCGCTCGCCAAGCAGCACACGGCCTGTGCCTACATCTCGGGCGAAGAAGCGCTCGACCAGGTGCGCTTGCGCGCCGAACGTCTCGGCCTGGGCAACGCGCCGGTGCAGCTCACGGCAGCGACATCGGTGCGCGACATCGTGGCGACCCTGGAACGCGCCGATGCCCCCAAGGTGGCGGTGATCGATTCCATCCAGACGATGTGGCTCGACACGGTCGACAGCACGCCGGGCACGGTCACGCAGGTACGCGCCTCGGCGCAGGCGCTGGTCGAGCTCGCCAAGCGCCGGGGCATTGCCGTGCTGCTGGTCGGCCACGTCACCAAGGACGGCGCCATCGCGGGGCCTCGCGTGCTCGAACACATGGTCGACACCGTGCTCTATTTCGAAGGCGAGCGCGGCCACCAGTTCCGCATCCTGCGCACGGTCAAGAACCGCTTCGGCCCGACCGACGAGATCGGCGTGTTCGAGATGAGCGACCGCGGCCTGGCCGACGTGGCCAATCCCTCGGCGCTGTTCCTCGCCGAGCGGCGCGGCCAGGTCTCCGGCGCCTGCGTGTTCGCCGGCATCGAGGGCACGCGGCCGGTGCTGGTCGAGATCCAGGCGCTGGTGGCGCCCTCCTCCTTCGCCACGCCGCGCCATGCTGTGGTCGGCTGGGATTCCAATCGTCTCGCCATGGTGCTGGCCGTGCTCGAGGCGCGCTGCGGCTTCTCGGTCGGCGCCAATGACGTTTATCTCAACGTGGCCGGCGGATTGCGCATCGGCGAGCCGGCGGCCGACCTGGCCGTCGCCGCTGCGGTGGTGTCCTCGCTCGCCGACGAGCCGGTGCCGCCCGACATGGTGGTGTTCGGCGAGATCGGCCTGGGCGGCGAGGTGCGTCCTGTCGGTCAGCGCGAGGCGCGGCTGCGTGAAGCGGCCAAGCTCGGCTTCCGCTCTGCGCTGGTGCCGCGCACGCGCGCGGCTTCAGGCACTGTGCCGCGGCTCGCCGAGGGCATCGTTGTTGACGAAGTCGAGCATCTGTCGGACCTTGTCGCCCGCTTCCAGCCGGCCGATCGGCCGGCGAAGCGGCCGCGGCGCGAAGGCACGGAGCGTTCAAGGTAGGATGGAGCAGCTCGGAATCACCGTTTTCGATGTCGCCGTCATCGCCGTGGCCATCTTCGGTGCGCTGATCGGCATGTCGAGCGGCTTCGCCCACGCCGTGCTGTTCATCGCCTCGTGGATCGGCGCCGGCTGGATCTCCTGGCGCTTCGCCAAGGTGGTGCAACCCGAGATCGAGCAGCTGGTGGGCGGCAGCACCGAGCTTGCCTATTTCATGTCGCTGCTGGTGGTGTTCGTCGCCGCCTTGATCGTGCTGGTGATGCTGACCAACGCCTTCTCGCGCTCGGTGCGGGCGAGCCCGCTCGCCAAGCCCGACCGCATCCTGGGCGCGGGTTTCGGCGCACTGTGCGCCTGGGTCGCGATGGGCACGACCTTCCTGTTTTACACCTATCTCGGGCCCAAGACGCTGCCGCCGCCGGTCGAGGGCGGGGCGACCTTTCCCCTGATCAAGGACATGGCCAATTTCGTCGAGCCTTACCTTCCGCCGGGCTTCCGCGCCCGCATGCAGAAGCCCGGAACCATCGATCCCAGCACGATCCAGGTGCCTTCGCCGGCCGACGTGCAAAAAGCCCTGCCGGACGCCAAACCGCCGCAGTGAGATATCCTTGATGCATGGCGGACAGCACCCAGATATAACCCCGCCGTGCCAACCCCCTCGCGCCCGCCTTTCGAGAGAGAGGCCGACCTCGACAAATTCCACGAGGAATGCGCGCTGTTCGGCATCTACGGGACCAACGACGCCGCCGCGCATACCGCGCTGGGTCTGCATGCCCTGCAACACCGCGGTCAGGAGGCCTCGGGCATCGTCACCTTCGACGGCAGCCATTTCCACAATCACCGCGCCGCGGGCCTGGTGGGCGACATCTTCGGCGAACAGGCGGTCATCGCCAAGCTCAAGGGCTACAGCGCGATCGGCCACAACCGCTACGCCACGACCGGCGGCTCGTCGGACCGCAACATCCAGCCGATCTTCGCCGACTACGATTTCGGCGGCCTGGCGCTCTGCCACAACGGCAACCTGACCAACGCCTACCTGCTCCGCAAGGAGCTGGTGCGCATGGGCTGCCTGTTCCAGTCGACCACCGACACCGAGGTGATCAACCACCTGATCGCCCGCTCCAACTATTCGACCGTCGTCGACCGCCTGATCGATGCCCTCGGCAGGGTCAAGGGCGCCTACTCGCTGCTGCTGCTTTCCAACGAAGCGCTGCTCGGCGTGCGCGATCCGATGGGCGTGCGGCCGCTCTGCATCGGCCGCTTCGAGGACGCCTGGATCATCACCTCGGAGAGCTGCGCGCTCGACATCATCGGCGCGCGCTTCGTGCGCGACGTCGAGCCGGGCGAGATCGTCATCGTCGACGGCGCCGGCCTGCGCTCGATCAAGCCGTGGACCAGGCAGCCGCGCCGCTTCTGCGTCTTCGAGCACATCTACTTCGCGCGCCCCGACAGCAAGATCGAGGGTGTCGGCGTCTACGAAGCGCGCAAGAAGATCGGCGTCGAGCTCGCCAGGGAAAGCCCGGTCGCGGCCGACGTCGTCGTCCCGGTGCCCGACTCGGGCGTGCCGGCGGCGATCGGCTATGCCCAGCAATCGGGCCTGCCGTTCGAGCTGGGCATCATCCGCAACCACTATGTCGGCCGCACCTTCATCGAGCCGGCCGATCACATCCGCCATCTCGGCGTGCGCCTGAAGCACAACGCCAACCGCGCCCTGATCGAAGGCAAGAGAGTGATCCTGGTCGACGATTCGATCGTGCGCGGCACGACATCCATGAAGATCGTCGAGATGGTGCGCCAGGCGGGCGCCCGCGAAGTGCACATGCGCATCGCCGCGCCGCCGACGACCGATCCCTGTTTCTACGGCATCGACACGCCCGAGCGCGACAAGCTGCTGGCCTCGCACTACGACGTGGCCGGCATGGCCAAATTCATCAAGGTCGACTCGCTCGCCTTCGTCTCGATCGACGGCCTCTACCGCGCCATGGGCCTGCCCGGACGCGACGCCAAAGCGCCGGGTTTCTGCGACGCCTGCTTCACCGGCGACTATCCGATCCCGCTCGACGACCAGTTGGGTCACGAGGATCGCCAGCTCTCTTTCCTCGCCGAACCGGCTTAAGCTTGGTGCGCCTGAAGGACCGCATCGCGCTGATCACCGGCGCCTCGCGCGGGCTGGGTGCGGCCGCTGCCCTGGCCTTCGCCCGCGAGGGCGCGCATTGCGTTCTGGTGGCCCGCACGGTGGGCGGACTCGAGGAAGTCGACGACAGGATCAAGGCGACGACAACCGGCAGCGCCACGCTGGTGCCGCTCGACATCACCGACGGCCCGGGCATCGATCGGCTAGGCGCCGCGCTCTACGAGCGCTTCGGCAGACTCGACGTGCTGGTGGGCAATGCCGGGTTGCTCGGCACGCTCTCGCCGATGGGCCATATCGATCCGGAGGTGTTCGAGCGCGTGCTGGCGGTGAACGTCACCGCCAACTGGCGCCTGATCCGCTCGATGGATCCGCTGCTGCAGCGCTCCGACGCCGGCCGTGCGATCTTCGTCACCTCGGGCGCCGGCCGCCGCGTGCTGCCCTACTGGGGCGCCTACGCCACGAGCAAGGCGGCGCTCGACATGCTGGCCGGCATCTACGCCGCCGAGGTCGAGCACACCAAAGTGCGCGTGAACCTCTTCAACCCCGGCCCGATGCGCACCGGCATGCGCAAGCAGGCATTCCCGGGCGAGAATCCGGAGAGCCTGCGGACGCCTGATGCACTGTGCGAAGGATTGATCCAACTCGCGCTGCCCTCTTGCACCTTGAACGGCCAGTGGGTGGCGGGCGACGCCGGTGGATCGGCGCAAGCGCCCTCCATCAATTAAGGCTTGGCATCCGTTCGTCAGTCGGCTGGTCAGAAATCCATTGCCAAAATCCTGCAACATGCAACCATCCCTCCCGGATGGGGTGGCAGGGTTGAATGTTTGTCCATGAGAATGCGCGCCGGCAGATAATTCCATCTGCATGAAGCGCCGCGAGCTTTTGTCCGGAGCGGCCGCGTTGTCCGCCTGCGCCGCCGCTCCCGCTCGGCTGACGGCGCAAACTCCTTCCGATCAGCAACTGTTCGACAGCTTCGGTCCGGAGTTCGCCTGGGGCGCGTCGACATCGAGCTTCCAGATCGAAGGCGCGGCGGCGATCGACGGCCGCGGTCCGTCGATCTGGGACACCTTCGCCCATACACCTGGCTTTATCCGTTCGGGTGACACCGCCGACGTCGCGGCCGATCACTATCATCGCTATCCCGAAGACATTGCGTTGATCGCCAATGCAGGCTTCAACAGCTACCGCTTCTCCGTAGCCTGGCCGCGCATCCTGCCCGCCGGCCATGGCCAGCTGAACCCGGCCGGCCTCGATTTCTACGACCGCGTGGTCGACCTGCTGTGCCAGCACGGCATCCAGCCCTGGGCATGCCTCTACCACTGGGACCTGCCGCAAGCGCTGCAGGACGCGGGCGGCTGGGTCAATCGCGAGACCGCCAAATGGTTCGCCGAGTATGCCGAGGTCGTGGCGCGTCGTCTGTCCGACCGCGTCACGCACTGGGCGATGTTCAACGAGGCCACCGTCCATGCGCTGCTGGGCTATGGCTACGGCTACCACGCCCCGGGGGTCAAAGGCCGCGCCAATTTCGCGGCGGCCATGCACCACCAGAACCTCGCTCAAGGTCTTGCGCTACAATCCCTGCGCGCGCTCCGCGGCGGCAAGATCCGTCTCGGCACGGTGGCATGCATCGAACCCGTGCAGGCAGTCACCGCCAGCAGCGAAGATTGTGCGGCCGCGTCCTATTTCTCCGAACTCTGGAACGGCACCACGACCGGCCCGCTGTTCAAGGGCCAGTATCCGGCACAGCTCGACGATCTGTTCGGCCCGTGCCTGAAGGCTCACGACCTCGCGACCATCCGCCAGCCCACCGACTTCCTCGGCCTCAACTACTATAACCAGCTTCACATCAAGCATGACGAGACCAACCCGTTCGGCGCGGGCTTCGGTCCGCCGCCGGCCGCCAACAAGCTGACCGCGATGGGCTGGGCGATCGAGCCCAACGGCCTTTACAAGCAGCTCATCGATCTCAAGACCGGGTTCGGCAACCCGGCCGTCTACATCGCCGAAAACGGCGCCGCCTACGACGATTCGGTTGGCCCCGACGGTGCCGTGCACGATCCGAGCCGCATCGGCTACATCCGCGCTCATCTTGTCGCCGCGCAGAAGGCCAAGCGCGAGGGCGCCAACCTGCAGGGCTATTTCGTGTGGTCGCTGCTCGACAATTTCGAATGGACCGAGGGCATGGGAAAGCGCTTCGGCATTGTGCATGTCGACTTCAAGACGCTGAAGCGCACGCCCAAGGATTCCTGGCACTGGTTCGCCCGCCATCTCCGGCGCTGAGATCCCGACGAGGCTGATCATGAGCGACAAACCCGTCATCCGCGTGTTCATCTCCTCACCCGGCGACGTCGACGAAGAACGGCGGCGAGCCGCGCTCGTTCTGCGCCGGCTCAAGCACGACTACGCGCGCTTCTTCGACATCTCTCCGGTATTGTGGGAATACGAGCCCATGCTCGCGTCCGGCGGCTCGTTCCAGGACGTCATCATGGAACCCGCGGCCACCGACATCGTGGTCGTCATCCTGTGGTCCCGGCTGGGCACGCATTTGCCCGCGAGAACGGACCTCCGCCACTACAAGGGCCTCGATGGCCGCAGTCCCGTAACCGGCACGGAGTGGGAATTCGAGAATGCGCTCGCTGCCGCGCGCGATCGCATGGCCCGTGCCGAGCCGCCCTCGCCGCACATCCTGGTCTACAAGAAATCGGCCGAGAGCGTGGCGCGCGGCAGCACGGCGAGCGAACTGCAGGCCGCGGCCAGGCAGATGGCGGCGCTCGAGACCTTCTGGTCGCGCCATTTCGAGAATCCCGAGGGCGAGTTGCTGCTGGCCTACAAGGGCTTCAAGTCGGAGGACCAGTTCGAGCACCTTTTCGAAGCCAACATGCGCTCGCTGCTCGACGCACGAGTCGGTGGCAAGGAAACCAATTCGATCGTCTGGCCGGGCGATCCGTATCGCGGCCTCGAAGCCTTCGAGTTCGACCATTCGCGCATCTTTTTTGGCCGCAACAAGGCCGTGCACGATGTAGTGAGCAGCCTCGCCAGGCGAGCCGAGAGCGGCAAGGCCTTCCTTCTGGTGGCGGGCGCCAGCGGCTGCGGCAAATCTTCATTGGTCAAGGCGGGCGTGCTGCCGAGCCTCTTCGAACCGGGCGTCATCCAGAATGTCGGCGTCTGGCGGCGCTGCATATTCCGCCTGTCCGGCGAAGGATCGATCATCGACCGCCTCGCCGACGCGCTGTACGGCGACACGGCCCTGCCCGAGCTCGAGACGATTGGCGTCGAGCGCGGTCAGCTCGCACGCGAGCTGGCCGCCGGCGACATCTCGTCCATGAAGCTGGCGCTGGCCGAAGCCTGCCGCACGGCCGCGACGAATCCGAACGGCCACATCAAGATGGGCCGCCTCGTCATCGTCATCGACCAGTTCGAAGAGCTGTTCACCGATCCCAACGTCTCGGACGACGAGCGCAAGGCCGTCGCCAACCTGTTGGGCCGTCTGGCGGCCAGCACGTCGATCTGGACCATCGCCACCATGCGGTCGGATTTCTTCGGCAAGCTCTCGACCATCGACCTGCTGCGCGATCTCAGCGCCGCAGACGGGTTATACCATCTTGCGCCGCCGCGGCCGGAGGAGATCGACGCGATCATCGCCCTGCCCGCCGAGGCGTCCGGCCTCGTCTTCGAGCGCGACCCGGTCACCGGCATCGGCCTCGAACAGGAGCTGCGCGAAGCGGCGTCCTCCCATCCGCATGCGTTGCCGCTGCTGGAATTCACGCTCGACGAGCTCTACCGGCGCGACATCGTCGACGGCAAGGGGCGGCAGTTCCGCATCAAGACATACCGCGAAGATCTCAAGGGGATCGAAGGCGCCATTTCGGCGCGCGCCGACATTCTTTGGAGCGCGCTCAGCGCCAGCGACCGCGCGATCCTGAACCGCATCCTGACCGCGCTGGTGACGGTGGACGATGACGGACTGCCGATCGGCAAGCCCGCGGCGCAGTCGTTCCTGGCACAAACCCCTGCAGACGCCAAGGTGCTCGACAAGTTCGTCGATGCCCGCCTGCTGGTCGTCTTCGGTCCGTCGGCGACACCAATGGTCGCCGTCGCGCACGAGGCGCTGATCACCCACTGGCCGCGCTTCTCCGCCCTCATCGGTCATGACCGTCGCTTCATCGAGGACCGCGACCGGCTGTCGGCGCAAGCCGACCTGTGGCACAGGACGCCGGACAAGTCGCGGCTGCTTCCTTCCGGTCTGGCGCTCGAGGAGGGCAAGAGCCTGCTCCAACGCCGCAACGAGCTCGAGCCGGTCACCGCCAATTTCATCGACGCCTCGATTGCTGCCGAACAGGCCGCCCATCGCCGTCGCTTGTGGATCGCCGGTGGCGTGACTGGCAGCGCTGTCGTCGTGGCCTGCGTCTTTGCCTGGCTCGCCTACCTTGCCGACCGCAACGCGAACCGCGCCCAGCACAATTTCGAGGCGGCGACCGCGGCGCTTTCCACGCTGGTCGAGTTCGTGCCGGAGAAAGTCCGGCCTGTCGCACCGCTCGGCGTTTCGCGGGAGCTGCTCGAGCGGGCCGACAATGCCATCCAGCGCCTGCCCGGCGACGAGGGCAATTCCCCGATGATGCGGCGCTACAAGGCGGACATATACCTCGCTCTTGGAACGCTGAGCTTCGATCTCAGCAAATACAACGCCGCGCGCGACTACGCAGCGAAGGTACAGCAGCTCTTCGGCAGTACTCTCGACATGGAGGCCAGAATCCGCGTTGCCCAGAGCCAGGATTTGATGGGCAAGGCCTGGCATGAGGCGACGGAAGGCGATCTCATGACGAAGGACGACGGCAGAGCCGCCATCGCCTACCGCAAAGCCCTGGCCGAATTCGAAGCTGCCCTGCAGGCGGTCGCGCCGGGCGACGAGCGTGCGCCGCGGTGGGCACTGCTGGTCGCCCAGGTGCATGAGGACTATGGCGAGCTGCTGCTCAATCAACTCAGCGAACCGGACGTCAACAAGCGCGTCGCGGCGGCAAAGGCGCAGTTCGCCGCCGCCCTTTCGATACGCAAGAACTCGCCCTTCGCGGCCGACCCATCCGTTCAGCAGGCTATCGCCTGGACGTTGAACAAGATGGCGGACGCCGAGCTCGCTGCCGGGAACAAGTCGCAAGCATTGCTGCGATACCGTGAAGCGCGGGAGATCCTGGCCAGGCTGGACTGGGTATCGAGCATGATCTGGCAGCACCACCTCGAGATGCTCGACAACAATATCGGGCTGCAACTCAAGGCGCAGGAAGACTGGAGGGGCGCCAGCGACGCCTTCGCGGATGCGGTCGAAAAGGCAAGAGGCCTGGTTGCGCGCATCGGCGACGATCCGGAAGAAAAGTCGGTCCTGGCGTGGAGCTATGACAACGCCGGCGACGCGTTCGCGCGCTGGGCGCGCAGCGAGCGCAAGCCTGACCATCTCAAGGAAGCCGGGGACATGTTCCAGAAGGCGAGTGAATTGCGCGATCAACTGAAAGGGAAGAAGAAGCAGTGGGCGAACGACTTCAAGTTCACCAATGCCAACATCACGGCGCTGGAAGCGCTGAAGCTCGAGTTCGACAACAAGTATGAAGATGCCGCCGCTCGATATGTCGAAGCCGCCGAGAAGATGGGGCAAATGGAATTCATCAACGGCCGGGACGAATTCGACCTGCATGCCGTCGAGTTGCGCGAATGGGCGGGCTTCGCCTATCTCAGTGCCAAGAAGCCCGAAGAGGCCCGGAAACAGTGGGAGGTAGGATTGAAGATCGCGGGCTCGAACTCATCCGACCAGTTCCGCATCTTGAATGGGCGTCTGACCAATCATCTCAACGACCTTCCCAAGTAGGCAAACCGTCAGCGCTTGCGCGCCTTGCCGGCGAACGGGTTCTTGGGCTTGCGCAGGGTGAAGCGGATCGGCACGCCCGGCATGGCGAAATCGTCGCGCAGGCGGTTCACGAGGAAGCGCAAATAGTCGTCGCCGAGCTCCTCGGGCTGGCTCACCGACATCACGAAGGTCGGCGGCCTGATCTTGATCTGCGTAATGAATCTCAGCCGGATGCGGCGGCCCTTGGCGAGGGGCGGCGGATGCAGCGTCTCCATCTCGCGCAGCCACCTGTTGAGCTTCGGCGTCTTGATCCGCTTGTTCCAGACGTCGTAGGTCTTGAACACAGCCGGCATCAGCTTGTCGACGCCGCGGCCGCCCAATGCGGATAGGCCGACGATCGGCACGTCCTTCACCTGCGCGAACGAGGCTTCGAGGCGGTCGCCCAGCTTGCGCCAGGCCTTGCTGGCGGCCGAGCGGTCGTCGGCCAGCAGGTCAGTCTTGTTGACGGCGATCACCAGCGCACGGCCCTCCTCGATCACCCAGCCGGCGACGGCGAGATCCTGCTTCTCGGCCATCTGTGTGGCATCAAGCACGACGATGGCGACATCGGCCAGCCGGATGGCGTCGAGCGTGTCGGCCACGGACGCTGCCTCTAGGCGCGCCTCGATCTTGCTTTTGCGGCGCATGCCCGCGGTGTCGACCAGCCGGATCTTGCGGCCCTTCCACTCCCACTCCACGCGAATGGCATCGCGCGTGATGCCGGCCTCGGGCCCGGTCAGCACCCTCTCCTCGCCGACCAGCCGGTTGAGCAAGGTCGACTTGCCGACATTTGGCCGTCCGACGATCGCGAGCAGAAGCGGCCGGTCGGGAACCACGTCCGCTTCTTCGCCCTCCACCTCGTCTTCTTCTTCCTCTTCCTCGATCGGCTCGATATGGCGTGCCAGCGCCGAATGGAGATCCGACAGGCCCTCGCCATGCTCCGCCGAGACCGGGATCGGCTCGCCCAGCCCCAGGGCATGCGCCTCGCCGAGACCGGTCTGCCCGGCGCGGCCCTCGCACTTGTTGGCCACCACGATCACCTTGGCCGAGCGCTTGCGCAGCCAGCCGGCGAAGGCTTCGTCGAGCGGCAGGATTCCGGCCCGGGCGTCGATCAGGAACAGGACCACGTCGGCAGTGTCGATGGCGCGCTCGGTGAAGCGGCGCATGCGCGCCTCGAGCGCTTCGCCGCCCGCAGTCTCCCAGCCCGCCGTGTCGAGCAAGGTGAAGGCAAGATCGCCCAGCTGCGCCGGCGCCTCGCGCACGTCGCGCGTCACGCCCGGCGTGTCGTCGACGATGGCCCGACGGCGGCCGACCAGGCGGTTGAACAAGGTCGATTTGCCGACGTTGGGGCGGCCGACGATTGCGACCCTTGGTGCGACCCGCGGGAGCTTTCTTTCCTCAGCGGAAGGCAACGAGCCTGCCCGTGTCGGTCAGGACGTAGATCGTGCGGTTGGCGATCACCGGGCTCAGCCGCACCGGCGCATGCATCTCGACCTTGCCCAGGATCTCGCCGGTGTAGGGTGAGATTGCCAGCAGATCGCCGGTCGAACCGGCCACCAGCAGGCGGTCGGACGCGAGCACCGGACCGGCCCACAGGATGGGCTTGCGGCGCTTCTCGTCCTGATACTGCGTGAGCGGCGTCACCCACTTCACCTTGCCCGTCGTGCGCTCGATGGCCGCGACATCGGCGGTGCCAGTGACGACGAACACCCACTGGCCGGCAACCCACGGCGTCTGGTTGCCGCCGATGTTGCGCTCCCACAGGCGCTGGCCCGAATTGAGCTCGATTGCCGTGAGCTGCCCCGCCGTGCCCATGGCGAGCACCAGGCCGCGGTCGATCACCGGCCGGCCATGGATATCGGAGAGATTGCCGAAGGCTCGCAACTCGCCGCGCTGGCCAACCAGGGTCTCGTTCCAGACCGGCCGCCCATTGTCGAGGCGCAGGCTCACGAGCTCGCCCGAGGTGAACGGCGAGACCACGAAGTTGCCCGAGCCAGCCGGACTCGAGCCGCCGACATAACCTACGGTCTCCTGCACCGCCGTGTAGTTCCACAGGTCGCGGCCGTCGACGGCCGCCATGGCATGCAGCTTGTTGTCGATCGAGACCGAGAAGACGCGGTCGCCGAACACCAGCGGCGCGCCACGGATCGGCGCGCTTACGACCGAGCTCCACACTTCCTTGCCGGTGTTGGGATCGAGGCAAAACACTTCGGCAAAGCCCGTGGTGACGAACAGCTTGCCGCCGTACCAGGCGAGGCCGCCGCCGAACTCATCGGTGTCGCGCGCCTTCTCGGGCGCGAGCGTCACGCTCCACAGCTTCTGGCCGGTCTCGGCGTTGTAGGCCGACACCGTGCTTTCGGCGTCCTTGGCGAACACCTTGCCGTCGGCCACCACCGGCGGAGTGGTCAAAATGCGCCGCGAAGTCGAGCCGGCGCCCACGTCGGCGCTCCAGATCATCTGCGGTGCGTCGCCCACCTGCAGATGCTGCATGGCGTAGTTGGCAAAGCCGCCGGACTCCGGCCATGAATCGTTGGTCGCGGGCGGCGGCAGGGTCACCTGCAGGCTGGCCGCGTCCTTGTCGGGCTCGAGCTCCTTGCGATCGGCGAACACGGCGATGCGCTCGCCGGGCAGCGGGATCTTCTTCTTGTCGAAGAGATCGCAACCGGCGAGAGACGTCGCCAACAGGCAGGCAGCGAGCAGGACGCGCGGAAAGGAGGCCATCGCCTACTTGGTCCCTTCGCCCGGGCCCAGCAGGTTGAGCATTGCCTGCGCGCGCTGCTGTGAACCCTGCGGCGCGCCGACATCACGCGAAAGCTCGGTCCAGATCTCGCGTGCCTTCTTGGTGTCGCCCTTGCGTTGGGCGGCGAGCGCCTGCAGCTCGCGCACGCTGACGCGATAGGCACGCTCGGGGGCCGTCAGCGGCTCGAGGTTGGCGATGACTTGCTCGCCATTCGGCGCGTCGACGCTCTTGTAGGCGGCAATCACCTGGGCCAGATCGGCGAATTGCGGCGGTAGCTTGGGCGCCAGCGCCTGCAGCGCCTTCACCTGGTCCTCCGTCTTGTCGAGGAGCTGGGCGGCGGCCAGCGCTGCCAGCCAATTGTATGGCTCAGGCGCGTCCTTGGCCTGCTTCTCGAGGTCGGCGCGGGCGGCGGCGTTGTCCTGGCCGATCTTGCCAATGGCAGCGGTGAAGGCCATGCCGGCGACACCGCGCTGGCCGTCCTCGTACTTGCGCCATTGCATGAACGCCACGGTAACGGCGATCAGCAGCACGAAGGCCACGATGAGCGGGGTGCCCCAACGCTTCCACCACGCCTTCATCTCGTCTTGGCGGACGGCCTCATCGACTTCATGAAAGGCCTGATCTGACACGCGGGCGCTCCCGGAAAAGGACGGAATTTCAACGGCTTCAGGCGCGGTTCATAGCCGCCAACGTCGGGTTTGGCAAACCGTGAACGTTCTGCAACAATTCGCCGACCAGCATGAGCGAGACCGCAGCCTCAATAGGCAATCTCTACCGTCTGGCCGACCAGCGGGCGCGCCGACGGATCGTCTCATTTACCCGTGGCGAACTGAGCCGCCTGCTCAATCTCTACAGCATGCGTGTGGCTTCCGGAGAATGGCGCGACTACGCCATCGATTTCCGGCCCGGCATGGCGATCTTCTCGATCTTCCGCCACACCGCCGAGCAGCCCTTGTTCGCCATCGCAAAAATGCCGGGCGGCAAGGACGGGCCGTATATGGTCTACAACGGCCCGCGCAAATTGGCGCAAAGCGACAATCTCGACGACGCACTGAGCGTCTTCGACCGTAAGCTGCGCCTGCTGCTGAGCTGAGAGGCCAGCAGTAATAGCTCTCAGCTAGTCCTTTTTGGCAGTGGCAGCGCCCACGCCGGCGCCGACCGCGCCGCCAACCAGCGCCGGGGCCAACAACGGCCAGCCCGCGATCGCACCGACGGCGAGGCCCGTGCCGGCGCCGATGCCGGCTCCGGTCAAGGAACGCTCCTGCCAGGTATCGCCACAGGCGGACAGCGACAGGGCAAGCGGCAGCGCCAGAATGGCGAGAATCTTGGTCTTCATGATCTAACCCCGAGGAGGAGAGGCAGTATCCGAATTATCGTTATTGGAGCAGATTCGGCGAATTAATATAGAACGTCAAGAATATGTTTTAATTCATTGTTTTAACTAAATAATATTGTGGTCACTTTATGGCTTTAGCGTACGCATCAGGACTGAAGCCGACCAGCAGGCGGCCGCCAGGCAACTCGACCACCGGCCGCTTGATCATCGACGGCTGGGCCAGCATCAGTGCCATGGCCTTGCGCTCGGAAAGCCCCTGTTTGTCCTTGTCCGGCAGCTTGCGGAAAGTCGTGCCCGCTCGATTGAGCAACGTCTCCCAGCCGACTTGCCTTGCCCACCCTTCGAGCCGCGAACGTTCGATGCCAGACACTTTGTAGTCGTGGAAGGTGTAGGCGGTTCCCATGGCATCGAGCCAGGCCCGGGCTTTCTTCATCGTGTCGCAGTTCCTGATGCCGTAAACGATCATTGTTTTGCCTCCCTCCACCCTGGCAATCCCGCAACTCTATACGAAAGGCGCGCGTTCTCAGCCTTGCCCAACGAGCAGACAAGGAGGAGTACGTCATGAAAATCCTTACTGTTGCCGCCCTCTCCGCAGCAGTCGCCATGGCCGGCATCGGTGGCGCCCGTGCGGCCGATCTCAGCGTGACCTTCGATCCGGGCACCGTGGCCTACGGCTACACGGACGGTTACTGGAGCACGGACCATCATTGGCACAAGTGGGAGAAGCCGGAATATGTCGAGATGTACCGGCATCATCCCGGCGCCCGCTACTACGAGTATCGCCACGACCGCGACCGCGACATGGGCTGGCGCGGTGACGTGGTGATCCACCACTAAGGTCTGAGCAGTTCCGCAAATTGCGGGCTGACAAAAGGAGACGCCGGCGGGTCTTTCGGGCTCGCCGGCGTCGTCCTTTGTGTGCCTATGCCGCCTGCCGCGTCCGCCACGCCGACGGCGGGACCCCCACGATCTTCTTGAAGGCGCGGCTGAAAGCTGCCTCCGAGCCGTAGCCGACCTCGGCCGCGACGCTCGCGATGTTGTTGCCGGTGTTCAGCAGGCCGGATGCAAGCTGCATGCGCCAGTTCGCGAGATACTGCATCGGCGGAAGCCCGACCATCCCGTTGAATCGCTCGGCCAGCACCGAGCGCGAGGTGCCCGCCTCACGCGCCAGCTCCTCGATCGTCCAATCCCGCGCCGGGCGGGAATGCAGGAGCGACAGCGCTTTGCCGACCAGCGGATCGCGCAGGCCGGCAAGCCAGCCGATCTGCCCCGGCGGCAGGGTCTCGATGTAGCGGCGCAGGGTCTCGATGAACATCAACTCCGAGAGCTTGGCCAGCATGCTTTCCGCACCGGCCCGCCGTGATGACGACTCGGCGCGGGCGAGGGTGATGAAGTGGCCGAGCCACGACGGCCCGTTCACCAGCCACGACGAGGTGATGACGGGCGGCAGATTGTCGAGCAGCGGATTGAACGGCCGCGCATCGCAGGCGAGGAAGCCGCACACCAGCTTCACCGTCGGCGCCCCGCTCGTGCCGAGAATCTTGACGAAGGGCAGCTGGCCCGCCGCGATGGCGTCGACGTCGGCCTGAGTTACCGGCTCCGCGCGCATGCCGGCCGCGCTCGACATGACGTGGGCGTCGCCGCGCGTGAACACGACGATGTCGCCTTCGACCAAATGGATGGCTTCGCCGCCGATCACCGAGGCCCAGCACTCGCCCTCGGTGACGACGTGATAGGAAATCAGGTGACCGCCGCCCGGCAGGATCTTGGGCAGCACCTGCTCGCGCGTCGGCTGCTCGGCGACCCACGGGGCGCACGCCACCACATCGAAGAAAGTCGCGCCGGTGAGGCGGACGGTCTTCAGCACATCGGACAAGGCATCGGCCGCCATCTTCATCCCCGCTCAATGATTCCGACGCCGTATCAAGCGGCGCGGACGGCCGATCATTCGCCCAGCGAACGCCCGGCCCTACATGGGCGGCGTCGCGATACCCCATCGCGACCTTATCGCCAAAGGAGAAAATCTATGGACCTTTACGCCATTCGCCGCCCGAGCGCCTGGACCTCGCCAGCCGAGCTGCAGGCCGCTGCCGCCAAGTCAGGCAAGATCGGCACCGAGCAGATGTCCGATCGGGTGCACTGGATCCGCAGCTACGTCGTCAAGGAAGCTGACGGCAAGCTGGGCACCATCTGCATCTACGAGGCGCGCGATCAGGAGTCGATCCGCGAACATGCACGCCGCGTCGGCATGCCGGGCGACCAGATCGTGCCGGTGGTCGACACCGTGGTGATCAATCCCGACCCCGCCAAGAAGGCGGCCTGAGCCGGGCCAGGAAAAGCGCCGCGATGATGAACCTCTCATTGTCGGATTTCGTCGCCGCACACCTGGTGCTCAGTCTGATCGGACTGAGCGCCGGCGGCGGCGTGATGCTCGGCATGCTGGGTGGACGCACTCCGCCGCGGCTCACGGCGCT
>DASRFX010000095.1:0-3414 GCA_035651335.1 Reyranella sp. | reverse complement strand
GCACCGCAGGCGACAGGGCGACCGCCGACTGGATCGCGGGCGAATTGAAAGCCGCCGGCTTCCGCGTCGAATTCCAGCCGGTGGTGCTGGGCCGGCAGTATGTCGTCGAGCGCGCTACCGCCGAGGCCGGCGGCGCCACGGTCGAGGCGACCCCGTTCTGGTGGCCGCCGGAAGACAAAACCTCGTTCCGTCTCGCCGTGCCATTGGTGCGCGACGGCGATGCCGCCGGCAGGATTTTATGGGTCGAACTGCCCTATGACCGCGGCGCCTATCTCGGCGCCGCGCACCGTGCGACGATCGCGCAGGCAGCAAGCAAGGGCCCGGCGGCGATCCTCCTGACGATCGGAAATCCCGCCGACGACCGCTTCGCCTACAATGTCACGCAGGAGGACAGCCCATGGCCGGTGCCGGTGATGGTCGTCGCCGCAAAAGATCGCGCGGTGTTCGAGCGCGCGGTCGCCTCCGGCGCGCCCGTCAGCTTCGATGTGACCGGCCATTACGAGCGCAACGTCGCCGGCCGCAATGTTGTCGCACGGCTCGGTGACGGCAAAGGGCCCGCCATCGTGGTGTCGACGCCGATGACCGGCTGGTACTCTTGCGTGTGCGAGCGCGGCCCCGGCATCGCCAATTTCCTCGGGCTGGCGCGCACGGTCGCCGCGGAAAAATGGCCCGCCGATTTCATCTTCATCGCCACCGCCGGTCACGAGATCGGCCATGGCGGCATGGAGCTGTTCCTGAAAGACGGCGCGCCGGCACAGAAGGACACGCTGGACTGGGTGCATTTCGGCTCGTCGAACGCCTGCTACGGGTACAGCGAGGGGCCGCAAGGGCTGGTGCGGACCAACACGCCCGACGCAGCGCGCGTGCTGGTGCTGAGCAAATCAGCCGTGGCGTTGTCTGCCGAAACCCTCGGCGCGATCAAGGCCACGCCTGTCGTCGCGGAGAAGGAGGCGGTCGGCGAATTGCGCGACGTGCATGCCGCCGGCTACCCGAATTTCCTCGGGATCGCCGGCCGTCATCGATCCTTTCACACGCCTGGCGACGACGTGAATGCGACGGGACCCGAAATCCTGGAGCCGGTGGCACGCGCCTTCACCGGCGCGTTGCGCAAGATCGTCGAACGCGGGCAGGGCGCGTTCAAATAGCGCATGACCCGGACCCGAAGGGCCGCGTTAGCGCAAAGTGTGCAGCGGTTTTCCGAACAGATCATGCGCCAAACAAAAAACCTAAAGCGCGATGGCGACGTAAAGCCATCGCGCTTTAGCCGCGTTCAATTCTGGTAGTAGCCGCGTGGCTGATAATATTGCTGCCGCGGTTGGTAGTAGGCGCCCGGCTGCGGCTGCGCATATGAGGGGTTGTCGTAACCCTGATACTGCTGCTGTGGATATTGCTGGGGCTGGTATGCCTGCGCGCCGAACAGCCGGCGGGTCGGCGCCGGATAGCGCTGGTCGCTCGAGCTGCCGTCGGCGGGATAGATGTAGCCGTCATCGGGTCGCTGCTGCGCATAGGGGCGCTGGCCGTATTGCTGGCCATATCCCTGACCTTGCGGCGTGATATCGACGGGCTGGCCCCCCGATGCATATTGCTGCTGCTCATCGGGCTGAGCCTGCTGCTCATAGGGCTGTTGCGCGTTCGGATCGCGGCGGGCCACCTGCGTGTTCGGGCGCGGGTTGCGCGCCAGCGCCACCGCGGCGGAGCCGGTCAAGGTCACCGTGGTGTTGAGCACGCCCTGTTCCTGCACCAGCGCATAGAGCGTGGTGGCATTGGCGCGCGACAGCCGCACGCAGCCATGCGAGGCGGGCGTGCCGAGCCGGCCCTCCGACATGGTGCCGTGGATCGCATGCCCGATCTTGGTGAAGAAGATCGAATGCGGCATCGGCGCGTCGTCGAATTCCTTGGAGAAGTGGTCGGCTTCCATCCGGAAGGCCTTGAAGCTGCCGCTCGGCGTCTCGCGCGAGGGGATGCCGGTCGACACCGGCCAGCGATATTTGGTCACGCCGTCGACGGCCACCGTCATGGTCTGGGTGTCCTTGTTGACGGTGATGGCGACGTTGGCCAGCGCGGGGGAGCACAGCATCAAGCCGGCAATGGCGACGAGGAAGTTACGCATCAGACTTTCGGCCTCCGGGCCTTTTATTTTGACGCCGCGAACTCTCCGTCCCCGGCATCCACTATGTCCGGGATCGGCCATTGGTTCCAGAGACTTGGGGCCGACCTTCGGCGGACAGGGTTAAAGCGCCCATTAAACATTGGTCTGGCGAACAAGGCGGAGGTTTGATGGCTCCGGTGACATTTTCGCGAGGCGCACGCCAGCACGCCCGTTCATGTTGATGACTGATCAGACTTTGAGCCGGTAGCCGGTCTTGAAGATCCACCAGACGATGGCAAGGCAAATGGCCAGGAACGCCACGGTCATGCCGACGCTGATGCCGACCGGGACGTCGGCGATCTCGTAAAAGCTCCAGCGGAAGCACGAGATCAAATAGACCACCGGGTTGAACAGGGCGATGGTGCGCCAGGGGGAGGGGAGCATGTTGACCGAGTAGAAGCTGCCGCCGAGGAAGGTCAGCGGCGTCACGATCAGCATCGGGATCATCTGCAGCTTCTCGAAGCCGTCGGCCCAGATGCCGATGATGAAGCCGAACAGGCTGAAGGTCACGGCCGTCAGCACCAGGAACAGCACCATCCAGACCGGATGGGCGATGTGCAGTGGCACGAACAGGCCGGCGGTGGCCAGGATGATCAGCCCGAGCATGATCGACTTGGTGGCGGCGGCGCCGACATAGCCGAGCACGATCTCGATATAGGAGACCGGCGCCGACAGGATTTCATAGATGGTGCCGATGAATTTCGGGAAATAGATGCCGAAGGAGGCGTTCATGATGCTCTGGGTCAGCACCGACAGCATGATCAGCCCCGGCACGATGAAGGTGCCGTAGCTGACGCCCTCGACCTGGCTGATGCGCGAGCCGATGGCGGCGCCGAACACCACGAAATAGAGCGAGGTCGACACCACGGGCGAGACGATGCTCTGCCCGATGGTGCGCCAGGTGCGCCCCATCTCGAATTTGAAGATCGCTCGGACGGCGCGGAAATTCATGGCGCCCTCACCAAACTGACGAAAATATCCTCAAGCGATGACTGCGTGGTCTCCAGATCGGCAAAGCGGATGCCGGCGGTGCGGAGGTCGCCGAGCAGCGAGGTGATGCCGGTGCGCTCGCCCTTGGTGTCGTAGTCGTAGATCAGCTCGCGGCCGTCGTCGGCAAGCTTGAGTTTGTAGGTCGAAAGCGCCTCGGGCACCGCGTCGAGCTTGCCCTGCAGATGCAGGGTCAGCCGCTTGCGGCCGAGCTTTTGCATCAGCTTGGCCTTGTCTTCGACCAGGACGATCTCGCCCTTGTTGATGACGCCGACGCG
>DASRFX010000094.1:0-3707 GCA_035651335.1 Reyranella sp. | reverse complement strand
TCGGCCAGCGCCGGCGACAGGTTCGCCACCGTGGCGCCGCGGAACGGGGAGGCGGATTTGATCTCGATCTCGTCGCGCGGCGTCTCCGGCAGCGACTGCAGCGCCACCGGCACCACGCTTTCGTGGCCCTGACGGATCAGGGCGACCTGCGCGGTGCCGCCGAGCGGCTTGGTGGCGAAGCGATAATCGAAGGCGTTCGGGTCGTCGACCTCGGTGCCGTCGACGCTGACGATCACATCGCCGGTGTGAATGCCGGCGCGCGCGGCCGGGCTGCCGGCGGTGACGTTCGCCACCAGCGCCCCGCTCGGCCGCTTCAGCCCGAGGCTGTCGGCGATGTCGGGCGTGACCTGCTGCAGCTTGGCGCCGAGCCACGGCCGCTGCACCGCCTTGCTGCCGCCCTTGGCCGAGGCGACCACGACGCGGACCATGGTGGACGGAATGGCGAAGCCGATGCCCTGCGAGCCGCCGGAGCGCGAATAGATCGCGGTGTTGATGCCGATCAGGTGGCCGCTCATGTCGACCAGCGCACCGCCGGAATTGCCCGGATTGATGGCAGCGTCGGTCTGGATGAAGAACTGATAATTGGAAACGCCGACCTCGGTGCGCGCCACCGCCGAGACGATGCCGTGCGTCACGGTCTGGCCGACGCCGAACGGGTCGCCGATCGCCAGCACCACGTCGCCGACCTGCAGCCGGTCGGAATCGCCGAACTCGAGCGTCGGGAAGCGCTCGTGGGCGTCCTTGATGCGCAGCACGGCGAGATCGCTGCGCTGATCCTTGAGCACGATCGCGGCGTCGAACTCGCGCTTGTCGGAGAGCGCCACTTTGACTTCGCTGGCGTCCTTGATGACGTGGAAGTTGGTGACGACGAGGCCGGACGGATCGATGATGACGCCGGAGCCGAGCGAGCGCTGCACCTGCTCGCGCGGCACGCCGCCGCCGCCGAAGAACTGTTGGAAGAACGGATCATCGAAGAACGGACTGCGGTTCTGCACGATACGCGCGGCGTAGACGTTGACCACCGCCGGGGCGGCGCGGCGCACGATCGGCGCGAACGACAGCTGCAGCTGGCCGAGCGAGTCCGGAACGCGACGCTCCTGCGCGGCTGCAGGCTGCGCCAACGCCGCGAATGCGAGCAGAGCGGCGGCCGCGACGGCCGAAAAGCGCAGGCGTGGCATGGCTAAAACCCCGATTCGACGCGCCCCATATAACGGGCCGACCGCGACTTTAGAAGGGCATGGCCTGCGGCCATGAACCCCTCCTGTCATGCCCGGCCTTGTGCCGGGCACCCATGTCTTAAGCTCGCGCAAGCTGAAGGCGCGGATGGCCGGGCCTACGCCCGGCCATGACGCAGGAAGGCGCCGTTCGTCATCAGTCCTTCGCCGGCAGGGTGCGCACCCAGGCGACCACGGCGTCGACGTCCTCGTCCGTCATATGGGCGTAGTAGCCAAAGCCCATGGGCGGCTTGAGCTTGTTGCCGTCCTTGTCGATGCCCTGGGTGATGGCGCGCTTGATCTCGGCGTCGGTCCAGCCGCCGATGCCCTTGGTCTTGCTCGAGGTGATGTTGCGCGACACCGAGGTGCCCCACGGGCCGGGGAATTCGCGGCCGCCGGCGCCCATGGCGTGCTCGAAATCCATTTCGCCGTTGACCAGCGGGGTGTGGCATTCCATGCAGTGACCGATGGTGGCGAGATAGAAGCCGCGCGCGACCTTATCTTTCAGGTCGCTTTCTTTTATCGGCTTCTCGGCACCGGGGAAAATCTGGTGCTTCACCGAGAGCTTGTAGACCGGGTCTGGCACCTTGTTTTTGATCGGCTTGATGCTTTGCACGTAGGTCACGATGGCATCGAGATCGCTCGGCAACAGAATGTTGTAAAAGCCGGTCGGCATCACCACGATCGGCGTGCCATTGGGCCGCACGTTCTGCTGCAGAAGTCGCTTGATGTCGGCGGCGCTCCAGTTGCCGATGCCGGTCTCTTTGTCGGACGTGATATTGGGCGCGGTGACATCGAACGGCGGTTCGTTGAAACGCAGGCCGCCGGAAAAGTCCTTGCCGGCCACGGCCGCGGGCGGCCCCTTCGGCGAGTGGCAATTGCCGCAGGTCATGATGGTGTTGACGAGATACGAGCCGCGCTCGAGCGACGTCTCCGCAGACGCGGTGCCGGCGATCGCGCAGGCAAGCGCAGTCAGCGCCACAATACGTTTCATCGAATCCCCCCACAATTGGCGGCTCGAACCTAGGGCAAAGTGTGTGCGAGGCCAACAAAATTAATGAGTGCGCCAGCCGCGTGCCGGCGCACCCAACGAAAACCAAAACGGGAGCGACGCCGCCCGCGGCGTCGTTCGAAGCTTACGCGGCGGCGGGCGCGGCCTCGGCGCGTTCCTGCACCGGCCCGGAATCCTTGCCCTTGGCCTCGACGTCGCGATCGACAAACTCGATCACCGCCACCGGCGCGGAATCGCCGTAGCGGAAGCCGGCCTTGAGCACACGGGTATAGCCGCCGTTGCGCTCCTTGTAGCGCGGACCGATGACCTCGAAGAGCTTCTTGACCATCGGGATGTCGCGCATCTGCGCAATGGCCTGGCGGCGGGCGTGCAGATCGCCGCGCTTGCCGAGCGTCACCAGCTTCTCGACGATCGGCCGCAAATCCTTGGCCTTCGGCAAGGTCGTGACGATCTGCTCGTGCTTGATCAGCGAGGCCGCGAGATTGGCCAGCATGGCGCGCCGGTGTTCCGGGCGCCGGTTGAACCTGCGATGGGTCTTGCCGTGATGCATTCAGATATCAGCGTTCAGTAATCAGTAATCAGAACGCATCCGATTACCGATATCTGACGACTGCCCCCTGCTCAGTAATGATCCTCGAAGCGCTTGGCGAGCTCTTCGATATTCTCCGGCGGCCAGCCCGGCACTTCCATGCCGAGATGCAGGCCCATCTGCACCAGCACTTCCTTGATTTCGTTGAGCGACTTGCGGCCGAAGTTCGGCGTGCGCAGCATTTCGGCTTCGGTCTTCTGAACGAGATCGCCGATGTAGACGATGTTGTCGTTCTTCAGGCAGTTGGCCGAACGCACCGACAGTTCGAGCTCGTCGACCTTTTTGAGGAACGCCGGGTTGAAGGCGAGATCGGGAATCGCCTCGTGCGCTGTCTCGCGCTTGGGCTCCTCGAAATTGACGAACACGTTGAGCTGATCCTGCAGGATGCGCGCCGCATAGGCGAGCGAGTCCTCCGGCGTCAGTGCGCCGTTGGTCTCGATGGTCAGCGTCAGCTTGTCGTAATCGAGGATCTGGCCTTCGCGGGTGTTCTCGACCTTGTAGGAAACCTTGCGCACCGGCGAATAGAGGCTGTCGATCGGGATAAGCCCGATCGGCGCGTCTTCGGGACGGTTGCGCTCGGCCGGCACGTAGCCCTTGCCGGTGGCGACCGTGAACTCCATGCGGATCTCGGCGCCTTCGTCGAGCGTGCACAGCACCAGCTCGGGGTTGAGCACCACGACGTCGCCGACGGTCTGGATGTCGCCCGCGGTGACAGTGCCCGGGCCTTGCTTCTTCACCACCATGCGCTTGGGCCCGTCGCCCTGCATCTTGATGGCGATGTCCTTGATGTTGAGCACGATGTCGGTCACGTCCTCGCGCACGCCGGCGATCGAGGAGAACTCGTGCAGCACGCCGTCGATGTGCACCGACTGCACGGCGGCGCCTTGCAGCG
>DASRFX010000093.1:0-11157 GCA_035651335.1 Reyranella sp. | reverse complement strand
TGCAGGTTGGTGATCGAGCGATCGGTGCCGTCGGCCACGATCTTGACGCCGTCGCCTTCGCCGCCGCTGCCCTGGAGGCTGAAGTTCGACAGCGTGAGGCCGTTCACGTTGACGCCGGCATCGGCGATGATTTCGATCACCGGACCGCCACCCGAGATGTGCGAGCTGATCTTGGCGCCGCCGAGATCGATGCCGATCGGTCCGGTCGTGCCGGCCGTGAGGTGGATGATGATCGGCGCGGTCACCGAATAGCTGTTGGGCGCCACGGAAACGACGCCGCTGCCATGAAATGCGGCGGTCAGCGCGCTCTCGAGCGGACTGGTGCCGTTGCTGGCCGCCACATTGGCTGTGTCGCTTGCCGTGACCGGGTTGAGCGACGGCACCGAGACGCCGGTGTTGCTGACCGTGACGCTCGCGTGCTGGTCACCGCCCATTCCCTGCGGGTTGACGCCCGAGCCGTTCGTGATGGTGCCAGTATTGCCGGTCTCCAGCGCATTGCCGTTGCCGGACAGGCTGGCGAGTGTGCTGCCGTGGCTCGTATTGCCGACCAGCGTGGCATCGCCCGCGAGGAAGCCGTTGATGCCGACATTCTGCAGCCCTGCCGAGGTGCTGGTGAAGCTGTCGTTGTTGAAGCTGCCGTACAGCCAGAAATTGACGCCCGAACCGGTATTGTCCTGGAAGCTCGTATTGCTCACCGAGGTGATGCCGCCCAGGGCATTGATGCCGTCGCCGTGGTTGCCGTTGAAGGTCGCGCCGTCCACGCTCAGGTCGCGGGCCTGGTTGCCGAGCGTCATGCCCGGTCCGCCGTTGTTGTCGGCGCCGCCGCCGAACCAGCGCAAGGCGCTCGCGATGCCGCCGCCGGAGCTGTTGCCGAAATAGGCGCCGCCCTGGCCGTTGTTGTTCATCCACGAGTTGGAGACCAGGCCCTCGAAAATGCTGCCCTGCATGTCGAGCCCATAGCCGCCGACATGGTTCACCGTGACGTTGTTGATGTTCCAGTTGTAGACCCAGCGATCGTTGCCGTCGGCGACGACCTTGATGCCGTCACCCTCGCTGCCGTTGCCCTGGATGGTGAAGTTCGAGAGATCGAGATAGCGCAGGTCGACGCCCGGTCCGACGACGAACTCGATGACCGGCTGGCCGGCCGGCACCTTCGAGATCAGCGTCGCGCCGCCGCCGTCGATGCCGATGCCCTGGGTTGTACTATTGATGTTGATGATGATCGGTTGGGTAATCGTATAAGTGCCGCCGGAGAGCTGAGCGATGTAGCCGCCTTGGGCGGCGGCAGTGAGGGCCGAAGCAAAGTCCGTCGCGGTCGCCATGTCTATTTCGTTCCTTCAAGAAAAAAATGGGCAGGTGCCTGTGACCTTTCGGTGACCGGCGGTTGATATGGTCACAATGGCGCTTCGTTCGGCCGGATACATTGACCCGAGTCAATCGGATGCATTCTCGATAAAGTTTTTTTCAGATTCTCACCGTCTGAGAAAACATGCGCGGCCAGTTGTCGTATCTTCCGTGACCAATACGTGAGTCGCTTGAGGATAGCGGGCGACTCGTGACAACGTTTTTGTTCAACCCACACCGGTCCCAATGCCTGCCCAACGTGCAGCAATCGAGGAAGGTCTCGGCGGAACGCCCAAGCGCCTTGCCAAGGGCGAGTCGCTTTTCGAGGAGGGCGAGGAAGTAGACAGTTTCTACAAGGTAGTCTCGGGATGCCTGCGCACGGCGCGTTTCCTCGCCGACGGGCAGAGGCAGATCGACGCTTTTCATTTTCGGGGAGACATCGTCGGGCTGGAATTCGGCCGCAAGCACCGCAGCGTCGCCCAGGCCGTAAGTGCGTCGAGCGTGATCGCCTATCGACGCGGGCAGCTGAATCGATCTCCGGAGATCGACCAGGCCGTGCGCGATCAGGCCATCAATGGAGCATTGCGCAGCCTCGAGCGGGCCCAGAACCACATCCTTCTGTTGGGGCGCAAATCGATCGCCGAGCGGATCGCCGCGTTCCTGCTGGAGATGTCGGAGCGCATCGCCGGCGGCGCCGACGAATTCAGCCTGCCGATGGAACGCGCCGATATCGCCGACCATGTCGGGACGTCGACCGAGACGGTGAGCCGGGTGTTGACGCGTTTCAGCCGGCTCGGGCTCATGCGCATGCGCAACTACTATTCGATTACCTTGTGCAATCGGTCGGCCCTGGTGCTGCTGATCCGGCACCCCGAGGCGAAAGTGATCGCCCGGTCGGTTCGACCCCTTACCGAACGGCGGGCAGGCGCCGGCTTGGGCTGAAGATTCGCGTTGGCGCCGAGGGTTGCCGCCGGCATCGATCAAAATCCATCCGAAATGGAGGGGCGCCCAACCGAGACGGACGCGAGTGATCCGGGTCGCTGTCAAACTGGACCGAATCCGAAGGGACTCCTCGGTCGAGCGATGCCATTCCTGTGGCGTCAGCAGAGGGGAGTTTCATGGCCAAGAATTCGACATATCGCCGTTCCGCCATCCGCACCTTGGTGCTGGCCTCGGTCCTGTCGGGTACGTGGCTGTCGTCGGCATTTGCCGCGGAACCCGCACGAGTGAATCCTGTGTACAGCGGCTGGGGATCGGGCCTGATGACGGTGTCCCTGATCGACTCGGTCAAGAAGGAAGGACCGATCCGCGGACAGGATCCGGCGCTTGCGGCTGCGACGGCTCCGAGCTTGGACTACGCGAAATTTCAGGTGGCCCAGAACGGCCACTAAGGCTCAGGTATTGGACCGGGCGCTGCGCCGCGTCAGATAGGTCTCGAAAAATCGCTCGACCGCCGCCAGCCCTGGATCGGTCAATTTGATGATCGTTCGCCGCCTGTCGTCCTTGTCTTCGACGCGATTGATCAGGCCATGTCCCTGCAAGGTTTCCATACGCCGCAGCGCGGTCGTCTGCGGAACGCCCGAGGCAGCGCCCAAGCTGGTCACGGTGACCTCGGCGCCCGCGAGATGGGCATCGTAAAGATCGAGCAGCATTTCCCAGCACGGGTCCGAGAACAGGTCGGACGGAAAATGCTGACTGCGCAGCCGCCGCATCGACTTCATGTCGTTCAGGGCTTCGCGCTTCGTCGCCGTCAGCGGCTGTTCGGCTGGCCGGCCCGAGGTCGCCGTCGCGGGAGGAGTGGCCTCCGGTGGCCGTTGCTTCAGTTGCCGAGCGATCTGGGCCGACTTCACGGTCTGAACGAGCTTCGGGCCGTCGATCGGTTTGGCCAGCATGTCGCGGGCGCCCAGCCTGATCGCTGCGATCGCGTCATCGAAGCCCGCATTGCCGCTGATGAAAATGATCTCCGGCCGCTCCGCGCCAGTGACATCGGCCAAGCGCTGGGCGAATTCCATGCCGTCCAGTTCCGGCATACGCAAGTCGCTCAGCACGACGCTCGGCCGGTAGCCGTCTGCCAGCAATTGCAGTGCCGCCCAGCCGTCATTCGCCGAGACGCACTTCAAGTTCGCCTTGGACAAAAATTCGACCAGTTCCTGAACCGCTTCGACGTCGTCGTCGACGACGAGGACGTCGACAAAACGTCCGTCTTGGATTTCTTTTCCTTGAGCTTTCATGGGGCCATACGCCACGACGCTCGACCATTCTCTCCATTTTGGAGGCATTTGTCCAAGCGATGGCGAGGCCAATCGCGCATACCTCGCCGCGCTATTCGTTTCCGGAGCCGGTCGTGCCAGGTCTTCCGATAGATGGCGCGGCGGTTCCGAAGAGACCCTTGACGCGCTTGTTCGCTAGTTCTCCCGATAAGGGGATGCCTGGCCGGACGCCGGACGCGAAGTCGTCGGTACGCCGGCGTACGCTCGCCTTTGCGGCCATTCAAATCCTCGTTATTTGGGCGATCGCGATCGGTTTCATCTGGGCGGCATATAACGAGGATATCGAAACCGGTGAGCAGGATGCACGCAGTAGCAGCCTGACCGTCGCCGCTTACACGCGACAGGTTCTCGGCTCGGCTGATCTCGTGCTGGGCAGCGCCCAAGACTGGGTATCGCAATCGAACATCAATTCCGAGCGGCAGTTCCGCCAGGCCGCTGCCCAGGCACAATTTGCAGCGACGCTCAAAGACCGGATCGTGGCGATGCCGCATATCAGCTTCGTCGTCATCGCGTCGGCCGACGGCGACGTCGTCAACAGCACAGTCGTTCCCGACAATGGGCCATCCAATATCGCGGGGCGCGAGGCCTTCCGCACTCTGATCGCTTCTGATGCGCCCGATTTGGCGCTGACCGCCGTGGCGCTCAGCCCAATGGGCCGATGGACATTTTACATGTCGCGCCGGCTGACCGCGAAATCGGGCGAACTTCTGGGGGTGGTCATCGTCGGCATCGACGCCGAATCGCTCTCCAGCCTGTTCCGACAAATCGCACCGGTTGGCGAAGAGGTGATCACGCTGTTCCGACCCGATGGCGCTCTCCTGGCCACCACCGTCGCGGATTCGAGCCTGTTCGGGAAGCGTTATCCCGATGCTGCTCCGTTGCGCATGATTCGCCAAGGCCTGGGTGGGACCGTGCAACGCACCGACGAACCGCGATGGTCCGATCCGAGCAGTCGGGAGTCTCGTCTGGTGGCGCCGCGCGCCGTCGAGGGCTTTCCGGTCGTCGTAGCCGCTTCGATCGGACATGGCATCTATCTCGCCGCCTTCGATCGGGAAGTCGTCCTGTCGCTGGCGATCGCCCTTGCGCTGACCATTCTCACGATCTTCATCACACGCAGGTTCTTGCAGCTGCTGGCGCTTACCGAAGCGGCCGGTCAGTTGACGGCGCAGCGTCGGCTCTTCGCCGCTCTCATCGATACGCCGTCCGCCCTGTGCGCTGTGCTCGATCGTGACGGCCGGATTCTCTATTCGAACGGGCGCTTCGACCAGGTGCTGAAGGACGCCGTCGCGTCGCCCAACGTCTTCGAGCACGACTCGGTCCGCGGTGGCGGCGAGGTCTTGCGTTTTGCCTCGTCGAGCGAGCGTGACTCCATCGAACTCGATCTCAGGCTGGAGAATGACGCGGCCCGCCCGCGCTACCTGCGCTTCTCGCTGTCGCGTCAGGCGCTACCTGGCCTGGGCAACTGCACCGTGATGGTCGGCCACGATGAGACCGCCCGCCACGAAGTTCAGCAGTCGCTCGCGCAGTCGGCCAAGCTCGCGACCTTGGGAGAATTGACCACCGGAATTGCGCACGAGATCACCCAGCCTCTCAACGTGATGCGTATGGCCGCGCAAAACGCCTTGATGGAAGTCGAGGCGGCCGAGGAAGCCCCGGAGGGTGCGAGCGCCGAAGCGCAGAAGGACTTTCGCGCGTTCATCTCCGGAAAGCTCAACCGGATCGTCAGTCAGGTGGATCGCGCCGCCGACATCGTCTCGCGCATGCGGATCTTCGGTCGTGCGCCCAAGGGGCCGCCGATCGAGTTCGACGTGCGCGATGCCTGCCGTGCCGCGCTAAGCATGATCGAAGGTCGGGCAAAGAGCGCCGACGTGACGATCGTCACAGAGCTTGGCGAGCAGCCGCTGAACGTGCGCGGTCACCGGAACCTGATCGAGATGGTCATGATCAACCTGCTGCTGAATGCCCGGGATGCCCTCGAATCGTCGACCAAGCCCCGTCGCACCATCACTGTCTCGGCCACGCGCGCGGAGACGGGCCGCGTCCGGTTGATCGTCGCCGACAACGGGCCAGGCGTGCCGGCCAGCATTCGGGACCGTATTTTCGAGCCGTTCTTTACCGGCAAGCCGACCGGCAAGGGCGTCGGGCTGGGCCTGGCGACGTCATACGGCATCATTCACGACGCGGGCGGAAGCCTGTCGTTGCTGCAGGGGGACGACGGGGCGACCTTCCAGATCGAGCTGCCGGCGGCCTCCGATTGAGGCGCCACGATCGGTCCAAACGGGACCAAACCCTGCGCCGGTAACTCCAAAGCGGACCCGTTCGACCGTGCCTCGCATCCCGCCGTCGGTCATAGAAAGGTCATGAATAATATGCTTTCGCCGGGCGAATCCGGCTCTCGCAGCTGTGACGTGCTCATCGTCGAGGACGACGTCGTGCAATGCGAGGAGATGGCGAGCTTTCTTGCCCGCTCCGGACTGCAGGTGGTGACGGCCAACAACGCGGCCCAGGCGCAACGCATCGTTGCCAGCGTGACCCCGCGCGTGGCCTTGCTCGACTACAACCTGCCGGACATTACGGGCGTCGAGCTCGCGGGGGCACTGCGTGCCGCGCTGCCGGAGACTGCGATCCTGATGATGTCCGGCCGCATCGACGGCCTTTCGGAGCAGACGCTCGCCAAGCTCGGCATCACGGTATTCCTGAACAAGCCGCTGCCGCTGGGACCGCTGCGCCAGGCAGTGCTGAAGCTCGTCCGTGCGGTTCCGGTCGATCAGAGCGTGCAACGCCGCCAGCCGGGCTGGCTCGCCGCCGGCGTCGGCGGCACTCGTCGTTGAGGAGGTCACAATCATGCGCGAGATCATTTCCTCCGTCGCCCTGCTGCTCGGCGCACTCGTGATCACGTCCCTGACGGCGGACTATCTCAGTCTCCGTTCGCGCGCGCTGGCACATACCGCCGAGCCGTATCAACCACCGGCGATCGACCGGGTCCAAGGCTTGCGATGAACATCGAGAGCATCTGCCCGGTCATAATGCCGGGTTGGCTGGGGTTTGCCGTCATGCTGTGGGCGGTCACCGGTCATCGGCTGCATCGCGAGGCCAAGCGAGTCGTCGTGCGGGTTCGCCGTCGCTGAGCGACGCGTTCAGTCCAAAAACTTAGAGCCTGTCGGGTCCGGCCGCTTCCAGCCGGACCCGTCATGCATGCTCTATCGCCGCCACCAGCCGCGCTTTGGCTTCTCCGGCGGCGTGTCGGCCGAGATCGTCGGGATCACCACTTGCGGAGGCGGCGGCGAGGGCGGGGGCTCCTGCGCCACAGGCGGCTGCGGTGCCGCAGCGACCACAGGCTCCGGCGGAGGCGCAACGAAGGCGGCCGGCGCGGCGGCAGCCGCCGCCGGTTCCGCCGTCACGCCTTGCGGCTCTATCGGTCCGTCGCTTCTCGGCGCGCCGTCGCCCATGGCGTCGGCGTGCGCCGGCTGTTCCCACGGCTCGTGCCCGCTTCTCTCACCGGCCCGATCATCGCCATTCTCGCGCCGGCGACGTCGTCCACCGCGCCGGCCGCGTCGGCGGCGTCGTTCGCCGCCCTCGAATCGGCCACCGTCGCCATGGGCGCCATTGTCGCCGTGGGCGCCATTGTCGTCGGTCGCCCGCGCGGCCTCGCCCTCAGCCTCGGTGGAATCTTCGCCGTGGCCGTCTGAGCCTTCATCGCCGCGCGGCTCGCCTGCGGGTTCTTCGCCCGCAGCGGCGTAGGGCTGCTCGCCACGATCGCCGCCTTCGAAGTCGCGGCCGCCGTGGTCGCGACCCTCCTGATCGCGGCGCCCGCCGCGCCGGCGACGGCGCCGACGACGGCGACCGTGGCCGCCTTCGCCTTCCTCATCGCCGTGATCGTCGCGCGCGCGGTCGCGGTCTTCGCCGCCGGCTTCCTCGGCCGCCTCTGCCGCGTCGGCCTCGCCTTCCTCGGCCCGAACCGCATCGTAGCTCGCATGCGCGGTTTCCTGCGCCGGGCGATGATGGTCCTCGCGGCGACTGCGCACGCGCTCGATCTCGCAGTCGGCCGCATGCAACTCGTCGTCGGCCTCGATCTCCACGGTGAAGCTGTAGCGCTTCTCGATCTCCGACAGCGCGTGGCGCTTGTGGTTCAGGATATAGAGCGCGACGTTGGGCGGCACGCTGACGGCGATCTCGCTGGCGCGCCGGCGCACGCCTTCCTCCTCGATGGCGCGCAGCGCATGCAGCGCCGCCGATTCGATCGAGCGCACGCGCCCGGTGCCGGCGCAATGCGGGCAGATCTCCGTCGAATGCTCGAGCAGGGAAGGCCGCAGCCGCTGGCGCGACATCTCGAGCAGGCCGAACGCGCTGATGCGGCCGATCTGGATGCGCGCGCGGTCGTTGCGCATCGCGTCCTTGACCTTGTGCTCGACCTGCCGCTGGTGGCGGTTCTCCTCCATGTCGATGAAGTCGATCACGATCAGGCCGGCGAGGTCGCGCAGGCGGACCTGGCGGGCGATCTCCTCGGCCGCCTCGAGGTTGGTGCGCAGCGCCGTCTCCTCGATGTTGCGCTCGCGCGTCGAGCGGCCGGAGTTGACGTCGATGGCGACCAGCGCCTCGGTCGGATTGATGACGATGTAGCCGCCGGAGCGCAGCTGCACGACCGGCGAATGCATGGCGTCGAACTGGCTCTCGACCTGATAGCGGTGGAAGAGGGGAATCGGCTCCTTGTAGAGCTCGACCTTGCCCGACTCGTGCGGCATCAGCTGGCGCATGAATTCGCTCGCCGCGTCGTAGCCGGCCTGGCCCTCGACGAGCACCTGCGAGATGTCGGTGTCGTAGACGTCGCGCAGGCTGCGCTTCACCAGGTCGCCTTCCTCGTAGATCAGGGCCGGCGCCGTCGAGCGCATGGTGATCTCGCGGATGCTGTCCCACAGCCGCACCAGGTATTCGTAGTCGCGCTTGATATCGAGGTTCGAGCGTTCGAGCCCGGCGGTGCGCAGGATCACGCCCATGCCCTGCGGCACGTCGAGCTGCGCCAGCATCTCCTTCATGCGCTTGCGGTCGTTCGGATTGGAGATCTTGCGCGAGATGCCGCCGCCGCGCCCGGCGTTGGGCATCAGCACGCAGTAGCGGCCGGCCAGCGACAGGTAGGTGGTGAGGGCGGCGCCCTTGTTGCCGCGTTCTTCCTTGACGACCTGCACCAGCAGGATCTGCCGGCGCTTGATGACTTCCTGGATCTTGTACTGGCGCACCGGATGACGCCGGCGGCGTTCGCGGGTCTGGTGCTCGTGGCCGGCATCGTCGCCGCCCAGCAGCTCGACCGGCGTGCCGTCCGGCTGCGGCGCCTCCGCGGGATCGGCAGGCGCGACTCCGGCGGCCGTCTCCTCGACCGGCGCATCCTCGCGCGGCCCGATCACCGTATCGGCCGGGATCTCGGCGGCCTGCGCCTCGATCGACGGCGCTTCGGCGGGCGGCGCATCGGCCGTGGGCGCCATATCGTCGGCGGCCGGCCGGGCTTCATCCGGCGCTGGCGCTTCGGCCGTTACCGGCTCCTCGGCCGGCGGTGCCACCGGCGCCTCGGCCACCGCCTCAGCGATCGCCTCGAGGTTCTCCTCGCGCACTTCATCGATGTCGGTGCGGTCGATGCGCTGCGGTTCGCGCTGGTCCTGCTGCTCTTCCTCGGCGCGCAGGCGCTGCTCCTCGGCGATCAGCTTCTCGCGATCGGCGACCGGGATCTGGAAGTAGTCGGGATGGATTTCGGAGAAGGCGAGGAAGCCGTGGCGATTGCCGCCATATTCCACGAACGCCGCCTGCAGCGACGGCTCGATGCGGATGACCTTCGCCAGGTAGATGTTGCCCTTGAGGGGCTTGCGGCTGGCCATCTCGTAATCGAAATCTTCCAGCCGTGTGCCGTCGACGACGACCACCCGCGTTTCCTCGGGGTGACTCGCATCGATGAGCATGCGCCTTGCCATAGGCTCGCTCCCGAGGCGTTGGGTCCGACCGGCGCGAGCGACCAGCGGCCTTGCCGCCTCTCTGGTGCGAGGGGGGCGGTGCGCCATCGACCCGTCGAACGGCCAACAAAAAAGGCCAAGACGGGGAAGCTTCGCGCCGCCGGATCCGCTTGAAGGACCCTGCCAACCTCGAGTTTCCTAATAGCCACCGCCTGCCTGACAATCCCGCGGCGTCTTCATTCCTTCGAATTGACCGCCGGCGGGGACTGCCGTCGGAGCGCGGCCTCCTTCAGGAAGCGCGCTACGAACGACGGCGACTGCTCGCGGAACGCAACATACGGTGTTCGGGGAGGGCGAACAATCAATTAGTTTGTAGTTCAGGAAATTGCAGTAACTGATTGAAAATGCTACAAGACTCTCATGAAAAGGCGAGCGCTGCTGGGAGTCCCCCTCCTGCTGGTAGCGACTTCGGCACGGGCGGCCCCGCAAAAGGCGAGGCCGCGGCCGAAGCTGATCATGCTCGATCCGGGCCATGGCGGGCACGATCCGGGCGCGCTCGGCGTGCGCGGCACGCAGGAGAAAGGCGTCGTCATCGCGGTGGCCCGCGAACTGCAGAAGCAATTGCAGGCCGGCGGCCGCTACCGCGTCCTGCTGACCCGCTCGGGCGACCAGTTCATCGCCCTGCGCGAGCGGGTGGCGCTGGCCGAGCAGGCCAAGGCCGATCTGTTCCTCAGCATCCACGCCGATTCGCATCCCGATCCCGGCGTGCGCGGCGCCTCGGTCTATACACTGTCAGAAGAGGCGTCCGATCGCGAGGCGGCGGCGCTGGCGCAGCGCGAGAATGGCGGCATCACCAGTGCCGCCGTCAGCGGTACCGTGGCGCAAACGCTGGTGTCGATGACGCAGCGCGGGACCGTCAATTCGTCCAACCGCTTCGCCAATACCATCGTCTCGACGTTCGGCCGCAACGGCGTGCGGCTGCTGCCGCGCACCCACCGCGAGGCGGGCTTCGCCGTCCTGACCTCGCCCGACATCCCGGCGGCGCTGGTCGAGCTCGGCTATCTTTCCAACGTCCAGGACGAGAAATTGCTCACCGTCTACCAGCATCAGATGGCGCTGGCGCGGGCGCTCCGGGCCTCGGTCGACGCTTATTTTGCCCCCATGGCGGCCACAAGAAAGGCATAACTCCCGCCCATCCTTTGCTAAAAAGGATGGCGTGGTGAAACTGTTCAAGATCGCCCTGGCCTTCGCCACGGCCTGCCTCATCGTCGGCATCGGCACCGTGGCGGGCCTGTTCTGGCATTTCAGCCACGGCCTGCCCGACCATAAGCAGCTCGCCGACTACCAGCCGCCCATCGTGTCCCGGCTCTATGCCAGCGACGGCCGCCTGCTCGCCGAGTTTGCGCGCGAAAAGCGCGTGTTCGTGCCCGCCGCCGCCATCCCGCAACGCGTCAAGGAAGCCTTCGTGGCGGCCGAGGACCAGCGCTTCTACAGCCATCCCGGCGTCGACATCCTGGGCGTCGCGCGCGCGGTGTTGGCCAACATCGCCAATCCCGGCCGGCGCATGGAGGGCGCGTCGGGCATCACCCAGCAGGTCGCCAAGAACT
>DASRFX010000092.1:0-3161 GCA_035651335.1 Reyranella sp. | reverse complement strand
AAGGCATGGGCGGCGCCATGGACCTGGTGGCCGGCGTAAAGCGGGTGATCGTCACCATGGAGCACGTCTCCAAGGACGGGCAGTCGAAGCTGCTCAAGGAATGCACCTTGCCGCTCACCGGCAAGCGCGTGGTCGACATGGTGATCACCGAGTTCGGCGTGTTCGGGATCGACAAGCACGGCACGGCGGGCGTGAAAGTGCTCGAGCTCGCCGACGGCGTCACGCTCGACGAGGTGCGCGCCAAGACCAAGGCCAAGCTCACTACATAGGGCTCTCCTTCTGCACTGCCGGAATTACCGGAGTTACCGGAGTTACCGGAGTTTCAGCGACACCCCTGCCCTTCGAGGCAGCGGGGTGGCGCTATTTGCTGAATTTCATCGCCGATGGCGCGCCACCGGTGTCTGCATACACCCGTTGTCAGAAGGAAGCCGATTCTGTCGTATAGAACTGGATCCTGCAGCCGCAGCGGTCTGCGCGGCTGCCGAAATCGTGAATTGTGGCGCCTCGGCCCGCGACCTAACGTTCGCCGCCCTTTTTGCGAGGAGATTCGACCATGATCGATCGGCGTGCCCTGTTCGGAACGATCGTGCTCGGTGCCGCGGCGTCGCTCGTCTCGACACGCGCAATTGCACAAGGTGCGAAGCCCAAGATCGCGACCATCGGCGCCGGCCGCGAAGGCGGCGCGCTCGGCACGCAATTCGCCAAGGACGGCTTCCAGGTGATGTTTTCCTCGCGCAATCCCGAACAGCTCAAGGACCTCGTCGCGGCGGCGGGCCCCAACGCCAAGGCGGGCGCGGTGGCCGACGCCGTGGCCTTCGGCGACGTGGTTCTGATCGTCGTGCCCTACACGGCGATGGACCAGATCGCCAAGGACTACGGCAAGGCGCTGGCGGGCAAGCAGCTGGTGATCGACGTCTCCAACCCGATCGCCCGGCGCGACGGCGAGGAGCTCGTGAAAAAGGTGAACGAGGAGGGCGGCGCGGGCCTCTACACCGCGAAGCTACTGCCCGGCGCGCCGCTCGTGCGCGCCTTCAACGCCATCGGCTCCGCCAGCATCGCCAAGGAAGCGCACCGCTCGGGCACGCCGGTCGGCGTGCCGATCGCCGGCGACGACCCGAAGGCGATCGCGCTCGCGAGTTCGCTGATCAAGCAGATCGGCTTCGAGCCGGTGCTGATCGGCGGCCTGGCCAAGGGCAAATACCTCGTGCCGGGCACGGCGCTGGGCGGCATCCACACGCCCGACGAGTTGCGCAAGGCCAGCGCCAACCTGACCTGATCCCTTGAGCTCGGAGCAAGCGTCGCCCGCCGCGAACGGGCCCGTGCTGCGGCTGGTGCAGCGCGTGGTCGCGGTGCAATCCGACGAGCTGCCGGCGGTTGGCTGGTGCTGGCTCTACGCCTTCGCGCTGCTCGCCGCCAATTACATCCTGACCCCGATCCGCGACCAGATGGCGATTGCGGGCGGCACGCGCAACTTGCCCTGGCTGTTCGCCGCGACGCTGGTCGGCACGCTGCTGCTCAACATCCCGTTCGGCTGGCTGGTGAAGAAGCTGCCACGCCGCCGTTTCATGACGCTCGCCTATCGCTTCCTTGCCGCCGTGCTTCTGCTGTTCGCCGTGGCGATGCATCTGGCGAGCGGCGCACAGTCGGTGTGGCTCGGCCGCTTCTTCTTCATCTGGATCTCGATCACCAACCTCTTCGCAATCTCGGTGTTCTGGCAGCTCAACGTCGACCTCTTTAGTCCGACGCAGGGCAAGCGGCTGTTCGGCTTCATCGCCGCCGGCGCCACCATCGGTGCGATCGTCGGCTCGGCCTATGTCGGTACGCTCGCCAAGGCCGTGCCGCCGACGATGCTGCTGGTCTCGGCGGCGGTGCTGTTCGAGATCGCGGTGCTCTGCGTCCACCGCCTGGGCCGGCTCTCGCCTGTGCTGCACCACCGGCCGGGCCAGGCATCGACCGACGAACGTCCCGTCGGCGGCGGCGTGCTGGCGGGGTTCTTCCACGCCGCCCGCTCGCCCTACCTGCTCACTGTCAGCATCTTCCTGCTGCTTTATTCCATTACGTCGACCTTCGCCTACGGCCAGCAGGCGGCGATCGTGGCCCATGGGCTGGCCGACCGAGCCGCCCAGACGGCGTTCCTGGCCAAGATCAATTTCGGCGTGAACACGCTCGCGCTGATACTGCAGCTCTTCCTGACAGGCCGCATCGTGCTGACCTTGGGCCTGGCACTGGCGCTCGCCATCCTGCCGCTCCTGACCATGGGCGGCTTCGCCGCGCTCGCGCTATCGCCGACGCTGGGCGTCATCGCTGTCTTCCAGGTGATCCGCCGTGGCGTGGAGTATGCTGTGACGCGTCCCGCGCGCGAAGTCATCTACACCGTCGTTTCGCGCGAGGACCGTTTCAAGACCAAGGGCTTCATCGACACCTTCGTCTATCGCCTGGGCGATCAGGTCGGCATCTGGTCGTCGCAGCTATTCCGCGAGGCCGGCGCCGGTGCGGCACCTCTGGTCGCCATCGGCATCGCCTTCGTCTGGCTGCTCACCGCGCTCTATCTCGGCCACCGGCAGCGCGTCCTCGAGAGCGAAAGAACCGACGCCTAATCCTGTCCGCGGGGCCTCACCACTTGGCCAGGAACTGCCGCAGCGGTTCAGCGCCTGGGTTTGTGTAGCGGCGGTCGATCACGATCGCGCGCGTCGTGGCGCCCTGGCCGTAATAGAGCGCGTTCCAGTCGTTGTCGGCGTCGAGGTAGGAGCCCTCGATCGAAGCGCCGGCGAAGATGCCGCTGGAATTCGAATAGGCGACGATGTCGGCGCCACCCGCCGCGGTCGAGGCGCCCTCCATGCCGACGCCGACCGCGACCATGGTGACGCCGGCTTCGGCGCCGAACTTGAACTTGCTGTCGAGGATGGCGCGGAAGCCCTTGTCGGTCAGGATGATGAAGACGATCTCTGACACCTTGCCGCCGACCTGCAGGCCGAGGCTGCCCGAGCCCATGCCGTAAAAGGCGGGGTAGCTCCAGTCGCCGGGCGCCGAGCGCGCCAGCAGCGTGCCGCGGCCGCCGGCGGCGCCGATGATGAAGCCGCCCTGCACCAGCTCGGGGATGATCAGCACCGCCTTGGCGTTGCCCATGTTGCGCAACGCGTCGGGATAATCCTTGCCGCTCA
>DASRFX010000091.1:0-3069 GCA_035651335.1 Reyranella sp. | reverse complement strand
TGCCGCATCGCGGCCGCCTCAACGTGCTCACGCAAGTGATGGGCAAGTCGCACCGCGCGCTGTTCCACGAGTTCAAGGGCGGCTCGGCCAATCCCGACGCGGTCGAAGGCTCCGGCGACGTGAAGTATCACCTCGGTGCATCGTCCGACCGCGAGTTCGACGGCAACCGCATCCATCTGTCGCTGACCGCGAACCCGTCGCATCTGGAAATCGTCGATCCCGTGGTGATGGGCAAGGTGCGCGCCAAGCAGGACCAGCACGGCGATCCGCCGGACATGCGCATCTCCGTGCTGCCGCTCTTGATGCATGGCGACGCGGCTTTTGCCGGCCAGGGCGTGGTGGCGGAATGCTTCGCTCTCTCCGATCTGAAGGGCTACCGCACCGGCGGCTCGCTGCACTTCATCGTCAACAACCAGATTGGCTTCACCACCTATCCGCGTTACTCGCGCTCGTCGCCCTATCCGTCCGATGTGGCGAAGATGATCGACGCGCCGATCTTCCATGTGAACGGCGACGATCCCGAGGCGGTGGTGTTCGCCGCCAAGGTCGCGATCGAGTTCCGGCAGAAATTCCACAAGCCGGTCGTGATCGACATGTTCTGCTATCGCCGCCACGGCCATAACGAGGGCGACGAGCCGGCATTCACCCAGCCGGTGATGTACAAGAAGATCGCCGCCCATCCGAGCACGCTGGAGATTTACGCCAGGCGGCTGATCGCCGACGGCATCATCACCGAAGGCGAGGTCGAGAAGGCCAAGGCCGACTGGCGCGCGCGGCTCGATGCCGAGTTCGAGGCCGGCGCGGGCTACAAGCCGAACAAGGCCGACTGGCTCGACGGCAAATGGGCCGGCTTCAAGATCGCGGGCGAGGAAGAGGATGCGCGCCGCGGCGTCACCGGCGTCGATGCGTCGAAACTGAAGGAGATCGGCCGCAAGATCACCAAGGTGCCGGACGGCTTCCGCGTTCACCGCACGATTGCGCGCTTCCTCGAGAACCGCGCCAAAGCGATCGATAGCGGCACCGGCATCGACTGGGCGACCGGCGAGGCGCTGGCGTTCTGCTCGCTATTGGAGGAAGGCCACCACGTCCGGCTCTCCGGACAGGACTCGGAACGCGGCACCTTCTCGCAGCGCCATTCGGTCTTGATCGATCAGGAGGACGAGAGCCGCTACACGCCGTTCAACCATCTCGGCGGCGAGCAGGGCCATTTCGAGGTCATCAACTCGCTGCTGTCGGAAGAGGCCGTGCTAGGTTTCGAATACGGCTACTCGCTGGCCGAGCCGAATGCGCTGGCGATGTGGGAAGCGCAGTTCGGCGACTTCGCCAACGGCGCGCAGGTGCTGTTCGACCAGTTCATCTCCTCCGGCGAGCGCAAATGGCTGCGCATGTCCGGGCTCGTCTGCCTGCTGCCGCACGGCTATGAAGGGCAGGGGCCGGAGCATTCCTCGGCGCGGCTCGAGCGTTACCTGCAGATGTGCGCCGAAGACAACATGCAGGTCTGCTATCCCACGACGCCGGCCAACTACTTCCATGTGCTGCGGCGCCAGCTGCATCGCGAGATCAGGAAGCCGTTGATCCTGATGACGCCGAAGTCACTGCTGCGCCACAAGCGCGCGGTGTCGCGGCTCGACGAGCTCGGCAAGGGCACGACCTTCCATCGCATCCTCTACGACGACGCGCAAATGCTGCCTGACGAGAAGGTCAAGCTGGTGGGCGACGACAAGATCCGCCGCGTCGTGCTGTGCTCGGGCAAGGTCTACTACGATTTGTATGAGGAACGGGAAAAGCGCGGCATCGACGACATCTACCTGATGCGCATGGAGCAGCTCTATCCGGTGCCGCTGAAGGCGCTGGTGATGGAGCTCGGCCGCTTCAAGGGCGCGGAGATCGTCTGGTGCCAGGAAGAGCCGCGCAACATGGGCGCGTGGCACTTCATCGAGCCCTATCTCGAATGGGTGCTGAACCAGATCAGCGCGCCGAACCGGCGTCCGCGCTATGCCGGGCGCGCGGCGGCCGCGGCGACCGCGACCGGGTTGATGTCGAAACATCTCGCCCAGCTCAAGGCGTTTCTTGACGAGGCACTGAACTGAACCAACTAACATCGTCATGCCCGGCCTTGTGCCGGGCATCCACGTCTTATTTCTTGAATTTCGATCAAATGCGTGGATGGCCGGGACGAGGCCGGCCATGACGCAAGAGGAAACAAGTCATGACTGAAATCCGCGTTCCCACGCTCGGCGAATCCGTGACCGAGGCCACCATCGGCCGCTGGTTCAAGAAGACCGGCGAGGCCGTCGCGGTCGACGAGCCCTTGGTCGAGCTCGAGACCGACAAGGTCACCATCGAAGTGCCCGCGCCGTCGGCCGGCGTGCTCGGCGAGATCGCCGCCAAGGATGGCGACACCGTCGCGGTCGGCGCGCTGCTCGGCCAGATCACTGACGGCGCGACGGCGGCCGCTGCTCCCGCGGCCACGAAGCCCGCGGCGCCTCCGGCTGTTGCAAAGCCTGCTGCTGCGCCGCCGCCTCCCGCCGCGCCGGCTCCTGCGCCCGCTGCGAAGGCGCCGCCGTCCGACGCGCCGCTGGCGCCCTCGGTGCGAAAGCTCTCGGCCGAAAGCGGCGTCGATGCCTCGACCGTGCCGGGCTCCGGCAAGGACGGCCGCGTCACCAAGGGCGACATGCTGGCCGCCATCGAGAAAGCGGCCGCAGCACCAACGCCGGTCAATCAACCCGCGGCTGCCGTACAGGTGCGCGCGCCGTCACCTGCAGACGATGCCGCGCGCGAGGAACGCGTGAAGATGACGCGGCTGCGCCAGACCATCGCGCGGCGGCTGAAGGACGTGCAGAACACGGCGGCGATGCTGACGACCTTCAACGAGGTCGACATGACCAACGTCATGGCCCTGCGTTCCCACTACAAGGACGTGTTCGAGAAGAAGCACGGCTCCAAGCTCGGCTTCATGGGCTTCTTCACCAAGGCCTGCGTGCAGGCGCTCAAGGACATTCCCGCCGTCAACGCCGAGATCGACGGCACCGACCTGATCTACAAGAACTACTATCACGTCGGCATCGC
>DASRFX010000090.1:0-59735 GCA_035651335.1 Reyranella sp. | reverse complement strand
CATTCGTCGAACGAGGAAGGCCGCGGCGCCGGATCGGAGGGGCTGGTCATGGTGGGCCAAATATAGGATGGTCCGCGCCCGCCGGAAGAACCCTTTCAAGCCCCGTTGAGCTGATGAATTCACCGCCTGCGAATTTCGAGGAAATGCGCCAGATCCTGCGCCGATTGCCGGGTCCCGACCAGGCGGCGCAGACCAAGGTGGTGGAACGCCAGAGGGAGCTCACCAAGCCGCCCGGATCGCTCGGCCGGCTGGAGGAGATCGCCGAGTGGCTGGCCTGCTGGCAGGGCCGTGCCCATCCCCGAATCGAACACCCGCGTGTAGCCGTGTTCGCCGGCGCGCACGGCGTCGCCCGGCGCGGCGTATCGGCCTATCCACCCGAGGTCACGCAGCAGATGGTGAAGAACTTCCTCGATGGCGGGGCGGCGATCAACCAGCTCGCCGCCACCATCGACGCCGACCTCAAGATCTACGAGCTCGATCTGGCCCACCCGACCGATGACTTCACGCAAGGCGCGGCGATGAGCGAGGCGCGCTGCGCCAACGCCATGGCCTACGGCATGATGGCGGCCGAACCCGGCGTCGATGTGCTGTGCCTGGGCGAGATGGGCATCGCCAATACCACCACCGCCTCGACCTTGTGCGCCGCGTTGTTCGGCGGCAATGGCGCGGAATGGGCGGGCCCTGGGACCGGCGTGCAGGGCGCCGCCTTTGCCAACAAGATCGCGGTGATCGACGAGGCACTCGGCCACCACAAGGCCGCCATCGCCGCCCGCGATCCCTTGGCGCTGCTGGCGGCCGTGGGTGGCGAGGAGCTTGCCGCCATTGCCGGCGCGGTTCTGGCTGCCCGCATGGGCCGCATTCCCGTGTTGCTCGACGGCTTCGTCTGCACCGCAGCGGCGGCGGTGCTCTACGTTGCTGACCGTCACGCCCTCGATCATTGCCTGGTGGCACACCGCTCGGCCGAGCCCGGCCATGCGCGGCTGCTCGATGCGATCGGCCAGAAGCCGCTGTTCGACCTCGGCATGCGGTTGGGCGAAGCCTCAGCCGCAGCGCTCGCCGTGCCGATCCTCAAGGCGGCCTGCGCCTGCCACAACGACATGGCGACGTTCGCCTCAGCCGGCGTCAGCAACAAGGGCTGAGCCTGCGGTGAGCGGATCTTTGCCTGCGCGCATGCTGGTCGGCCTGATCGGCAAGAATATCGGCCAGTCGCTGTCGCCCGCGCTGCATGAGGACGCCTTTGCGGCGCATGGCGTGCTTGGTCTTTATCACCTGATGGATGCCGAAATGCCGCGCGGCCGTTCATTGCCCGATCTGCTGAACGCCGCCCGGATGGCGGGCTTCGCCGGCGTCAACGTCACATTCCCCTTCAAGGAGGCGGTGATCCCGCTGCTCGACGAGGTGTCGGCCGAGGCGCGCGAGATCGGCGCGGTCAACACGGTGGTGATCGACTCGCAAGGTCGCACCAGCGGCTACAACACCGATCGCTCTGGCTTTCGCGCCGCCTTCCGCGAGACCTTCGGCGAGACGTCGGTCGCCGGCCAGGCGGTGCTGCAGCTGGGTGCCGGCGGCGCGGGCCGCGCCGTGGCCTTCGCCCTGATGGATCTCGGCGTCGCGCAACTGAGGCTGTTCGACCGCGACCACGGCCGGGCGCGGCAGCTCGCGGCCGATCTCTCGGCCCGCTTCGGCGCCGGTAGGGCGCTGGCGCTCGAAGCGCCGGAACCCGCTGTCGCCTCCGTCGCGGCGATCGTCAATGCGACGCCGATCGGCATGACCGGCCATGAAGGCCTGCCGATGCCGACCGCCGCCATCGAGCGGCGGCATCTGGTGGCCGACGTGATCTACACCCCGCTGGAGACCGAGTTCGTGAGGGCCGCCAAGGCCAAGGGCTGCCGCGCCATGGGCGGCGCCGGCATGTGCGTGCATCAGGCGGCCGAGGCGTTCCGTCTGTTCACCGGCCGGGCGGCGAATGTCGAGCGCATGCGCCGCACGTTCATCGCCGCCGCCGAGCGGCGCGGCAACTGACGGCTTATTTCTTTTGGGCCTGTTTTTTCTGGGCTTGGGGCAGGAAGTCGTCGAGCGGCACGCCGAAGCTGTTGAGCGCCCACGACACCATATTGTACTGGCCGACGGTGAATACCGCGTCCATCAGCTGCTCGGTCGAGTATTTCCTGGCGAGCACCGCCCAGGTTGCATCGGATACCACCGAATTCTCATAGAGATCGTCGGCCATCTGCATCAGCGCCGCATCGTCGGCACTCACGCCGGCGGCCTTCGGCCCGGCCTTGATGTGCTCGATGTCGGCCTCGGACAGGCCACCGCGCTTGGCGATCAGTTCGTGCTGGGCGAATTCATACTCGGCCTGGTTCAGCCAGCCGATGCGGAGGATCAAGATTTCGCGATCACGGAACGGCAATGTCTGCTTGGACAGGATGTGCCCGGCAAAGGGTGTCCAGCGCTTCACCAGCTTGGGATGATGCGCCAGCACCTTGAAAATATTGAAGACGCGACCGTTCATCGCATTTTTCTCAACCGTCTCCCGGTCTTCTGTTGCCAAGGTTGACAGGTCGCGCATGGGGATGCGCTGCTTGCGCTTGATCATCGGATCTCCTCCTCGCCGCGAGCGTACCACGCCCTCTTCATGTCCTTCTCCCTTCCCCGACGCGGACTTCTGCTAGGCGGTGCTGCCCTCGGCGCATTGCCATCGCGCGCCTTCGCCCAAGGGATCGAGCAGTTCGAAGTCGGCGGCGCCGAGACCGCCACGATCGACGGCCGCCAGTGGGACAAGCCCATGCCCGGCGGCATGACGGTCGATGCCGTGCACCGCTCAGTCCTGCTGCGTTTCCCCAAAGCCGCCGACGAGATCGCCCGCCTGCTGCGCAAGGGACGCGTGCTGATGAAAGCGGAGATCGCGCTGCGCTATGGGGGCTACGAGATCGTGCCGCAGGGATATCTGTGCCGCGATGGTCTCGGCCGGCCGCGCTGGACCAGTGACCCGCCGACCTGGCACGTCACGGCAGTCGCGCTGCGCCATCCGTGGAAATCCGACGAGGCCACCGGTCCGACCTACAATGCGAGCGTCAACGGCCGCCGCTACTGGTCGCATTTCGGCGCCGAAGATCTGGCGCGCGACCGCTTCGACGGGCTGATCGATCCGCAGGAGCTGTCGGTCATGGCGCGCGAGGCGCGGCTCGACATAACCCGGCTGCTGGCGACGCCGGTCACTGACCACGATGCTGGCGAGCGCCTGCGCCGGCTCGAGCAGTGCGGCTTCCTGCTGCGCAAGCTCGAGACCTACGACACCCGCTATCGCTCGCCCGGCGACGCCTACGAATGGGCGATGCCGACGGGCGGCCATGGCCTCAGCTTCACCAGCCCGCGGCTGTTGCTCAGCTGCCGCCGGCTCAGCAACGGCGGCATCGTCTCCATCGTCCTGCCGCCTGGCATGGAGAGCGACTGGGAGATTGCGACCAAGGACGGTTCGCGTCCGACCGCGGTGATGCCGACGCCGCAGCAGGTCGTCGAATTGGCCAGGCGCGTTACGCGGGTCGCCGGGCCGCCGCGCCCGCCGTGGGAACTCGCGCACATCGACGAATTGCACAAGGTGGGTGGCGACGGCGTCAGCGGCTGGGCCGACGTCGCCGGCGACAAGGGCTACAAGAACTACCAGGACCTGGTCCGCAACGCGCTCGCCATGCCGCCGCGCTATTGGGTGGGCTGGGAGATAGAGGACATCCTGCTGACGATGACGGTGTTCCGGCCGCTGCTGCCGGCACCGGTGCTGGAGCACTACGAGAACTACTGGCGTGCCTGGCTGCAGCCCGATTTGCCGACCAGCGCCTTCGTGGCACCGCACAGCCAGGACGCGGTCGACTACTGGCAGCGCTATCACGATTGGCGCGGCCGCGCGTCGTTCTTCCGTGGCGGCTACAACTACATTGTCAGCACGCAGAACTTCAATCACACCGCGGCGATGGGCGCGCTGCTGGGCGGCGCACAGATCGGCGCCCAGAACGCGATCGTCGACGGCCGGCACGGGCTCGAGCACCTGCTGTTGCGCTTCTGGGGATTCCTCGACGGCAGCACACAGGAGCTGCTTGATCCCTACTACCTCTCGATCACGCTAAGCGCGCAGAAGATGTTCGCCGATTACGGCCCCACTCCCGTCGACCGGCTGATGGGCCGCATCCTGACCGACCGTACCATGGAGCTGCTGACGAGCTGCTACCACCCGCAACTGCGGCGCCTGGTGTCGTCGGCCAATCGCGCGCGCCTGTCGGGCCTGCTGGTCGAGCAGGACGGCATCTATGGCGCGTTGCACACGGTCTCGAAGGAAGGCGCTGTGAAGTATCTCGACCAGCCCTTCCCCGGAAAGGTCCATGGCATGCCGGCCTGGGGCTACGATTTCCCGCCCGGCCGCGTCGCCACCCAGAGCCTTGCGGCGCCATGGGCGCCGTCGTGGCTGAGCGGCCTGATCGACAACAAGCCGGTGCCGTTCGATGAGACGGCGACCGACACGACGCGCAACAACTTCAGGCCGCCGCTGTGGCGGCGCACCTATCTCGGCCGCTGGCACGGGCTTGCGTCAGCCGACATCAAGGGCGGCACGGTCGACGTGATGGCGCAGTGGGTGCGCCAGCCCAGGAAGTCGACAACGCTCGAGGATCTCGGCACGCTGACGGTGCGCTACGCCGCCAACACGCCCAACCTCGTGACGACGAGCGGCGGCGTCACGCCGCAAGCGGGACTCACGCTTACTTTCCAGAGCCGCAACCGCGCCATCGTCTTCGCCAAGCCGCACGGCAACAGGCAACGCTTCCTCGATGCAGCAGGCAAGGAGGTATCGCGGCTCGCCACGGTGATCGGCCTGTGGGATTTCAGTGCCAGCCCAAGCTGGGAGATCTTCGTCGACGACCGGAAGGTCACGTCCTTTCCGCTGCGCGCCAAGGTGGCACAACGCATCCTGATCCGCGATGGCGTGACGTACCTTGCCATCCTGCCTTTGCCGGCCGCCGATCTGGGTCGCGATATCGCGCTGGAGATCGGCCCGGGCGGCGGCGGCAAGGCCGATCCGACCGGAGCGGAGATTTCGCCGGCGCTCATCCTGTCGCTGTTCAACATGCGGCGCGACAAGCCGGTACCCGCGGGCGATCTCGACTTCGCGGCGATCGGCAGCCGCACCTACGGCGGCTTCGTGCTCGAGCTGGGCGACGCCGAGCAGCACGGCAGCTTCGACAAGTTCGTGCAGCACATCAAACAGAACGAGCTCAAGGCCGAGTGGAACGAGAGCCAGCGCCATCTCGCCGTCGCCTACAGGAGCGGCGGCGACCTGATGGAGGCAGGGTTCGGCACCGAATTCGGCCAGCCCGATGGACCGCACTACGTGCTCGATCCGGGCCAGCAGGAACGCGCCATCGCCTATCGCAAGCTGAACGGCCAATGGCCGTACCTGGCGGCGGGCGTGGAGCGCGACACCAGCTGGTCGCAACAGGGAACCACGGGGCGGCTGGAAAAGAACGGCGCCGTCCTGATCAGCGAAGAGGGCCGCAAGGCCTATCTGCTGGCCGATCCGGTGACCGGCGCGGTCGTGGGTTACAATCCGCTGCCCGATCCGCAGACCTGGAAGCTGACGACCAAGGACGGCACCGCGTTCAGCGCCGACGGCAAGCTCGCACTATTGCGCGTCGAATGGCGGCCATGGGCGCGCGAGCTCGACATTGCGCACACGCCCAAGACCGACCAGAAGGACCCCGACCTGGCGAAGAACTTCATCATCGAGGGCATGAACGATCCGCCGAAGGTCACCCTGAACGGCAAGCCAGTCGAGCCGCGGCGTGGCGAGCACGACTTCCAGGTCGCCTTATCGTGAGCACATGGTCGTGACAGGTTTGCGACGCACCCAATTCCTCGCCCTGGCGGGCGCCAGCCTGTTCGCCAGCGCGGCGCGCGCGCAGACGGGAGGACCCATGCAACAGCGCAAGATTCCTTCGACCGGCGAGATGCTGCCGGTGGTCGGCCTTGGCACCTGGCAGACCTTCGATGTCGGCACGTCGCCGGCTGATCGCGCGCCGCGCGCGGCGGTGCTGAAGGCCCTGTTCGACGCCGGCGGGTCGGTGATCGACAGCTCACCGATGTACGGCCGCTCGGAAGGGGTGGTCGGCGACCTGCTGGCCGAGGCCGGCACGCGCAAACAGGCCTTTCTCGCGACCAAGGTCTGGACCACGGGCCGCGAGGCCGGCATCGCCCAGATGGAGCGCTCCCTGAAGCTCCTGCGCACCGACAAGATCGACCTCATGCAGATCCACAATCTGCTCGACTGGCAGACGCATCTGCCGACCCTGAAGGACTGGAAGAAGCAAGGCCGCGTCCGCTATATCGGCGTCACCCACTACACCGAGAGCGCACACAGCGCGCTCGAGGCCGTGCTCCAGCTGGGCGGCTTCGACTTCGTGCAAGTCGACTATTCGATCGAGGATCCCGGCGCCGACCGCCGGCTGCTGCCGTTCGCGCGCGACAACGGCGTTGCCGTGCTGATCAACCTGCCGTTCGGCGGCGGCGGGCTGCTGCGCCGGCTCGCCAAGCGCCCGCTGCCGGGTTGGGCGGCCGAGATCGACTGCACCAGCTGGTCCCAGGTCCTGCTGAAGTATGTGCTCGGTCATCCGGCCGTCACCTGCGTCATTCCGGGTACCAGCAAGCCCGAGCACATGCGCGACAATGCGCTGGCCGGCAGCGGCGCCTTCCCCGACGAGGCAATGCGCCAGCGCATCGTGACGGACGTCGGGGCTTGAAAAAGAAAAGCCCCGGCGGAGTGCCGCCGGGGCATTCCTACAGGGCTCTGCGGAAGCTACTGGAAGAGCTTCAGCGCGTTGATCAGGGTCTGGATCACGCCCCAAGCGAGCGGGATGCCGACGAAACCCCATGCCAGCACCAGCTGAAGCGTCGTGGTGCCGTTCTGATTGTCGTTGCTCATGCTTTCCTCCCTCTAGGTGCGGACTGCGGCGGCCGCACCGTGTGCGCGAGCGTCGTCCTTCTTCATGTGATGGCGTTCGTGGACTGCCTTCACCAGCAAGTTGCAGATGAAGCCGACCACCAGCAGCACCGCCATCACGTACATGGTGGTGTTGTAGGCTTGCGCCTTGGCCACGCCATGGTTGACGTTGTACTCGCGGATGTAATTCACCAGCACCGGCCCGAAGATGCCGGCCATCGACCAAGCGGTGAGCAACAGGCCGTGGATGGCGCCAACATAGCGGGTGCCGAACATGTCCTTCAGATACGCCGGCACGGTGGCGAAGCCACCACCGTACATGCTGATGATGACCAGGAAGCACAGCACGAACAGCGTCACGCTGCCGATCGCTCCGGTGTGCGGCACGAGCGCGTAAAGGACCGTACCGATCACGAAGAAGCAGAAGTAGGTGTTCTTGCGGCCGATGAAGTCTGACGTGGAGGCCCAGAAGAAGCGGCCGCCCATGTTGAACAGGCTCATCATGCCGACGAAGCCGGCAGCGGCGACCGGCGTCACCTTGCCGGGGAACATCTCCTGGCTCATGGCAGAAGCCTGGCCCAGCACGCCGATACCGGCGGTCACGTTCAGGCACAGCACCCACCAGATCAGCCAAAATTGCGGCGTCTTCAGTGCGTCATAGACGAAGACGTCGCTCTTGGTGATCAGCTTCCTCGCCTGCGCCGGCTCGACCCAGCCGGCGGGCTTCCACCCCTCGGCCGGGACGCGCACGATGATCGAACCGACCATCATGAAGAAGAAGTAGACGATGCCGAGGACAATGAAGGTCTCGGCGACACCGATATGGGTCGAGGTCGAGAACTTCTGCATCAGCCAGACCGACAGCGGCGAGGCGATGAAGGCGCCGCCGCCGAAGCCCATGATGGCCATGCCCGTCGCCATGCCCGGCCGGTCCGGGAACCATTTGATCAGGGTCGAGACCGGCGAGATGTAGCCGATGCCGAGCGCGATGCCGCCCAGCACGCCGTAGCCGAGATAGATCAGCCAGAGCTGGTGAACGTATACGCCGACGGCCGAGATGAGGAAGCCGCCGGCCCAGCACAGGGCGGCGGTGAACATGGCGCGGCGCGGACCGCCCTCTTCGACCCAGCGTCCGAAGACCGCGGAAGACACGCCGAGGAAAAAGATGGCGATGGAGAAGATCCATCCCAGTTCGGTCAGCTTCCAGTCGTCCGGCGCCGACTTGGTGATGCCGATCAGTTTGGTCATCGGCAGGTTGAACACGCTGAACGCGTAAGCCTGGCCGATGCACAAATGCACGCAAAGGGCGGCCGGCGGCACCATCCACCGGCTGAAGCCGGGTCTGGCGATCGTTCGTTCACGACTTAGAAAGCTCATAGGCGTCATCTCCCATCTTGTCTCTTTATTAACGCTTTGGCTGGTTGCCCATCTCTTCTGAGTTACACGTCTCCTTCAGCACACGACTTTTAAACACTCAAATCAACTCGTTGTAGGGAATGAAGTCGACTTCCGCGCCGGGCTCGAGGCGGGTGGTTTCTTCAGACAACTCGACCAGCCCGTCGGTTTCCGTAAGCGAAGTCAGCATTCCTGCCCCTTCCTTGGGATAGCGCCGGGCCTTGGCGAGGCCGCCGCCGGCGGAGCGCGAAAGGGATGCCCGCACGTATTCACGCCGGCCCTGCCTCTTCTTGTAGGGAAAGTCGGCGATCACCCGGAAGCGCTGAGCGAGGTACGGCGTCGTGGCCGACAGCGCCTCCATAATCGGCCGTGCCACCAAGGCGAAGGTGAGCAACGCCGCCACCGGATTGCCAGGCAGGCCGGCAAGCGGCGTCGCCCCGATCTGGCCCATCGCCACCGGCCGGCCAGGCTTGATGGCCAGCCGCCAGAAATAAAGCGAGCCGTGGTTGGCGATGGCGCCGCGGACATGGTCCTCCTCGCCGGTCGACACGCCACCCGAGGTGATGATGAGGTCGTTGCCGCTGGCCGCCTCGCGCAGCGCCGCTCCGAGGCGGGACTGGTCGTCACCGACCACGCCGCGATCGTCGACTTCGACCCCCAGCCGTTCCAGCAGTCCGGCCAGCACGTAACGGTTGGCGTCGTGGATCTGGCCATGCCGCAAGGTCTCGCCCGGTTCGCGCACCTCGTCGCCCGTCGACAACAGCGCCACCGAAAGCTTGCGCCGCACCGGCACCTCGACGAAGCCCAGCGCGGCCAACAGCCCGAGATCGGCAGGGCCAAGACGACGGCCCGCAGTCAGCGCCCGGGCGCCTTGCGCCACATCCTCGCCGGCGCGGCGGGTGTTGGCGCCGCGCTTGATGCCCGGCCGGATCGTCACCTTGTCGCCCGTGCGCTCGCAATCCTCCTGCATGATCACGACGTCGGCGCCCGCCGGCAGGATGGCGCCGGTGAAGATGCGCGCCGCCATGCCGGCCTGCAGCGTGGCCGACGGGTCATGGCCGGCGGCGATGCGGTCGACGCAGAGCAAGGTCGTGGCATGGTCGGGATGGAGATCGTCGAAGCGCGCGGCGTAGCCGTCGACGGCGGAGTTGTCGTAGCCGGGCAGGGCGATGGGCGCCGCGACATCCTGGGCCAGGGTGCGGCCAAGCGCCTTGCGCAGCGGCACCTGCTCGATGCCGGCCACGGGCTGCACGCGCTCGAAGATCATGTCGCGCGCCGAATCGATACTGAGCAGCGTGCCGCCGAAAGCAAAGCAATCGTCGGAAAGCTGTGCCATCGCCTACTCGGCCGCTTCGGCCATGCTCTTCAGCGGCTCGACCTGCGCGGCGCAGAACTTGAACTCGGGGATTTTGCCGAACGGATCGAGTGCGGGATTGGTCAGCAGGTTGGCCGCCGCCTCGGCATAGCAGAACGGGATGAACACCATGCCGTCCGGCACGTCCGAGTCGACGCGCACCTTGATGTCGATGGCGCCGCGCCGGGTCGAGACGCGGATCATGTCGCCGCGGCGGACGCCGAGCTTCTGGATGTCGCTCGGCGAGAGGAACGCCATCGCCTCGGGCTCGAGGTCGTCGAGCACGCTCGAGCGGCGCGTCATGGCGCCGGTGTGCCAGTGCTCCAGCACGCGGCCGGTCGACAGCACGTAGGGATACTTGTCGTCGGGAATCTCGTCCGGCGGCCGCACGGCGGCCGGCACGATCTTGCCGCGCCCGCTCTTGGTCGGATAACCGGTCGCGAACAGGATCTCGTTGCCGGGCTTGTTGGGCGCGTCGGCGGGATAGGTCACCGCCCCTTCGCGCACCAGCCGTTCCCACGAGATGTTGTTGAGCGACGGCATGGTGCCGGCCATCTCGGTGTAGACCTCGCCCACGTCCTTGTAGTTCCAGCCGCAACCCACGCGGTTGGCGAGATCGATGATGATGTCGAGATCGAGCCGCGCCTTGCCGGGCAACGGCAGCGCCGTGCGGCCGAGCTGCACCCGCCGGTCGGTGTTGGTGAAGGTGCCCGTCTTCTCGGGGAACACCGATGCGGGCAACACGACGTCGGCATGCCACGCCGTCTCGGTGAGGAAGATGTCCTGCACCACGAGATGCTTCAGCTTGGCGAGCGCCTGCCGGGCGTGATGCACGTCAGGGTCGGACATCGCCGGGTTCTCGCCCATGATGTACATGCCCTCGATCGTGCCGGCATGGATCGCGTTCATGATCTCGACCACGGTGAGGCCGCGCTTGGGGTCGAGCTCGGTGCCCCAGATCTTCTCGAACTGGTCATGCGCCGGCGATTCGACGGGCCGGTAGTCGGTATAGAACATCGGGATGAGGCCGGCGTCCGACGCACCCTGGACGTTGTTCTGGCCGCGCAGCGGGTGCAGGCCGGTGCCCGGACGCGCCACCTGGCCGGTGACGAGCGCCAGCGCGATCAGGCAACGCGCATTGTCGGTGCCGTGCACGTGCTGGGAGATGCCCATGCCCCAGAAGATGATCGAGGCCCTGGACCGGGCATACAGGCGCGCCACGTCCTTGAGCGTCTCGGCCGGGATGCCGCACACCGGCTCCATCGCCTCGGGTGAGAAGGCGTCGATCTTGGCGGCAAGATCGGGGAAGCCCTCGGTGAAACCCGCGATGTACTGCTTGTCGGTCAGGTCTTCCTTGATGATGGTGTGCAGCATGGCGTTCAGCATCGCCACGTCGCTGCCGGGCTTGAATTTCAGATGGATCTTGGCGTGCCGCGTCAGGCCCTGGCCGCGCGGGTCGGCGACGATCAGGTTGGCGCCGCGCTTGGCAGCGTTCTTGATGAAGGTCGCCGCCACCGGATGATTGGCCGTCGGATTGGCGCCGATCACGAGGATCGTCTCGGCGTCGAGGGCCGCCGAGAAGGGCGCCGTCACCGCGCCCGAGCCGATACCCTCGAACAGCGCCGCCACCGACGAGGCGTGGCAGAGCCGCGTGCAATGGTCGACGTTGTTGGTGCCGAAGCCGGTGCGCACCAGCTTCTGGAAGAGATAGGCCTCCTCGTTGGAGCCCTTGGCCGAGCCGAAGCCCGCCAGGCCCTTGCCGCCCTTGCGCTCGCGGATTTCGAGCAGGCCGCGGGCGGCGCGCTCCATCGCCTCTTCCCACGTGGCTTCGCGGAAATGTGTCCACGGGTTCGCGGGATCGATCTCCATGTCGGCGTCTTTCGGCACGCCGTCCTTGCGCACCAGCGGGACGGTGAGCCGGTCGGGATGGTGCGCGTAGTCGAAGCCGAAGCGGCCCTTGACGCAGAGTCGTGCATGGTTGGCCGGGCCGTCCTTGCCGGTCACGTGCAGGATCTTGTCGTCCTTGATGTGATAGGTGAGCTGGCAGCCGACACCGCAGAACGGGCACAGGCTGTCGACCGTGCGGTCGGCACGCTTGGCCAGGGTCTGATTGGCATCGAGCAGCACCGACGGCATCAGCGCGCCGGTCGGGCAGGCCTGCACGCACTCGCCGCAGGCGACGCACGAGCTGTCGCCCATCGGATCGTCGAAGTCGAAGACGATCTTCTCGCTATGGCCGCGGCCAGCCATGCCGATCACGTCGTTGACCTGGATCTCGCGGCAGGCGCGGACGCAGAGATTGCAGTTGATGCAGGAATCGAGATTCACCGCCATCGCCGGATGGCTGATGTCCGTCGCCGGCCGCTCGTCCTTCGGGAAGCGACTGTCGTTGACGCCGACGGCATCCGCCCAGTTCCAGAATTTCGAATCCGGGTCGTGCGACGTGGCGCGTGCCGGCTGGTCGGCGACCAGCAGCTCGAACACCATCTTGCGCGCGGCTTCCGCGCGCTTGGTGGCGACGCCGACCTTCATGCCGGGCGAGGGCTTGCGTATGCAGGAGGCGGCGAGCACCCGCTCGCCCTCGATCTCGACCATGCAGGCGCGGCAATTGCCGTCGGCGCGGTAGTCAGGCGCCGTCGAGTAGCAGAGATGCGGGATGTCGACGTCGTAGCGCTTGGCGATCTGCCAGATGGTCTCGCCCTCGCGGCCTTCGACCTCGACGCCGTCTATCGTGAACTTGATCGTGCTCATTTGCTGATCCCCACTTCCGCGGGAAAGTGCTTCATGACCGACGTCACCGAGTTTGGCGCGGCTTGACCAAGGCCGCAGATGGAAGCGTCGCGCATGGCCACCGACAGTTCTTCGAGCAGTTGGCGGTTCCAGCCCTTGGCCGCCATCAATTTCACGGCCTTCTCCGTGCCGACGCGGCAGGGCGTGCACTGCCCGCAGCTCTCATCCATGAAGAAGCGCATCAGGTTGAGCGCCGCTTCCTTGATGTCGTCCTTGTCGGACAGGATCACGACCGCGGCCGAACCGATGAAGCTGCCGTGCGGCTCGAGCGTGCCGAAATCGAGCGGGATGTCGCCCATCGAGGCCGGCAGGATCCCGCTCGACGGACCGCCCGGCACATAGGCCTTGAAGCGATGGCCCGGCAGCATGCCGCCGCAGAATTCGTCGATCAGCTCGCGCACAGTGACGCCCGCCGGCGCGATCTTGACCCCTGGCTTGGCGACGCGTCCCGACACCGAATAGACATGCAGGCCCTTGCGGCCGTTGCGCCCCTGGTTCGTCCACCATTCGGGACCGCGTTCGACCAGATCGCGGATCCAGTACAGGGTCTCGACATTGTTGATCAGCGTCGGCCGGCCGAAGATGCCGACCTGGAAGGGCAGCGGCGGCTTGTGGCGCGGCAGGCCGCGCTTGCCTTCGATGCTCTCTATCATCGCCGATTCTTCGCCGCAGATGTAGGCGCCGGCGCCGCGCCGCAGATGCACCTTCACGCCCGCCATCAGGCCTGCCTTGTCGAGCGCCGCGATCTCGCGCTTCAGCACCGCGTGCAGCTCGGGATATTCATCGCGCAGATAGAAGTAGATGTCGGCCGCCTCGACCAGATGGGCGCCCAGCAACATGCCTTCCAGCACGCGGTGCGGATCGGTGGCGAGGAAATAGCGATCCTTGAAGGTGCCCGGCTCGCCCTCGTCCGCGTTGACCGCCATCAGGCGCGGCCCCTTCTCGCCCAGCACTGATTTCCATTTGCGCGCCGTCGGGAAGCCGGCGCCGCCGCAGCCGCGCAGCCCGGCCTTGTCGACGATGTCGACCAGCGCCTCGCGCGAGAGCTCGCCCTTGCGCAGGCGCTCCAAGGTCTTGTAGCCGCCGTCGGCCCGATAGGCTTCGAGCGCCTTGTAGGGTGGCATGTCGGTATGATGCTTGTGCTCGGCAATCGCCCGCGTGACCCTGGCCTTGTCGGCGTGATCGACGAAGTGATGCGCCACCTCGGCGGCCGGCGCGGTGTCGCAATGGCCGACGCAGGGCACGCGCACCACGCGTACCTCGGCGCCGGTGCTCGCCTGCAACTCGGCGATCAGCTTCTCGGCGCCGGCCAGCGCGCACGAAAGGCTGTCGCACACCCGGACAGTGAGCGGCGGCGGCGGCGTGTCGCCCTCTTTCACGACATCGAAATGCGCATAGAAGGTCGCCACCTCGTAGACCTCGGCCTGCGCCATGCGCATTTCGGTGGCCAGCGCCATCAAATGGGCGGCCGACAGATGGCCGTACTTGTCCTGGATCAGGTGCAGGAACTCGATCAGCAGATCGCGCCGACGCTCGGCGGCGCCCAACAGCGCCTGGACCTCCTGCAGGGCCTTCGGCTCGGCTTGCCGGCCCTTGGGCACCGTCCGGCCGCGACGCCGGCTCGAGCCCGGATGGCGCGGCGGCTGCTGCGCGGGCGAATGTCCTTCAGGCACCAAAAACTCCCATCCCGACAGGCCCTTGGAGGCCCACCGTTTCGCTGCATGATCGTGCAGAGTTCATAATTGCCGCAACAAAGCGATACTGTTGCACAATAGAGAATATCTATCGATCGGTACCAATTACAAGCCAAGGGTCAATTGCGGGGGCCGGCCCGGCTCCACGGCCTGGCCGAGATTGTGAAGCGACACACCCAGCAGCCGCACCTTCTTCTCCAAAGGAAAGATTGAGCGCACCAGTTCGATGCTGGTGCGGGCGAGTTCCTCCTTGGAGCCAACGGGCTCGGCGAGCGTCCGGCTGCGGGTCACGATCTGGAAGTCGGCGTATTTGATCTTCACCGTGACGGTTCGACCCAGGATGCCCGTGCGCTCGCAGTAGCCCCACACGTCATCGAGCACCGAGGCGATGCCGTCCTCGATGTCCTTCAGCCGGCCGAGATCCTCCATGAAAGTCGTCTCCGAGCCGACCGACTTGCGCGGCCGGTTGGGCACTACCCGTCGCTCGTCGTGGCCGCGCGCGATGGCGTAGTAATAGTCGCCCGAGCTGCCGAAATACTGCTGCAGGAACTCCAGCGTCTGGGCCTTGAGGTCGGCGCCGGTATGGATGCCCAGCCGGTACATCTTCTCCGCCGTCTTCGGCCCGACCCCGTGAAACTTCGCGACCGCCAGGGTCTCGACGAAGGCCGGGCCTTTTTCCGGCGGAATCACCGTCTGGCCGTTGGGCTTGCGGTAGTCCGAGGCGAGCTTGGCGAGGAATTTGTTGTAGGAGACCCCGGCCGATGCCGTGAGTCCTGTCGCCTCCAGGATGCGTGCCCTGATCTCACGCGCGATCTCAGAAGCGAGCGGGATATTCTTCAGATTGCTCGTCACGTCGAGATAGGCCTCGTCGAGAGACAGCGGTTCGACGAGCGGCGTGTATTCCAGGAAAATCTCGCGGATCTGGCGCGACACTTCCTTGTAGACGTCGAAGCGCGGCTTCACGAACACCAGGTCGGGGCAAAGCCGCTTGGCAGTGGCCGAGGCCATCGCCGAGCGCACGCCGAACTTGCGCGCCTCGTAACTCGCTGCCATCACCACGCCGCGCTGCCGGCCGCCCACGGCGACCGGCAGGCCGCGCAAGGCGGGATCGTCGCGCTGCTCCACGGATGCATAGAAGGCATCCATGTCGACATGGATGATCTTGCGGATTTCGGGTTCCGCCATGGCTGCACTATAAAGCCCCGATGAGCACGGCCACCAGCAACGACGAAATCCGCATCCTCACGCCCTCAGGCATGCTGGGCTACGGTTTCCCGGTCGATCATTTCAAGATGGGTCTGGCGCTCAAGCCGCACGCCATAACCATCGATTCGGGCTCGACCGATTCAGGCCCGCAGAAGCTCGGCCTGGGCGAAATGACCTGCAGCCGGGAATCGTACGTGAAGGATCTCGAGGTGCTGCTCGAAGGCCAGCGGGCAGCCAAGGTGCCGCTGCTGATCTCCTCGGCGGGAGGCGACGGCACGAACCTCCATGTCGACGTCTTTCGCGACATCATTGCCGAGATTGCCCAGCGCCGCGGCTGGCGCTTCAAGCTCGCCAAGATCTATTCCGATGTCGACAAGGCGCACATCTCCAGGGAACTGAAGGCCGGCCGGATCGAGCCGCTCGGTCCCGTGCCGCCGCTCGACCAGCGCGAGATCGATGCGGCCACCGTGGTGGTGGCGCAGATCGGCGCCGAGCCGTTCGTGAAGGCGCTCGATGAAAGCGAGGGCGTCGACGTCGTGGTGAGCGGCCGCTCCTACGATCCCTCGCCGACCGCGGCGATGGCGATCCGCGCCGGCTTCGATCCGGCGCTGGCCTGGCACATGGGCAAGATCATGGAGTGCGGCGCGCTCTGCGCCGAGCCCGTGGGCCGTAACGTCATGGGCTGGCTGCGGCGCGATCATTTCGAGATCGAGCCGCTCAATCCGGCCGAGCGTTGCACGACCGCCTCTGTCGCCGCACACACGCTCTACGAAAAGACCCATCCGTTCCTGCTCGCCGGCCCCGGCGGCACGCTCGACCTTTCCAACTGCACGTACGAGCAGGTGAGCGAGCGGCGCGTGCGGGTATCGGGCAGCCGCTTCGAGCCCTCCAGGCACTACACGGTGAAGCTCGAAGGCGCCAAGACCTCCGGATACCGCAGCATCTTCATCGCCGGCGCGCGCGACCCGATCTTCATCGGCCAGATCGACCGCATCCTCGACCGGGTGATCGCCGGTGCACGGGCGTATTTCAGCGAGGTGCCGGCAGAGAGCTACCGCATCATCCCGCACATCTACGGCAAGAATGGCGTCATGGGCGAACTGGAGCCGGTCAAGATTCCGGCACACGAGCTCTGCATCATTGTCGAGGTCGCGGCCACGACTCAGAAGATCGCCAACGCGATCTGCGGCAAGATCCGCACCAGCCTGATGCATGCGCCCTATCCCGGCCGCATCGCGACCGCGGGCAACATTGCCTCGCCGTTCACGCCGCTCGAGATACCGCTCGGGCAGGCCTGCGAGTTCAACGTCTATCACCTGATGAAGATCGACAGCCCGACCGCGCTGTTCCCGATCGCGTACGAGGAAATCTGATGGTGGCTCTCGTCCCCACGCCGTTGCGCGACATCGCCAAGGTGGTGCGCAGCAAGAACGCCGGGCCGTTCGAGATCACGCTCGATATCATCTTCAAGAACCGCGAGGACTTCGAGGCCGTGAGGCAGAGCGGCGTGATCACCAGGGAGCTAATCTCGAAGCTCTACAACGTGCCGACCCAAGCAATCATCACCTTCGGCTTCTTCGATCTGGTGAACGCGGTGAAGATCACCCTGCCCCGGCCGCGCGCGCAGGGCGGCATCGGCGAGACCGACATGCATGCCGCCCAGCAACACGTGCCGCTTCAGGAAATCCCCGTCCCCTGGCCGCGCTGAGCGCCGGCCCTAGAAGGGCCACCACCAGCGCTTCTTCGCCGGCGCCTGGAGGGCCGCGGCGGGCGTGGCAACCGGGGTTGCCGGCGGCGGCGTCTGCTGCTTGACCCCGGCGATCGGCGTGAGCGGCGGCAGCTGCACGTCGCTCCAGCCACCACCCAGCGCCGTCACCAAGGTGGCGCTCGAATTGAGCCGGCTGAGCCGCACGTTGATCAGGGTCTGCTCGGCATTGAGCGCCGTGGTCTGCGCCGTCACCACCGTCGTGTAGGCCACGGTGCCGGCCTGGTACTGGTTGAGCGAGATGCGCTCGGCCTCGCGCGCGGCGGCAAGGGCTGCTTGCTGGACCTGCTCCTGCTGCTCCAGCACGCGCTGCTGCACCAGCCCGTCCTCAACCTGCTGGAATGCGGTGAGCACGGTCTGGCGATAGGTCGCCACCGCCTTGTCGTAGTTGGCGCGTGCGCTCTCGACTTGGGCCGCCCGCGAGCCGCCATCGATCGCCGTGCCGGCCACCTGCGGTCCCAGCGACCACACCGAGCTCGCGATCTGGAACAGCGACAGGAACACCGTGCTGGCGAAGTTGATGCTGGCGTTGAAGGTGAAGTCCGGATAGTAGGCGGCCTGCGCCACGCCGACCTGCGCGTTGGCCGACGCCATGGTGCGTTCGGCGGCGGCGATGTCGGGCCGTCGTTCGAGCAGCGCCGAGGGGATGCCGGCGTCGATCGTCGGCACGGTTGCCGGCTCCGGCGCCGGCGCGATGCTCACTTCCGCCGGCGTCCTGCCAGTCAGCGCGGCGATCGCATGCTCGAACTGCGCCCGCGTCACCGTCTCGGCGACGAGCTGCGCGCGTGTCTGTTCGTACTGCGCCTGGGCCTGGGAGAAATCGAGCCGCGAAGCGGTGCCGGCGTTCATCTGGTTGCGCACGATGTTCATCGAGCGCGCGAACGCCGCCGTCGACTCCTCGAGCAGCCGCCGGCGGCGGTCGGAGATGCGCAGGCCGAAGTAGCTGGTGGCAAGCGTCGACTGGGCCGACAGTCGGGCCGCCGCGAGGTCGGCGGCGCTCGCCTGCGCCGCCGCCTGGTCGCTCTCGATGGTGCGGCGGATGCGGCCCCACAGGTCGATTTCCCAGCTCAGCGACGCGCCGGCGGAGAACTGCCCGACCGAGTTCGAGACCGTGCCGCTCGCGCTGCGTATGCCGCTGCCCGAACTGGTCTGCTGCGTGGAGCCGGTGTAGCCGATCGTGGGATAGAGCGAGCTCTGGCTCTGACGGATCAGCGCAATCGCCTGCCGGTAGGCCGCCTCGCTCTCCTTGAGGGTCTGGTTCGAGACGTCGACCTGCGCCATCAGCTGGTCGAGCGTGGGATCGCCGTAGATCTTCCACCATGGCCCGCGATCGATCGTGTCGCGCGGCAGGGCCGGCCGGAAATTGACGTCCGAGGTCTCCTTGTAGGCCGGCGTGGGCGGGGTAGCCGTCGGCGCGCGGACGTAGTCCGGCCCGACCAGGCAGCCCGACAGCGACAGGCAGGCGAGGACGACGAGCGGACCCCTCATGCCGGCGCCCCGCTCGCCGGCGGTTCGTGCCCGCCCATCCGGCGTGCCAGCCGGCTCAGCGTGTCGCGGTCGCGGCGCCGGAAGCGGTCGAGATAGAGGTAGATCACCGGCGTTGTATAGAGGGTCAGGGCCTGGCTGACGATCAGGCCGCCGATGATCGAGATGCCGAGCGGACGACGCAGCTCGGCGCCGTCGCCGAAGCCCAACGCCAGCGGCATGGCGCCCAGCATGGCCGCCATGGTGGTCATGAGGATCGGGCGGAAGCGCAGCAGGCAGGCCTGGTAGATCGCCGTCGTCGGGTCGAGTCCCTCGCGCCGCTCGCGGTCGAGCGCTACGTCGATCATCATGATGGCGTTCTTCTTGACGATGCCGATCAGCAGCAGCACGCCGATCATGGCGATGATGCTGAACTCCATGCCGGCCGCCAGCAGGGCGAGCAACGCGCCGATGCCGGCCGACGGCAGGGTCGACAGGATCGTGATCGGATGGATGTAGCTCTCGTAAAGCATGCCGAGCACGATGTAGATCGCCGCGAGCGCCGCCAGCACGACCAGCAGCTGGTTGTCGAGCGACTGCTGGAAGGCGCGCGCCGTGCCCTGGAAGGTGCCGTGGATGGTCGCCGGCACGCCGATCTCGGCCATCGTGGCGTTCACATAGGCGACGGCGTCGCTCAAGGTCTTGCCGAGCGCCAGGTTGAACGAGATGGTGGTGGCGACGAACAGGCCCTGGTGATTGACGCCGAGCGGCGTCGTGCCGAAATCGTAGCGCGTCACCTCCGACAGCGGCACCATGGTCTCGCGCGTCGTGCTGACGGCGGCGCCGGTCGATGCCACGCCCTTGCCGCTGACGGCGATGGCGTTGGTGCGCTGGTTGCGCACCGCCTGGCTCGGATCCTGGCTGGTCGAGCCCGCGCCGGTCAGGGACGTGTTCCTGCCCGTCCCCGTTGCCGTCTGCGTGGTCGGCGAGCTGGTGATTGTCTCCGTCGCCTGGGTACCGCTGATCGAGCCGCCCGAGGTGCTGACGTAGATCTGCTTCAGCGTCTCGGGGTTCTCCCAGTATTCCGGCGAGACCTCCATCACGACATGGTACTGGTTGAGCGCATTGTAGATCGTCGACACCTGGCGCTGGCCGAAGGCGTCGTACAGCGTGGCCGAAATTGAGCGCGTGTCGACGCCGAGCCGGGCCGCAGCGTCGCGGTCGATCGTCAGGTTGACCTGCAGGCCCTTCTGCTGCTGGTCCGAATCGACGTCGGTGATCACCGAAGTGTCCTTCTGCAGCGCCGCCACCAGTTTCGGTCCCCAGGCGTAGAGCTGCGCCAGGTCATCGCCCTGCAGGGTGAACTGGTACTGCGCGTTGGCCTGCCGGCCGCCGACACGGATGTCCTGCACCGCCTGCAGGAAGACGTTGGCGCCGGCCACGGCGGCAAGCTTGGGCCGCAGCCGCGCGATCACCTGGTCGGCCGAGGCGCTGCGCGTGGCGAGCGGCTTCAGCTGGGCGAACAGGAAGCCGGAATTGGTCTGGAAGCCGCCGGTGAAGCCCACGACATTCTCGATCGCCGGATCGCTGCGGATGATGCCGACGAACTGGCGGAACTTCCGGCGCATGGCCTGGAACGAGATGCTCTGGTCGGCGCGGATGCCGCCGATGATGCGGCCGGTATCCTGCTGCGGGAAGAAGCCCTTCGGGATCTCGACGTAGAGGAAGATGTTCAGGACCACCGTGCCCAGGAACACCAGCATGGTGAGGCGCGGATGGCGCAGCACCCAGCCGAGCGTGCGGCCGTAGAAGTTCTGCACAGCATCGAAGACGCGCTCGGCAGCGGCGGACAGCCGATTGGGCGGCCGCGCCTCGGCCTCGGCCTCGCGGCGGGGCGGCCGCAGGACGTAGGCGCACATCATCGGCGTCGCGGTGAGCGACACGATCATCGAGATGATGATGGCGATCGACAGGGTGACGGCGAATTCCCGGAACAGGCGGCCGACGATGCCGCCCATCAGCAGGATGGGGATGAAGACGGCGATCAGCGACAGGCTCATCGACACGATGGTGAAGCCGACCTCGCGGGCGCCGAGCAGCGCCGCCTCGATGCGCGACATGCCGTTCTCGATGTGGCGCTGGATGTTCTCCAGCATGATGATGGCGTCGTCGACGACGAAGCCCGCCGCGATCGTCATCGCCATCAGCGAGATGTTGTTGAGGCTGTAGCCTGCGAGATACATGACCCCGAACGTGCCGACCAGCGACACCGGCACCGCGACCGATGGCACGGCGCCCGCCCGCACCGAGCGCAGGAAGGCGAAGGTCACCAGCACGACCAGGATGACGCTGGCGGTGAGCGCGCGCTCGACTTCCTTGAGCGAGGCCCGGATGGTGGTGGTTCGGTCGGTCGCGAGCGTGACATCGACGTCGTTGGGCAGCGCGTCCTGCAGGCTGGGCAGCAGCGCCTTCACCTGGTCGACGGTCTCGATGATGTTGGCGTTGGGCTGCAGGTAGACGATCACCAGCACTGAGCGCTTGCCGTTGGACTGGCCCTCGTTGCGGATGTCCTCGACCGAATCGATCACTTCGGCGACGTCGGACAGCCGCACCGGCGCGCCGTTGCGCCAGGCGATGATCAGGTCGCGGTATTCGGCCGCCGTGCGCGCCTGGTCGTTGGTGTAGATCTGGTAGCGCAGGTCGCCGATCTCGATCGCTCCCTTGGGCGAGTTGGCGTTGGCCGCGGCGAGGCCGGCGCGCACGCTTTCGAGGCCGATGCCGTATTTCGACAGCGCCGTCGGATTGACCTCGACGCGCACCGCCGGCAGCGAGCTGCCGCCCAAGGTCACCTGGCCGACGCCGGTCACCTGGCTCAGCCGCTGCTGCAGGACGTTGGAGGCGGCGTCGTAGAGGCGGCCCTGGCCGATCGTCTCGGAGGTGAGGGCAAGCACCAGCGCCGGCGCGTCGGCCGGATTGATCTTGCGGTAGATCGGGTTGCTGCGCAGGTCAGAGGGCAGGTCGGCGCGGGCGGCGTTGATCGCCGCCTGCACGTCGCGCGCCGCGCCGTCGATGTTGCGCGACAGGTCGAACTGAAGGGTGATGCGGGCGTTGCCGACCGTGCTCACCGAAGTGATCTCGCTGACGCCGGCGATGGCGCCCAGCCGGCGCTCGAGCGGCGTCGTGACGCTGGTCGCCACCGTGTCGGGCGAGGCGCCGGGCAGGCTCGCTTGCACCGAGATGGTCGGGAAGTCGACCTTGGGCAGCGGCGACACCGGCAGCTTGATGAAGCCCATGCCGCCGGCAATGAAGATGCCGATGGTGAGCAGCGTCGTCGCCACCGGCCGGGCGATGAAGGGCGCCGAGATGTTCACGCGGCCGGCCCCGGTTCGGGCGCGCCGCCCTCGGTTGGCCGCGGATAGGCCGGCGTGTCGAGCGGCACGCCGCGAATCCGCCGGCCGATGCGATCGAAGGCGAGATAGATCACCGGCGTGGTGAACAGCGTCAGCACCTGGCTGACGATCAGGCCGCCCACGATGGTGAGGCCGAGCGGATGGCGCAGCTCCGATCCGGTGCCGGTGCCGACCATCAGCGGCAGCGCGCCGACCAGCGCGGCGATGGTCGTCATCAGGATCGGCCGGAAGCGCAGAAGGCAGGCCTGGTGGATCGCCTCCTGCGGCGTCTTGCCCTCGTGCCGTTCGGCGTCGAGCGCGAAGTCGATCATCATGATCGCGTTCTTCTTGACGATGCCGATCAGCAGCACGATGCCGATGATGGCGACGACGCTGAGATCGTCGCCAGCGATCATCAGCGCCAGCAGCGCGCCGATGCCGGCCGACGGCAGGGTCGACAGGATCGTCACCGGGTGGATGTAGCTCTCGTAGAGCACGCCGAGCACGATGTAGACGGTGACGATGGCGGCCAGGATCAGCATGAGCTGGCTGTCGAGCGCCTTCTGGAACGCGAGCGCCGCGCCCTGGAAGTTGGTCTGGATCGAGCGCGGCATGCCGATCTCTCTTTGCGCCTGGGTGATGGCGGTGACCGCCTCGCCGAGCGATGCGCCGGGCGCCAGGTTGAAGGACACCGTGGTGGCGGGGAACTGGCTCAGCCGATCGAGCCGCAGCGGCGCGGTGCGCTGCTCGAAGGTGGCGATGGCCGACAGCGGCACCTGCTTGCCGGCGCTCGAGCTCGGCAGATAGAGATTGTACAGCGAGTCGAGCGAGCGGCCGAGCGAGGGTTCGATCTCGTAGATCACGCGGTACTGGTTGGTCTGGGTATAGACCGTCGAGACGATGCGCTGGCCAAACGAATCGTAGAGCAGGTTGTCGATGGTCGCGGCCGTGATGCCGAAGCGCGCGGCGGCGTCACGATCGATCTTGATGTACATCGTCAGCCCCTTGTTCTGCAGCTCGGAGGTGACGTCGGCGAGCTGGGGGATCTGCGACATGCGCGCGATCAGGCGCGGCACCCAGACGTCGAAATCGTCGGGGTTGGGGCTTTCGAGGACGAACTGGTACTGCGTGCGGCTGACCGTCGAATCGATGGTGAGATCCTGCGACGGCTGCATGTAGAGCGTGATGCCCTCGACGTTGCGCGTCTCGCGCTGCAGGCGGCGGATGACCTCGCTCGCCGTCACGTCGCGCGAGTCGCGCGGCTTGAGGTTGATCAGCATGCGGCCGGAGTTGAGCGTCGGGTTGGTGCCGTCGACGCCGACGAACGAGGTCAGGCTGTCGACGTCGGGGTCGTTCAGGATGGCGTCGGCGAGCGCGCGCTGCTTCTCCGTCATGGCCTCGAACGAGATCGACTGCGAGGCCTCGGTGACCGCCTGGATCAGCCCGTTGTCCTGGATCGGAAAGAAGCCCTTGGGCACAACGATGTAGAGAAACACGGTGAGCGCCACCGTGCCGACGGCGACCAGCAGGGTGAACGGCTGGTGGCGGAACACCACGACCAGGCCCCTGTCGTACCAGTCGATCAGCCTGGCGAACCAGCGCGCGCCGAGCGCCTGCGCCTCGGGATGACCGCCGGCCCGCGCCTGCCCTGGTCCGTCATCTGGCCGCCGCCGCAACAGCTGGGCGCACATCATGGGCACCAGGGTGAGCGATACGAACGCCGAGATCAGGATGGTGACGGCCAGCGTAACGGCGAACTCGCTGAACAGCCGGCCGACCACGTCGCCCATGAAGAGCAGCGGGATCAGCACCGCGATCAGCGACACGGTGAGCGACACCACGGTGAAAGCGATCTGCGAAGAGCCCTTGAGCGCCGCCTCGAACGGATCGTCGCCCTCCTCGATGTAGCGCGCGATGTTCTCGATCATGACGATGGCGTCGTCGACCACGAAGCCGGTGGCGATCGTGAGCGCCATGATCGAGAGGTTGTTGAGCGAGAAGCCGGCGAGGTACATCACCGCGAGCGTGCCGACCAGCGACAGCGGCACCGACAGGCTGGGGATGATGGTCGCCCGCCAGTCGCCCAGGAACATGAAGATCACCAGCACGACCAGCAGCACGGCGAAGGAGAGCTCGATCTGCACGTCGCGCACCGAGGCGCGGATGGTGAGCGTGCGGTCGGTCAGCACGTTGACGTCGAACGATTGCGGCAGCGTGCTCTGCAGCTGCGGCAGCAGCGCCTTGATGCTGTCGACGACGGCGATGACGTTGGCGCCGGGCTGGCGCTGCACGTCGACGATCACCGCGCGGGTCGAGTTCCACCACGCCGCCAGCCGGTTGTTCTCCTGCGCGTTCTCGACCGTGGCGACGTCGCTGAGCCGCACCGGCGCGCCGTTGCGGTAGGCGACGACCACGTTGTTGAACAGCGACGGGTCGGTGATCTGGTCGTTGGCGTTGATGGTGTAGGCGCGGCTCGGTCCGTCGAAATTGCCCTTGGGCGTGTTGACGTTGGCGTTGGTGATCGTGGTGCGCAGGTCGTCGACGTTCAGGCCGTAGGCCGCGAGCGCGGTCGGATTGGCGCGGATGCGCACGCCGGGCTTCTGGCCGCCCTCGAGCGACACCAGGCCGACGCCGGGCAGCTGGGCGATCTTCTGCGCCAGCCGCGTGTCCACCATGTCGTAGACCTTGGTGAGCGGATCGGTCTTCGACGTCACCGACAGGGTGAGGATCGGCGCGTCGGCCGGATTGACCTTGGCGTAGATCGGCGGCGCCGGCAGGTCGGCCGGCAGCAGGTTGCCGGCGGCGTTGATCGCCGCCTGGACCTGCTGCTCGGCGATGTCGATGCCGAGCTTGAGGTCGAATTGCAGGGTGATCGCCGAGGCGCCGGCCGAGCTGGTCGACGTCATCTGGTTCAGCCCCGGCATCTGGCCGAACTGGCGCTCGAGCGGCGCGGTGATCGACGAGGTCATGACCTCCGGCCCGGCGCCGGGATAGAGCGTCAGCACGCGAATGGTCGGATAGTCGACCTCGGGCAGTGCCGCCAGCGGCAGGAAGCGGTAGGCGATGAAGCCGACCAGCATGATCGCCACCATGAGCAGCGAGGTGCCGACCGGGCGCTCGATGAACAGCCGCGACGGGTTCATGTCGCGCGCCGGGATTTACTGGTTCGACTGCGCGGGCCGGCCGGCGCCGTCGCGGCCGCCGTTGTTGCCCGTCGCGCCGCTGCGTCCCCCTGTGCGGCCCCTGTTGCCCCCGTTGGTCGCTCCGTTCGGCTTCGCGGTCCCGTCCGGCGCCGCCGCGACCGGCCGGTTCGCGTTGCCGCTGGGCCGGCGGATCTTGGAGCCGTCGCGCAGGCGATCGGTGCCGTCGACCACGACTTCGTCGCCGACCTGCAATCCCTTCAGGATGGCGACCTTCTCGCCGTCGGTGTCGCCCAGGTCGACGACGCGGATCTCGACCGTGTCGTCGGGCTTGACGTGATAGACGAAGGTGCCGGGCTGGCCGCGCTGGATGGCGGCGACCGGCACGACGACGGCGTCCTTCACCGTGTCGACCAGCAGGCGGATGTTGACGAACTGGTTGGGGAACAGCGCCTCGTCCGAATTGTCGAACATGGCGCGCAGCTTCACCGTGCCGGTGGTGGTGTCGATCTGGTTGTCGGTGGTGGCGAGCTTGCCCTGGGCGAGCGTGTTCTTCTGCGCGCGGTCGAGAGCGGTCGCCTCGAGCGTGGCGTTGACGCGCAGCCGCTTGCGCACCTGGGGCAGTGCGTCCTCCGGGATCGTGAACAGCACCGACATCGGCTGCATCAGGGTGATGACGCAGATGCCGGTGGCGTCGCCCATGGTGACGTAGTTGCCGGGATCGACCAGGCGCAGGCCGATGCGGCCGTCGGTCGGCGCGATGATGCGCGTGTAGACGAGATTGAGCTTGGCGCTGTCGACCGCCGCCTGGTCGGTGATGATGGTCGCCTCGTCCTGCCGCACGAGGGCGGCCTGGGTGTCATAGGTCTGGCGCGCCACCGAATCCTGGGCGACCAGCTTGCGATAGCGTTCGAGGTCGATCTGGGCGTTCTTGAGCAGCGCCTGGTCCCTGGCCAGCGTGCCCTGGGCCTGCTGCAACGCCACCTCGTAGGGCCGCGGGTCGACGACGGCCAGCAGGTCGCCCTTCTTCACCGCCTGGCCCTCGGTGAAAGCCACCTGCACCAACTGGCCCGTGATCTGGGTCTTCACAGTCACTGTCGCGAGCGGCGTGACCGTCCCCAGGGCCTTGATAACAATGGGAATATCGCCCTTGGCCGCGGTCGCGAGGCCGACCGGGATCGGGGCGTTGGCGCCGAACCGCCCCTGCCGCGCGGGCGAACTCGGACCATGCTGGGTGAAATACCAGCCCGTTCCAGCGACCACGACCAAGCCAAGGCCGATCCCCAGAAGGGTTCGCAGCCGCTTCATTCTCCAGTTTGCCCCCAAAAGCCGAACGTTCTCATCGGTATACGCAGCGGAGGGCCAGATTCTCCCCCAGCCCTGTCGGGGGCGCAAGGCAAGGCGCCCGGCCGGCTTGTAACGCCGACCGGGCAAAAAAGGTCCTCATTTATTTCCTCCCCATTTGCATGGGGAGGCAGCGCCGTCAGTCGGCGGCCTTGTCCGGCACGTAGATCTGGTTGCCGCCGGCTTTGAACTTGTCGCTCATCTCCTTCATGCCCTTCTGGGCATAGTCGCGGATGTCCTGCGTGATGCGCATCGAGCAGAACTTCGGCCCGCACATGGAGCAGAAGTGCGCCGACTTGTGCGCATCCTTGGGCAGCGTCTCGTCGTGGAATTTCTCCGCCGTCTCGGGATCGAGCGACAGGTTGAACTGGTCCATCCAACGGAACTCGAAGCGCGCCTTAGAGAGCGCATCGTCGCGCAGCCGCGCCGCGGGGTGACCCTTGGCGAGATCGGCCGCGTGCGCGGCGATCTTGTAGGTGATGACGCCCACCTTCACGTCGTTGCGGTCGGGCAGTCCCAGATGCTCCTTGGGCGTGACGTAGCAGAGCATCGCCGTGCCGAACCAGCCGATCATGGCGGCGCCGATGCCCGAGGTGATGTGGTCGTAGCCCGGCGCGATGTCGGTCACGAGCGGTCCCAAGGTGTAGAACGGCGCCTCGCCGCACTCCTTGAGCTGCTTGTCCATGTTCACCTTGATCTTGTGCATCGGAACATGGCCAGGGCCTTCGATCATGACCTGGCAGCCCTTGTCCCAGGCGACCTTGGTCAATTCACCCAGCGTCTCGAGCTCGGCGAATTGCGCGGCGTCGTTGGCGTCGGCGTTGGAGCCGGGACGCAATCCGTCACCCAGCGAGAACGACACGTCGTACTTGCGCATGATGTCGCAAATGTCGCCGAAATGCTCATAGAGGAAGCTCTCGCGATGCTCGGTGAGGCACCATTGCGCCATCATCGAGCCGCCGCGGCTCACGATGCCCGTGACACGGCTGGCGGTGAGCGGCACATGCGCCAGGCGGACGCCGGCATGGATGGTGAAGTAGTCGACGCCCTGCTCGGCCTGCTCGATCAGCGTATCGCGGAAAACCTCCCACGAAAGCTTGGTCGGATCGCCGCCCACTTTCTCGAGAGCCTGGTAGATCGGCACGGTGCCGATCGGCACCGGCGCGTTGCGCACGATCCACTCGCGCGTGTCGTGGATGTTGCGCCCGGTCGAGAGATCCATGACCGTGTCGGCGCCCCAGCGGATCGCCCACACCATCTTCTCGACCTCCTCCTCCATGGAGGACGTGACAGCGGAGTTGCCGATGTTGGCGTTGATCTTCACCAGGAAGTTGCGGCCGATGATCATCGGCTCCAACTCCGTGTGATTGATGTTGGCCGGAATGATGGCGCGGCCGAGCGCGATCTCGTTGCGCACGAACTCCGGCGTGATGAACTCCGGGAGCGCCGCGCCGAAACTGTTGCCGTCGGCGAGCCGCTCCTGGGCAAGCTCATGGGCTTTCTTGCGGCCAAGATTCTCGCGCGCCGCGACGTAGATCATCTCCTTGGTGATCACGCCCGCCTTGGCCCACTCGTACTGCGTGATCTTGTGGCCATCGAGGCCGCGCAGCGGCTTGGGCGTGTTGGGGAACGGCTGCAGCGCCGCGGCCTTCACGTTGCCGTTGTCGATCGGCTGGATCGGCCGGCCGGCATATTCCTCGACGCCGCCGCGCGCCAGCACCCAGGCGCGGCGCAGCCGCGCCAGGCCCTTGCTGACGTCGATCGGGATCGTCGGATCGGTGTAGGGACCGGTCGTGTCGTAGACGCGGACCTTGGGCTCGCTCGGTTCGGAAAGCGTGATCTCGCGCAGGGGCACGCTGAGGTCGGCGGCCTCTTCCGGCGTGACGTAGATCTTCTGCGAGGCCGGAAGCGGGCCCGTCGTCACCTTCGGTGAGTTGATGATGCTATCCATGACAGGGATCTCCTGTGACTAGAGACGCGAAGGAGACCCGGTGTGTCGTGCAAAGGAGATATCCGTTCCCTTCGCCGGCATGACCCGGATCAGGTTCAAAGGGTCACCGCGCTGTCCTGGCGGACGGTCGGTATCTCAGCCCCCTGGCGGGGCCCCCCTTGGACAAGCCCATCCTAGCCCTGCCCAGGGCGCGGAACCAGCCCCGGCAGCCGGCGTTTTGACGGGCGCAACTTCTACGGGGAAGACCATGGCTCACAGCAACAGCGGCAACGGACTCCTCTATTTCATCGTCGGCGTGCTGTGCGCCGGCATCGTGGCCAGCGCCTTCGTGCTGTCGGGCGGCCTGCCCAGCTCGGGCGTCGAGCAGGCCCAGGCGCCTGCAGCCGCCGCCCGCCAATAGCTGCGCTATAAGCCGGCGATGCCGGCGCGCAGGAACTCGATGCTGGCGCCAGTGATCCGGTAGCTCAGTTCGCCGGCCGGGTCGTGCGGCCGCACCGTCAGCAGGAAATGCCGGCGGCCCTTCGCCGCCTCGATCTCGAACTGCTTGACCGGACCGTGCTCGGGCGTGCTGCGGCTGAGCGCGTCGTCGCCGATCTTGAGCGGTTCGATCTTCTTGCCGCGATGATTGTCGGGCAGGCGCGCCACCAGGATGGCTTGCCACGCCTCGACCGGCGCGGCGAACAGCTTGCTGTCGAGCGTGACCACGATCTCGGGCTTGTCGATCGGCTTGAAGGTCCAGCTGCAGCTCACCGCGCCCGCGGCACTGGCCGCCTGGGCGGTGGCCTTCGTCATTGCCATCTCGAAGATCGCCTGGTTGCGGCCGGCCTTGCGGCAGAAGGCTTCGGCATCGACCGCGTCCTCCGCCCGGGCCGTCCAGGGCAGCGACAGCAGCATCGCCATAGCCAAAACAATTTGCAGTTTTGGCGTCTCACGTGTCTCAGGCGTCTCAGGGTGTCTCACCAGGGGGGTGGGGGTGTTCCGTGAGACTCGGCGGGAAAAGCCATATGCCATCGGCATCGGAGGTGTCTCAGGCGGGTGAGATTCCGGGCTCCGGCGTCTCACACGACCTTCGCCGCTCGCATCTCGGCGATCTCGGCGGGCGTGTAGCCGGCCTCCGCCAGCACCTCGTCGGTATGCTGGCCGATCTTGGCGGGCGGCCGCTCGATCGAGCCGCCGTCATGCTCCATGCGGAAGCCCGAGCCCACCACCTTGATCGGACCGTGCTCGGTCTCGACGGTCTGCATGATCGTGCGGTGATCGTAGTGGCCGAGCTTCGAGGTCTCGGGGATCGAGAGCACGCGGCCGGCCGGGATGTCGTTCTTGGCGAAGATGTCGTTCCACTCCGCCGAGCTCTTCTGTTTCATCGCCGCCTCGACGATCTCGTGCAGCGCCTTGTTGTTCTCGATGCGCTTGGGCCAATCGGCGAAGCGCGGATCGGCGAGTGTGTCCTCGCGGCCGAGCTGCTTCATCAGGCGCTGGAACTGCGGCTCCGTCATAACCGCCAGCACCATCCAGCCGTCCTTGGTCCTGAACAGATTGCCGGTGGGCTTGCGCGTTACCGAGAGGTTCTGCGCCTGCTCGTGCACGCGGCCCGTCATCATGTGCTCGGTGAATTGCTGGGCGAGGAAGCCCGTCACCGCGTCGATCATGGCGACGTCGACCAGCTGGCCCCGGCCGGTATGGGTGCGCTGGTAGAGCGCCGAGGCGACACCGAACGCCGCCGTGAAGCCCGACATCACGTCGGCGCCGGCGAAGCCCACGCGCGTCGGGCCGTTGGCCGGGAAGCCGGTGATCGACATCAGGCCCGACATGGCCTGGATCATGCCGTCGAACGCCGCCGTCGCCCGCTCGGGCCCGACCTGGCCGAAGCCCGACACCGCGCAATAGATGAGCTTGGGATTGATCTGCCGCAGCGTCTCCCAGCCGATGCCGAGCTTGTCCATCACGCCGGGACGGAAGTTCTCCATCACCACGTCGACCTTGGGCACCAGCCGCTTGACCGCCTCGATCGCCTTGGCGCTCTTGAGGTCCATGGTGATCGAGCGCTTGTTGCCGTTGACCGCGACCCATGGGGCGGCGAGCCCGCGCTTCTCCCACTCGTTCGAGCGCGTGCCGAAGCGCATCTCATCGCCCTCGCGCGCCTCGACCTTGATGACGTCGGCGCCGAGCAGCGCCAGCTGATAGGAGGCATAAGGGCCCGCCAGCACGCGTGTGAAGTCGAGGATCCTTACGCCGGCGAACGGCTTGCTCATGGATTGGCCCTTACGCGACGCCTGCCTTCTTGCGCTGTTCGAGCGCGGTCTGCTTCACCTTGTCGAACTCGGCGCGCCGCCGGGCGACCTCCTCGGCCGGCATTCGGTCGAGGTTGTTGTAGTCGTTCTTCCAGTCGCCGTCGTCATTCCAGCGCAGCGGGCTTTGAACCGTCGTGCGCGGGCCGACCGCGCTCTCCAGCACCTTGAGCGCCAGGTCGAGCGTGAAGGCCTGGGTGTCGGGCTCGTGCGGCTTGCCGCAGGAATTGCCGAGCGGGAAGTCGCTGAACAGGAAGCGCGGCACGCCCGCCCATTCGACGATGTCCTTGGCGGCGCCCATCACGAGGGTCGGGATGCCGTTCCGTTCGAGGTGGCGTGCGACCAGACTCACGGTCTGGTGACAGACGGGTCAAGTAGGCACCAGCAGCGCCGCGTCGACCTGGTCCTGCCGGCAGCGCGCCAGGATCTCCGGCGCATCGGTTTCGAGCGTGACGCGCTGGCTGCGGTTGGTCGGTGCGCCGTGGAAGCGCTTGGCCAACTTGAAGCGGCCCTCGCTGGCGAACTTCCGCATCAGCGGCAGCGGGAACCAGGTGTTGGAGTCCGTGGCCGTCGTGTGCTTGCGGTCATAGCCGATGTGACTGATGCGCGTGTCGTGATCGACGGCAGTGTCGCCGGAATAGACCGTGTAGAACTTGGCGGCGGCGTTGTACTTGGCGCCCGGGCCCTGGTCGCCCTTGTCGGGCTGGTAGGGTGCCGCGGTGGTGATCAGCGCCAGCGTGCAGTCCCTGAGCGGCTTGGCGAGCGGCGTGAACGGCGCATCGACATAGTGCGCCCAGCGGTAGGGATTGTCGTAGCCCAGCTTCAGGTAGTACTCGCGTGTGCGCCGCATATACTCGACCGGCGCGTCGTATTCCGGGGCGAAATGGGTGGAATCGGCCATGCGCCGAACCTGACTCAGAGGCCGAGCGCGCGCAAGTCGGGCCGGTTCCCCCTGGCGGGCGGGCACCAGTAGTAGCCGCCGGTGACCGGCCGCGAGAACTGGAACAGGGCGTCGGCAATGCCGTCGTCGAGCCCCGCCATGTGCCGCATCTGGCGCGCGAACGTGTCGAGGTGCGAGACATAGCAGATGAATTCCAGGCCCTTGCCGCGCTCGCCGGCGAACGACATCGAGCGGCGCACCATGAAGCCGTGCGGTTCGAAGTTCTCCTGGGCGGTGCGCTTCACGTGCGCGCTCTTGGGCGCGTTCTCGAGCTCCTCGTTGTCGGAGAGTCGCCGGCCGATCGAGTTGTCGCGCCGGCTCTGCGAGAGCGAATTGAAATAGTCGAGGTCGTGCACCCAGCGCTGCACCGCGACGAAGCTCGAATTCGCCATGCCGGCGCCGCCCTCGACCAGCGCTGCACGCTCGGCCTTGCGGCCCTTCGGATTCTCGGTGCCGTCCTCGTAGCCGGTGAGGTCGTGACTGGCGTTGTGAAACGTCGGCATCGAATCGGCGATGACGAGATCGCGGCCGAGCAGCGCCTTGATCTTCTGCAGGCTGGCGAAGATGTCGCCCTGGGTCAGTCCCGCCAGCATCATCCACATCGCCTGCTGGGTCGACGGAACGCCCACGCCCGGCGCCGACATGGCGGGGAAAGTCGACAGGCCGGGAATCTGCTTGCCGAGCGCCCGGACCAGCGGCTCGCCGATGCCGAGCGTGCCCCAGTCGGGATCGAAGCCCGCCGCCACGCGTCTCAGGGCCTTGTCGGCGTCGGCGCCCGGCGCCAGGGACAGCGAGAGCGAGAGGCCGCACTCGAGCGGCTTGCTGAGGATGAAGCGCTGCGTCATCGGGTTTTCGTAGCCGCGTTCCCGCCGGGTGACAAGCTTCCCGGCTGCGGCTAGCGGCCTGCTCGAAGCCGTCGCCAAACTTGCGCGCCTGGAATGGCGCAAGTCATAGTGCCGTCATGCTGCGCTTCGTTCTGTCCGCGCTTCTTCTCCTTGCCGCCAATGTCGCGAGCGCCGCCGAGCCGCCGCTCAAGATCGTGCTCGGCTTTCCACCCGGCGCCAGCAGCGACTCCGTCACGCGCCTGATCGCCGCGAAGATGAACGCCTCGCTGCAGCGGACCGTGGTGGTCGAGAACAAGCCGGGCGCGGCCGGCATCATCGCCGCAATGGCGGTGAAGAGCGCGGCGCCCGACGGCAACACGCTGCTGCTGACGCCGCTCGCCAACATGGTGGCGTTCCCGCATTCCTACACCAAGCTCGAGTACGATCCGTTCAGGGACTTCGTACCCGTGGCGCATGTCGCGGCGTTCCAGCTCGCCTTCGGCGTGGGCGCGCAGGTGCCGGCCAAGACGCTCAAGGAGTATGCGAGCCTCGCCAGGAAGGGCGGTGCCTATGCCAACTTCGCCTCGGCCGCCGTCGGCAGCCTGCCGCACTTCTTCGGCCTGATGTTCGCCAAGACCGCCGGGCTCGACCTGGTGCACGTTCCCTACAAGGGAACGGCCAACGTCCTGCAGGCTTTGGTGTCGGGCGAGATTCCCGCCGCCGTCGTGCCGATCGCCGACATTGGCGGACTGGCGCAATCGGGCAAGGCGCGCATGCTGGCCGTCTCCGGCGCAAAGCGTTCGCCGCAATATCCCGACGTGCCGACCTTCAAGGAGAGCGGCTACGACATCGAGGGCTCGGCCTGGTACGCGCTGTTCGCGCCCGCCGGCACGTCCAGGGAAATCGTCGACAAGCTCGCCAAGGCCGCGATCGACGCCGTCCAGCAGCCCGATCTCCGGCAGAAGATCGAGCCGCTCGGTCTCGAGGCGACAGGACTCGGTCCGGACGAGCTCGCGAAAATCCTCAAGGCCGACGATGAGAAGTGGGGCCCGGTGATCAAGGCCTCCGGCTTCAAGGCGGATTGAGGCCGACGACGACATTCCGAGGCCGCGCCATAGTGCCGCCCAACTCCGCCGCGTTATATATCGCGTAACCTATGAAGTCGGGCGGGCTCGAACCGGGAGCGCAGCAATGGCGATTGGACGGCGCGGCATCATCGCGGGAACCACGGCGCTGTGGCTCGGCGGCCCCTCGCTCCTGCAGGCCCAACCGAAGACCTACAAAGGCATGGGCTTCGCCATGCACGGCGCGCCCAAATACGCGACGCCGCCCGAGCATCTCGATTACGCCAACCCGGCCGCCCCCAAGGGCGGCAGCGTCAAGTTCGCGACGCTCGGCACCTTCGATTCGCTGCATCCCTTCACCCTGAAGGGCGTGCCGGCGACCGGCATCGGCGTGCTGTGGGAGACGCTGTGCTTTCATGCCGACGACGAGCCGTTCACCGTCTACGGCCTGATCGCCGACTCGATCGAAGTGCCGCAGGACCGTTCCTGGGTCGCCTTCACGCTGCGACCGCAGGCCAAATGGAACGACGGCACGCCGATCACGGTCGAGGACGTGGTGTGGAGCTTCGATACGCTCAAGGCCAAGGGACCGCCGCTCTACGCCTCCTATTATGGCGACGTGCTCAAGGCCGAGAAGACCGCCGAGAACACGGTGCGCTTCAGCTTCCGCGGCGCCAACAATCGCGAGCTGCCGCTGATCATCAGCGAACTTCCCGTGCTGCCGTCGAAATGGTGGGCGAGCCGCGACTTCGACAAGGCCTCGCTCGAGGTCGCCCTGTCGAGCGGCCCCTACAAGGTCGACAACTACGATGCCGGCCGCTGGATCAGCTATCGCCGCAATCCGGACTACTGGGGCAGGGACCTCTGGATGAACCGCGGCCGCAACAACTTCGACACGATCCGCTACGACTACTATCGCGACAACGACGTGCTGTTCGAGGCCTTCAAGGCGGGCGACGCCGACATCAGGCGCGAGAATTCGGGCCGCAACTGGATGACCAAGTACGACTTCCCGGCGGTCAAGGATGGCCGCGTGAAGCGCGAGGAGATTCCCGACGAGCTGCCGCAGCCCATGCAGGGCTTCGTCTTCAATCTCCGCAAGCCGATGTTCCAGGACCGCAAGGTGCGCGAGGCGATCGGCCTGATGTACGACTTCGAGTGGCAGAACAAGAACCTGAGCTATGGCTTCTACAAGCGCACGCGCTCGTTCTTCGGCAACAGCGAGATGGAGGCGAAGGGCCTGCCCTCGCCCGAAGAGCTCAGGATTCTCGAGCCGCTGAAAGGCAAGATCCCCGACGAGGTGTTCACCGCCGAGTACGATCCGCCCAAGACCGACGGTTCGGGCAACATCCGCGAGCAGGCGCGCAAGGCGGTGGCGCTGCTCAAGGACGCGGGCTACGCCTTCGACAAGGACGGCAAGCTGATCGACAAGCAGGGCAAGCGCTTCGCCTTTGAATTGCTGCTGAACGACGCCGCCTTCGAGCGCATGGCGCTGCCGGTCAAGCAGAACCTCGAGCGCATCGGCATCGACATGGCGGTGCGAACCGTCGATACCTCGCAGTATCGCCGCCGCACCGACAATTTCGACTTCGACATGATCATCGACCTGTGGGCGCAGTCGATCTCGCCCGGCAACGAGCAGCGCGAGTTCTGGGGCTCGAAGGCAGCCGACCGGCCGGGCGCCAGGAACATGATGGGGCTGAAGAACCCGGCGGTCGACCAGCTGGTCGAGCTGATCATCGCCGCCGACGACCGCGAGAGCCTGGTGACGCGCTGCAAGTGCCTCGACCGCGTCCTGCAGTGGATCGAGTTCGTGATCCCGCAGTTCTACTCCGACAAGGAGCTGGTTGCGTACTGGAACCGCTTCGCGCACCCCGCCACGCCGCCGAAATACAATCCGCTCGTCTTCGAGATCTGGTGGGTCGACGAGACCAAGGACAAGTCCCTGCAAAAGGCGCAGAAGACCTGACCGCTGCCTGATGTTCGCCTACATCCTGCGCCGGCTGATCCTGGTGGTGCCGACCTTGTTCGGCATCATGGTGCTGAACTTCTTCATCGTGCAGGCGGCACCCGGCGGCCCGGTCGAGCAGATGATCGCCAAGCTCGAAGGCACGGCGGTCGGCGCCACCGAGCGCTTCTCGGGCAGCGCCTCGGGCGGCGAGCTGATGCGGCGCGGCCAGAACGAGAATTCCGGCAACAGCGCCTATCGCGGCGCGCGCGGCCTCAGCAAGGACCTGATCGTGCGCATCGAGAAGATGTACGGCTTCGACAAGCCGGTCGGCGAGCGCTTCTGGCTGATGATGAAGAACTACGCCGTGTTCGATTTCGGCACGAGCTTCTTCCGCGACCGGCGCGTCGTCGACCTGGTGCTCGACAAGATGCCGGTGTCGCTGTCGCTCGGCCTGTGGACCACGCTCTTGGGTTATCTCGTGTCGATCCCGCTCGGCATCCGCAAGGCGGTCCGGGACGGCACGCCGATGGATTTCTGGTCGTCGAGCGTGCTGGTCGTGATGTACGCCGTCCCGGGCTTCCTGTTCGCCGTGCTGCTGATCGTGCTGTTCGCCGGCGGCAGTTACCTGCGGCTGTTTCCGCTGCGCGGCCTGGTGTCCGACGACTGGGGCAGCCTCGATCTTCTGCACAAGGTCACGGACTATTTCTGGCACATCACGCTGCCGGTGATCGCCATGTCGATCGGCGGCTTCGCGAGCCTCACCTTCCTCACCAAGAATTCCTTCGTCGAGGAGGTCGGCAAGCAGTATGTGCTGACGGCGCGCGCCAAAGGCCTGCCCGAGCGGCGGGTGCTCTACGGTCACGTCTTCCGCAATGCCATGCTGCTGGTGATCGCCGGGCTGCCGGGCGTGTTCATCGGCGTGCTGTTCACCGGCTCACTGATCATCGAGGTGATCTTCTCGCTCGACGGCATGGGCCAGCTCGGCTTCGAGGCGGCCGTCAACCGCGACTACCCGGTGATGTTCGGCACGCTCTATTTCTTCGGCCTGCTCGGCCTGATCATCAAGATCGTGGGCGACATCACCTACACCATCGTCGATCCGCGCATCGACTTCGAGACGCGCGGCTGATGCGGCCGATCAACCGCCGCCGGCTCCGGCTGTTCCTCGCCCACCGGCGCGGCATGATCTCGCTCTGGCTGTTCGGCGCACTGTTCGTGATCTCGCTGTTCGCCGACCTGCTCGCCAACGACAAGCCGATCCTGATCCGCTACGACGGCGCCTTCTATTCGCCGGTCTTCCGCGATTATCCGGAGACGACGTTCGGCGGCGACCTGCCGACGCTTGCCGTCTACACCGACCCCGAGGTGCAGAAGATGGTCGGCGCCAAGGGCTGGATGCTGTGGCCGCTGATCCCCTACCGCTACGACACGATCATCGGCGGCGAGCATCGCCAGGCGCTGCAGCCGCCCTCGCTCGACCACCCGCTCGGCACCGACGACCTGGCGCGCGACGTGCTGGCCCGCCTGCTCTACGGCTTCCGCATTTCGGTGCTGTTCGGCTTCACGCTCACCATCCTGAGCTCGATCGTCGGCATCGCCGCGGGCGCGGTGCAGGGCTATTTCGGCGGCTGGGTCGACCTCTCCTTCCAGCGCTTCATCGAGGTGTGGTCGAGCATGCCCACCCTCTATCTCCTGATCATCCTGGCGAGCTTCATGGCGCCCGGATTCTGGGTCCTGCTCTTCATCATGCTGCTGTTCAGCTGGATGGAGCTGGTGGGCTACGTGCGGGCCGAATTCCTGCGCGGCCGCAATTTCGACTATGTGCGGGCGGCCCGGGCGCTCGGCATGCTGGACGTGCGCATCATGATGCGGCACATCCTGCCCAACGCCATGGTAGCAAGCCTGACCTTCCTGCCCTTCATCCTGGCCGGCTCCGTGACCACGCTCACGGCGCTCGACTTCCTGGGCTATGGTCTGCCCGCCGGCTCGCCGTCGCTCGGCGAGCTGGTGCTGCAGGCCAAGAACAACCTCAACGCGCCGTGGCTCGCTTTCACCGCGTTCTTCACCATAGCACTCATGCTGTCGTTGCTGCTGTTCATCGGCGAGGCCGTGCGCGACGCGTTCGATCCCCGGAAGATCGTGGCATGAAGGAGATCGCATGAGCGACGCGCTCCTGCAGATCAGCGATCTCGCCGTCACCTTCGGCTCGGGCGCCAATGCCGTCGAGGCGGTGAAGGGCGTGAGCTTCGACATCAGGCGCGGCGAGACCGTGGCGCTGGTGGGCGAATCGGGTTCCGGCAAGTCGGTGACGGCGCTCTCCATCCTGCAGCTCCTGCCCTACCCGATGGCGCGCCATCCCAAGGGCTCGATCCGCTTCCAGGGCCGCGAGCTAGTGAATGCACCGGCGCGCGAGCTGCTGGCGGTGCGCGGCAATCGCGTGTCGATGATCTTCCAGGAGCCGATGACCTCGCTCAATCCGCTGCACACGATCGAGCGCCAGGTGAACGAGGTGCTGTTCCTGCACAAGGGCCTGACGCGCGACGCCGCGCGGCGGCGCACGCTCGAGCTGCTCGAGCAGGTCGGCATTCCCGATCCGGCGAGCCGCCTCGACGCCTATCCGCACCAGCTCTCGGGCGGCCAGCGCCAGCGCGTGATGATCGCCATGGCGCTGGCCAACGAGCCGGATCTGCTGATTGCCGACGAGCCGACGACCGCGCTCGACGTCACCATCCAGGCGCAGATCCTGAAGCTGCTCAAGGGCCTGCAGGCCAAGTACGGCATGGCGCTGCTCTTCATCACCCACGATCTCGGCATTGTCGCCAAGATCGCCGACCGGGTGTGCGTGATGACCAAGGGCGAGATCGTCGAGCAGGGCGCGGTGCGCGACGTGTTCGAGCGGCCGCGGCATTCCTATACGCAGCATCTGCTGTCGGCCGAGCCCAAGGGCCAGCCGGTGGCGGCCGATGCCAATGCGCGCGAGATCGTGCGCCTCGACGATCTCAAGGTGCACTTCCCGATCAAGCGCGGCGTGTTGCGCCGCACGGTGGGCCATGTGAAGGCGGTCGACGGCGTGTCGATCGCGCTGAAGGAAGGTCACACGATCGGCCTGGTGGGCGAGTCAGGCTCGGGCAAGACGACGCTGGGCCTGGCGCTGCTGCGGCTGGAGAAAAGCGACGGCGGCATCCGGTTCGACGGCAAGGACCTGCAGGCGCTCAGCCAGCGCGACATCCGCCCGCTGCGCCGCCAGATGCAGATCGTGTTCCAGGATCCGTTCAGCTCGTTGAGCCCGCGCATGTCGGTCGGCGAGATCGTGGGCGAAGGGCTCGAGGTCCATGGTATCGGCAGCGAGGCCGAGCGCAGCAGCATGATCGACGAGGCGCTGGCCGAGGTGGGCCTCGATCCGGCGCGATTTCCCGGCATCCGCGACCGCTATCCGCACGAATTCTCCGGCGGCCAGCGCCAGCGCATCGCGATCGCGCGCGCGCTGGTGCTGAAGCCGCGCTTCATCGTGCTCGACGAGCCGACCTCGGCGCTCGACATGAGCGTGCAGGCGCAGATCGTCGACCTGCTGCGCGACCTGCAGGCCCGCCACAAGCTCGCCTACCTCTTCATCAGTCACGACCTCAAGGTCGTGCGCGCGCTGGCCGACGAGGTGGTCGTGCTGCGCCAGGGCCAGGTCGTCGAGCGCGGTCCGGCCCGGCAGATTTTCGAAGCGCCGCAGACGCCCTATACGCAGGCCCTGATCGCCGCCGCGTTCAACCTGGAGACGGTTGGTAGCCCTTAGGCGCTTCCATCATCAGCGCCAGCACGTTGCCGTCGGGATCGTTGAAGAACGTCATCCAGAGATCATGATCGGGCATGCGCGCGATCAAATGCGGCTTGTCGCTGAACGCCACGCCGCGCCCTTCCAGTTCCTTGCGCGCCAGCACGATGTCGGCGACCGCGTAGTACAACACGCCCTTGGGCGTGAACTCGGCGGGATCGTGGACCTTCTCGAGCAGCAGGCGCACGCCGCCGCAATCGAAGAAGGAGAGGTCGCCGTAGCGGAACAGCTTGCGCAGGCCGAGCGCCGTTCCATAGAACGCCTCGGAACGATCGACGTCCGTGGTCGGCAACGCGATCTGTCCGAGCCGACCCAGTGCGACCGTCATGCTGGCCTCCTCCCGCCGATCCGTCTAAAGCTACCGCATGACTCGCGCGATTGCCTATATCAGCCGGGATACCGACGGCGCTGCCTGGAGGAGGGTGCTGAGCGACGGCCTGGGACCGATCGACTTTCGCACCATCGGTGAAGGCCTCGGCAATACCGACGACATCGAGGTCGCGCTGGCCTGGAAGCCCGACCGCGGGCTGATCGCCTCGCTCAGGAACGTGAAGCTCATCGTCTCGCTCGGCATGGGCGTCGATCACCTGCTGGCCGACGACAAGCTGCCCGAGGGCGTGCCGATCGTGCGCATCATGGACGATGGCCTGGTCGGCCAGATGAGCGAATACGCGATCTTCTGGGCGCTGCGCCACCATCGCAACATCGACAAGTACGCCGAGCTGCAACGCCAGAGAAAGTGGGAGCAGCTCGACCTCGTCGACACGATCCATCGCCGGATCGGCGTGATGGGGCTGGGCACGATCGGGCAGGACGTGGCGAAGAAATTTGCCCTGCTCGGCTTCCCGACGGCCGGCTGGAGTCGCACGGCGCGCACACTGCCCGCCATCGAGACCTTTCATGGCGCCGACGGCTTCGCCCGGTTCCTGGCGCGCACCGACATCCTGGTCGACGTGCTGCCGCTCACCCGCGAGACGCGCGGCATCCTGAACGCCAAGGCATTCGCAGCGCTGCCCAAGTCTGCCTATCTGATCAACATGGCGCGCGGCGGCCATGTCGTGGATGACGACCTGCTCGCCGCGCTCGATTCAGGTCATTTGAGCGGCGCCACGCTCGACGTGTTCAACGGCGAGCCGCTACCGGCCGATCATCCTTATTGGACGCATCCGAAAGTGCACATGACGCCGCATATCGCCGGTATGACCAACCCGCGCACCGCCTCGCCGGCTGTGATCGAGAACATCAAGCGGCTGCGCTCAGGGCAGCCGCTCATTCATCGCGTCGATCCGAAGACGGGATATTGACGCCGCCTATTCGGCCGCGACCCTTTCGGCCTTCTTGATGTTCGAGCGCTTGATGCGGTCGAGGTTCGAACCCTCGATGCGCACCAGCTTGGTGACCGTGTCGCGCTTGGGCGAATGGATCATGTGCACGTCGTAGAAGTGCGCGTCGCCGGGCCGCAGCACGTAGACCTTCTTGGCCTCGACCAGGGTCGGGTTGGTGCCGTCGCCCTTCTTGACGACCTTCCAGTCGGTCATCTCGGTATCGCCTTCGGCAAGACCGTAGATCGCCCAGCTCGAGCCGTGGTCGTGCGGCTCGCCGTGCGCCGGCTTCATGTAGACATGGCCGCAGATGCAGAAGCCGAGCTCGGGATCCTCGTAGAGGACTTTGCGCGGCTTGCAGTTCTCCGGCGTCAGATGCTTGGCGATGAACTCCTTGTCCAGGCAGACCTTGGAGACGAGCTTGCACACCGCTTCCTTGCCGCCTCTGCCCGGGTCGGCTTTGAGCGCCGCCTTGATGTCGGAGCTGAGCTGTTCGAGCGTGTAGGTCATGGCTTCACCCTCTGTTCAATGGCGGTAAAGATAGCGCGGGCGGCCTGTGCCTCGCCACCCTCGGGCCGGCCGGGTCGGGAGGCGTTGTTCCACGCCATCATGTCGAAATGCGCCCACGGCACATCGTCGGGCACGAACTCCTGCAGATAGAGTGCGGCGATGATGGCGCCGCCGAAGCCGCCGGACGAGACGTTGTTGATGTCGGCCACCTTGCTGTCGAGCAGGCGGCGATAGCCGCGAAACAGCGGCATCCGCCACATCGGATCGTTCGCCGCCTTGCCCGCGGCGAGAAGCTGGTCGGCGAGCTCATCGTTATTGCAGAACAAGGCCGGCAGGTCGGTGCCGAGCGCCACGCGGGCGGCGCCAGTGAGCGTCGCGCAATCGACCATCATCATGGGCTTTTCCGACGCGCCCTCGTGCAACGCGTCGCACAGGATCAGCCGGCCCTCGGCGTCGGTGTTGCCGATCTCGACCGTGATGCCCTTGCGGGTCGGCACGACGTCGAGCGGACGGAAGGCATTGCCAGCGACGCTGTTCTCGACCGCCGGCACCAGCAGCCGCAGGCGCACCTTGAGCTTGCAGCCCATGATCATGCCGGCGACCGCCATCATGGTCGCGGCGCCGCCCATGTCCTTCTTCATGTTGAGCATGCCCGACGCGGGCTTAAGATCGAGACCGCCGGTATCGAAACACACGCCCTTGCCGACCAGCGTGACCTTGGGATCGCGCGGATTGCCCCAGGTGAGATCGATCAGGCGCGGCGCGCGGCTGCTGGCGCGGCCGACGGCATGCACCATCGGATAATTCTTTTTCAGAAGATCGTCGCCCACGATGACACTGACCTTCGCGCCATGCTTCTTGCCGAGCGCCTGCGCGGCCGCGGCGAGTTCTGCCGGCCCCATGTCGGATGAGGGCGTGGTGATGAGATCGCGCGCCATCGAGATCGCCTCGATGATTGCCGTGGCGCGTGCTTTGTCGGCGCCTTGCGGCCACACGATCTTCGCCATGGGCTTGCCCTTCTTCGAGCGATAGCGCTCGAAGCGCCAGGCGCCGAGGCCGATCGCGACGGCGACGTCGGTCGGCGACACGCCGCTGGCGTCTTCCGCGAGCTTCCATGTGCCTGCCGGCAGCCGGTTTGCGAGCGCGCCAAAGTCCCACAAGCTGGGCGTGGCTGAAGTCACAAGCACTGCACCGCCGGCCTTGCCGTCGCGTCCGGGGAACACAGAAATGTCACCGGCGTTACCCGCGGCACCCGAACTCTCGAGCCATGCGCGTCGCGCAGTGGTCTGCTCTCGGAGCCAACCTCGCCACTTCGACGCGGACACAATCTGGACGGGCAGCGCGGAGGACGAGCGGTCGACAAACGGCAACGACATGGACAGTCTCACCAAACTGTAGTGCAACGGTGAACTTTGCCGGGCAACCTCGGGCGCTGGCAAGTGATGGGGAGGATGCATGGCCGAATTCACCCTGGTGATCGGCAACAAGAACTACTCGTCATGGTCGCTGCGCGGCTGGCTGATGGCCAAGATCGCCGGCATCGACTTCGAGGAAATCCTCATTCCGCTCGACCTGCCCGAGACGCAGGTCGGCATCCGCAAGCACTCGCCCTCGGGACGTGTGCCGGTCCTGATTCATCGCGGGCTGGCGGTCTGGGAATCGCTGGCGATCGCCGAATACCTCAACGACCTCAAGCCCGAGGCGGGCTTGTGGCCGCCGTCGGCGGCGGCGCGCGCCCACGCGCGCTCGATCTCGTCGGAGATGCATGCGGGCTTCGCCGAACTGCGCGACAAGATGCCGATGAACATCCGCGCCTCCTATACCGGCAAGGGCATGACGCCCGCCGTGCGCACCGACATCGAACGCATCACGGGCCTGTGGCGCGACTGCCGCAAGCGCTTCGGCGGCGCCTTTCCCAAGGACGACGGCTTCCTGTTCGGTACGTTCGGCGCGGCCGACGCGATGTACGCGCCGGTCGTGACGCGCTTCAAGACCTATGGCGTGCAACTCGACAAGGACAGCCAGGCCTACTGCGATGCCGTGGCGGCCTATCCGGCGATGAAGGAATGGGCGGCCGCCGCCGAGAATGAGCCCTGGCTGATCGCCTCGGCGGAGTTGGACAAATAGGCGGGCTTTCCCGAACATGGCGGCATGCCCGCTCTCGCTCGCCGCACGCTCCTTCTCTCCGCTCTCGCAGCACCCGCCATTGCCAGGGCCGAGGGCGGCTGGCCGCAGCACACCATTCGGCTGGTCATCCCGTGGCCGCCCGGTGCCTCGGCCGATGCCTTCCTGCGCGTGATCGCCGAACAGACCGGCAAGCGGCTCGGCCAGTCGATGGTGCCTGACAACAAGCCGGGCGCGAACGCCTCGTTGAGCGGCGTGGCGCTGAAGGACGCCAAGCCTGACGGCTACACGCTGGGCCAGGTCCATACCGGCACGTTCCGCGCCGCCATGATGGCCGACAAGCCGCCCTACGACGCGCTCACCGACTTCACCTACATCATCCAGCTCTCGGGCTCGGTGCACGGCATCGTCGTGCGCGCCGACGCACCGTGGAAGACGTTCGAGGAGTTCGTCGCCGATGCCAAGGCCCATCCGACGAAGCTGACCTACGGCACGTTCGGCCAGGCCTCGATACAGAACCTCGTCATGGTCGATCTGCAGCAGCGGCTGGGTGTGGAGCTCACGCACGCGCCCTACAAGGGCGGCAGCGATCTCTATAACGGCTTGCTGGGCAGCCAGATCGACGCGATCGCCGATGCCAGCGGCTGGATCCCGCTGGTGCAGGCCGGCAAGTTCCGCCTGCTGGTGGTCTGGGGCTCGCAGCGCATGAAGCTGTTCCCCGAGGTGCGGACCTTGCGCGAGGCCGGCATCGACCTGGTGGTCAACTCACCCTACGGCGTGTGCGGGCCGAAGGGGATGGACACCGCGATCGTGAAGAAGATCCATGATGCGATGAAGGAAGCGCTGTTCGACACGGCGACGCAGAGCGTGATGGCGACCTACAACATGCCGACGCTCTATCTCGACACCGCCGCCTACGACAAGGCCGCGCGCGAGCAGGTCAAGATCGAATACGAAAACCTCAAGCGCGTCGGCATGCTGGCCAAGACCTGATCCATGCCGACCAACTTCATCTTCATCCTGGCCGACGATCTCGGCTACGCCGACCTGGGCTGCTACGGCGGGCGGGCGCCGACCTCGCCCAACATCGACCGCATGGCGGCGCAAGGCATGCGCTTCGTGCGGGGCTACGCCAACTCAGCGGTCTGCTCGCCGACGCGTTTCGCGCTCGCGACCGGCCGCTACCAGTACCGCCTGCGCGGCGCGGCCGAGGAGCCGATCGGCAGCGCCATGCGTGGCGACAAGGTCATGGGCCTGCCGCCCGACCATCCGACGATCGCCTCGCGGCTGCGCGAGAAGGGCTACCGCACGGCGCTGGTCGGCAAGTGGCATCTCGGCTTCCAGCCGCACTTCAGCCCGCTCAAGAGCGGCTACGACGAGCATTTCGGGCCGCTCTCCGGCGGCGTCGACTACCACACCCACCAGGACAGTTTCGGCGTCCACGATCTTTTCGAGAACGACACCGAGGTCCATCGCGAGGGCTATCTCACCGATCTCTTGTCGGAGCGCGCCGTCGATTTCGTTTCCCGTTGCACCGACAAGAAGCAGCCGTTCCTGCTCAGCCTGCACTACACCGCGCCGCACTGGCCGTGGGAGACGCGCGACGACGGCGAGCTCGCCAGGAAATTCGGCAAGAGCTACCCGATCTATCATCTCGACGGCGGCAACATCCGAATCTACCAGCGCATGATCCATCACATGGACGAAGGCATCGGCCGGGTCCTGGCGACGCTCGACGACAAGGGCATCGGCCGCGACACCCTCGTCGTCTTCACCAGCGACAATGGCGGCGAGCGCTTCTCCGACAGCTGGCCGCTGATCGGCGGCAAGATGGACCTGATGGAAGGCGGCATCCGCGTGCCCTACGTGGTGCGCTGGCCGTCGCGTACGCCTGCCGGCACGACCACCGAGCAACTCGCGATCACGATGGATTGGGTGCCGACCTTCTTCGAGGCGGCCGGCACGTCCGCCCACCCCGACTATCCGAGCGATGGCCTCTCGCTCCTGAAGGTGATTCAGGATCCGCAGGCGGTGACCGAGCGCGCGCTGTTCTGGCGCATGAAGCACAACGAACAGCGCGCCATGCGGGCCGACCGCTGGAAATATCTCAAGGTCAACGAGCACGAATATTTGTTCGACGTGATCTCCGACGAACGCGAGCGTGCCAATCTCGCGCGCCGCCATCCCGAGCGGCTGGCCGAGATGCGCGAGGCGTGGCAGCGCTGGGACGCCAGCATGCCGCCCATTCCCAAGGATGCCGGCGTCAGGCTGGTCTATGGCAAGAAGGACATGCCGTGAGCGACGCCACGGACATCCGCGCCATTCTCGATTTCTGGTTCCTGCCGCTCGGCGATCCGGGCTACGGCAACAAGCGCGAGCTGTGGTGGAATAGCACGCCCGAGCTCGATGCCGAGATCAGGAATCGCTTCGGTGCGCTGATCGAGCGGGCGATCGCGGGCGAGCTCGATCACTGGCTCAAGTCGCCCGACGCGGCGCTGGCGCTGACGCTGTTGTGCGACCAGTTCACCCGCAACATCTTCCGCAAGACCGCCCGCGCCTTCGCCGGCGACGTCAAGGCGCGCCAGACCGCCCGCCATGCCCTGGCCAACGGCTATCCCGGCGCCTACTCGCTCGACATGCGGCTGTTCTTCTACATGCCCTTCCAGCACAGCGAGGATCCGGGCGATCAGGATCTCTGCTGCGCCTTGTTCGCCAGCCTTGGCAATCCGGACAACGAGAAATACGCGATCGAGCATCGCGACATCGTCGCCCGCTTCGGCCGTTTCCCGCATCGCAACGAGGTGCTGGCCCGCATCTCGACGCCTGACGAGCTCGAGTACCTGAAGACCGCTAACCGCTTCGGGCAATGACCGAGCGGTAGAGATCGGCCGTCGCCTTGTCGAAGCAACAGAAGATCACGCGCTCGAGCCGCGCGTGCTCGCGCACCTCGCGCACGGCGATTTCGGTCGCGGGCTGCTTCGGGTAGCCGTAAACGCCAGTCGAGATGGCCGGGAACGCGATGCTTTTCAGTTTGTGCTGGTGGGCGAGAGCGAGGCTGTTGCGATAGCAATTGGCCAACAGCTGCGGCTCGTTGTGCTTGCCGCCGTGCCATACGGGGCCGACGGTATGGATGACGTGCCGCGCCTTCAGCCGATAGCCCTTGGTGATCTTGGCCTCGCCGGTCTTGCAGCCGTGCAAGGTGCGGCATTCGGCCAGCAACTCGGGCCCGGCCGCGCGATGGATGGCGCCGTCGACGCCGCCGCCGCCCAGCAAGCTCGAATTGGCCGCGTTGACGATGGCTTCGACGTCGAGTCGGGTGATGTCCCCTTCGACGACGTCGATCGTGGTCATGCTACCAGTAACGGATCGGCCCGGTGTCGAGATGCACGAAGCCGGAGCGCGGATAGAAGCCGACGCCGCCCAACTGCAGCGAGCGCGCCGCTTGGCGGATCTTGAACACGGGCACGCCGGGGAAGCGGATGTCCATGGCATTGCCGTTCATGTGCTGGCTGTCGCGCGCCACGCCGCGACTGACGCTCGCAAGCCAGGCGTTGGTGGTCGGCGAGCGATAGGCCGACAGCACCTCGACGGTGCCGTGGAAGCCCACGATGTTCATGGTGTTCCAGAGAATGTCGAACAGCAGCGGATCCATCTCGGTCTGCTGGTTGTTCTGCGAATCGCGGCAGAAGTGATTGAGCAGGTCGAGCGCATCGCGATGATACGTGCCGTCGGACCAGTAGGTGACGGTGAGCGCCTCGTTGGTGTTGACGTTGAGCAGGCTGAGCGTGCGCGGACTGGTCGTGTCGAGGACGGGCGGCGGCGCCGGCACGGCCGGAGCGAAACCGCCATAGCGTGAACCGCGCAGGGCCTGAGGCGTCGCTGCCGCCTTGTGAACCGTCGCCTTCGGCTTGGCCGCCGCTTTCTTGGTCTCCGCCGAGTTTCCCCTCAGCACTTCGGTTTGGGCGACCGCAGCGCTGGCGAACGCCAACACGGCCACCACGCTCAGTATTACCCCCCGCATCTCGCCCATCTCGGTTTGTTGTATTTATGTCACAGTCGGTTCTATCAGAGACCGATCTGCTGCTCCAAGCGAAATCAACCTTCAGTCGCCCTGAACGGCATCGATGTCGGCGCCGCAGCCCGAGAACAAGCGCACGACGCTCTTGCCGTCACGCGCGAGTGCGGCCAACCGTTCGTCGGCCTCCGCCGCACTGCTCTTGTCCACGCAGATGCGCTCGGCGTCGCGGCGCGCCATCGCCAGCACTTGCGGCGACACGAAGCGATCGTAGACGATCACGTCGGCGCGCTGCAGCAGGCGATGCGCCTTCAGGGTGAGAAGATCGGGATCGCCCACGCCGGCGCCGACGAGATGCACTGTGCCGGCGGCGGCGGGTGCATGGCGCGCGCTGTCGAGCAGGCGGATCAGCTCGCGCCGCGCGCCGATCTCGTCGCCGATCAGCGCGAGCTCGCCCACCTTGCCGTCGAACACCTCGTCCCAGAAGCGCCGGCGCAGGCTCGGCTCGGCGAGCGTGCGGCGCACCTGGGCGCGGAAGATCTCGGCGAAGCGCGCCAGGCGGCCGATCGCCGAGGGCAGGGCGCGCTCGATCTCGGCGCGCAGCTTGCGCGCCAGCGCGGGCGCGGTGCCGCCGGTCGAGATGGCGACGGTGATCGGCCCGCGGTCGACGATCGCCGGCATGATGAAGCTCGAGAGCGCCGGCCGGTCGACGACGTTCACCGGCACGCAGAGGCGCTGGGCCGATGCCGACACGCGCGCCTGCAACGCCTCGTCGTCGCTCGCCACGATGACCAGCGCGACGTCGGCCAGGTCGCCCTCGTCGAACGTGCGGCCGGCCCAGGCGATTCGCGCCTCGGCGATCAGCTGCGCCAGCTCACCGGTCACCGTCTCGGCGACCAGGCGCACGCGGGCACCCGCCGAAAGCAGCGGCTCGACCTTGCGCGCCACCCGCTCGCCGCCGCCCACGACCAGCGCATGGCGATCCTTGAGCGACAGGAAGAGCGGAAATGCTTCCATCAGTCCCGCGCCCAGCGAGAATCGTGCCAATCCGGCAGGCTACTTTTTGAGCACATTGGCGTAGGTGACGAGGTCGCGGGCGATCTCGCCGATCCTCTTGTTCTGGTCCATGGCGAGCTTGCGCAGGAGCTTGTAGGCCGCCTCCTCGCCCAGTCCCTTCTGCTCCATCAGCAGTCCCTTGGCGCGGTCGATCGCCTTGCGCTCGGCGAGCGAGAGGCGCGCCTGCTCGAGTTCCTCGCGCATCGCGTGATAGCGGCTGAAGTGCGCGACGGCGACCTCGACCACCGAGCAGACGCGGTCCTGCGCCAGGCCCTTGACGACGTAGGCCGAAACGCCTGCTTCCATCGCCGCCGCGATGGTCGCCGGATCGGACTGCTCGACGAACAGGGCGACCGGCCGCGCCTGCTGCTCGGTGCTGCGGCGCAAATGCTCGATGACGTCGCGGCTCACGCTCTCGAGGCTGATCACGATCACGTCGGGCGCAAGCTCCTGCACGTGCCGCGCGAGATCGAGCGCGCTCTCGCGGCGCGCCAGCAAGCGATGGCCGGCCGCCCGCAAGCCCGCCTCGACGATTTCGCCGCGCGCGGGATCGTCGTCGATCAGCAGAACGGACAGCGGCTTGCTCACGGCCGCCAGTCCGCAACTTCCATGCCATGCCCGTTCAGGGCGCTGATTCGACGAGCTTTCCGCCCTCCCACCGGCCGGAGACCACCTTGCCGTCGGCGCGCGTGAGCTGGCCGTAGCCCTGCCGCTTGCCGGCGCGGAAGCCGCCTTCGTAGCGCTCCTTGTCGCCCACCGTCTCGACGCCCGGCCCCTCGAGCACACCGCCGTGCCATTCGCCGATCTGCACGACCGACGGCTCGCTGAACGAGCGGCGCACGCCTGCGCCGTCCAGCACGCCGGCGACGAAATTGCCCTCGGCGCGCTCGACGCCCGGCTTCTCGCGCACGCCGAGGCCGTTGGGCACGCCGTCGCGCCACTGGCCCTCGAAATGCGTGCCGTCGGCCCGGCGATCGGTGCCGAGACCGTTCAGCCGATTGTCCTTCCACTCGCCGGCCTGACGGCCGCCATCCTTCAGCTCGACGACGCCCAGGCCCTGGCGCTTGCCGTCGGCGAGCTGGCCGACATAGCTCGAGCCGTCATCGCCGCTGACGCGCTCGGCATTCTCGAGGCCGGGCCGCGCCGCCCGCGCGGCCGCGATGCGCGCCTCGCCCGCCATGGCGACGGCGGCACTGTCGGCCTCCTTGACCTTGTCGGCGAGCGCATGCGCCTCGGCGGCGGCGCGCTTAGCCTGCTCGATCAAGGCGGTGTCGTCCGCCGCCGGCGCGGGCGACGGCACTGGCTGCAGCTGCGGCGCCGCGTCGGGCGCCGGCGTGGCAGGCGGCGGCGGCGGCGCGTTCGTCGGCACGTTCGGCGGGGCAGTGGCGATCAGCGCTTCGATCTGCGGCCGCATCAGCCAAAGGCCCGCCGCCACGATGACCACGACGAGCGCCGTCGCGATCAGGCGAAACGGCAGGCGTCGCACCGGCCTGAGGGGCAGCGGCTGCACGACCTCTTGGCCGCGCGTCACGCCGCCCAGCCGCACGCCGGCAGGTGCGACACGAAGCCCGGCGTCCTCGGCCCCGGCCATCTTCTGCGTCGGCGCATCGGCTGCGACCGGCACGGCGGGCAACGAGGCGCCGAACGCCTTGCGCCACTCGTCGATCGATTGCGGCCGCTGCTCCGGTGCAAAGGCCAGCGCGCGATCGATGGCGGCGAGGAACGCCTCGTCGAAGCGGTCGGCATGCAGGCGTGCCAGCGGCTTGTAGGGATCCCGGCTGACGCGGCTTGCCGCTTCCGGCGGCGGCTCGCCGGTGATCGCGCGATGCAGCACGGCGGCGGCGGAATAGATGTCGCTCCACGGGCCCTGCTTGCCGTCGACGGCGTACTGCTCGATCGGCGCATATTGCGGCGTCAGGATCGAGGTGAGCGTGCGCGTGCGCCCGCCGATCGCCTGACGGGCGGCGCCGAAGTCGATCAGGATCGGCACGCCATCGCGACGGATGATGATGTTCGACGGCTTGATGTCGCGGTGCAGGAAGCCCTGTGCGTGCACGGCCTTGAGCCCGCTCAGCAGGCCCATGGCGAGGCGGCGCACGTCGGCCGGCGGCAGGCGCCGGCCGTTGGGCAGCAGCTCGGCGACCGAGCGGCCGTCCTCGAATTCCATGACGGTGTAGGCGGTGCCGTTGGCCTCGATGAAGCGCAGCACCGGCACGATGTGCGGATGACGGAAGCGCGCCAGCGCGCGCGCCTCGTCGAGGAAGCGATCGCGGCCCCAGGCGAAATCGTCGGCGAAGCGGCCGCCGCGCGGCACGACCTTGCCGTCGCTCGAGCGAACCGCGAACTCGACCGGCAGGTATTCCTTGATAGCAACGATCTTGGCGAGCTGACCGTCGAAGGCGCGATAGGTGATGCCGAACCCGCCATGGCCGATCACCGCGTCGACGCGGTAGTCGCCGAGCTGCGTGCCGAGCGGCAGCGCGTGAACATGATCAAGCGACATGATGGGGCGAGGAACCTCGCCCCCTTGATGCCCTACCGCGCCGCGGTTGTCGAAGCCGAAGGCACCGTGGTGAAGCGCGACGACAGATCCTGGATGTCGGGCACGAGCTGGATGGCGATGATGATCAAGCAGAGACCGATGGCGGTCACCATCGTCGCAGGTCGGGTGCGCAGATGCGGATTGGGCGCGCGACGCCGATGGTCGTCCGTCATGGCGGACTGCTCCCCTGAAAATGACTTCTTCAAAACGGTCGCCGAAACCCGAAATAAGAGTGAGCCCGGCAGAAGCAGACGTTAGAATAGACATGTCCCGACTTCAAGAAAAATATTCAATAACAATGCGTTAAGATCCATTCTGCATGTTTGACGCGAACCTACTAGGGGTTGGGTCGGCGGCGCGTGCACACCCTTCTTATGGCGGAGTAGACTGCTGATCATGAACGCTCCCCTTCCCGGCAACACGCGCACCCTGGTGCTGACCGGAGCGAGTCGCGGCATCGGCCACGCCACGGTGAAGAAGTTCGGCCAGAGCGGCTGGCGCATCATCACCGTGTCGCGTCAGCCGTTCAGCGCCCTCTGCCCGTGGCCCGGCGGCGGCGAGAATCACGTCCAGCTCGACCTCGGCGATCCGGTCGAGCTCGGTCGCGGCATCGAGGAGATCCGCCACAAGCTGACCAGCGGCAAGCTCGACGCGCTGGTCAACAACGCCGCGATCTCGCCCAAGGGACCCAAGGGCGAACGGCTCGGCGCCATCAATACGCCATTCGACCTCTGGCAGAAGGTCTTCAACGTCAATTTCTTCGCGCCGGTGGCGCTGGCGCGCGGCCTGATGAAGGAGCTGTCGGCGGCGCAGGGCTGCGTCGTCAACGTGACCTCGATCGCCGGCAGCCGCGTGCATCCCTTCGCAGGCTCCGCCTACGCCACGTCGAAAGCGGCGCTGGCGGCGCTGACCCGCGAGATGGCGCACGATTTCGGCCCGCGCGGCATTCGCGTCAACGCCATCGCGCCCGGCGAGATCGACACTTCCATCCTGTCGCCCGGCACGGAGAAGATCGTCGAGAACCAGATTCCCATGCGGCGGCTGGGCACACCTGACGAAGTGGCCGACGTGGTCCATTTCCTGTGCGAGAAGGGCTCGAGCTACGTTTCGGGCGCCGAGATTCAGATCAACGGCGGCCAGCACGTTTAGGAGTACGCCATGGACACCAGGATGAATCCGAAAGGCGAGACCGGCCGCGACGCACGGCGGCGCATCCGCGCCGGCACCAACCTCGCGCCGACCTCGGGCATGGCGCCGGGTTACGTGCAGGGCAACCTCGCCATCCTGCCCAAGGCGCTCGCCGCCGACTTCGCGCGCTTCTGCGCGCTCAATCCCAAGCCCTGCCCGCTGCTCGGCCAGTCCGAGCCCGGCGACTGGCGCCTGCCGATGCTGGGCGAGGATCTCGACATCCGCACCGACATCCCGCTCTACCGCATCTGGAAGAACGGCGAGCTGGTCGACGAGGTGCGCGACCTCAAGGCGGTGTGGCGCGACGATCTCGTGTCTTTCGTGCTCGGCTGCTCGTTCTCGTTCGAGGAAGCGCTGGTCGAGGCCGGCCTCGAGATCCGCCACCAGACCTGCAACAGCAACGTGCCGATGTACCGCACCAGCATCGAGTGCACGCCGGCCGGCCCGTTCCATGGACCGATGGTCGTCTCGATGCGGCCGTTCACGCCGGCCAAGGCGATCCGCGCCGTGCAGGTGACGACGCGCTTTCCTTCGGTGCACGGCGCGCCGGTCCATCTCGGCAAGCCCGAGCTGATCGGCATCAAGGACATCGCCAAGCCCGACTATGGCGACGCCGTTCCGGTGCGCGACGACGAGCTGCCGGTGTTCTGGGCCTGCGGCGTCACCCCGCAGTCGGTGGTGGCGACGGTGAAGCCCGAATTCAGCATCACCCACGCGCCGGGCTATATGCTGGTGACCGATCTTCTGAACGCCGAGCTCGCGGTTCTTTAGAGCATGAGGGGTTCGGCTTGAATCGGCTCGAAGGAACCAGCCGAACCCATCATGCCCATTCCGCTCCAAGCTTGTGCCCGCCCCAGATTTAGCGGAGCGCGAATAAAATAATGGGAATCTAACGGGGTGGTCGACCATACCGCCCCAAGATATAGACGTCAGCGCGGGTGCAGGTTCGACCATGCGCGGATTGTACTGCCGATGTTGGCAGGAACCCGATTCTGTCGTGTAGAACGCCTCGCCGATCTGCGCCCTCGGCACTTGCTCCCGCCCGCCACCTGAACGATGGTTCACCGCGATGGGAGGAACCGGGAAATGATCAGGGGCGCGTTCGACGGCCTGACGGTGCTCGATTTCACGCAAGGCGTGGCGGGTCCGCACGCCTCCATGCTGCTGGCGCTGCACGGCGCCGACGTCATCAAGATCGAGCCGCCGGAAGGCGACTGGGGCCGCGCGCTGGGCGAATTGAAGGGCGATCACTGCGCCCATTCCGTCGCCTTCAACCGCGGCAAGCGCTCGATCGCGCTCGACCTCAAGTCGCCCGACGGCATCGCGGTGGTGAACAAGATCGCCGCCAAGGCCCATGTCGTGATGGAAAGCTTCCGGCCCGGCGTGATCGCGCGGCTCGGCTTCGGCTATGAGGCGATCAGGAAGATCAATTCCAAGGTCGTCTATTGCTCGGTGTCGGGCTTCGGCCAGACCGGCCCCTACTCCAAACGGCCGACGGTCGACGGCCTGATCCAGGCCTTCTCAGGCATGATGGTGATGAACCGCCTGCCCGACGGCACGCCGTGGCGGCAAGGCATGATCGCGGTCGACGTCACCACCGGCCTTTACACCTTCAACGCCCTCTCGACGGCGATCCTGCGCCAGGTCCGCTTCGGCGAGGGCAGCTACATCGATTCCAGCCTGATGAAGGCCGCCGCCGCCTACCAGGGCGCCAAGCTGATGGAATACGTGTTCTCCAACGGCGCGCCGCCGCCGCTCTACATGCCGGCGGGCAGCTACAAGACCAAGAACGGCCACATCATGCTGTCGGCCATGCGGCCGCATCATTTCCAGGCGCTGTTCGAGCTGATCGGCCGCAAGGACATCGCCGACGATCCCGAGCTGCAGGGCCACGAGGCGCGCATCAGGAATGCGCCGCGCATCATCAAGGCGCTGCAGGAGGAGATGCCGAAGAAGACCACCGAGGAGTGGATCGCGCTGCTGCAGCCCAAGGAAGTGTTCTGCGAGCGGGTGAACAACTACGCCGATTTTCTCGAGCATCCGCACGTCAAGGAATCGGGCGCGGTCGACTGGATCGAGCAGGACGGCTTTGGCCGCATGCCCGTCGCCAACATTCCCGGCCTGCCGCGCGCCGCCGAGGATCCCGAGCGCCAGCACGCGCCGCATATCGGCGAGGACGGACCCGACATCCTGAAGGAGCTGGGCTACGGCGCGGCCGAGATCGATGCGATCTTCAAGCGCGGCGGCATCAGGCCGCCCGAGCTGGCGGCCAAGGCCGCGGACTGACAGGCGGCGCCGAACACTTCGCTTCGCGAAGCGTCAGAACATCCATTGCGTGTCGGCGCGCTTGCCCGGCACGTGCTTGATCGACGGCACCACGCCGTCGTTCTTCACCTCTTCGGTCGCCCGGCCCTCGAGCCCGGCGATCAGCGCCCAGGTGACGGCCGCACCCAGCACGAGCATCAGGATGCCCTTGGCCAAACCGCTGAAAACGACATTCATGTCCACGCGTCCCAAACGCGGTTTCCCTTCCGCGCCGGCAGAAATTTGGGATGAGCTTGTGACAATTCTGGGGCGGAGCTGCCGCGTGTGAACTTCGCCCTTGCCGGCTTGGTGTTGTTGCCGCCGGACTGAACGCAACTTCGCGTGTCCGAGAGCAGGACTTGCTTGCCGACGCTCTGACGTTTGCCCAGCATGGAATCGCTCGAGCAGGGGAGAACAACATGTCGGCCATCCAGCCGCCGGCGAGCCCCAGCGGCCCGGGGCTGAACCAAGCCAGTCGCCGGACGGCAACTGTGCTGTTCGCCGATATGGTCGGTTACACGCGCCTGATGCAGGTCGACGAGGACGACACGACGCGCCGTACCGTGGCACTGCAGAGCGGCGCGATCGAGCCCGCCGTGCGGGCGCATCGCGGCCGGCTCATCAAGCACACCGGCGATGGCTTTCTGGCGACGTTCGATGCGGCGGAAGATGCCGCGCAGTGCGCGATCGAACTTCAGAGCGCCTTGAGCGCCGCCGGTTACAGCGAATCTCCCAGCCGCCGCATCGCCTTCCGCATGGCGCTGAACCAGGCCGAGCTGCTGTTCACCGAGAACGACGTGTTCGGCGACGGCGTCAATGTCGCCGCGCGCCTGCAGACCTATGCCGAGCCCGGCGGCATCGTGGTATCGGAGGCGGTGGCCGCCCATGTGCGCGGCCGATCCGGAATTGAGCTCGCCGATCTCGGCCATCTGCCGCTGCGCGGCATCAACCGGCCGGTGCGCGCCTTCGGGCTTCACCTGTCGACGCAGGCGCCGATGTCGATCGGTGCACTGGCTGCCGCCGAGGGGCCGCCGTCCATCGTGGTGCTGCCGTTTCGCGAGCAAGGAACGCGGCCCGGCGAGGCCTATTTCGCCGAGGGCATCGTCGACGACATCGTGTACGCGCTGTCGGGCCTGAAGGAACTGTTCGTGATCGCGCGCGGCTCGACCCTGGGCTATCGCGACCGCGTGTTCGACGTGCGCGCCATCGGTCGCGACCTCGGCGTCCGCTACGTCATGCATGGCAGCGTGCAACGCAGCGACAACGCGATCCGCCTTCACACCGAACTGTGCAACGCCGAGAGCGGCGAGATCGTCTATTCCGACGAGCACGAGGGCAGCCTGAGAGACCTGTTCAGCCTGCAGCGCCGCATTGCCCATCGCGTGGTGATGATCCTGGCGCCGCAGGTGCGCGAGCGCGAGCGCCTGCGGGCGATGCGGAAGAACCCCAAGAACATGACGGCGTACGATCTGGTGCTGCAGGCACTGGGGCCGCTGTTCGCCATGGAATACGAATCGTTCTCGCGCGCGCACGGTCTGCTCAAGCAGGCGATCGCGCACGATCCCAACTACGGCCCGGCCTATTCCTACGCCTCCTACTGGCACCTTCTGCGCGTCGGCCAGGGCTGGTCGACCGACGCGGCGGCCGACGCCGAGGAGGCTTCGCGGATGGCGCAGAGCGCGATCGCGCTCGACGACAACGATGCGCTCGCGCTCGCCATCTACGGCCACGTGCATTCCTACCTGAAGCGCGACTTCGAGACCGCCGTCGAGCTGCAGGACCGCGCCATCGAGGTCGGCCCGAGCTGCGCCATGGCGTGGACCTTGAGCAGCGTCACGCGCGGCTACCTGGGGCACGGCCCGATCGCGGTGATGCGCGCCGAGCGCGGCCTGCTCCTGTCGCCGCGCGGGCCGCACGTCGTCTACTACGAGCACATCCTGTCGCAGGCCCACTATGTCAGCGGCAATTTCGAAGAGGCGGTGCAATGGGGCCGCAAGGCCGCTCGCCACAACGAACGCCTCACCTCCAACCTGCGCTGCCTGATCGCCAGTCTCGTGGCCGCCGGCCAGCAGGAGGAGGCGCAGCGCATGGCGCGACGACTGATGGAAATCGACCCGGCGATGAACCTCACCGATTTCGCCCGGCGCACGCCGCTGCCGGGCGAATTGCGCGACAGGTTCGTCGACAGGCTGAGAAAGGCGGGCATACCGGAGCGAGGCCCGGCGTAAGGCGCCGGCGACGCGTCATCTCCATACCGAAGAGGGCACCATGACGGGCAATACCGGCAATACGGGCAACACCGGCAATACCGGAAACACCGGCAATGTCGGCGGCGGCGTCTTCAGCTTCGCCGATCGCATCGACCTGCCCTTCGTCTTCGATGTCGGCCAAGGCGCCAGCCCGCCGCCGATGACGGCGGTGTCCAACTACCCCGAGGTGCTGTGGGACGGGCAGTGGAAGGCATGGATGGTGCTGCACGATTTCGCCGCCACCAACTGGCGCGCCTTCAATCCGAGTGCGGCGGCACGGATCCCGGCCGACCCCAGCGGCGAGATCGACACGCTGAGCAAGATGGCGCTCGACGAGCGGGCCGACGCATTGGGCGAGATCCTGGCCCAGGCCGACGAGTTCCTGAGCTATTTCGTGGCGGTGCTCGGCATCACCACCAACGGATTCCCGATGACACGCCGGCTGCTGCATGTCGCCAACCTGGTCGGCACCTTCGCAGTCATGTACTACAAGGACAAATACAAGCGCGTGCGCCCGTCGCAGCTCTGTCCGGCCCTGCTGCCGCCGATCGCGGTGCCAGGGCACGCTTCATATCCAAGCGGGCATTCGACCCAGGCGCATCTCGTGGCAGGCTGCGCCAAGCTCGCGTTGCCCGGCGGCAAGACGGGAGCAACGCTGTCGCAGGCGCTCGATACGCTGGCCGACCGCATCGCGCGCAATCGCGAGATCGCCGGCTTCCACTATCCGAGCGATTCGGCTGCCGGCAAGGAACTCGCGGCCTTCTGCCTGAACCTCTTGAACACGATGCCGCCGCCCGCGGGACAGCCGAAATCGAGCTTCGGCGCGATCGTCGATGCGGCCCAAGCGGAATGGACCTGACCCGTGTCCGACGTCGCGCAAATCCTGAAGGATCTCGGCGAGCAGCTCGCCAAGCGGCTGCTGCCGCTGCCCGGCGTGCCCGAGGGATTCTCAGCATTCTCGGCGTCGCAGGCCGAACTGGCGAAATACATCTATCCGGCCCGCCCTTCGCCCGACAATGAGATGGCGTTCAGGGTCTGGCAGGAATTGATGCACGGCGTGCTGCCGCCGCCCGGCTGGGAAGACCAGGTGCTCCCACTCAAGCCCGGCCCCGTGCCTTACACGCCGAACTTCAACCAGGCAGGCTTCCGCGGCCGGCTGGAAACCAGCCGCAACTGGTCGGGCGTGGTGACGCATGCCTGTTGCGGCGATCAGTTCAAGACCGTCTTCGGCATGTGGCAGGTCCCGGCGGTTCGGGCGCCCGCCGGCGCCACGCACGGCGTATGGGCCTGCTCGACCTGGATCGGCATGGACGGATACGCGCCGACCTCGTTCAACATGCCGCAGATCGGTACCAGCCAGTCCGTCGTCGTGAATGGCGGCATCGCGACGACGCACTACGAAGCCTGGTATCAGTGGTGGACGCGCGGCACGCCCACCGCCCCCGTGATCTTCCAGAATCTCGCCGTTCAGCCCGGCGACCTGATCGCCTGCAGCGTGCAGTTCATCAGCCCGCAGGAAGTCTGGCTGATGATCCGCAATGTCACCTCCGGCCAGCCGCCGATCCGCCAGCGGTTGAGCGCGCCTGCTTTGTCGAACGCCGCGGCCGGGCTCGAGCTCGGGCGGGCCCGCGGCACGACGGCGGAATGGATCGCCGAGCGGCCGATGGAGATCGGCAGCACGTTCCTTTATCCGCTGCCCGAGTTCGAACAGGTGGTCTTCATCTCGGGACAAGTGACGACGCAGGCCGCCACCACGCGCGGCTTGGGGCCGGTGCGATTGCTGCGCATGGTGAAGCCGCAGCACCACCGCGTGCGGGTCTTGTCGCGGCCGCGGCTCGGTGGCGCTCCGTCCAACACCGTGACGGTGGGACCGGCCATCGAGCGGCACATGGGCGGCTAGATTGGCCAGCCCGCGGTCGGGCTAGGCTACCTGGAAACCGTGCGCGAACGGATCGCGATCGTCGACGAAGATGGTGTTGATGCCGTGCTGGCGCGCCCAGCCCGAGATCGAGGGCACGATGGCATCGTGATTGCCGACCCTGGCCGCGCCCTCGACCCGGCCGTCGAACAGCGAGCCGATGATGCTCTCGTGCACGAACTCGCCGCCGGCCGCGAGCTTGCCCTTGGCCGCGAGCTGGGCCATGCGCGCCGACGTGCCGGTGCCGCAGGGAGAGCGGTCGATTGCCTTGTCGCCATAGAAGACCGCGTTGCGCGCATGGGCCCGCTTGTTCCTCGGCTTGCCGGTCCACATGACGTGGCTCACGCCGCGGATGGTCTCGTTCTCGGGATGCACCGGCTGGATCTTCTCGTTCAGGAGCTTGCGCACGATCGGTGACAGCCGCAGCACATCGCCGGCCGACAGCGATTCGAGGCCGGCGTAGTTCTTCTGCGGCTCGAGGATGGCGTAGTAATTGCCGCCGTAGGAGATGTCGAAGGCGAGCTCGCCCACGCCCGGCAGGTCGATCATGACGTCGGTCGCGGCGAGATAGGAGGCGACGTTGGTGATGCGCACGCTCTCGACGAAGCGGCCCTGCCGGTCGTAGCGCGCCACCACGCGGCCGGCCGGCGCATCGAGATTGAGCACGCCCGGCGTCGCCGGCGTCACCAGGCCGTTCTCGATCGCCATCGTCACGGTGCCGATCGTGCCGTGGCCGCACATCGGCAGGCACCCCGACACCTCGATGAACAGGATGGCGACGTCGCAATCGTCCCGCATCGGCGGATAGAGGATCGAGCCCGACATCACGTCGTGGCCGCGCGGCTCGAACATCAGCGCCCGGCGGATCCAGTCGTGGTTCGCGAGGAAGTCGAGCCGCCGCTCGCTCATGGTGGCGCCCCTGAGCAGCGGCCCGCCGCCCGACACCAGGCGCACCGGGTTGCCGCAGGTGTGGCCGTCGAGACAGGAGAAGGTGTGGACGGACATGGGACGGAGTCTTAGCCCATTGTCATCCCGAGCGCAGCGAAGGTGTCCTTGCGCCCATGACGGGAAAAGCGAGAGCGGCACCGAAGCGCCGCGGTCCCCGCCATCAATCGCTTACCCTGCCGCCAGGAAGCGCTC
>DASRFX010000089.1:0-33546 GCA_035651335.1 Reyranella sp. | reverse complement strand
TCTCGAACGGCGGAACTTGGACAATGCAGCGTGACACCACCATCGGAGCAGCGACCCAGGAGGACGTGGAACGCGCCAGCGCCTACATCACCGGCCACACGCTGGTGATCGACGGCGGCATGACCACGATTCTCGCCTGAGGAGAAGCACGATGTCTGGTCCGTTCAAGCTCTCGATTGCAACGCTCGCCCTCGCCCTGCCGGCCGCCGCGCTCGCGCAGTCGAATGGCGACGCCGCCTACTGCAAGGCGCTGGCCGACAAATATCAGAAGTATGTCGGCGCGAAGGATTTCGGCCGCGGCAGCCCGCCGCCCAACGCGGCGATGTCCAGCGCATCGAACAATTGCTCGAGCGATCCGGCAGGGTCGATTCCCGTGCTTGAAAAGGGCCTGAAAGCCGCGCGCATCGATCTGCCGCCACGCACCTGAACGATGGTCGTCGAAACGACGATCAATCGGAGGGATCGGCACCCTCGTCGCTGTGCGCCTCGACCCGCCGCCGGCGGCGGCGCTCGCGCACGCCCGGCGGCAGCGAGCGCATCAGCTGTTCGAGCGACAGCAGATGATGCATCGGGAAGATCGGCAGCGGCGTCGGCGGCTCGAGGATGAACGCGATCTGGTCGAGCGCGCGGTCGTAGTAGCCGTAGCGCAGGAACGTCAGCACCAATGCAAAGCAATGCGATTCCCACGCACTGAGGCTGTCACGGTTTGCCCCGTGCTCGTCGAGCCAGTCGGCCAGGTCGGATGCCAACAGCAGGAGGGCCCCGCGCAGGTCCTGCGGCGTGCCCCAGCGGTGCGCCGCGGTGCGTTGCTCGAGCATGGCGTTGAATGCCTTGTCCTTCTGCAGCGCCACGTTGAGCTCGGTGCGGATGTAACCTGGCGCGATGGCGTTCGCCGTCACGTGCGGGCCGAACTCGGCGGCAAGATTCTTGGTCAGGCCGGTCATGCCGTGCTTGGCCGAGACATAGCCCGCCACGGTGCCGCGCCCGAGCACGGCCATGATCGAAGAGATGTTGACGATGCGGCCGTACTGACGCGCCAGCATGTGGCGGCCGACCTCGCGCGCGAGCGCAAACGGCCCGATCAGGTCGGTCTCGATCACCTTGCGATAGTCCGCTGTCGCCAGATCGACGATCAGCTCGCGGTGGATGACGCCCGCGTTGTTGACCAGGATGTCGATGCGGCGATGCTTGCGGATCAGCGCGCGCACCTGTTTCCGGATGCTCTGCTCGTCGGTCACGTCGAGGATGACGGCCTCGCCCTTACCTTTCTTTTTCTTGATCGCCCTGACGGTGATCTCGAGATCCTTGAGCGCGCGGCCGGCGCACAGCACGGTGGCGCCGGCTTCCGCCAGGCAGAGAGCCATGTCGCGGCCCAGGCCGCGCGATGCGCCGGTCACCAGCGCGATGCGGTTCTTCAGCGAAAACAAGTCTGACATGGCCCGCATCCTAGCCTATGAATCCGCCCGACATACTATCGGGAGGAGAGCATGGCCAAGGTAGCAATCGTGACGGGCTCGGCGACGGGGCTGGGCGCCGCCTGCGCGGCCGATCTGGCGGGCCGCGGCTGGAACGTCGCGATCAATTACACCAAGAGCAAGAAGGAAGCGGACGAGACCTATGCGAAGGTCAAGGCCAAGGGCGTCGACGCCATCCTGGTGCAGGCCGACATGGGCCAGGATGCCGACTGCCGCAAGCTCGCCGCCGAGACGCTGAAGAAGTGGGGTCGCGTCGACGGCCTGATCAACAACGCCGGCACCACCAAGTTCCAGAGCCAGGGCGATCTCGAGGGCGTCACCGCCGAGGACTTCGATCGCATCCTGCGCGTCAACGTCACCGGCCCCTACATGATGAGCCGGGCGGTCTATCCGACCATGAAGAAGCAGTGGGACGAGAAGAAGGAGCGCGGCTCGATCGTCAACATCTCGAGCATCGCGGGCGTGATGGGTGTCGGCACGTCGATTCCGTATGCCGCCTCCAAGGGCGCGCTCAACACGCTCACCTTGTCGCTCGCCCGCTGGTTCGGGCCGGCAGTGCGGGTCAACACGGTGTGCCCGGGCTTCATCCAGACGCGCTGGCTGCTGGGCGCGCTCGGCCAGGACGATTACGAGAAGCTGAAGCAGGCGCAGGAGCACACCACGCCGCTCCGCCAGGCCGGCACGCCGGAACAGATGGCCGAGGCCGCCATCTTCTTCCTGACCAGCGCCAGCAACATCACCGGCGAATTCCTGATCGTCGACGCGGGCACGCATCTCGGCGGCCTGCCGATGAAGGGCAGGTAGGGCGGCGGCCCCAATATCTAGCGTCGCTCGAATAAAATAACGGGAATCTAATGGGGTGGTCGACCATACCACCCCTACAGATGGTGGCTGTGCAACCTGCGGCAATCGTTGGCTCGGCTCGACCATGCGGGGGGCATCATAGGGCCGACCGTTAAAAGCCGACGATTCCGTCGTATAGAACTGCGCCTACGCGGCCTCTTCCTTGACCGATTGAGCGAATGCCGCCGCTGCGTTGTGAACGTGGCGGGTGGCGAGCAGGGCGGCGAGGTCGCCGTCGCCCGCGATCACCGCCGCCACAACCCCGGCATGTTCCTGCCAATCCTCGCGCGCGCGGTTGCGGCCGTTGATGGCGAAGGCGAGCGACGTGCGCTCGCGCAGGCCGCGCATCACCTCCGACAGGACCGAATTGCGGCTGGCTTCGGCGAGAAGCTCGTGGAACTCGGCGTTGAGCCGCGCGAGCTGGTCGGCCGCACCCGATTCAGCCGCCGCATTGCCGCGCTTCAGCACCTCGCCCAGCTGCCGCACGATCTCGGGATCGTGCCGTTGTGCGGCGAGCCGCGCGTTCAAGCCCTCCAGCAGGGCACGCACCTCGACCAGCTCGGCCACCATCTTGGGCGTCACCTCGGTGACGCTGGCGCCGCGATGACGTTCGATGCGCACCAGCCCCTCGGCCGAGAGCTCGCGCAGCGCCTCGCGCACCGGCATGCGAGACACGCCGAGCTCGGCCGAAAGCCTGTCCTCGACCAGCCGCTCGCCGGGCCGCAGCCTGCCGTCCAGGATCTGGCCGCGGATCCGGTCGCTCACGACCTTGGAGAGCGAGCGCGCGCTCATTTCTTCAGCGTCTTCATGAAGGCGGCGATTCCCGCCTCGCAGCAGGCGATGTCCTGCTCGCCGTTGCCGCCCGAGGCGCCGATGCCGCCGACGCACTGGCCGTCCACCATGATGGGGAAGCCGCCGACGAACACGGTGAAGCGACCCTCGTGCTGGGTGAAGATGCCGAACGCTTCCTCGCCCGGGTAGCTGTTCTTGTAATTGTCGGTGCGCTTGCGATGACCGGCGGCTGTGAACGCCTTGTTCATGGCGATCTGCACCGACGTCACCTTGCCGCCGTCGAGCCGGCGCAGCGCGATCGGATAGCCGGCATTGTCGGCGACGCAGAGGACCTCGGGCACGCCGATTTCCTCCGCCTTCTTCTGTGCGGCGTCGAGGATCAGGTGCGCCTCGGCGAGCGTCAGGGTCTTGTATGTGTGCATCGAACTGCTCTTTGGCGTCAGGCGGCGCGCTTCTTGGCCGCGCTCTCGATCTCCGTCTGGAACTTGCGATAGAGGCCGTCGAGATAGAGCCGGCGCATCGTGGCTGCTTCCTTCACGATGTGAACGCAGGTCGCCCGTTGCTCGTCCGAGGAGGCATATTTCTCGACGATCCCGTAGCCCTTCGCAGCATGGTCCATGTCGGCTTCGATGTGCAGCTTGAAATAGGCCAGCTCGTCCTCGGCGAAGCCGTACTTCTCAACCAAGGGCGGCATGGTCTTGCGGTAAATGCCCGGCACCTGGCTTTCGAGTCCAACCAGCAGGCCCGACAACGCCTCGACGAAAGGCTTGCGCGATTGCACGGCACACCAGCTTCGGAAGCCGAGCAGTTCGGGCAGCAATTGGCCCTTCTTCTCGGCGTCCATCACCTCGGCGCGCGGCATGCCGCAGATCTCGGCGAACTCGAGAAGAAGCTCCGTATGGCGCACCGGCGCGAATTCACCGGAGCCGATCAGGCCTTCTTCCTCGGCGATGTTCTCCAGCAGGAACTGCTGCACGTCCTGGGGCGGACCGCTCGCATAGACGACCGCCACCCATTCGGCGAAGTGGCGGACGAAGTGATATTGCTGCTTGACCCATTCGCCGAGGATGCGGCGATCGAGCTTGCCGGCGGCCCACGCCTCGCTCCATGGATGCAGCGCCGAATGGCGCTGCGCCACGGCATCTTCCAGGCTCTGGCGGAATGCACTCTTTGCGATGACGGTCCTCCCCGGTTTGGCTGCGGCAGAACGATACTGCGTCAGGCCGCGAGCTTCTTGCCGGCGGTCTCGATCTCGACCTGGAACTTGCGATAGAGGCCGTCGAGATAGAGCCGGCGCATCTGCGTCGCTTCCTTGACCAGGCGCACGCAAGTGGCCTTCTGCTGGTCGGTGGCGGCATATTTCTCGACGATCTCGAAGCCGCGCTCGCCATGCTCCTGATCGGCGACGATGTGGATCGAGAAGAACGTGACCTCTTCCTCGGTGAAGCCGTACTTCTCGAGCAAGGGCGGTGTGGTCTTGCTGTAGATGCGCGGCACCTGGCTCTCGAGGCCGATCAGCAGGCCCGACAGCGCCTCGACGAACGGCTTGTGTGCCTGCATGGCGCACCAACTCTGCAGGCCGAGCGTCTCGGGCAGCAGTTCGCCGTTCACCTGCGCGTTCAGGATCTCGGCACGGGGCTTGCCGCACGTCTCGGCGAATTCCAGCAACAGGTCGGAATGGCGGACCGGCGCGGCGCCGTTCATACCGACCAGGCCTTCCTCCTCGGTCACGTTCTCCAGCAGGAAGTGCTGCACCTCGGGCACGGGACAATTGGCGTAGACCGCGGCGACCCATTCGGCGAAGTGGCTGACATAGTGGAAGTGCTGCTTGACCCATTCGCCCAGCAGGCGGCGATTGAGCTTGCCGGAGGTCCAGGCCTCGCTCCACGGATGCACAGCCGAATGCCGCTGCTCGATCGCCTCCTCGAGGGCCTGCCGGAATGCGCTCTTGGCCATGTCGTCCTCCGTGACTGTATACGATCACGGTAGTTCACTCTGATAGTGGCGTTCTGGCAAGCATTATTGTATACAAAATTCATGAAATCCGAGGATTACTGCCAAGGGGACGCCTTCCAAGCCGAAAAGCGCACGGTTTTCAGCGCCGGATGGCTGCCCTTGGGCGCCGAAGGCCAGATCGCCAAGCCCGGCGATTACCTGTCCGTCTCGGTCGGCGGCTGGGGCGTGGTGGCGGTGCGCGGCCAGGATGGCACGGTGCGCGTGCTGCGCAACGCCTGCCGGCATCAGAACATGCCGGTGGTGAATGCAGGCACCGGCAGCTGCACCAACTTTCGCTGCCGCTTCCATGGCTGGACCTACGACCTCGCAGGCAGGTTCCTGAGCGCGCCGCCGCCCATGGCGCCGCCGCCGACCCAGACTGATCGCGATCTCGCCACGTTCGCGGCCACCGCGAACGGCGGCGTGCTTTTCTTCAGCGTCGGCCAAGCGGCGGCCGCCGCCCCACAACTCGGCGTGGGCGCGTCCTATGCAGGCACATCCATTCTCGACATCGACGCCAACTGGAAAGCCGTGGTCGAGCATCTGCTCGCCGAGAAAAAAGAATTCCACTGGCCGCTGCTGTTCGTGCGACGCGACGGCGCGAATACCGTGGTCCACCAGATCGTGCCGCACACGTTCCTGCGCACGCGGCTGTTCAGCCACGTCTTCGGCGCCGGCGACGGCGACGGTGCGGCGATCAAGCAGGGCAGCGAAAGCCTGCAAGCGGCGCGCGCGGCCGGCACCCTGCCGGAAGAGAGCGAGTTCCACATCGGATTAAAGCGCTTCATGCAAGGCGGCAGTTCTTCTCCATCGTAGGGAACTTCCGGCATCCCACATCGTAGGCAGGAAAACTCCGGGAGATCCCGCCATGCATCTGCACGAGAGTCTGATCTCGAGCCTGCCGCGCGTTTGGGCCGACATGAACTATCTCGCGCCGATGGCCGAACGGCCGCGCAACTACACATTCGATCCGCCGGGCGGCGTGCCGCGCAGCAACGTCGTCAACGACGCGCAGTCGGTGGCGATCCACGATCTGCGCCCGATTGCCCACTACGTCTCGCTCGACGCCAACGGCTTCAGCCTGGTGAAGCACGCCTCGCGGGTGCGCGACTTCTTCGACGACGAGGAAGTGCGGCGCATCTACTACCCCGAGGTCGAGCAGGTCATCCGCAAGGCCACCGGTGCAGATCGCGTCCATATCTTCGACCACACCACGCGCCGCCGCATCGAAGGCACGCCAGATCGCTCCGGCGGCCCGCGCCAGCCGGTGCAGCGCGTGCATATCGACCACACCGCCAGATCCGGCCCGCAACGCGTGCGCGACCTGCTGCCCGACGAGGCGGGCGAGCTGCTGAAGGGCCGGGTGCAGGTGATCAACCTGTGGCGCCCGATCGCCGGGCCGCTGCTCGACTCGCCGCTCGCGGTCTGCGACGCCAGCACGGTGGGCGAGGGCGACCTCGTGCCGACCGACCTCGTCTATCCCGAGCGCGTCGGCGAGACCTATTCGGTGCGCTACAACCCAGAACATCGCTGGTTCTACGTGCCGCGCATGCAGCCCGACGAGGCGCTGCTGATCAAATGCTCCGACACCGCCCGCGTGCCGGCGCGCTTCACGCCGCACAGCGCCTTCGTGGACCCGACGACGCCGGCCGGCGCCCCGCCGCGCCAGAGCATCGAGGTGCGGACGCTGGTGTTTCACAAGGGATAGAGCCGCGCCCCCAAAAGGCCTAGGCCGGCAGCTCGTGGCCGCGGCCGATGTTGCGGATGACGTCGCGCAAATGCGGCTTGGCCTGGATCAGCGCGCGGCGGTAGCTCTGCAGGCCGCGCAGCAGGGCGCCGTCGCGCTTCAGCAGCTCGTCGGCGAACTCGACCATGCGGGTGTTGGGCCAGCCGTGCTTGCGCAAGTCGAGCAGGCGCAGGAAGGCCTGCTCCTCCTGGCCGGGCGCGTGCTGCGCCATCAGGATGGCGGCCGCGGCCTGCGAGCGCGAGATCCCGGCGTGGCAATGGATCAGCACGTGGCTGTCGCTCGTGGCATGCAGGCGTTCGCCGAACGCCAGCACCTTCCTTATGTGATCGGGCGTGCAGGCCTCGAAGCCGGGATACTCCGCCACCACGTCGTCGAAGCGCACCAGCTCGTGATCGATCTCGGAGAACTCATCGAGCGCGTCGGGCCGCGGCTCGTGCGTGTCGATGATCGAAAGCACATGCGTGACGCCGGTCGAACAATGTTGCGGCAGCTCGGGAATGCCGCAGATCGTGATGCGCTGGCTGGGCAGGGGCATGAGGTCTTCTACAGCAGGCTGGAGGCGAGGTGCAGCCCGACCCCTAGCATGCCGAAGATGAAAATTTTGCGGAAAGTTTCCGGCGCCAGCCGCCGCCGCGCCCGCTGGCCCAGCCAGACGCCGGCCATGGTCGGCGCCACGGCGGCGACGCTGCTGACGCTATTGGTCAGGTGATAGGCGCCGTGCACGGCGAGCGACACGGCCAGCATGCCGGTCATGAACACGAACATGATGCCGAGCGCCTGCACGAGCTCGTGCGCATCCATCTCGAGCGATTGCATGTAGGGCAGGAACGGCACAGCGGCGACGCCGGTCGTGCCGGCGATACAGCCGCTCGCCAGCCCGATCACCGGGCTGCTCCACCATTCGACGCCGCGCGGCACCCGGGGCCGCCAGCGGGTCAGCGCGAGCAGGGAATAGAGCACCAGCAGCAGCCCGACCCAGCCGGTGGTGCGCTGCGAGCCGAGGCTGGTGAACAGCAGGCCGACGCCCAGGATGCCGGCCGACGCCGTGACCGCCATGATGCCGAAGCGCCGCATCAGGCGGGCAAAGTGGCCGCCATAGATCGCCTGCCAGACGTTGGTGACCATGGTCGGAACGACCATGATTGCGATCGCGCTCTCGAGCGGCAGGGCGAGACTCATCAGCCCGATGGCGATCGGCGGCATGCCCATGCCGATCGCGCCCTTGGCGGTGCCGGCGATCACGAAGGCCACGGTGATCACCGCGATCTGGTACGCCGTCATCGGACCTCGCGCGCGCCGGCGAATTCATCGAACGCCTGCCAGAACTCGGCGCGACGCGCGTCGGTCTCCATCAGGATCTCATGCTTCGCGCCGTCGATCGTGACGAGCTTGGCGCCGCGAATGCGGCCGACCGCCATCCGGTGCGAGGCCGCATCGACCACCGCATCGGTGCTCGTGCCGACGAACAGCACCGGCACGTCGATGCGCTCCATCACGCCCGGCGCCGACAATTCATCCATCGAGCGGAACGCCTGTCTCAACCAGCCGACCGTCGGCCCGCCCAGGGCGAGCCGCGGGTCGGCCTCGCACCAGCGGTCGGTGAAACGATAGCGCCGCTCGTCGGAGGTGACGTCGTTGGTCGAGAATTTGCGCTGTCGTGGATCGTACGGGCCGGTCGCGACCATGTAGTCGCTGTCGCGGCGGCCGAGCAGCGCCATGAAGGCGAGCAGGCTGCGGATCGCAAGGCCGCGGCAAAGTCCGATCATGGGCGAGATGCAAATAGCGGCCGACAGGAGGCCGGCCGGCTGCTCGGCCAGGTGGCGCAGCACGAGGTGCGCGCCCATGGAATGGCAAAGGCCGAGGACCGGCCGCGGGGCGGCCGGCCCCACGATCTCGCCGAGGAACAGCCGGAAGTCGGCGAGATAGGCCGCGAAATCGTCGACATGGCCCTTGTCGCGCTCGGCGAGCGGCCGGTCGCTCAGGCCCTGGCCGCGCCAGTCCAGCGCATAGACGGCATAGCCGCGGGCGAGCAGTTCGCCGACCGTTTCGGTGGCATATTTTTCGATGAATTCGGCGCGGCCCTGCTGCAGGACAACCGATCCGCGTACCGCAGTTCCCGGGACGTTCCAGCAGGCATAACGCAGACGCGTACCTCTGCGTTCAAGGAAGCCGTAACGGTCGGCCGGACGAAATGTTGCCGAATATTCGGGCGGCACGTTCTTGGGCGCCGCGGCGGGGTCGTGATCGTCGCTCATGAGTCGGGCGATTTTGACATTTTGGCCACGATTGCGCGCCGACTCTTTACCGTCTCCGGGAGCGCAAGCTATACATCGCGCGGCCGCCAAAGCGACTGCGGGCGGGTGCTGGAGCGATCGCGCCTTGATAGTCCGTTTTGGGCTGGTTCTTCTCGTGGTGTCTGCCGTCACCCTGCTCGGGTGGCGCCTGCTCGATACGCACATCCAGGCCGCCGATGTCGAGGGTCCGCTGCACGGCGTGACATACGCGCCGTGGGCCAAGGACCAGGACCCGATCGCCGCCAAGTCGAGCGGCGTGTTCTCCTTCCTGCGTACCGCCGTCACCGAGGAGCCGCCGCCGCCGGTCAAGCCGCGCAAGGAGCAGATCAACCGCGACTTCGCCATGCTCGCCGGCAAGGTCGAATACGTGCGTACCTACCGCACGACCGACGGCGGCGAGATGATGCCCGAGATCGCCGCGCGCTACGGCCTGAAGCTGGTGCCCGGCGCGTGGATCTACTCGGCGAAAGAAGCCAAGCTGCAGTTCGGCCGCGAGGCGTCGGAGGTCAACGCCGAGGAGACGCGCGCGCTGATCCGCATGGCCAACCAGAACCCCAACATCGAGCGCGTGCTGGTCGGCAACGAGAACATCCTGCGCTGGGACGGCCAGAAGGATCAGCGCGATCCCAGCGCGACCAGCCCGGCCCAGCTGATCCGCGAGATCCGCACCGTCAAGCGCAACGTCAAGGTGCCGGTCAGCACCGCCGAGCCTTGGCACATCTGGCTGAACTATCCCGAGCTCGCGCGCGAGGTCGATTATCTCGCCGTGCACGTGCTGCCCTACTGGGACGAGAAATCGAGCGAGACGCCGCTTCAGTACCTCAAGAACAAGATCGGGCTCCTGCGCCAGGCCTATCCAAACAAGAACATCATCGTCACCGAGGTCGGCTGGCCGTCGAACGGCGCCGAGCGGCGCAGCCCGGCGAGCGGACTGATCAAACGCGCCTCGCCGGCCGAGCAGGCGAAGAACATCCGCGACATGGTGGCGTGGCTCAAGTCGCAGAACATCGACTATTTCGTCGTCGAGGCGATCGACCAGCCGTGGAAGTCGTACGACCTCGAAGGCAAGGCCGGCGGGTATTGGGGCCTGTGGAACGCCGACCGGCAGCAGAAATTCGCCTGGACCGGTGCGGTCGAGACCTTCCCGCAATGGCTTTCCTGCGCGCTATGGTCGCTCGTCGCGGCGCTGCCGATCGTCGCCTTCTTCCTGTGGCGCTGGCGCGATCTGCGGCCGGCCGGCCAGCTCATGTTCGGCGGGCTGACGGCGCTGTCGGCGAGCGCCATCGTCTATGGCGGCGCCAAGGCCGCCGGCACTTACATGGTGACGGGCGAGGTGGCGGGCTGGGTGGGACTCGCGTTTTTCCTGATCCTGAGCCTCGCCATGGCGCTCGTTCAGGCGCTCGAGCTGGTCGAGACGATCTGGCGGCGGCACTGGCGGCGCGCGGCCGTGCCGGCAGCAGAGATGATCGCGCGCCAGCCGCCCGACCGCGAATGGCCCAAGGTCTCGATTCATGTCGCGATCTGCAACGAGCCGCCGGCGATGGTGATGCAGACCATCGATTCGCTGGCCGCGCTCGACTATCCCAACCTCGAAGTCATCATCATCGACAACAACACCAAGGATCCCGCTGTGTGGCGGCCGGTGCAGGATCATTGCGCGGGGCTGGGCGAACGCTTCAAGTTCTTCCACTTCGACGTCATGAAGGGCTTCAAGGCCGGCGCGCTCAACTACGTGCTGAGTCAGACCGCGCCCGACGCCAAGGTGATCGGCGTCATCGACAGCGACTACATGGTGCGGCCGGACTGGCTGAAGGCGGTGGTGCCGTATTTCGACGATCCCAAGATCGCCTACGTGCAGGCGCCGCAGGACCATCGCGACTGGATGGGCGACCGCTTCAAGGAGATGCTGAACTGGGAATATGCCGGCTTCTTCGACATCGGCATGTGCCTGCGCAACGAGTACGACGCCATCATCCAGCATGGCACCATGACGCTGGTCCGCAAGGACCGCATGGACGAGATGGGCGGCTGGGCGACGTGGTGCATCACCGAGGACACCGAGCTCGGCCTGCGCCTGATGGAACAGGGCTATGGCGCGATGTACACGCGCGAGCGCTTCGGCCATGGCCTGACGCCGGACCATTTTGCCGGCTACAAGAAGCAGCGCTTCCGCTGGGCCTACGGCGCCATGCAGATCATGAAGGCGCACGTCGGCAAGATGCTGTCGAACAGCACCAAGCTCACCTTCTGGCAGAAATACCATTTCGTGGCGGGCTGGCTGCCGTGGTTCGCCGACGCGCTGAACCTGATCTTCACCTGGGCCGGCCTTGCCTGGGCGCTGGCGGTGGTCGTGCCGCCCTTGTTCGGCATCAAGCCGGTCGGCCTGCCGCCGTCGGAATTCATCATCCCGACCATCGGCATCTTCGTCTTCAAGCTGATCTATTCGTTCGGCCTCTATGCCGATCGCGTGCGCTGCAGCTTCCGCCAGAGTCTCGGCGCCTCGCTGGCCGGGCTGGCGCTCACCTACACCGTGGGCCGCGCCGTGATCTACGGACTCGCCACCAGCCGGCTCCCCTTCATGCGCACGCCCAAGATGGACGAGCGCGCCTCGCTGGGTATGGCGCTCGGCATGGCGCGCGGCGAGGCGGTGCTGACCGCTTCCCTGTGGATCGCTGCGACGGTTCTGTGGCTCGGCGCGGGCGTGATCGACCCCGAGGCGCGCCTGTGGTCGGTGTTCATGGTGGTGCAGTCGCTGCCCTTCGCGGCGGCGGTTGTGGTGTCGGTGGTCAATGCGCTGGAGCAAATGCGCCACGCTCAGTCGGTGTTCGAAACATCCCCTGCACCGACGGTTGCCACGGTGGCGATGCAGCCCGCACAATAGCGCATGCCTTCCGCCGCTCCCGCGGGCACCGCTCTTTTCCTGAAGCGCTGGTTGCGCCAGCCTTTCGCCGTCGGCGCCGTCATGCCGAGCGGACGGCTGCTCGCCGAGACGGTGGCGCGCACGACGATCGCCGCCCTCGGCGACCGCCTGGGCCATGTCGTCGAGCTGGGCGCCGGCACCGGCGAGGTGACCAAGGCCCTGCTGGCCGGAGGCATCGAGCCGCATCGCCTGGCGCTGGTCGAGCGCGATCCCGAAATGGCGACCTTCCTGCGCCGCCAGTTCACCGGCCCGCAGATCATCGAGGGCAACGCCGCCATGCTGCCCGGCCTGCTGGTCGCCAACGGCATCGAGAAGGTGGGGGTCGTGGTATCGAGCCTGCCGCTGCTGTCGCTGCCGGCCGATGTGGTGAACGGCATCGTGCGCGGCGTGTTCGAGGCGCTGCCGCCGGACGGCGCGCTGGTCCAATTCACCTATGGTCCCAAATCGCCGGTGCCGACCTCTTTGCTCGAACGGCTCGGCCTCGTGGGTTCGAGCGGCCCGCGCATCTGGCGCAACGTGCCGCCCGCCGTCGTCTGGACCTTCCGGAGGTCGGCCGGCGCGTGACGGGCTTGCGTTTCGATGAGTCCCTGCGGTCGGCGATCGTCGACCGTCTCAAGCGTTTCGAGGTTCGCCGCCGGCCCGATCCGGGCAGTCTGCGGCGTGCCGCCGTCGCTGTCGCGGTCGTCGAGGCCGACGTGCCGGGCGAGGCGGCTTTCCTGCTCACCAAGCGCACGCCGCGGCTGCGCGCCCATGGTGGGCAGTGGGCGCTGCCGGGCGGCCGGGTCGACGAGGGTGAGACGCTCGAGCAGACGGCGTTGCGCGAGATGCACGAGGAAGTGGGCGTGCTCGCCTCGCGCGACGACGTGCTGGGCACGCTCGACGACTATCCGACGCGCTCCGGTTTCCTTATTGCCCCCGTGGTGGTGTGGATCCCGGCGCGCGTGCAGATTGTGCCCAATCCGCACGAGGTGGCGGCGGCCTATCGCATCCGGTGCGCGGAGCTGTTCCGGCCGGACTCGCCCGAGATCGTGCCGATCCCCGAATCGGACCGGCCGATCATCCGCCTGCCGCTGCCGGTGGCGACGGTGAACGCACCGACCGCCGCGGTGCTCTACCAGTTCAAGGAAGTGGCGCTGGCCGGCCGCGACACGCGCGTCGACCAATACGAGCAGCCTGTTTTCGCCTGGCGCTAGCTACGAGCGCGCGGCGGCGACCGCCACAGGCCGGCGCTTCAGGAAGATCGTCGTTTCCTGCTCCATGACGTGCTCGCCGCGCTGGTTGATGGTGACCTGGCGGACCCGGCAGATGCCGCGATCGGGGCGCGAGACCGAAGCACGCAGCTCGACGATGTCGGTGACGACGCGGATCGTGTCGCCCGGCCGCACCGGGCGCGGGAACTGCGTCTCGCCGAGGCCGGGCGAGCCCAGGCTGCAGGCGCGGAACACGCCCATGTCGAGCCACAGCCGCAAGGTCACCGACATGGTGTGCAGGCCCGAGGCGATCAGGCCGCCGTACTGCCACTTCTTGGCGAACTCGGCGTCGATGTGGAACGGCTGCGGATCCCACTGCCGGGCGAATTCGATGATGCCCGCTTCGGTGATGGTCATGCCGGCGCTCACGAAGCGCTCGCCGAGCTTGAAGTCCTCGAAGTAGCGATCGCTCACAGCACGAGCTCCATGTAGGCGGTGTCCGGCACCGGGCTTGGATAGTAGGGCGCGATATCGACGAAGCCCATCGAGCGATAGAGCTTCACGGCAGCCTGCATTTTACCTGCGATTGTGTCCAACCTGAGACGCCGGTAGCCGCGGCGGCGGGCTCCCTCGACGATGCCCTCGGCGAGCGCGCGGCCGATCGAACGGCCATCGGCCAGCCGCAGGCTGCGGAACACCGGCCTGACATAGAGCCGCTTCATTTCGCAGATTTCGACATCGAGCGGCCGCAAAGCGACCGCCCCGGCGGCCTCTTTGCCCACCCGCGCCAGCAGGAGCGCGCCCCTGGGCGGTGCGTACTTGCCGGGGAAGGCGGCCATCTCCTCCTCGAAGCCCTGGTAGGCGAGCGAGAAGCCGAGCGATTGCGCGTACTCCCGCATCAGCGCCTTGACCGCCTGGTCGTCGGCGTCGCTATGGGGCTCGGCGATGGCGATGGGCGTCGTCATGTGGCGTGGCTATGCTAGCCTAGGGCGCGTGAAACTCTAGGAGAGCCGCAGCAACGGCACCGCGGCGGCTGACAGCAATATGGCGAAGAGGCGGAGCGGCGTGAACGGTTCCTTGAGCCAGATCACGGCGATGACCACGGCGAAGATCGAGCTGGTGTCGCGCAGCGCCGCGGCCGGCGCGATCGGCGCGTGACGAAACACCCAGAGGATCAGCAGATAGGAGACGGTGGACGCGACAGCGATCGGCAGCGCCGCGAGCGCATGCTCGCGCACCATGCGGATCGGCTGCGCGACCGCGCCGCGCCAGATCGACATGGCGAGCGCGTTGGTGAAGCCCACGACCAGGCCGTAGGCGATCGGCGAGCCGGCCCGCCGCACCCCCTGGGCGTCGGACATCACATAGGCCGCCGCGCTCAGGCCGGCGATCGCGATCCACAGCAATGCCGCGCGCGGTACCGCGCCATGCGAGCTGCCGATCGCCAGCAGCAGCAGCGAGACCACGACCAGCGCTACCCCGATCAAGCCGAAGAAGCTGAGCTGCTCGCCCGAGACTGCCGCGGCGAGCGGCACGACCAACAGCACGGAAAGCGCCCGGACCACTGGATAGGCGGTGCCGAAGCCGACCAGGTCGTAGGCCCTGAGCAGGGCGATGACCGTCACCAGGTTCATGGCCGTCGAAGAGCCGATCCAGATCCACGAACCCTGCGCGGGCAATCCGGTCCACAACAAGCCCGGCAGGCCGATCAGCGCGCTCAACACCATCTGCGCGGTCATGGCTTCGCTGGGCTTGGGTCGTGCCTTCACGGCGGCATTCCAGCCGGCATGCAGGACGGCGCTCAGGAGCGCGGCGGCGACGTACCAGAGGTCCACGAACGCCCGCGTGCAATTTACATGCCGACGGTGCGCAATCCGTAGATCAGGCCGACGACCAGCAGGCCGATGAAAACCGTCTCGAGCAGCAACAGCGCCACCGAGGGCACGCCGATGCGGGCCATGGCGAGCAGCGAGGTTTTCATTCCCAGCGCGGCGATCGCCAGGATGATGAGGTAGTTCGAGACCTGCGAGACCGCCGCCTGCACCTCGTGAGGCACCACGCCGATCGAATTGAGGACGACCAGCGTCAGGAAGCCGAACAGGAAGACCGGCGGCGCGGGCCGCGCTTCACCGGCAACCTGGCCGCTTCTCGCCACCCACCAGGCGATGGCGCCCACCGCCGGCAACAGGAACGCCACGCGCAGCAGCTTGGTGATGATGGCGTCGCTCAGTACCTGCGGCCCGAGCGTCTGCGCGGCGCCGGCGACCTGCGCGACATCGTGGATGGCGCCGCCCAGGAACACGCCCATCTCGAAGTTGGAATAGCCCATCGCATGATGCAGCGTCGGATAGACGACCATCGTCACCGTGCTGATGAAATTGACGCCCATCACGGCGAAGGCGAGGTCGCGGTCGGCGTTCTTGTGCTTGGGCAGCACCGCTGCTGCCGCCATGGCCGCCGCCGCGCCACAGACGCCGGTGGCGCAACCGGTCAGGATGCCGAACTCGCGGGTGAGACCGAAGAAGCGGGCCGACCAGGCGCCGAAGATGATCGTGCAGGAAACCGCCGCGAGCGCCACGATCACCGGCAGGAAGCCGTCGTCGACGAGCTGGCCCAGCGTGAGTCGTGCGCCGAGCAGCGCCACGCCGACGCGCAGCAGGGTGCGGCCGGAGAAATCGATGCCCTCCTTCAGGGCGGCGCGCGACGACAGGGGCTGCAGCGCCATGCCGATGGCGAGCGTCAGGATCAGCGGCGGGATGAAGAACGTGCGGAAGTGGGTCCAGCCGCGCAGATCGGCCATGTCGGCGATCGCGGCGATGACAGCGCAAAGCGCGGTGCCGGCGGCAACCTTGCGAAGATTGCCGGGAGCCCACAGACGGACGACTTCGACAGCCAGCGACGTGCTACGCATCGAGCACGGCCACGAGCTGACCTTCCGCGATCGCCTCGCCTTCGCTCACCTTGATCTCCTTGATGGTGCCCGCCTTGGGCGAAAGCACCGGGATCTCCATCTTCATCGATTCGAGGATCATGATCTCGCCCTCGACCTCGATCCGGTCGCCGGGCTTGGACTTGATCTTCCATACATTGCCCGCGATCTCGGACTTCACGTTGACGACGGCCATCCCGCTCAGCTCTCCCAATCTCGGTCAGACAGACTTTTCGGCCACGGCGCGTGCCAATTCAAGGGCCGGCGCCCCGATGGCCGCGCCAAGCCGGTATGCGGGCGCGTTTGCCGCAGAAATCGTTCCGTCCTGCAAAGTCGATCGACCGTCGCCGATGCGCGCCGACTGCGCCGACACAGCGACCGCGGCGATGCCCTCCTTCTCGAGCAGGGCAAGGCCCAACACGCCGCCGCGATCAGCGCCCGGACCGGCGTCGTTGTAAAAGGCAAGGCGCGGCCGGAACGGCGCCGTGGCCATGCCGGAATTGAGAGCGCAATGGCTACCGGTGGCGACCACCCGGTCGCGATCCTGGACCTCGAACAGGCTCGATGAATCGAGGCAGGGGATACCGTGCACGATGTGCCGGTCCTCGCCCTTGGCTGGCGGCATCGAATGCGGCCACGGCGCGGTCCGCAGAAGTTCGGCGGCTTGCTTGCAACTCATGCCTGGAGCCACGCCGCACGACATGGCGAGGCCGTTGGCGCGGCTGATGACGCCGCGCGCGTAGATATCCTGTCCGTCGCCGATGCGGGCGCTTGCGGTCGCGACCGCCGCCATCGCCATGCCGAGCGATTCGGCATAGCCAAGTCCGGCGACGCCTGCTTCGTCCTTGCCGATACCGGCATCGTGATGAATGGCGGCGCGGCAGCCGTACTTGGCCGACATGTAGGCGGCGTATATCGCGGCGTGGCTGCCGCCGACCACCACGGCGCCGTTGGCTTCCGGCGGCAGCTTGACCACGCTGTCGTAGACGAGAACCGTGACGTCCATCCCGGCGCAGTCTATATCGCGGCGATGTCCGGAACAGTGGACAACAAGATCGCCGTCCTGATCCTGCAACATCCGCAGGAGCAGGATCGCGTGCTGGGCACGGCCAAGCTGCTGGTTGCAACCCTTGCGAATGCGAAGCTTGTCGTCGGCCTGTCGTGGCGCAACCTGGCGCATGCGCTGACGCAGCCCGACGCCGATCCGAAGGAATGGGGTGTGCTTTATCTCGGCTCGACTAAGGCGAACACGAAGGGACCGCTCGTTGCGCTCGATCGCAAGGGCGAGCCGCTGGCCGATCAGCCGGCCGCGCTCGCCGGCCTGAAGGGCATCGTCGTGCTCGATGGCAACTGGTCCCAGGCGAAGGCGCTGTGGTGGCGCAATGCGTGGCTCACCAAGCTGCGGCGCTTCGTGGTCGTCCCGGCTGGCCCCTCGCTTTATGGCAATCTGCGCAAGGAGGCACGGGCGGATGCCGTTTCAACCTTGGAGGCTGTAGGGCTGGCTTTGTCGGCACTCGAAGGCCCAGAGTTGCGCGAAAGCCTGCTCGTGCCGTTCCGGAAAACGATCGCCGAGGCCCGCGCTGCCGGCATCCGCGACAGCAAACGGGACCGTCGCGTCAGGCGTTAGCGCCTATATAATCCCGCCATGCTCGATCAGCCCCAGGGCTCCTCATCGATCCCGGTCGCCCAGCGTACCAATCCCGAACGCTCGTTCAAGGAGGAGGTGCGGGCGCTGCGCCTGGGCAACGGCGAGACCTTCCGCGGCGAGGGCATCCTCGCTGTCACCAAGGCGATCCTGCAGGCGGGCGTGGGCTATGTTGGCGGCTACCAGGGCGCGCCGGTCTCGCATCTGGTTGACGTGCTGGTCGAGAGCCAGGACCTGCTCGATGAATTGGGCGTCCATCTCGAAACCTGCACGAACGAATCCTCGGCGGCGGCGCTGCTCGCCGCCTCGATCAACTACCCGATCCGCGGCTGCGTCACCTGGAAGTCGATCGTCGGCACCAACGTCGCGGCTGATGCGCTCTCCAACCTGGCTTCGCCCGGCGTGATCGGTGGCGCGCTGATCGTGATCGGCGAAGATTACGGCGAGGGCGCCTCGATCATCCAGGAACGGGCGCACGCCTACGCCCTGAAGTCGTCCATCTGGCTGATGGACCCGCGGCCGAACCTGCCGACCATCGTCGAGTGCACCGAAAAGGCCTTCGAGCTCTCGGAGGCGACCAACACACCGGTGATGATGGAGCTGCGCATCCGCGCCTGCCATGTCACCGGCGAGTTCATCGCCAAGGACAACAAGCCGCCCGCGATCTCGCGCAATGCGCGGCTGGCACGGCCGGCACCGCACAACTACGACCGCATTTCGCATCCGCCCTCGACCTATGCGCACGAAAAGATCAAGGTCGAGGTACGCCAGCCCGCGGCCGAGCGCTTCATCGTCGAGCACGGGCTGAACGAGTTCTTTCCGGGCGAGCGCTCCGATCTCGGCATCATCGTACAGGGTGGAATCACCAACGTGCTGATGCGCGGCCTCGACCGGCTCGAGGTCGATGGCAAGATCCCGACGCTCGTTCTGAATGTCACGCATCCACTGGTGCCCGACCAGATCGCCGATTTCTGCAAAGGCAAGCGTGCCGTGCTCGTCGTGGAAGAGGGCTCGCCCGACTATATCGAGCAGGCGATTCATGCGCTTCTCCGCAAGCGCGACATCGACACGAAGATTTACGGCAAGGGCATGCTGCCGATGGCCGGCGAATACACCGCCGAGGTGATGACCGACGGCCTGCTGAAGTTCTTTGCCCAGTCGGCCAACGACATCGACCTCGATAAGCCGCGCGCGCGTTTCGAGGCGGCGCGTGCCGGCCGGGCCGAGGCGCAGAAGATCCTGGGCGGACCGTTGCCGCTGCGTCCGCCAGGCTTTTGCGTCGGCTGCCCCGAACGGCCCGTCTTCTCGGCCATCAAGCTGCTCGAGCGCGAGGTCGGCAAGGTTCACATCTCGAGCGACATCGGCTGCCATTCGTTCGCGACCCTGGCGCCGTTCAATCTCGGCAACTCGATCCTCGGCTTCGGCATGTCGCTCGCCGCGGCGGGGGCGGTGGCGCCGGTGATGCAGAAGCGAACCATTTCCGTGATGGGCGACGGCGGTTTCTGGCACAACGGGCTGCTGTCGGGCGTCGCTTCGTCAATGTTCAACCGCGGCGACCGCGTGCTGGTCATCATGCAGAACGGCTACACGTCGGCGACCGGCGCGCAGTTCATTCCCAACACGTCGGGCAACCGGCGCGACGGCGAGACGACGTCGGACATCGCCTCGACCCTGAAGGCGATGGGCGTGAAATGGCTGCGCACCATCCGCACCTACAATGTCGGTACCATGCTCGCGACCTTGCGCGAGGCCATGAGCACCGAGGACAAGGGCCTGAAAGTGATCGTGGCCGACGGCGAATGCCAGCTTGCGCGCCAGCGTCGCATCCGCCCGCAGATCGCGGCCCAGCTCAAGCGCGGCGAGCGGGTAGTACGCACGCGCTACGGTGTCGATGACGAGGTCTGCACGGGCGATCATTCCTGCATTCGGCTCTCGGGCTGTCCCTCGCTGGTGGTGAAGCCCAGCCCCGATCCGCTGCGCAGCGATCCGGTGGCTCACGTCAACAACGGCTGCGTCGGCTGCGGGCTGTGCGGCGAAGTCGCCGATGCCGCCGTACTTTGTCCCTCGTTCTACAAAGCCGACATCGTGCAGAACGCCAATTGGTGGGACCGCCTGGTGCGGAAGTTGCGCTCGGCCGTGATCGGGGCGCTCGCCAGTGCCTAAGCCGATCACCATCCTGGTCGGCGCGTTGGGCGGCGACGGCGGCGGTGTGCTGTGCGACTGGATCATCCATGCCGCGCACAGCCAGGGGCTGGCGGTACAGGCGACCCAAATCCCCGGAGTGGCTCAGCGCACCGGCGCCACGACCTACTATCTCGAAGTGATGCCGGGCGTCGGACCTCAGCCGCCGGTGCTGGCGCTCAATCCCGCGATCGGGGAGGTCGACGTGGCCCTGGCGACGGAGCTGCTCGAAGCGGGTCGAATGATCTTCAACGGCTTCGTCACACCCGACCGCACGACCTTAATTGCCTCGACCCATCGCGTGCTGGCGATCAGCGAGCGCTCGGCGATGGGCGAGGGCAGCTTCGATGTCGGCCGGCTGTTGCGCGCCGTGAAGGAGCGCAGCAAGGAGCAGATCCTGTTCGACATGGATCAGGCGGCGGAAGAGAGCGGCGGCGTGATCAACGCCGTACTGCTGGGCGCGCTGGCCGGCTCGAACAAGCTGCCGATTCCCGACTCAGCCTTCGAGGCGGCCATTCGAGAAGGCGGCAAGGCGGTCGACACCAATCTCGCGGCTTTCGCCTTCGGGAGGGGCCATGCCAGGGGCGAGCTGGAGCAGACGGTGCGCGAGCACCGCAAGCGCGCGGCCGCGGCTCGCGGCATCGAAGACCTGATCGAGCGGGCGCGCGCCAAGTTCCGGCCGGAGGCGCTCGACATCGTCGAGGAGGGCATCCGCCGTCTGACTGCGTACCAGGATCGCGATTACGCCAGGCTCTTCCTCGACCGGCTGGAGTCGATCGCGCCCGAGATCGTGCGCGACGTGGCGCGGCATCTCGCGGTGCGCATGTCGTTCGAGGACGTGATCCGCGTGGCGCAAGCCAAGACCTCGCGCGAGCGCCTGGCGCGCGTGCGCGCCGAGGTGCGGGCCAAGCCGCATGAGCCGGTCGAGGTCACCGAGCATTTCAAGCCCGGCAACGAGGAGATCGCCGCCATCCTGCCGCCGTTCGCGGCGCGCTGGCTGATGCGGCGGCGGCCGTTCCATATCTCCATGCATGTGCGGAGCACGACGATCTGGGGCTTCGCGAGGCTGCGCTTCCTCGCCTCCTTGCGCTGGTGGCGGCCGCATACGTTCCGCTTCATCGAGGAGCAGGCCGAGATCGAGCGGTGGCTCAGATCGATTCGCGCCGCGCAAGCGCTGAGTCCCGATCTCGCGCGCGAGATCGCCGAGCTGGCGCGGCTGATCAAAGGCTACGGCGAGACCTTCAAGCGCGGCGTCGCAAACTACCGGCGCATCGAAAGCGAGATCATCGAGCGTGCGCTCGCCGGTGCCATGCCGCCGAAGCTCGCCGCCGATGCCATCGCCAATGCCCGCGTGGCCGCGCTCGCCGATCCGGAGGGCGAGAGCCTGTCGAAGACGCTGGCCTCCATCGCGACCTCTGCCGCCACATTGCGTCATGCCGCTGAATAGTCGTCACGAGATCATGGTCGAATGGGGCGACTGCGATCCCGCCGGCATCGTCTACTACCCGTCCTATTTCAGGTGGTTCGACCAGGCGACCTATCGGCTGTTCCTCAAGGCCGGCATGCGCCGCGACGACATCACCAGCGGCCAGTGGAAAGAAGGCACGCCGCTTGTCGCGGCCGAGTGCGCGTTCAAGCGCGCGTCGCAGACCGGCGAGAAGCTGGTGATCGAGAGCCATGTCGAGAAATTCGGCCGCAGTTCGTTCACGATCCGCCATGTCTTCCGCGACGCGACGGGCGCGGTCGCGGCCGAGGGTACCGAGACCCGCATCTGGGCGAGGAAAGAGGGCGATGCGCGCTCGCTGAAGGCGATCGCCATTCCGGCGGACGTGAAGCGCCGTTTGCAGGGAGAGTAAAATGCGCCGCAGTACCGATCGCATCCTCACCACCCATGTCGGCAGCCTGCCGCGCGATCCCAAGCTGTCGGACCTGCTGATCCGCCATGAGGCCGGCGAGAAGGTCGACCAGGCCGAGATCGATCGTCTTGCCGACCACGCCGTCCGGCACGTCGTCAAGCAGCAGGTGGCATGCGGCATTGACGTGGTGAACGACGGCGAGCAGCCGAGAGTCGGCTTCCAGACCTACGTGCCGCAGCGCATGAAGGGCTTTGGCGGCGAATCCAAACGGCCGCGCTCGCGCGACTGGACCGATTTCCCGGGCTATGCCGAGTTCATGGCCAAGCGCATGCCACGGCGCAGCAAGGTGACCAACGCGCCGCAGGCCGTCGGCGAGCTGTCGTACCAGGATCTCGGGCCGGCCAGGGAAGAGATCCGGCTGTTCCAGTCGGCGCTGAAGGAGCTGCCGGCGTCGCCGGTCGAGACGTTCATGACTGCGGCGGCGCCCGGCATCATCGCCACGACGATGCTCAATGCCTACTACGACACGCACGAGGCTTACGTGTTCGCGCTCGCCCGCGAGATGAAGAAGGAATACGAGTTGATCGCCAGGGACTTCATCCTGCAGATCGATGCGCCCGATCTCGCCCTCGAGCGCACCGTGCTGTTCCAGGACAAGACCAACGCCGAGTTCGTGGCGATCGCCGAGATGCATGTCGCGGCCCTCAACGAGGCGCTGAGCGGCATTCCGCGCGACCGCATCCGGCTGCATTGCTGCTGGGGCAACAACGAGGGACCGCACACCCACGACATCCCCTTGGCCGAGGTCTTTCCGGTGCTCTGCCAGGCCAAGGTGGGCGCCCTCTCGATCGAGTTCGCCAATCCGCGCCACCAGCACGAATACGCCGCGCTCAAGAAGGCGAAGCTGCCGGACGAGTTCATCCTGATTCCCGGCGTGATCGACACCACGACCAACTTCGTCGAGCATCCGCAGGTCGTCGCCAACCGCATCTGCGAGGCGGTCGATGCCGTCGGCGACCGCAGCCGGGTCATCGCCTCGTGCGACTGCGGCTTCGGCACCTTCGCCGGCTACGAGCTGGTCGCCCACGACGTGGTATGGGCCAAGCTCAAGGCCTGCCGCGAGGGCGCCGACATCGCCACGCGCCAGCTGTGGGGCAGGTAAAGCTACTTGAAACTGCGCACCAGGGTACGGATCGGATCGCTGACCCGCGTATCCTCGGTGTTGATGGCGTAGACTTCGGACATGTGACTGTGGTCCTTCAGCACGACGTAGGTCGGGCAACCGCGCGGCGCGGCACACATCGCTCCGTTCAGCACCTCGGCCTGCACGGAAAACACGCCGGGATCGAGCTCGCCGCGCATCAGCAGGATCGGCAGCTTCGTTTGGACGAGGCCCTTCAGAGACGAGCGCTCGTCCCATTTCGACAGGTCGTCGCCGAAATAGGCCCGCTGCGCCGGCTGATCGGTGTCGGGTGTGAATTCGTAGATGCCGGACAGGAGGATCGCGGCGGCCAGACCTCCGCCCGGGATCTTCTGGAATTCGGGGTGCGCGACGTAGGTCGCGACATGCACGGCGCCGGCCGAATGGCCCATCAGGAAGAGGCGCCTGGGATTGCCGCCGAAGCGCTGGACGTTCTGGGCCAGCCATTGGATCGCGAGGCCGACATCCTGCGCGCCGGCGGGGTAGGGATTTTCGGGCGCCAGACGATAGGTGATGTTGACGCCGACCATGCCGTTGGCGACCGCCCAGAGCGCGATGTTGTCGTAGAACGGGCTGTTGCCGACGCCCTTCTTGTCGCCACCGGTGAAGCCGCCGCCATGCACGAAAACCAGAACGGGGAGGCTATCGCCGCGCTTGGCCGGCTCGAAAAGGTCGAGCCGATTGCGCTCGGCCGGGCCGTACTTTTCGTCGCGTGTCACGTTCACGCCGGTGTATGGCTCCTTCTTCTGCAGCGGGGCGAAGAGCTTCAGCGTCTCCGGCGGATTGATCACCGGCCCGAGCTTGCGGACAGCCGCCGCAATCTCCTTGGGCATCTCGCCCGCGACCGCGGATGTCGCCAGCGCGGCAGCGCCGACGACGAGTACGACGTAGCGCTTCATCGGCTCAAGCCGCCGCCTTCAGGATGTCGGCCGCCTTCTCGCCGACCATGATCGAGGGCGCGTTGGTGTTGCCCGACGGCATGGTCGGGAAGATCGAGGCGTCGGCGACGCGCAGGCCCTCGAGGCCGTGCACCCTGAGCTTGTCGTCGACAACAGTGCCGGGCCCCTGCGGGCCCATGCGGCACGTGCCGATCGGATGGTAAGCGGTCTGCGAGTTGTTGCGGATCCAGGTCAGTATTTCCTCGTCGCTCGAGACCGAGGGTCCCGGCGAGAACTCGCTGTCGCGATAGGCATCCATGGGCGCGGCATCGACGATCTTTCGCATCATGCGGAAACCGTCGACCATGGCGCGCTGATCGATCGGGTCGGCGAGGAAGTTGAAGCGAATCGCCGGGTGGGCCTTGGGGTCGGGCGACTTGATGTGAATCGAGCCCAGGCTTTCGGGCCGCAGCTGATAGCAGGCGATCGTCATCGACGGGAAATCCTGCAGGCGGCGCGTCTTGGGATCCTTGATCGAGTAAGGCACGAGGTGCATCTGCACGTCGGGCGTCGCGAGCTCGGGCCGCGTGCGCAGGAAAGCGAGCAGCGGCGCCGACGGCAGGCTCATGAAGCCGCCGCCGGTCGTCACGTACTTCATGAATTGCGTGACCGCGCCCACGCCTCGCGCCATGTGATTGTACGAGACCTTCGGGTCCTTCACCTTCCAGATGATGCGCGCATTGATGTGGTCGCGGAAATTCTCGCCGACCGCGCGCAGCTCGTGCTTCACCTCGATGCCGTGCCGCTTCAGGAGCTCGGGCTGGCCGATGCCCGACAGTTCGAGGATCTGCGGGGTGGCGACGCCGCCGGCCGACACGATGGTCTCGCGCGCCTTCGCCTGGACGACCTTGCCGTCCTTCTCGTACTCGACGCCGACGCAGCGCTTGCCCTCGAGCAGCACGCGCAAGGTCATGGCGTTGGTCACCACCTGCAGGTTGGGCCGCTTCATCGCCGGCTCGATGTAGCAGTGCGCCACGCTCATGCGGCGCCCCTTGTAGATCGAGGTCTGCGTCTTCACGACGCCTTCCTGGTCCTCGCTGTTGTAGTCGGGATTGAGCTTGAAGCCCGCCGCCTTGGCCGCCGCGAACAGCGCGTCATAGAGCGGGTTCTGGTCGGGCACGGTCGAGACCTTGAGCGGGCCTTGCGTGCCGCGACCGTTGCTGCCGTCGCCATCGACGAAATTCTCGATGCGGGTGAAGAGGGGCGCAACCTCGCGCCAGCTCCAGCCGCGGCAGCCCATCTGCGCCCAGGTGTCGTAGTCGAGCGGTTGGCCGCGCACCCACACCAGCCCGTTGATCGAACTCGAGCCGCCGAGCACTTTTCCGCGCGGTACCGGGATGACGCGGTTGGCGGTGCCGGGCTCGGGCTCGGACTGATACAGCCAGTTGGCGGCGGGGTTGTCGATCAGCAGGCCGAAGGAGAGCGGCATGCGCGAGTAGGGATGACTTGCCGCGCCGGCCTCGAGCAACAGCACCCTGCTCGACGAGTTCTCGGTGAGCCGCGCCGCCAAGGTGCCGCCGGCCGAACCGGCTCCCACGATGATGTAGTCGTAATCCGCCATCTCTTTCCTCCCGGTGGGGCAGACTAACATGCTCCGGAGCTACCGACTCCAGCCGGCTGGGGTCGGTGCCGCTCGTTGAAAGAACCGGTGAGTTCTTTCATAACCGGGGTAAGATCGGCTGGGGCATGGGACGCTTTCGCGACAATTCGAGAAATATCTCCGCGCGCCGGCGCCCGCCGGCCTCAGCTTGACTACGCCCGCCCAAGAACTCGATTTGGTCGACGGCGCCGGACAGCCGATCCGGCTCGGCAACAAGCTCGGCCAGGGCGGCGAGGGCAGCGTCTACGAGCTGCCGGCATCGCCCGGCATCGTCGCCAAGATCTATCACCGGCCGCCCAAGCCCGTGATCGCCGACAAGATTCGCACCATGGCGGCGCTCAGGACGGACCAGATCGACAGGCTGGCGGCCTGGCCGCTCGACGTCGTGCGCTTGCGCTCCGGCGCACCGGTCGGGCTCACCATGCCCCAGGTGACGGGCTGCAAGGACATCCACCGGCTGTTCAGCCCGAAGAGCCGGCGCCGCGAATTTCCCCAGGCCGACTGGCGCTTCCTCGTGCGCGCCGCCGCCAATCTCGCGCGCGCCTTCGCGATGGTGCACGAAACCTCGAGCGTGATCGCCGACGTCAACCAGGGCGGCGTGCTGGTCGGCCAGGATGCCCGCATCAGGCTGATCGACTGCGACAGCTTCCAGGTGACCGACGGCGGCAAGCGCTATCTCTGCGAGGTCGGCGTTGCGACGTTCACGCCGCCCGAGCTGCAGGGCCGTCCGTTCGCGGAGCTGGTGCGCACCGCCAACCACGACAATTTCGGCCTCGCCGTCCTGGTCTTCCTGATCCTGTTCATGGGCCGCCATCCCTTTGCCGGGCGCCATCTCGGCATCGGCGAGATGACGATCGAGCACGCGATCGGCGATGGTCGGTTCCCCTACGGCGAGCATGCGCTCGGCGCCCAGATGGAAAGGCCGCCTGGTGCGCCGCCGCTCGGCATCGTCTCGGAGCCCGTGGCACGGCTGTTCGAGCGCGCGTTCGCCCGCGAGGCACCGACCAAGGGCCGGCCGACGGCGCAGCAATGGGTCGATGCGCTCGAAACACTCGAGCGCAACTTGAGGCAATGCAGCGCAAGCGCGATGCACTGGCACCACGCCGGCCTGATCGCCTGCCCATGGTGCCAGATGGAGGCGGCCACCGGCGTGCCGCTGTTCTCGTCGTCGCTGTCGGCAGCCACGGCCGCCTACTTCGACCCGGATTCCTTTTGGCCGCAGGTCTCGACCCTGCCGCATCCGGGATCGCCTCCGCCGCTCGAGGATGCCGTTCCGAACAAGCGCAAGATCCGCCCGTCGGTCGAGGCGATCTCGTTCAAGCGGCGATATTGGTTCCACGTGCCGCTGGCGCTGTTCATCGCCGGCATTCCGGTCGCCGCCGGGGTGTTGGCGCAAGTGCCTGATCTCGGGCGGATATTCTTCTTCGCCTCGGCGCTTATCCTCTATTTCCTGGTGCGTCGCGCGCTCAAGGCGACCATCAACATCTCGACGTTCCTCGAGCGCGACCGTCAGCAGCGGGCACGCTGGGACTCGATTGGCAGCGAATGGGAAGCCAAGGCGGGACCGCGCCGATTCGAGGACAAGCGGGCGGAGCTGGAACGCTTGTGGACGGCGTGGACCAGCCTCGCCGCCCGGCGGGCCGCCAAGCTGGACGAGATCGGCGACCGCAAGCGCGATATCCAGCTCGCCCGCCATCTCGACCGGTTCGAGCTCGCCGCTGCCGACATTCCGGGAGTCGGCACCGGACGCAAGTCTCTTCTGCAGTCCTTCGGTATGGAGACCGCCGCTGACGTGAGCGAGGCGAGGCTGCAGGCGATCCCTGGCTTCGATGTGAGGCTGCAGTCGAGCGTCCTGACATGGCGCCGCGCGCTGGAGGCCAAGTTCACGTTCGATCCCGCGGGCAATTCCGACGAGCAGGACCGGCAGGCGATCGAGCAGGAAATCCTCGCCGAGCGTCTGCGGATCGGCCTGTCGATCCGCACGGGCTTCGGCGAGCTTCAGCAGATCGAGAGGCAGATCCAGTTCGCACGCAGCCACCTGCGCCCGAGAGGCGAGGAGGCCTATCGCGCCTACCTGCAGGCCGAGGCCGACCTGAAGGCAGTCAGTCGCTAGACCTTCTTCGCTTCGGTGAGCGCGACGCCTGTCGCGATCAGCTTGTCGATCTCGGCAGGCGAGAAGCCCCGCTCGGCCAGCACGGCCCTTGTGTCAATGCCGAATTTGCGAGGCTTGCTACGGATGGCGGGCGGCGTGCGCGAGAGCTTCACCGGGTTGCCGACGTTCCGGTAGCCGTCCTTCTCCCACACCATGTTGCGGTGGCGGGTGTGCGGATGCTCCATCACGTCCGGCACTTCCTGAACGGCACCTGAGGGCACGCCGTTCATCATCAATTCGTTGGCGAACGTCTCGCCATCGCGGTCCTTGGTCAGGGCGCGCAATTCCGCCTCGAGTTCGGGCATGTGGGCCAGGCGATCCTTGTTGGTCTTGAAACGCGGGTCGGTGGCGAGCTCGGGCTTGCCCAGCATCTGGCAAAGCTTGCGAAACTGGCCGTCGTTGCCGGCGCCGACCACGATGTTGCGACCCCTGGTCGGGAAGTTGGCGTACGGCGCCAGATTGCCATGGCTGTTGCCGAACAGCTTGGGTTTCAATCCCGCCATGAAGTAGTTGGGCGCGTGCGGCTGGTGCAGGGCGACCGCGCTGTCGTAGAGCGTCGCATCGATGAATTGGCCTTTGCCGGAGCGATTGCGCTCGTAGAGCGCCATCAAGATGCCGATGCAGGCGTTCATGCCGGTCGAGAGGTCGACCACGGGCACGCCGATGCGCACCGGCCCGCTGTCGGGCGCGCCGTTGACGGAGACCAGGTCCGCCGAGGCCTGCACCATGGCGTCGTATCCGGGATAGCCACCGAGCGGGCCGTCGGCGCCGAAGCCCGACACCCGGGCGTGGACCAGCCGCGGGAATTTCTGGCTGAGCGTATCGTAGCCCAGGCCCCATTTCTCCATGGTGCCGGTCTTGAAATTCTCGATCAGCACGTCGGCGTCTTCGAGCAGCCGCAGCAGAACCTCGCGCCCTGCCGGCTTGGAGAGATCGAGCGCGATCGTGCGCTTGTTGCGGTTGATGCCGGCGAAGTAGGCGGAGATTCCCTCGGCGTCGAACGGCGGGCCCCACAGCCGCGTCTCGTCGCCCTGCGGCGGCTCGACCTTGATCACCTCCGCGCCGTGGTCGGCCAGCATCTGCGCGCAGTAGGGGCCGCCCAGCACGCGCGACAGGTCGATGACTTTCAGGCCTTCCAATGCGCCCGGCATTTCGCTTCACTCCCAGGTCGAACAACAGCGTGCGGTTATAGCGACGCCGGGAGGAACGGGCCATGCTGAACGGCATTCACGGACATCAGGAGATCGAGCGGGTGGTCTATGGCCGCCCGGCGGGATCCGCCCTGCGCGCCGAGGCCGAGCGGCTGGGCGCGAAACGGGTTTTCGTCACCACCTCGAAGTCGGTGGCGCAGAGCGCGCTGCTGGCCGATGTCGTGCGCGACCTGGGCGACCGCTATGCGGGCGTCTATGCCGGCATCACGGCGCATTCGCCGCGGCCGTGCGTGATCGAAGGGGCTCAACGCGCGCGCGAGGCGAGGGCCGACCTGATCGTGGCGGTGGGCGGCGGCTCCGTGATCGACGCCACCAAGGTGATGCTGATCGCTCTATGGCAGAACGCCACCACGATCGATGACCTCGATCTCTATCGCGCCGGCAAGCCCAAAGCGGGCGCGGCACCGCCGTCGGAGGCGATCAAGCCGCCGGTCGATGGCGTGCGCATGATTGCCGTGCCGACGACCTTGTCGGCGGCCGAGTTCAATGCCTACGCCGGCATCAGCGATCCGCGCCATGGCATCAAGGAGAGCTTCGGTCACGCCAAGATTGTGCCGCGCGTGATCGTGCTCGATCCGGCGGCGACGCTCGCCACGCCCATGGACCTGATGCTGTCGACCGGATTGAAGGCCGTCGACCACGCCGTCGAGCGGCTGTGCTCGCAGCAGGCACATCCTTTTGTCCTGGGTACGGCGAGCGAGGCGCTGAAGCTGCTGGCGCGCGCCTTGCCTTCGCACAAGGCGAAGCCGGACGACCTGCAGACGCGGCTCGACCTGCAGTTCGGCATGTGGCTCTCGATCGGCGCCGGTACGTCCGGAGTCGGAGTCGGCGCCAGTCACGGCATCGGTCATGTCCTGGGGGCCGCCTGCCATGTGCCGCACGGCCATACCTCATGCGTGATGTTGCCGTCGGTGTTGCGCTGGAACCTGCCGGCCAATGCCGAGCGCCAGAAGCGGGTGAGCGAGGCTTTCGGCAAGCCGGCCGTGGCGGCGGCCGATCTGGTGGCTGATCTGGTGGCTGAACTCGGCCTGCCGCGCACGCTGCGCGACGTCGGCGTCGGTCGCGAGCGCTTCCGCGAGATCGGCGAGAAATCGATGCACGACCGCGCCGTGCTCAACAATCCGCGGCCGATCAAGGGGCCTGAGCAGGTCATCGAAATTCTCGAACTCGCGGCATGACCTTATGAGTTCTTCTCATGAACCCATACTCCTTGAAGGGAGTAAGGATCGACCCGAGATTCAAAGGGTCTTTCAGGAGCCCTCATGGTTCAGGCTGCCGTCAATTATCTTGCCGATTTGAGCGTCACGCCGGTGACCTACAACCCGCCGCCCGGCACCGGTGTGCCGCGGCGCGTCGGCAACTATCGCGACTTCAAGGTCGACGTGCACGATGGCCGGCCGCTCGCCAAGGACCTGTCACTCGACAAGCAGGCCTTCAGGTTGGTGCGACACGACACCAAGGTCGCCGACTTCTACGATCCCGAGCAGGTGAAGACCGCCTACTACAAGGAGATCGAGGAGCTGCTGAAGCGCGAAACCGGCGCGTCGAAGGTCGTGATCTTCGACCACACCATCCGCTCCGCCGAGCGCGCCGTCGAGCGCGGCCTGCGCACGCCGGTGAACTCCGTGCACTGCGACTACACCGAGAAGTCCGGTCCGCAGCGGGTGCGCGACTTGCTGCCGGCGGACGAGGCCGAGCAGCGCCTGAAGAAACGCTTCGCCGAGTTCAACGTCTGGCGCAACATCGCCGCCGATCCGGTGGAGATGTCGCCGTTGGGCCTGGTCGACTCGCAGAGCCTGGCGCCGCGGGATCTCGCCGTTTGCAATCTCGTCTACGCCGACCGCACCGGCGAGATCTATCAGGGCGTCTACAATCCTGACCACCGCTGGTACTACTTCCCCAGGATGGCGCGCGACGAGGCGGTGGTGATCAAGTGCTACGACTCGATGAAGGATGGCCGCGCCCGCTTCTCGCTGCACAGCGCCTTCGACGATCCGACCTCGCCGCCCAATCCCAAGCCGCGGCAGAGCATCGAGGTTCGGGCGCTCGCCTTCTTCGACTAGGAAGTTCTACACGACAGAATCGGCCCCGATTAACGATCGGGGTTATAGCCCTGCGCATGACGACTGCCAGGACTCCGCTTGCGGCGACATCGCCCGTTTATTTTTCCCGTTTTAAAAACGGAAAAACGGCGTTTTGCTAGCTTTTTGCGATCGTATCGAGGTGCTCCACGAGCTCCTCGGGATTGCTGTAGAACGGCGAGTGGCCGCACTCCATGGTGATCACCTTGCACGGCAGGGTCTTCACCATCGCGCGCTGGCGGGCGATACGGATCGAATTATCCAACGTGCACTCGATGTACCAGCGCGGTACCGAGCCGTAGCGTTCCTCGGTGAGCGTGAGCGGCGTGGTCGAGATCGAGATCGGCTGCGGCCGCAGCCGCTCCATGGCGCGGTAGCGATCCTCCGGCGAGACGTCCTCATAGAACAGGGTCGAGACTTGGGCGCGCGAGAACGTGTAGGTGAGGCCGTCGGGACTCACCTCGCGCGAGCGCCGGAACAGCATGTCGGGATCGCCGGCGGTCATCTCGCGGCTTGCCTTGCCCGACGGCGGCATCAGCCCGCAGACATACACAAGCGCCTTGAGCTTGCGCCGGCGCGCTTCCGCCGTCTGGCTGATGGTCACGCCGCCCAGCGCATGGCCGACTAGCACGACGGGCTCCTCGGTCTTGTCGAGCAGGCGCGAGATCTTCTCGACATTGTCGGCGAGCGTGACATGGGCCGGCGGCGTCAGGTCCTTGCCGAGGCCCGGCAGGTCGGGCGCGTGGGTCTTGTGACCGCGCGCCTCGAGGAGCGGCACCACCTTCTCCCAGCACCAGCCGCCATGGCAGGCGCCGTGGACCAGCACGAACGTCGCCACGCGGCGCTAGCTCCGGCCGACGACGGTGCGCGCCCCGGGGGCGGGCACGAAGAAATCGGGCATCAGGGGATTGCCGGGCGCGTAGGCATATTTGTCGAAATCGGTGACGCCTTCGGCAGCCAGTACCTCGTCGTCGATGAAGAAGTTGCCGGTGCAGCTCCTGGCCGGCCGGTTGAGAATCGCGTAGGCGGCATCGGCCATGATCTCGGGCTTGCGGCAGCGCTTCATGCCTTCCTCGCCGCCCAGCACGTTGGCGATCGCCGCGGTGGCGATGCCGGTGCGCGGCCACAGGCAATTGAAGGCGATCTTGCCCTTGAATTCCTCGGCCATCGCCCAGGCATAGACCGACATCGAGTACTTGGCGAGCGTGTAGGCGGGATGGTCCGAGAACCATTTGGCGTCGAAGTCGAGGGGCGGCGACAGGTTCAGCACGTGCGGATTACCCGCCTTCAGGAGGTGCGGGATGCACTTCTGCGACACCATGAACGTGCCGCGCGCGTTGATCTGGTGCATCAGGTCGTAGCGCTTCATCGGCGTCGCCAGGGTGCCCGTCAGGCTGATGGCGCTGGCATTGTTGACCAGGATGTCGATGCCGCCGAACCGGGCCACGGTCTCGGCGACGGATTTCTCGACGCTCTGCTCGTCGCGGATATCGCACGGCAGCGGCAGCGCCTTGCCGCCCGCCTTCTCGATCTCATCGGCGGCGGTGAAGATCGTGCCCGGCAGCCGGGGATCGGGCTTCACCGTCTTGGCGGCAATGGCGACGTTGGCGCCGTCGCGCGCGGCGCGCAAAGCAATGGCAAGGCCGATGCCGCGGCTGGCGCCGGTCACGAACAAGGTCTTGTTGGCCAGGCCCATGCGTTTCCCAAATCCCTCGCGCTCTATAGCCGGGCCTGTATGGGGCCGCTAGTCTCCAGGGGCTGCAGGGGAGGAATGCATGGACCCGTGCTTCGAGACCGCCACCGCACTTGCCCGCGCCATACGAAACGGCCGGCTGTCATCGCGCGAGGCGACCGAGGCGCATCTGGACCGGATCGCGCGGCTGAACGGGTCGGTCAATGCACTGGTCGTGATCGATCGTGAGGGAGCGCTCAAGGCGGCCAAAGCGGCGGATCGTGCAACCGGCAAGAAGGGAGCCAGGGCCAAACCAGGCCCGTTGCACGGCGTGCCGATCACCATCAAGGAAGCCTTCGATGTGGCCGGGCTGCGCACCACATCGAGCCATCCGCCGCTCAAGGACAATGTCGCCAAGTCGGACGCCAGCCTGGTGGCGCGCTTGCGCGCGGCCGGCGCGGTGATCCTTGGCAAGACAAATGTGCCCGAACTATGCGCCGACTTTCAGACCGAGAGCCCGCTGTTCGGAACCACCAAGAATGCTTGGGACCCGAGCCGCACGGCGGGCGGCTCGACCGGCGGCGGCGGCGTGGCGGTCGCCGCGCGCTTCTCGCCGCTCGAGCTCGGCAGCGACATCGGCGGCTCGGTGCGCAATCCCGCGCACTACAACGGCATCTTCTCGCTGAAGCCGACCGAATGGCGCGTGCCCAGCCACGGTCATGTGCCGGACATTCCCGGCATGACCCGGACCGTGCGCTACATGGGCACGTTCGGGCCGCTCGCCCGCTCGGTCGACGACCTTGAAGCGGCGCTGCGCGTCATCG
>DASRFX010000088.1:0-93970 GCA_035651335.1 Reyranella sp. | reverse complement strand
CCAACGCCACCATCGGCCGCGCCGTCGGCCTGATCCTGCTCAACACCGCGGGCGCCAAGCCCGGCGAGATGGATCGGTCCACGCAAGGCAACCCGGCCAAGTACACGTTCTGCTTCGGCGAGAACGAGGAGGAAAATCCCTGGACGCCGTATCACGTGCAGCGCGGCTTCGCGCCAACCGACAGCGTGGTGACGGTGATGTCGGGCGAAGGCCCGCACAATCTCAACGATCACGGCTCGACCACGGGCGATGGCCTGCTGACCACCTTCGCAGGCGGCATGGCGACGCCGGGCGCCAACACGGTGTACGGCAAGGGCCCCTCCTTCGTGATCATCGGGCCCGAGCACGCCGCGACCTTGAAGCGCGACGGCTTCACCATCGAGAGCATCCGCCAGGAGCTGTGGAAGCGCGCGCGCATCCACGTCAGTCGGATCTCGAAGGAGAACTACGACACCTACGTCAGCACCGGACACAAGCCGGATGGCGACTACTTCCATATCGGCCGCACGCCCGAGGACATACACATCACCGTGGCCGGCGGACCGGGCAAGCACTCCGCCTTCATCCCCTCGTTCGGCGGCACCACCGTCGCCTCCGTGCGCATCGCCAGGTAGGCATCACGTGAACGAATGGTGCGGCTGGCCCGTCGTCGAGGAGTCGACGGGCTTCGAGGACGCACAGAAGATCCTGATCGACGCCGAGCTGTCGGACGGCCTGCCCTTAGTGCCGCCGACGCGGCGCCGCCTGGACGCAATGGTGGCCGGCATCGCGGGCCGCGCCGATTCGCACGGCATGATGCCGCCGATGTTCGGCGACATCACCGCCGAGACGGTCGCCTACCAGTGCGTGCTCGCGGGCGCCCTGCCGGCCGAACTGCCGATCGTGCTGGCGGCCGCGACGGCGACCCTCGAGCCGGACTTCAACCTGCTGGGTATCGCGACCACGACCGGCAGCGCCTGCGTGGCGCTCTGCGTTCACGGTCCGATCTCGCGCAAGCTCGGAGTCAATGCCGGCACCAACTGCATCGGCCCCGGTTCGCGCGCCAACGCCTGCATCGGCCGCGCCCTGCAGCTTTGCCTGCGGAACATCGGCGGCGCGCGCTCGGAAACAGGGGACATGGCGACCATGGGCCAGCCCGGCAAATACACGCTCTGCTTCGGCGAGCGCACTGACAGCCCCTTCCCCACCCACACTGAGCGCCTGGGGCTCGGCAGGGACACCAGCGCCGTTACGGTGATGGGCATTTCAGGTACCGCCGAGATCCTGCCTGGAGACGGCGAAGGCGCCACGCCCGAAGCGATCCTCGACCCGATCGTGGCCGGCATGCGGGCTGAAATCGTCATGTCCGGCCAATCGCGCAGGAACCAGCGCGGTGAGCAGGTCGTGCTGTTGCCACTCGAACTGGCGCAGAAGATCGCGCGGCATGATGGGTGGACCATCGAGCGCGCCCAGCGCTATCTGTTCGACAAGGGAGAAGATGTGGCGATCGCCTCGGAGGCCATCCACCCGATCGTGACCGGCGGCGCCGGCTACAAGATGGCCTATCTGCCGATCTGGGGCGGCGGCTCGAAAACCGTGACGCGGCCGCTCTAGCTCAGGTTCGAAGGGCGAACGAACTTCCGCTTGGCCGCCGCAATTCGCTGTCGCTTCGCCTTCAAGGTAACCACGGCGTATTCAACATCCGAGTGGCGCGCGCTTTGCACCAGCGCGCTCAGCGCCCGTTCCAGATTCAGGACGCTCGGCCGCCGCCGGCGCCAAAATGGAAGGGTCTTCTTGGTCCCGAACATCCTCTTCTCCTTTCCATGTGAAGAAGCTACGGCTTCGCCGGGAACAAAGTTCCTTCAGATCTTCCAGCCCAACCATTCGCAGACGCCGCGGCCCATTACCCACTCGAGATCCTGGCCTTTGAGCCACGGCAGTTCGTCGGTGAACATCGTGACGCCCTCCCGATAGCTGCAGGGCAGCCGCGACCAATCGGTGCCCCAGAAAGTGCGCCTGGAACCAAAGGCATCGACCACGCGCCTGATCTGCGGATGCACCGACTTGAAGGGATAGATCTTGTCGTCGACATAACACGGCATAGCGGTGACCTTCGCCGCCACGTTGGGACGCTTGGCGAGCGCCAACACCTTGTCGAGGGTGGCGAAGTTCTCGGCCTCGCGCACGTCCTTGCCGCTTTTCAGACCGAGATGGTCCAGGACGAGGCGCAGGTCCGGATAGCGTTCGGCGACTTTGTCGGCGAGATGCATGTACTCATGATGAAACAGCACCATCGCCGGGATGCCGAGCCTTTCCATCTCGCCCCAGACCCAGTCGAACTTGCCGTCGAGCAGGGGCTGGCGCAGCACCGGCGTGTGGAAGGTGAAGCGCATGCCGAGCATGCCGGGCTGCTTCTTCCAGTCCTTGATGGTCTGCCGCGCGTCGGCCGCCTCGGGATCGAACCGGCCCATGATCGCGAAACGGTTCGGATGGCTTCTCGCCGCATCGATGGCGACGTCGTTGCGGTCGCCCTCCCACGAGGGCGGCACGATGATCACGCGATCGACGCCGGCCTTGTCCATCTCGGCCAGGAGCTCTTCCTTGCCCAGCGGCTCGCGGTGCGGCTCCGCACGTGCCGGCCACGGGCGCTCGGGCGTGTTGGCCGCCCAGATGTGCACCTGTGCGTCGCAGATCATCATGGCAAGCGATCGCGCCAGGGACGCGCCTCCTCGAGCTGGGCCGCCAGCGAATAAAGCATCTCCTCTGCCCCATAGGGGCCCGCGAAGTGCAGGCCGATCGGCAGGCCGTCGTCCGTCGATTCGAGCGGCACCGACATCGCCGGGATGCCCGTGGCGTTGCATACCGCGGTGAATGCGGTCATCGGCACGACTTCCTTCTCGAACTGCTCGGCGCTGCCGTCCATACGCACCGTGCCCAGCGGCAGGTGCGTGCGCGCGATCGTCGCCGACAGCAACACGTCGTATCTCTGGAAGAACGTCCCCAATTGCCGCCCGGTGCGATGGAATGCCTGCGTGGCGCGTATGTACTGCTCCGCGCTCACCGTGCGGCCGCGTTCGGCGTAAATCTCGGTGATCCGCTCGAGATCGCCCGGGCCGGGCGTCCGCCCGCCGGCACGCAAGCGGATGTTGGTCCAGGTGTTGGCGCACATCACCAGCCAGAACGCGGCTTCCAGCACCTGCGCGTCGTAATCCGGAGCCGCTTCCTCGACATGGTGACCCAATTCTTCGAGGAGATTTGCGGTGCGTTCGACCGAGCGCACGAGCGCGGGATCCAACGCCTCGCCGCTCACCGGCTTGCGCATGAAGGCGATCCGGAGCCTGCCGGGCTTGCGCTTGGTTGCCGACAGGAACGATCCGGCCGCAGGCGCGGCATAGGGGTCGCCTGGCTCGCTGCCCGCGAGCACATCGAGCAGTGCCGCGCTGTCGCGCACCGAAATCGTAACGGCGAGCTGCGCTCCCGCCCCTGCCAGGGTCTCGCCGATTGGCGCCAGGCTGATCCGGCCGCGCGAGGGCTTCAGACCGAACAGGCCGCAGAGCGACGCCGGGATTCGGATCGAGCCGCCGCCGTCGGTCGCATGCCCCATCGGCAGGCCACGCGCGGCGACGACCGCCGCCGATCCGCCGGATGAACCACCCGGCGAGAGATCCGCGCGCCAGGGATTGATCGTAGCCCCGCCGAACGCCGGTTCGGTCGTGGGCGCAAGACCGAACTCGCTGGTGTTGGTGCGTCCGACAATGACGAGGCCCGCTCGGCGCATGCGGGCCACGGCCGCGCTATCGGCCACCGCTACCGGCTCCTTGGCGAAGAACTTCGAGCCGACCGTGGTCACCTTGCCCGCGCAATCGGCCATAAGCTGCTTGACGACGAACGGCACGCCCATGAACGGCCCGTCGGAAGCCGGCGGTGCATCGTCGTAGAAATCGGTGATCGCGTTCAGCCGTTTGTTCAGCTCGCGCAAATTGGCGAGCGTGCTGTCGAGCAACTCCTTGGCGCTGAGCTTCTTCGTCCTGACGAGCTCGGCCGCGCCGAGCGCGTCGCATTTGTCGAACATCAGTTGCGCCAGCGTTCGAGGTTGGCGGCCACAAAGGCGTCGTCGTTCAGCTCGGGATAGGTCGCGTACAGCCGGTCGATGCCCTCGCTCTGGCCCGGGCTCAGCTTCTCGTGCGGATCGAGACACTCGATCGATGTCATCAATCCCTGGCGACGCAGGATCTCATGGCAGCCCGGGATGCAGCCGGCGAAGTCGTTGTCGACGTCGAACACGACGCTGTTGCAATCCGTGACGAACGAGTCGAGGGCCAGGATTGCCGGCGACACGTCGTTACCCGCCACGGCAAGCCTGAGCCGCTCAAGCAAGGTCACCGCGCCGCGCGCCCAGATGCTCCAGTGCCCGAGCAGGCCGCCGCGAAAACGCAGCACGATCTCCCGGTTGCCGGTGCGCACGACCAACGGCGTCACCAGGTCGGCCACGATATGGTCGTCGTTGCCGGTATAGAGCGTGATCCGATCTTCGGCATGCGCCTGCGCAATGCCGAAGGCGACGTCGAGCGTGCGGTACCGGTTGAACGGCGCCACCTTGATCGCGACCACGTTGTCGATGGCAGCGAAGCGCGCCCAGAAGGCGCGCGACAGCTTGATGCCGCCAACTGCGGTCTGCAGATAGAAGCCGATCAGCGGCATCTCCTTGGCGACCGCCGTGCAGTGCTCGATCAACTCGTCCTCGCTCGCTCCCTTGAACGCAGCGAGGGATAGCAGCACGGCGTGGTAGCCGATCGCGCGCGCGGTCTTGGCCTCCTCCACCGCCTGCGCCGTCTTGCCGATCGCGCCCGCGATCATGACCAGCGGCCGATCGGTCCAGTCCCTGGCGGTTTCGATCGCAAGCTCGAGCACCGGCTTGTAGAGGCCAACCTCGCGGATGGCGAATTGCGTCGAGTGCACGCCGACCGCCAAGCCGCCCGAGCCCGCATCGACGTAGTAGCGGCTTATGGCGCGCTGGCTCTGTTTGTCGAACTTGCGGTCGGCGCCGAGCGCCAGCGGATGCGCCGGGATGACCGCGCCGCGGCGCAAGGTCGACAGGATCGGCTCGGGCAGGTCGTTCCAATGCATGGCGACATTCTATCCCAATTCAGGTCCGGCGAGCGCGAAGACGTGGGCGGGGCTATCGAGCTTTTCCGCCATACCCAGCGTCATGCGCATATAGCCACGAGGTGAGACGGCGCCCTGCCGCTCGAGCCAGCGACGGATGCCGCCGTGCGCCTCCGGTACGTCAATGATGAACGGTCCCTTGGCCGAGGTCGTTGCCTTGGCGAGCAGAGCCAGCGCCACGGCTTCGTTGTCGGCGCTAATAGGTCCGATCGAGCTCGCCGTCCGCCCCTCGCGGCCGAGGGAGAACCCGGCCAATTTGCCCGATGCCGTCTCGGCAAGCCACGCCAGTCCGGGCTGCCGCGTCGCGAGATGGGCGAGCAGGGTCGGCCGCTCCATGCCGGAGAGCGGCCGGTCGTAGGTCGCGAGCTTCGGCAGATCAGCTGCTCCCATTGGCCGGATGACGATACCAGCTGGCGGCGCGATGCCCTCGCCCGCCACGCCGAAATGCCAACGCCTTATTGCATAAAGATCGTGAAACCCAAGCGGCAGGTAGATCGGCCGGCCCTGCTCCGTGGCGTCAAGGCCGGCGACCGCGCCGTTGGCAACCACCTCCTCGATGCAGCGCTTCAGGAGCGCCGTGCCGAGCCCGCCGCGCCGGCGAGCCTTGGTGACCAGCACCATGCTGATCCAGGCGAGCTTCTGGCCGAGCGGCAGGACGAGCGAGCTCGCTTCCCACGCGCCCGAATCACCCTTCAGTCCGAAGCCGCGACCCGCGCCCAGCATGAAGCGCCAGTCGGCGACGTTCTGGTTCCAGCCGGCCTCGATCGACAGCGGCCAGACGGCCTCCGCCTGCTCGGGACCGATCGCTTCAATATTGACCATCGCGCACTTCGTAATGCGTGGGCTTGTTGATGGTCGCCATGTCGCGGGAAAGCCAGTCGGCGTTCCATTCGATCATTTTCTTCAACGGCACCTTGGGCGGGCCGAACTCCTTCACCATGCGGGCCGAATTGTTGATCCAGCCGGTCGGCGCCGGCGTGCCGCTGAAATTCGGGCGCTTGCCGAGGAGCTTGCCGAACTCGGCCGCCACATCGGCGACCGCGAAGGTCTCCGGACCGGTGACGTTGATCGGCGATGTCGGCGTCGTTGCGTGCGCGAGGCAGCGCAACGCCACATCGTTGGCATCACCCTGCCAGATCACGTTGGCATGTCCCATCGCGAGATCGATGGTCTGGCCGTCGCGCACCTTGCGGCCGATGTCGTGCAGCACGCCATAACGCATGTCGATCGCGTAGTTGAGGCGAAACAAGCGGCCCGGCGTTTTGTACCGGTCCGAGAAGTATTCGAACATGCGCTCGCGGCCGACACAGGACGTGGCGTAGTCGCCGGGCGGCGGGATGGGCGGCGTTTCCTCGGTCGCGCCGCCGCTGTCGACCGGCACGAACGGATAGACGCAGCCGGTCGAGAACGCCACGATACGCGAGGATTTGAACACCTCGGCCACCATCGCCGGCACCTGCACGTTCATCGCCCAGGTGAGCGGGATGTTTCCCGCCGCGCCGAACTTGCGGCCGGCCATGAAGACGACATTGGCGGCCTGCGGCAGCTTCTCCAGTGCCGACCGGTCCAGCAGGTCGGCGGGAATCGTTTCGACATCCGCCTCCGCAAGGGCCTCGCGTACGCCCTTCTCGCTGAACCGCGCCACGCCGATCACACGCTTGGTCGGAGCCGCGCGCTTGGCCATGCGGGCCAGCGTCGGCCCCATCTTGCCGCCGACGCCCAGCACCATGATATCGCCCGGCGTCTTGGCGAGCTCCGCGACCAGCGCCTGCGACGGCCGCGTCATGAACTCTTCCAGCGCCTCGACGGTCTCGAAACGGTCGGGCAATTTCTCCGTCATTGGATTTTTTCCTTCGGCGCGGCCGGCATGGGCTTCAGCGATTGAAAATCCATCTCGGCTCCGACGGCAAACCCCGGGCAATCGAGCGAACGCAAATCGAGCTTGCCGCCTTGCGCGCTGAGCCGCACCGGCTTGCCCGGCTCGCGATGGTAGAGCATGGGATGCGCCTTCAGGAATGCCTCTTGCTCCCTTTCGGGAGCAGCCGACATGCCGTCGATGAAATGATGCGCGTTGCGCTCGACATGCGCGAGCCCGAGCAATGACACCAGCGCCAGATCCTGCTGCACACTGGCACCGGGCTGGGTCGTCAGGTCCTCGGCCGACATGAAATGACCGTTACGGAGTTTGGCCACGCGCGCGGCATTCAGGATCGACTTGTAGAAGCCCTTGCAGTTCTTGCTCGAGACACCGGCATAGCCGAGCTTCAGCGCCTCGGGGAACGTCGAGAGCTCGCCGTCCGACTCATCGATGATCACGGGCCGGTACTTCGCCAGCGCCGTCACTGGTCGGCTGAGAGCCGATTGCCGCTTGATCGGCTGCTCGATGAACAAGGTCGACTTCACCATTTTCGCCAGAGCCGGCGTCTCTTCGACCTTGCGCCACAATTCGACGATGCCGTCCACATCCTCGTACTGCTCGTTGCCGTCGAAAGTGCAGCGGTAGTCGCCCGCGCCCTTGTCGAGCACTGAGGCGATGCGCGATAGCCGATCGAGGTCGGCCTTCACGTCACCGCCGACCTTGAGCTTGTAGTAACGCCCTCTGTAATAGGACACCACTTCTGCCAGCGTCTCGGGCAGGCCGTCATCGACGCGTGCCGATGCCGGTCGGTCCGCGGCCGTCAACGGGTCGACCAGACCCACCGTGTGGCGAACGTCGATCGTCGTGCCGGGCTTCAACCCAGCGATGAAGGACTTGAGATGACCGGGCTCGATGTCTGGCGTCAGGTCGGTTGCCTGGATGCCCGGGTCGTTGGCGACGATCATCCGAGCGAAAGAGCGGCCTGTCGCCTTTCCCACCGCATCGAGGATAGCGCGATCCAGCAATGCCGGCCCGTACGACGCCACCAGCGGATTGAGGCCGAGCTCGGCGCCGCGCGCCAGCTGCTGGCGATAGGTCCCGGCATAGAGCTCGAACGGCGTCTCCCAGCCGCGTGCCGTATAATGATCGATCGCGAGCTGCAGCGCCTGACGAAGCTGGTCCAGATTCTGCGCGTCGGTAAATTGCGGACTCTTTTCGAACCATTTGGCCGCGAGCGCTTCGGCCGCGACGCCTTCGCTGGTGCGGCCGTTCTCCAGGCTGATGCGCACACGCACGATCGCCTGCGTGCCGTGCGTCACCGTTATCACGCCGAAGCGGAACGGCAGGCGCAACTTGAAATCGCGCTCGTAGCGCTCGACGTTCTCAACGCGTACCTTCACGGCAAGCTCTCCAGCACACCTTGAACATAGCCGATCATGCGGGCCGCGCAGGTTGCACCATCGGGCTCATAGACGAACGGCTCCATCGCCACCCACCCGACATAGCCGGTATCCTTCAGCGCCTGGAGCACGGGAGCGAACTCATCGTCGCCTTGGCCCGGTCCCTTCTTGTTGCGGTCGTTCAACTGGACATGCGCGACCAGGCCTGTCGGCATCCAGCGGCGGATGGCGTCAGCGACGGGTTCCGACTCCATGTTGGCGGCCGCCAACGTATCGACCATCGATTTGAAGGCGGGATTGCCGATCCTCTGTACGACAGCAGACGCTTCGGCCAGCGTGTTGATGTAGTTGCAGTCGGGCTTGGCGAGCGGCTCCAGGCAATAGGTGACACCGGCGTCCCGTGCCGCATCCGCGGCAATCGTCCACGCCTCCTCGACCCGTTTGGCGTCGTCGCCGTTGCTCACGCGGCGCTGCGCCGGCGAGCCGTGGACGAGATATTGGCCGCCCAATTCGGCGCAGATTTCGACCGACGCGCACAGGACGTCGACGCTCCTCCGCCAAACATTGCGGTCGGCGCTCGCAATCGAGAGACCTGCCGGGGCAGCGAGAAGCCAATGCAGGCCGCTCACCTCAAGCCCGGCCGCTTTCATTGTGTTCCGGATATCGCCACGCTTGTTGGCCGGCATGCGCCAGGCATCGTCACCGAAAGTGAAGAGCGCGATCTCCAGGCCGCGATAGCCGAGGGCCGACGCGAGCGCGCACTGGCGATCGAACCGAAGCTCGCGGACCACCTCGTTGCACAGAGACAGTTTCACCGATGATCCTTGTCTTGACGGTCCAAAAGCGCTTCGTCAGTGTGACTGCAATGCGCGGCACGTTAACATGAAAATCAAGGCGCTGGCTCAGCAGTACTGGCCCACCGCCGCGCTATTCGTTGCGCTCCTCGTGATCTGGCAACTCGCCGTCAGCGTGAGTGGCATCCGTGAATATCTGCTGCCCGCGCCGCAGTCCGTTTGGCACGCGCTCTGGTATCCCGAGGTGCCGTGGACCCAGCACCTTTGGGCGACGACCTGGGAGATCATCGGCGCGTTCTTCATGGCGGCCGGCGTCGGCGTGCTGCTCGGCGTCGCCATCGCCTGGTCGCCGCTGATCGCCAACGCGCTGGTGCCGTTCCTTGTGTTCGTCAACACGCTGCCGAAGGTCGCGGTCGCGCCGCTGTTCCTGATCTGGCTGGGCTACGGCATCTTCCCGAACATGCTGATGGGCGCGCTGATCGGCTTCTTCCCGGTGGTGATCAACACCGCCGTCGGGCTGAGCCAGGTCGAAGCCGACATGCTCGACCTGGGGCGCGTGTTCAGCGCGCCGAAATGGAAGATCTTCGTCAAGATCCGCATTCCCAACGCGCTGCCCTACATCCTGAGCTCGCTGAAGATCACCGCGACCGCCGCCGTCGTGGGCGCCATCGTCGGCGAGTTCGTCGCCTCGCAGCGCGGCCTCGGCTACCTGATCACGACGACGCAAAGCAGCATGAACACCTCGCTGGCATTCGCCGCGCTGATCTGGATCTCGGTCGTCGGACTGGTGCTTTACGGCCTCGTCGTTCTGATCGCGCGGCTGTGGGCGCCGTGGGCGGAAGGCGTCGATTGATTTGAAGGGAGAATGGGGATGAAACGGTCAATGTCACTCGCGTTTGCTGCGCTGCTCGCAGCAACGGGCAGCGCCTCGGCGCAGGAGAAATGGAAGTTCGCGCTGAACTGGTTCCCGGTCGGCGACCATGCCGCCTACTGGGTTGCGCTCGACAAGGGCTACTACAAGGAAGCAGGCCTCGACGTGACCCTGGAGAACTCCAAGGGCTCGGGCGACACCATCGCCAAGGTCGATACGGGCCGGGCCGATGCGGGCCTCGCCGATGCTGCGGTGCTGATCGCCTCCAAGGCGCGCGGCACCACAGTCAAGACGATCGGCATGGTGTTCGACAAGACGCCGCTCAATTTCTTCAGCCTGAAGAGCAAGCCGCTCGCCAAGCCGGCCGACCTGGAGGGCGCGACCGTGGGCTCGCCCCCGGGCGACGCGCAGCGCCAGATGTTCCCAGCCTTCGCCAAGTTCAACAAGATCGACGCCAGCAAGGTGACGTGGGTCAACATCGAACCCGCGGCCAAGATCGCCGCCGTCGCCGAGAAGCGCATGGACGGCGTCAGCGACTACACGACCGGCCTGCCGCTCTACGAGAAGGCCGCCGGCAAGGGCAACGTCGTCATGATGCCGTGGGCTGATTTCGGCTTCGACCTCTATTCGATGTCGATCATGGCGAGCGAAAAGACGATGAAGGAAAAGCCCAAGCAGCTGAAGGCCTTCCTCGAGGCTTCCTACAAGGGCTGGCGTGACGTCATGGCCGATCCGAAGGCGGCGATGGTGATCTTCAAGAAGCGCGTGCCCGAGATCGACGTCGAGGCGCTCAGCGCCAACATGATGATGGGCCTCGAGCTGATGAAGACCAAGCAGTACGCCGAGGGCGGCATCGGCTCGATCGACGACAAGCGCATGTGCGCTTCGGTCGATCTGGTGAACACCTACATGGGCCTTCCCAAGAAGGTCGAGTGCAAGGACGTCTACACCAAGGAGTTCTACACCAAGGTAGACATGCCGAAGTGAGACGTAGGCGTTGAGCAGCACGCTGATCGACCTCTCCGGGGTCGGTATGACATACGAGGCGGCGAGCGGTCCGGTCGAGGCGCTCGCCGGCATCTCGCTGAAGGTCGGCACCGGCGAGTTCGTCTCTTTGGTCGGCCCGAGCGGCTGCGGCAAGTCGACGTTGCTGCGCATCGTCGCCGGCTTGCGGCCGGCGACACGCGGCACGGTGGGAGTCGCCGGCCAGAAGGTGACCCGGCCAATCTCTCAGGTCGGCATGGTGTTCCAGGCGCCGGTGCTGCTGAAATGGCGCTCGATTCTCGACAACGTCCTGCTGCCCGCCGAGCTTGCCGGCAAGGATGCCGGCTCGCTCAAGTCCCGCGCGCACCAGCTTCTCGAGATGGCGGGGCTCGCCGGCTTCGATACCAAGCTGCCGCGCGAACTGTCGGGCGGCATGCAGCAGCGTGCCGCGCTGTGCCGCGCCCTGCTGCTCGATCCGCCGCTGTTGCTGATGGACGAGCCGTTCGGCGCGCTTGACGCCATGACGCGCGACGACATGGCGCTCGAGCTGCTGCGCATCTGGGGGGAAACCAGCTCGCCGCGGAAGACCATCCTGTTCGTGACGCATTCCATTCCCGAGGCGGTGTTCCTGTCGGACCGCGTGGTGGTGATGTCGCCGCGCCCCGGCCGCATCGCCGCCGACATCAGGATCGACCTGCCGCGGCCGCGCACCGTCGAACTGCGCGGCTCCGAGGCATTCGGCCGGTTCAATCTCGAGCTGTTCCACGCCCTGACCGGTCGCGCCAACGCCGCCGGGTTGGCCTGACCGGCGCTTCTTGATAAGACCCCCGGAGCATTCCGGAGGAGTCAAATGTCGGTCGCAGCCACCCCGATGAAGAACGCCGCCAAGGGCACCAAGGCGGACGCCCGGCCGTTCGACTGGGAGGACCCCTTCTTCCTCGACGACCAGCTCACCGAGGAGGAGATCGCGATCCGCGACGTGGCGCGCGACTACTGCCAGGACAAGCTGATGAGCCGCGTGCTGGAGGCCAACCGGCACGAGAAGTTCCACCGCGAGATCATGAACGAGATGGGCGCGCTCGGCCTGCTGGGCTCGACCCTGCCCGAGAAGTACGGTTGCGCCGCCACCAACTACACGACCTACGGCCTCGTGGCGCGCGAGGTCGAGCGCGTGGACTCCGGCTACCGTTCGGCGATGAGCGTCCAGTCCTCGCTGGTCATGCATCCGATCTACGCCTACGGCACGGAGGAACAACACCTGAAGTACCTGCCCAAGCTCGCCTCGGGCGAATGGGTCGGCTGCTTCGGCCTCACCGAGCCCGACCACGGCTCCGATCCCGGCGGCATGAAGACGCGCGCGGTCACCGTGCCCGGCGGCTTCAAGGTGTCGGGCTCAAAGATGTGGATCACCAACGCGCCGATCGCCGACGTGCTGGTCGTATGGGCCAAGCTCGACGGCGGCGCGATCCGCGGCTTCGTGCTGGAACGCGGCATGAAAGGCCTCGCCACGCCCAAGATCGAGGGCAAATTCAGCCTCCGCGCGTCGGTCACCGGCGCCATCATGATGGACGAGGTCGACGTGCCCGCCGAGAACATGCTGCCCAACGTGGCGGGCCTGGGCGGCCCGTTCGGCTGCCTCAACAATGCGCGCTACGGCATCGCGTGGGGCGCCATGGGTGCGGCGGAATTCTGCTGGAAGCAGGCGCGCAACTACACGCTCGATCGCAAGCAGTTCGGCCGGCCGCTCGCCGCCAACCAGCTGATCCAGAAGAAGCTCGCCGACATGCAGACCGAGATTGCGCTCGGCCTGCAGGCCTGCCTGCGGGTCGGCCGGCTGAAGGACGACGGCAAGGCGCAGCCCGAGATGATCTCGCTCATCAAGCGCAACAATTGCGGCAAGGCGCTCGACATCGCCCGCACCGCGCGCGACATGCACGGCGGCAACGGCGTGTCGGACGAGTATCACGTGATCCGTCACGTCATGAATCTCGAGGCGGTCAACACCTACGAGGGCACGCACGACGTGCACGCGCTGATCCTCGGCCGCGCCATGACCGGCATCCAAGCCTTCTCCGCCGGGGCCTGACGGCGTGCCATTGCCGCCGGCCAGCGACATCGCGCTGGTCGTCCTGGGGGCGCTGGTCGCAGGCTTCGTCAACGGACTCACCGGCACCGCCTATGCGCTGGCGGCGATGAGCTTCTGGCTGCACGCCATGCCGCCCAGCTTTGCGGCACCCCTCGTCTGCCTGTGCGCGGTCGGCGGCCACCTGCAGGCGCTGCCGCAGATCTGGCATGGCGTGCGCTGGCCGCGGCTCTGGCCGTTCCTCGTCACCGGACTGCTCGGCGTACCGCTCGGCACCCTGCTGCTGAGCCGTGTGCAGCCCCAGCCGCTGAAGCTCGGCGTCGGGTTGCTCCTCGTGATCTACGTCTCCTGGAACGGCTTCGTGCGGCGGCCGCCAACCATCCGCAAATGGGGCGGGCGCATCGCCGACGCCACGGCGGGCTTCATCGGCGGCGTGCTGGGCGGCATGGCGAGCATCTCCGGCCCTGTACCTGTGACCTGGGTGCAACTACGCGACTGGACGCGCGACGAGCAGCGCGGCGTCAACCAGCCCTACAACATGGCGATCCTGGCGCTCGCTCTCGTCGCGGCCGCAATCGGCGGCCTGCTCGATACGCGCTGGCTGTTCTGGGCCGCCATCAGCCTGCCAGTGTCACTGCTCGGCACCAGGCTCGGCCTCAAGGCCTACGGCCGGTTCAATGACGCCCAGTTCCGCAAGATCCTGCTGGCGATGCTGGGCGTCTCTGGTATCGCCCTGATCGCCTCATCATTCCACTAGCGTGGGACAGGCAAAACGTTGGCCTGCTTGAATTTCAGGCCATTTGTCCCACTTCCCTGCCACCCCCTGCATGCAATGCATGCATTGCATGCACTGTCAGCTTTGGAGCCAGCGCAGGCAGTCGGCAGCCTTCAGAATGTCGTTCAGGGCTGCGCTCTCCCTGATCGCCATATATTTGCGCCGGATCTCGGCCAAGGAGCGCGCATGGTATTTCTGCGGCTCCTGCGACCAGGCCTGTCCGTTCAGGATGACGTCGAACGACTTGGCGTCGCTGGCGATTGCCGCGCCATTCGCAGCCGACCAGGGGAGGAAATAAGCGCCGATTTCCCCGGTCAGCAGCGGCATCAGCGTTGCCGACAGCGCCGGCCACGATTCGAAGGACGCTTCGGCTTGGGGCGACACCATGCGCTGTATCCATGCCATTACGTGCGGCGCCGAAGCGCGCATGATGGTGCCCGGCGTGGGATCGGTGGCCGCCTCGTACAACTGGCCCCACAGGCCGAAATCGGCCATTGCCGGCCGGCCGCCCAGCACGTAGGGCCGGCTTGCCAGATGCCGGTCGAGCAAGCCGAGCGCCCGCTTGAACGACTCCTCGATGATCGGCTTGGTCTTGGCGTTGGAGCCGACGAAGCCGATCCGATTTGTCATGCGTTGCGCCACGGCCGCGCGGGTCTGCGCCACCGCAAGCGGGCCTTGGGCACCGGCCATCTGCAGCGCAATGCGTTCGGCCGTCGCCCAGCTATCCGGCTGATAGGCCCAGCGATAGTGGAACATCCACTTGTTGCCCCACTCGTCGCCGTACTCCTCGAGCAACGCCGACAGGAAGGCGAGCGCGGGATCTTCCGGGACGATCGAAGGTTCAGGATGCGCCTTCTCGAAGCGTTCGATGATCGGTGTCGAATCCTGCACGCCCTCGCCGTCCGGCGTCACGACCAGCGGCACCAGCGGCAGCTTGGCGTATTTCTGGAACTCGCCCTGGTTGGCCGGCGAACGCGGCAGCCAGTCGTGCACGATGTTCTTGTAGCGAAAGTACGAGCGCACCTTCACCGAGTAGGGCGACAGCTCCGACCCGAAGATGCGGTGCGTGCCGCTCACGTCAGATTTCCTGCATCACCTGCACATCGGGGCGGCCGGCAAGGTAGTCGCCGAGCTTGCGGCCGAGCTCCTTGAAGTGCGGCGCCGCGCGATGAGCGTCGAGCGCGGCCTGATCGTCGTAGCGCTCCAGCATGACGTAGACGTTGGGGTCCGCCGTCTTGTGCAGCGCGTAGAGCTTGTTGCCCGGCTCGTCGGCACGCACCTTGGCCTGCAGCGCCTTCATCGTCGCCTCGAAATCGGCGTTGGCGCCGGGCTTGATCGTCAGTCTGGCGATGATGCCGAGCATGCTCGTTCCTCCGCTCGCGTTACTGTGGCCTCTTCTTCACAAGGTACTTGTGTTCGCCGTCGCACACCAGTTCGCGCGACTGGTTGTGGATGGTGAGCCTGAGCGTGACCACGCCGGTCGTGCGACCGGGCTTGAGCTCGGTGATCTCGAGCATCGGATAGAGCGTGTCGCCGCAATAGACCGGCTTCAGGAAGCGCGACGACTGCTCGAGGAAGCCGATCAGCGAATCGCCCACGATATGCGGGAAGATGCCGCCGCCCGCGGCGCCCTGAATCGCCACCTGCAGGCCGTGCGCCAGCAATTCGCGATGGCCGTGCGCCTTGCAGTATTCGCGGTCGTAGTGGATGGGATGGTTGTCGCCGCTCGCCGCCTGGAAGGCAGTGAACAGCCCTTCGGTCTGGGTGCGCGAATTTATGTAGAACTTCTGGCCGACCTTGAGGTCCTCGAACCAATGGGTCGGGCCGAAGCGATGCTCGGCCGGATCGAATGTCATCGGTGAACCTCAGCTCAGCGCCAGCATCCGCTCGTGCCAGCCATGGACCGGATCGTCCTTTTCCAGAAGCTCGAATCCCGGGCTGAGCGTGCGCGGCCACAGCAGCGTGCCGAGCAGGATGTAGTCGGCATAGGCCGGCGCCTCGCCCGACAGGAATTTCTGCCGAGCCAGCACCCGACGCGCCGGCTCGAGCGTCGCGCGGAACGCCGCCAAGCCCTTCTCGCGCGCCGCCTTCTGGAAAGCCATGAAGTCGGTCGTGCCGATGCGCTTGCCGCGCGACTCGACGAGATAGGCGCGATCCTCGGGCCGGCTGGCCTCGACCAGATCGCCGATCACGAACGGGAAGATCGCCGGGTTCACCACCGTATCGGCCCAGCCGTTGACGAAGTGTGCGTAGCTGCGGCCGGGATCGTTCGGGAACAGCGGCTTGTCGGGATACGCGTCCTCGAGATGGTTGGCGATCGCCCAGCTGTCCTTCACCACCTTGGTGCCGTCATGGATCACCGGGTAGGTCGTCGATTGAGCGAAGGCGATCTTCTGCTTCTCCGTTAGACCGCACGGTTCGTCGCGCCACCTGAGCCCCTTATGCTTGAGCGCCAGCTTGGCGCGCCAGCAATACGGGCTCGGCCGACGGTCGTTGGCGAAGGCAAGGTCGTAGAGCGTGATCATTTGCCGTCCAGCATTTTGATGATGCCCGAGAAATCCTTGGCGCCGTTGCCGCTGGCGACGAACATGTTGAAGAGCTGAGCGGCACTGGCGCCGAGCGGCGTGCTGGCGTTGACTGCGTTCGCCGCCTGCTGGGCGAGCAGCAGATCCTTCAGCATCATCGCCGCGGTGAAGCCTGCCTGATAGTCGCGGTTCGCCGGCGAGGTCGGCACCGGCCCCGGCACCGGGCAATAGGTGGTCATCGCCCACGACTGCCCCGACGAGGTCGAGGCGATGTCGAACAGCTTCTGGAAATCGAGGCCGAGCCGCTTGGCCAGCATGAAGCCTTCGCTGACGCCGATCATCGAGATCGCGAGCATCATGTTGTTGCAGATCTTGGCCGCCTGCCCGCTGCCGCTGTCGCCCGCCAGCACGATGTTCTTGCCCATCTTCTCGAGGATGGGCCTGGCCTTGGCGAAGGTCGACTGCGGGCCGCCGCACATGAAGGTGAGCGTGCCGGCGGTGGCGCCGCCGACGCCGCCCGACACCGGCGCATCGATCATCTCGAAGCCGGCCTTCTTGGCCAGCGTCGCGACGTGCTTGGCGCTGTCGACATCGATGGTCGAGCAGTCGATCAGCAGGGCGCCCTTGGCGGCATGCGGCAGCACGTCCTTCTCGTAGACTTCGCGGACGTGCTTGCCGGCCGGCAGCATGGTGACGACGATCTCGGCGTCCTTCACCGCCTCGGCAGTGCTCTTGGCGCGATGCGCGCCGTGCTCGACCGCCTTGGCGAGCGCCGGCTCCGACAGGTCGAAAGCCGTCACATGGTGCTGCGCCTTGCAGAGATTGGCGGCCATCGGCCCGCCCATGTTGCCGAGGCCGATGAATGCGATCTTCGCCATGGCTGTCCTCCCTAGTCGAACGTCAGATCATTGGAGACCGGCTTGAAATGCGCTTCGACCATGGCACGCGTCACGCCCTCGACAGTCGAAGGATTCCATTTCGGCTTCTGGTCCTTGTCGATCAGCAGCGCCCGCACGCCCTCGAAGAAATCGTGGCCGGGCCGCATGCAAGCCTGGCTCATGCGGTACTCGATGGTCATCGAATCCTCGAACGACCGGTTGGCGCAGCGCTTGAGCTGCTCGAGCGTGATCGCCATGGCGGTCGGCGAAAGCTTCATCAGGGCGGCGAGCTGCTTCTCAGCCCATTCGCCGGGATGCTCCTTCAGGTTGGCGACGATCTCTCCGACGGTTTCGGCGGAGAAGCACTTGTCGATGTCGGCCATCATCGCCGGCAGGGACGGCAGGCCCGGATCGGCGGCAAAGCGCGCGATCACCGCATCGACCTGCCGATTGGCGCCGGGACCGGAGATTTCGGCCGCGCCCAGAGCCGCCTGCAGATCGGCCATCCTGGCGCTCGGCACATGGGCATCGACGATGCCCGCCCACACGCCGTCAGCGACCTTCAGGCGATGGCTGGTGAGCGCCAGGAACGTTCCCAACGCGCCCCGCAGGCGAGTGAGGAAATAGCCGCCTCCGACATCCGGGAAGAGCCCGATCGTCGTTTCCGGCATGGCGAACATGAATTTCTCGCTCGCCACCGAATGCGAGCCGTGCACCGACAGGCCGACGCCACCACCCATGTCGATGCCGTCGATCAGCGAGATCCATGGTTTGGCGTAGCGATAGATGCGCCGGTTGACGATGTATTCGTCATAGAAGAAATCGCGGCGCAACGTGCCGGTGCTATGGCCCGTTCCTTCACGATAGAGATTGGTGACGTCGCCGCCGGCGCAGAAGGCGCGATCGCCGGCGCCGCGCAGGATCACGGCCTTGATCTTCGTGTCCTTCTCCCAACCCGGGATCACCTTCTCCAGTTCGAGGATCATGCCATGCGTCAGGGCATTCAGCGCCTTGGGACGATTGAGGGTGATGACGCCAAGCCCGTCCTTCACCTCGAACAGAATCTCAGGCTCCGACATCTACTCACTGCCCCATCAGCAAACGCCGCGAAATGATCACGCGCATGATCTCGTTGGTGCCTTCGAGGATCTGATGCACGCGCAGGTCGCGCAGATACCGCTCGATCGGGAAGTCCTTCAAGTAGCCGTAGCCGCCATGCAGTTGCAGCGCCTCGTTGACGACCTTGAAGCCGACATCGGTGGCGAAGCGCTTGCCCATGGCGGCGGCCTGCGTCGCCTCCGGCGACTTGGCGTCGAGCAGCGAGGCCGCGCGCCAGATCATCATGCGCGCCGCGTCGAGCTCGGTCGCCATGTCGGCCAGTTTGAATTGCGTCGCCTGGAAATCGGCGATCGGCTGGCCGAACTGCTTGCGCTCGACGACGTAGCGCGAGGCGGTCTCCAGGCAGGCGCGCGCACCACCCAACGAACAGGCGCCGATGTTGATGCGGCCGCCATCCAGCCCCATCATCGCGATCTTGAAGCCGTGACCTTCCGGTCCGAGCCGGTTGGCGACCGGCACCTTGCAGTTTTCGAAGATCACCGCCGCTGTCGGCTGGCTGTTCCAGCCGAGCTTCTGCTCCTGCTTGCCGAACGACAGGCCGGGCGTGCCGTTCTCGACGACCAAGGTCGAGATGCCGCCCGCGCCCTGCCCGCCGGTGCGCAGCATCACGACATAGACGTCGCTGCGGCCGCCGCCCGAGATGAAGGCCTTGGTGCCGTTCACGATATAGTGGTCGCCACGCAACTCGGCGCGGGTGCCGAGCGCCGCCGCGTCCGAGCCGGCGCCGGCCTCGGTCAGACAGTAGCTGGCGAAATGCTCCATCGAGCAGAGCTTGGGCAGGAAGCGCCGGCGCTGGTCGTCGTCACCAAAGGCGTCGATCATCCAGGCGGCCATGTTGTGGATCGAGATATAGGCCGCGGTGCTGGGACAGGCGGTCGCCAGCTCCTCCATGATCAGCGCCGCATCGAAGCGCGAGAGCGCGCTGCCACCGACATCATCCTTCACATAGATGCCGCCGAAGCCGAGCGACGCCGCCTCGCGCAGCGCCTCGACCGGGAAGATCTTCTCGGCGTCCCACTTGGCCGCGTGTGGCAGCATCTTTTCGCTCGCGAACTGGCGCGCCGTGTCGCGAAACGCTTCTTGATCCTCAGTGAGGCTGAAATCCATGCGCGGCGGATCATAAAGAGGGGTCCCCCTCTGTCAACGAACCGCCTATTCTCACGGCCATGAAGCTGGCCGGGGCATTGTTGTGGATCGTCATTGCGGTAGGGCTCATTGCCGGCGTCGGCATTGCGGGCTTCGTCTTCGACTATGAGCGGGTGCGCGAGCTCGGGCCGAAATACGAAATCGCCGTCGGCTTCATCACGCTATGGTCGATCCTATTCGTCGTCATGACGCTGCTGCGCCTGCCTTCGACACCCGCGATCGCCACGGCCGGCCTCTTCATTTGGATCGTTTATCGCCTGGCAGTGGCGCTGCTCACGGCGGGCTGGCCGCTCGTCGTCGATTTGCTCGGCGAAGCCGCTCTTGCGGCGGGCTTCTGCGGCTATATGGCCGGCGGCGCCGGGCCCAACGCCTATTATCGGCGTCGCCTTCCCGGCTCCTGATTGGCTATAAGTCCGGGCCCTATAGAGATCCAAACATGGCGAAACGCTTCTCTACCCTCGGTCGGTATCCGACCACCCGGCTGCGCCGCAATCGCCGCGAGGACTGGTCGCGCCGGCTGGTGGCCGAGACAAAGCTCTCGGTCGACGATCTGATCTGGCCGGTGTTCGTGCAGGAAGGCACGAACTCGCGCACGCCGGTCGACTCCATGCCAGGCGTCGATCGTCTGTCGGTCGATCTCTTCGTCGAAGCGGTCAAGCAGGCGCGCGATCTCGGCATCCCCGCCGTCGCGATCTTTCCCGAGACCGATCCCAAGGCCAAGACGCCCGACGCGCGCGAGGCCTACAATCCCGACAACCTCGTCTGCCGCGCCATCCGGGCGGCAAAGAAGGCGGTCACGGACATCGGCATCCTGTGCGACGTGGCGCTCGATCCCTTCAATTCGGATGGCCACGACGGCATCGTGAAGGACGGCGTGATCCTGAACGACGAATCGGTCGAGGCGCTCGTCAAGCAGGCGATCGTGCAGACCGAAGCCGGCGCCGACATCCAGGCGCCGTCGGACATGATGGACGGCCGCATCGGCGCCATCCGCAAGGCGCTCGACGCCAAGGGCTACCAGCACGAGCAGATCATGTCGTACGCCGCCAAGTACGCATCGGCGTTCTACAACCCCTTCCGCGACGCCATCGGCAGCTCGGGTGCGCTCAAGGGCGACAAGAAGACCTACCAGATGGACTACGCCAACTCCGACGAGGCGTTGCGCGAAGTGGGCTTCGACATCGAGGAAGGCGCCGACATGGTGATGGTGAAGCCCGGCCTGCCCTATCTCGACATCGTGCGGCGGGTGAAGGACGCCTTCGGCGTTCCGACCTACGCCTATCAGGTGAGCGGCGAGTATGCGATGCTGCGCGGGGCCTGCGACCGCGGCTGGCTCGACTGGAACAAGGTGCTGATCGAGACGCTCACCAGCTTCAAGCGCGCGGGCTGCGACGGCATCCTCACCTACGGCGCCATCGACGCGGCGAAGATTCTCAAAAACAAATGAAAGAACGCCCCTCGGCGCGGCTGATCCTGCTCGACCCGCAGGATCGCCTCTTCCTGTTCAAGGTGCACCAGCCGTCGGTCTACGATCCGGCAGACCCGTTCCGCGGGCCGTTCTGGATCATGGTCGGCGGCCTGGTCGACCCTGGCGAGGAATATGCGCAGACGGCGATCCGCGAGGCGCGCGAGGAGACCGCCCTCACGATCGAAGGCGGCGTGCGCTGGGTATGGACCCGCGAGCGGGTCATGCAATGGCGCGACAAACAGGTGCTGCATCGCGAACGCTTCTTTCTCGGCCGCGCCGCCTCGACCGACGTCGACACGTCCGGCCTGGACGACCGCGAAAAGAGCTGGACGCTGGATCATCGCTGGTGGAGCGTCGACGAGATTCTCGCCTCCAGGGAACGTTTCGAGCCGGTCGATCTCGGACGCCGCCTGCAGGCCTTGCTGCGCGACGGCCCACCCACAGAGCCGATCACGATTTCTTAGCGGCGCCGGCTCTCAGGATCGGCTGCATCTCGCTCATCGGCATCATGTCGCGTATCCAGGCAAACGAGCCCTGCTCCTTCATCGCCCTGCCCGCCTTCACGAACGTCGCCAGGGCCAGCCGCGACAGCGCACCGCCCACGCTGATGCGTTTGGCGCCGGCTTCGCTCAACTGCGTCAAAGTGATGTCCGGCTCGATATAGCCCGCCACGATGTTGATCGGCCGCTTCACTGCAGCCACCACCTGCTTGATGTCGGCGATCGTGCGCAGGCCCGGCGCATAGAGCACATCGGCGCCCGCTTCTTCGTAGGCTTGAAGCCGACGGATCGTGTCGCCCATGTCGTTGCGGCCGCGGATCAAGTTCTCGGCCCGCGCCGTCACCATGAACGGCACCGGAAGAGCGCGCGCCACCTTCACCGCCGCCCGCACACGCGCCACCGACAGATCGAAGTCGTAGATCGCGTTCTTGCGGTCGCCCGTGAAATCCTCGATCGAGCCGCCCGACGCCCCGGCCTCCGCGGCGAGCCGGATCGCCTGCGCCGAGGCTTCAGGCTCGTGCGCAAAGCCGTTCTCCAGATCGACATTCACCGGCAGGTCGGTGGCCGCGACGATATCGCGGGTGTTGGCGATCACCTGCTCGAGGGTCACCGAGCTGTCGATGCTGCCGAGCATGTTGGCGACGCCGAGGCTGGTCGTGGCCAGCGCCTCGAAGCCGAGGCCCGCCAACAGGCGCGCGGTGCCGGCATCCCATGGATTGGGAATGATGAATGCGCCGGGCCGTTCATGCAGGGCGCGGAAAGCGGCGGCTTTTTCGGCGTGAGTGGGCATGGCTCCCTCCAGGTCGTCGGGCTGGAATATGTAGACGACTCATCCTGACAACGTCGCGTCAGCAAAGCGACAGACGGCGCGGTCGCTCCAGGGCAGCAGCTCATCGGCGCCGTGGAAGCCCACATGGCCGCCCGAGCGCAGGAGATGCGGCTCGAGCGCCGGATTGCTCTTCCAGTCGAAGGCGTCATAGAGCCGGCCCGGGATCCACGGATCGTCCATGGCGGCGATCACCAGCGTCGGCACGCGGATGTCTGCCATGAAGCGCACCGGCTTGCAGCGCTCGTAATAATCCTCGGCACCGGCGAAGCCGTGGCGCGGCGCGATGAAAAGCTCGTCATATTCCCAGATCGTCGACGCGCCGAGGATCGCCGCCCGCTCCCCCGCCGTCAGGACGGCACCTTTCGCGGTCGCTTCACTCTTCATCTGGCGCAGCAGGTAACGATGATAGATCCGGTTGCGCGGCCGCATCATGTGGCTGCACACCACGGACAGATCGATCGGCGCCGAAACGATCGCCGCCGCAGCGAGCGGCGCGGCCTTTCCTTCCTCGCCCAGATATTTGAGCAGCATGGCGCCGCCCAGCGAATAGCCGACAGCGACCAGGCCGTCCTGCGACAGTTCGTTCGGCAGCAGCGTCAGCAAGGCGCGGAAGTCCTGGCTGCGGCCGGCATAGTATTGCCCGCCACACGCGGCACGCGAGGGACCCGCGCCCCGGAGATTGACGCGCAAGACCCGATAGCCGCGCTCGAGCAACAGCCGGGCCTGGCTCAGGATGTAGAGGCTGTCTTCGCTGCCGGTCAGACCGTGAATCAGAAGGACGAGCGGCCGGCCGGACACCGGCCTCGCCGGACGATCGAGCATGGCGAGCAGCACGTCACCCGTGCCGTCATTCAGTGCGAAGCGCAGCCGCTCGCTCTTATGGGGGGCGAGCTCGGCCTTCTTTTGCAGGAAGCGCGCGGCGAGCGTCTGGAGATCGCCGCCCCACCAGGGAAATCGCGGGCGAAACGGAGGCAGATCGTCGAGGCTCACGCCTCCATGTTAGCCACTCGCTCGAGGAATTTCTCCAGGACGAGATTGCACCACGGCCGGCCGCTGGTATCGCCGTGGAAGCCGACATGGCCGCCGGTTTCCGGCATCACCGGCAGAAGTCACGGATTGTCCGACCATTTGAACTCGCGGTAATGCTCGATGGGGATCCAGGGATCGTCGCACGCGGCCAGCACCATGGTCGGAATGCGGATCTCGGGCATGAAGTGAAGCGGCGTGCAGAGCGTGTAGTAGTCGATCGCTCCGGAGAAGCCGTAGCGCGGCGCGATCAGCCGCTCGTCGAACTCGAAGACGCCGCGCACCGAGCGGAGGATCTGCCGCTCCTCCTCGGAAAGACGTGCGCCCTCGGCCTCGGCCTTGACGCCGTTCAGAAGATAACTGTGATAGAGCCAGTTGCGCGGCCGCAGCAGGTGCTGGCCGGTGCGCAGCAGGTCGATCGGCGCACAGACCGATACCGCGGCCCGCAGCGGCGAGAACGAGCCTTCCTCGCCGAGATACTTCAGCAACATCGCGCCGCCCAGCGAGTAGCCCACGGCGACGATGCCGCTGGCCGTCAATTCCTCCGGGATCTGGTTCAGCACGCTGCGGAAATCGGCCGTGCGCCCGGCATGGTAGAGCTCGCCGCAATAGGGCCGCGACGGACCGGCGCCGCGCGTGTTCAGCCGCAGCACGCTGTAGCCGAGATCGAGCAGGTGACGTGCCGCGCTGAGGAGATAGACGCTGTCCTCGCAGCCGGTCATGCCGTGAATGAGGATGACGAGCGGTCGGCCTGGCTTCGGCTCCTGCGGCCGATCGAGCATGCCGAGCAGGATGTCGCCGGTGCGATCGGCCAACGGGAAGCACACGCGCTCGCTGTTGTGCGGCGCCATGTCGGCCTGAGCCGAGACGAGCAGAATGGAAAGCGTCTGCAGATCGGGTCCCCACCACGGAAAGCGGGGACGGAACGGAGGCAACTCCAGAGAATCGATAGACGGCGGCACGGCTAATCCGTATGGACGCTGGTTAGGTCATGAAAACGTCCGTTCATACGGGGAGTTCCGCGCCGCTGGGCGTGCTGTGCGCCGTCGGCGCCGCGATCGTCTGGAGCACCGCGGGTGTGATCGTGCGGCGCATCGATTTACCGGCGTGGGACATCTCTTTTTGGCGCTCCGCACTACTTGCCGCCACGATATTGCCACTGCTTGCTTGGCAACGTCGCGCCGTCTGGATCGATGTGCGCAACGCGGGCCGTTCGCTTTTCTTCAGCGGATTGCTGCTCGCCGCCACCTTCATCGCCTTCATCCTCGCGCTCGGCATGGCGCCGGTCGCCAACGTACTCATCGTGTTCGGCGCCACGCCCTTCATCACAGCGTTGCTGGCGCGGCTGTTACTAGGCGAGCCACTGCATCGCCATACGCTGCTCGCGATGGCCGTCGCGACGGCGGGGCTCGCATTGTCCGTCGCCTCGTCACTCAAGAGCGGCGCCGTCGCCGGCATGGCGCTCTCCTTCGTCGTCGTATTGTGCATGAGCTCGAACTACGTGATCGTGCGCCGCCGCCGCGACGTCGACATGTCGCCCTCGCTCGCGCTTGCCGGCGTCCTGTCGGCGCTTGGCGCGTTGCCCTTCGCCCACCCTTCGGAAGTCACCGCGGTGCAGATGCCATGGCTGCTGGCGCTCGGCCCCGGCCAGCTCGCTGCCGGCCTTCTCCTCTACATGGCGAGCCTCAAGCGCATCCCGGCCGGGCGCGCCGCCCTGCTCGGCCTGCTGGAATTGGTGCTGGGGCCGATCTGGGTATGGGCGATCGACGGCGAGGACCCGGGCGCGCTGACCCTGATCGGCGGTGCGGTCGTGATCGGCGCCGCTGCGGCAAACGTCTGGCTGGATTCGCGGGCTGGCGCTCGCTAAGAACCGCGCATGACCCAGAAAGCCAAAGGGCCCCTCGAGGGCATCGTCGTCGTCGATCTGTCACGCATCCTGGCCGGCCCTTACTGCACATTTTTGATGGCCGAAATGGGCGCCCGGGTGATCAAGGTCGAGCCGCCCAAGGGCGGCGACGATGCGCGTGCCTATGGCCCCTTCGTCAATGGCAAGTCGACCTACTTCGCGTCGGTCAATCGCGGCAAGGAATCGATCGCGCTCGATCTCAAGAACGACGAGCATCGCGCGATCTTCGAGAAGCTGCTCGCCAAGGCCGACGTCGTGGTCGAGAACTTCCGGCCGGGCACGATGGAAAAGCTGGGCTACGGCTGGGACAGCCTGCACAAGAAATACCCCAAGCTGATCTATGCCTCGGCCTCGGGCTTCGGCCATACCGGCCCGAACTCCAAGGACCCGGCGTATGACATGGTGATGCAGGGCATGGGCGGCGTAATGAGCATCACCGGCAACGAGGGCCAGCCGCCGGCGCGAGTCGGGATGTCGATCGGCGACCTGGGCGCCGGTCTCTATACCGCCGTCGCCGTCAACGCCGCACTCGTGCACCGGCTCAAGACCGGCGAAGCGACCAAGATCGATATCGCCATGTTCGATTGCCAGCTGGCGCTGCTCGAGAACGCGATCATGCGATACACGGTCGAAGGCGAGATCCCCGGTCCGCTCGGCGCGCGCCATCCGACCATCACGCCGTTCCAGGCCTTCGCCACATCGGACGGCTCGATCATCATCGCCGCCGGCAACGATGGCCTGTTCGTCAAAATGTGCGAGGGACTCGGCAAGCCCGAATGGGCGGCTAACCCCGACTACAAGACCAACGCGCTGCGGCTGAAGCATCACAAGAAGCTGTGGAACGAGATCGAATCGGTGCTGAAGCACAACACGACGGCGCACTGGCTGGGCGTGATGGCCAAGGTCGGCGTGCCGTGCGGGCCGATCAACAACGTGGCCCAGGCGATCGCCCATCCGCAGGTCGCCGCACGCAACATGCTCGTGTCGGTTCCGGACGGCAGCGGCGGCACCCTGAAGCTGGCCGGCAATCCGCTCAAGATGTCGGCGTTCGACGATCCGCCGACGCGCCGCCCGGCGCCCGATCTCGACGCCGACCGCGCCGCCATCCTGGCCTACGTCGGCGGCTAGGTCCGTGCCGGCGCCCGCTGCGGCGAAACGGCCGGCGTTGGCAGTGCGCCTGGCCGTCGGCCTGGCGAAGATCGCGGCCGGGCTCGCGCTGGCGCTGGCGGTGTTCCTCACGGGCACCTACTTCCAGGTGATCGGCGCGCTGCCGCCCTATGCCGGACATTTCGACGTCAAAGGCCTGAAGGCGCCGGTCGAGATCCTGCGCGACAAGAACGCCGTGCCGCACATCATCGCTGGCTCGATCGAGGACGCAGCCTTCGGCCTGGGCTTCGTGCATGCGCAGGACCGCTTCTGGCAGATGGAGTTCATGCGCCGGCTCGGCCAGGGCCGATTGTCGGAGATCCTGCCGCCGGCGGTGGTCGGCAGCGGCATCGTCGATGTCGACCGCACCATGCGCGGGCTCGGCGTCTACCGTCACGCCTCCGACAGCGTCGGCGCCCTCTCGCCCGCGACGCGCGCCGTTCTCGAGGCCTATGCGGCGGGCGTGAACGCCTGGCTCAGCGACAAGGACCAGCAATACGGCCTCGAGCTCACCCTGGTGCGCCTCCTGTCGGGCGGGCGCTACAAGCCCGATCCGTGGCAGTCAGCCGATTCGATCGTGTGGACCAAGTTGATGGCGCTCACACTCGACGGCAACTGGCGGGGCGAGTTGTTCCGCTCGCGCCTTCTCAAGAAGGTCGGCGAAGACGGTCTCAAGCTCCTGCTGCAGGTGCAGGGCAGCGATTCCGACGCCACGTTGTCGATGGTCAACGCCGCCCTGAACGGCATGGATCTCGACCGCCTGTTCCATGCCACCGACAGCCTTGCCACACGCAAGCAGGAGGCGTCGAACGAATGGGTCGTCTCCGGAGGACATTCGGTGTCCGGCAAGCCGCTGCTGGCCAACGATCCCCATCTCGGCCTCGCCTTCCCATCGACCTGGTATCTCGCGCGCATGGTCGGACCGGGCTTCGACATCCGCGGCGCCTCGCCGCCCGGCGTGCCGGCGATCGCGCTTGGCCACAACAATTCGATCGGCTGGGGCTTCACCACGACGAACCTCGACAGCCAGGACCTGTTCGTCGAACGCGTCGATCCGACCGACCCAAACCGCTACATAACGCCCGACGGCGCGCGCCCGTTCACGACCTACGACGAGACGATAAACGTCGCCTGGGGCGAGCCCGTCCATATGCACGTGCGCGAGACGCGCCACGGCGTGGTGATAAACGACTTTGTGCGGAAGCCCGAAGACCTGGCGCCGCAAGGCCATGTGCTCGCGCTGCAGGCGACGGCGCTCGACAGTTCCGACACCACGATCGAGGCGTTGATTCGCCTCGGCCTGGCGCAGAATTGGGACGACATGCTCGCGGTCGGCCGCAAGGTCGTCTCGCCGATGCAGAACATCGTCTACGCCGACACCGCCGGCAACATCGGCCTGCTCTCGCCGGCCCGCGTGCCGATCCGGCGCAAGGGAGACGGCTCGTTGCCGGAGCCCGGCTGGACGTCAGAGTACGACTGGGCCGGCTTCGTGCCGTTCGACGACCTGCCGCACGTCTACAATCCGCCGGGCGGCATCATCGTCAACGCCAACGGCCGCCTGGTGCCGAGCAGCTACAAGCAGTTCATCACCCGCGACTGGGCCGCACCCTATCGCCAGCGCCGCGCCAATACCTTGCTGCGCGAGGTCGATCGCCATCCGGTCTACGGCATGATCGCCATCCAGGGCGACATCCTGTCCTCCGACGCAAACGACATCCTGCCGCTGCTGCTCAAGACCAAGCCGCGCAATGCCCGGGCCGAGCGTGTGCACGAGATGATGGCGCGCTGGAACCGCTTCATGCTGGCCGATCGCCCGGAGCCGCTGATCTATGCCGCCTGGCTGATGGAACTTCAGCGCGGCATCTTCCTGCCCAGGGTCGGCACCGACCTCTATGCCAGCATGACCACTCCCAACATCGAGGTGCTGGTCAGCATTCTGAGCGAGCGGACCGACTGGTGCGACAACCCGGCAACCAAGCCGGTCGAAACTTGTGACGACGTGATCGCTGCCGCGCTCGACCGCGCGCTCGACGACATCGCTCGCCGCCAGGGGGGAGAGATCGAAACCTGGCAATGGGGCCGCGCGCACACGATCGCCTACGCTCATCCCCTTTTCGATCGCATTCCCTTCCTGCGCGATCTCGCCTCGGTCCGCTATCCCTCGGATGGCGGCAGCAATACGCTGAACCGCGCCGAACCGACCTACGCCGGTGCCCGCCCCTTCGAGGCGGTGCATGGCACCACCTATCGCGGCATCTACGATTTCAGCGATCTCGACAACAGCCGCTTCGCGCTGCCGCTCGGCCAATCGGGCAACATGCTGTCGCCTTATGCCCACAATTTCGTCGAGGGTTGGCAGAAGCTTTCCTACCTTGAGATCGCCAGCAATCGCGCCGAGGTGGCGCGCACGGCGATCGGGACGATCCAGCTCAGCCCGTCGCCGCGCTGATCCGCTCCGACGCCGTGACTATTGCGGCGTCGCCGACAGGTTCTTGTCGCAGAGCTTGTCGTTTTCCTTGCTGATCCACATCGGGCGCCGGCCTGCCACTTCGGTGCAGGTCGACAGCGTCTGCTGGCGCGAGCAGAACGCCGCGCCGATCGAGAAGAGCTGCCCGGCCCACAGGCAATAGCTGTTGCGATCGTCCGCCGTCAGTCCGCTGAGGTCGCCAACGATCTTCAGCGTCGGACGCTGCGATGTCTGCTCCTGGGCCATCGCGGCGAGGGGCAGCAGGAAGAGCGCAAGGACGATCGAAAAACGCATCGGCGTCACCGGGGTTTGTCGCCGGCCAGCGTAATGCGATGCATGACCCGGCGGAAGCCATGATAGTCATTGATCGGATTGTGCATGGCGCAGCGATTGTCCCAGAAGGCAAGTGAGCCGACCCGCCACTGGAAGCGGCAGGTGAATTCGGGCTTGGTCTGATGACCCCACAGGAACTGCAGCAGCGGCAGGCTCTCCTGCTCGGTCCAGCCCTTGATGTGCGAAGTGTGCGCCACCGAGGTGTAGAGCGCCTTGCGCCCGGTCTCCGGATGGGTGCGCACGATCGGATGCTCGGCCGTCAGATGCTTGGGGGTGGCGCCCGCGCCCGCCTGCTTCATCGCATCCTCACGCGTCCTGGTGACATCGGCCTTGGACGACGTGCTGACGCCAATCAGCCCATCGAGGGTCTTCTTCAGTCCGTCCGAAAGGCTCTCGTAGGCGAGATACTGATTGGCGAACATCGTGTCGCCGCCATAGGGCGGGATCTCGCGGGCCAGCAGCATGCTTCCCATCGGCGGATTCTCGAGATAGGTCGTGTCGGAATGCCAGATGCCGCCGAAATTGTTGCGCTCGTGCTCGAGCTTCACCACCGGCGTGATCATCGGCGCCTCGGGCAGGCCCTTGAGCTGCGGGTACTCGATGGGCTGGCCGAACTTCCGCGCGAAGGCGACCTGCTGCTGCGGCGTGACGTTCTGATCGCGCAGGAAGATCACCAGATGATCGAGCAGCGCCTGCCGCACTTCGCTCACGATGTCGGCATCGAGGCCGCGCGCCATGTCGACACCGTGCACCTCGGCGCCCAATGCGCCGGAGATGGGCCGTACCTCGATATGGCGATAATTGCGCACGCTCTTCATCCCTCCTTCAACCATGGCGGCGGCCGCTTGTCCTTGAACGCCTTCATGCCTTCGCCGGCCTGCGGGCGCCGCAGCAATTCGACCAGACTTTCAGCGGCATCGTCCAGCACCGACTTGTCGGTGCCGGTGGCGCACGACATGACCAGGCGCTTGGCGACGGCAAGGGCGTTCGGCTCGAGCTTCAGCACGTCGTCCACCACGGCTTTCATCGTACGGTTGAGCTCGGCCGTGTTGTGGCAAAGGTGGCGGCCGATGCCCAGGCGATGCGCTTCGGCGGCGTCGACGATCCGGCCGGTCACCGCGAGATCGCGCGCCGCACCCTCGCCCACCCGCCGCACCACGAACGGCAGGATTTGTGACGGAATGAACCCCCATTTCGGCTCGGGCATGCCGAAGCGGGCGCTTTCGTGCAGCACCACGATGTCCGAGCAACACGCCATGCCGAAGCCGCCGCCTACCGCCGAGCCCTCGACAATCGCGACCGTGGCCTGCGGCAAGGTGTTGAGCGCCAGCAGCGCGTCACCGAACTTGCGATAGGCCGGCACCAGCGGATCGGCGCCGCCGTTGGCGGGCTTGGGCGGCATGTTGGCCATCGCATCGAGATCGCCACCGGCGCAGAAATGCCCGCCGGCGCCGCGCAGCACCAGCACACGGCATTCGCCGTCGTCGCGCACCCTGGCGAACGCGTCCTCAAACTCGAGCATCATGGCGTGCGTCAGCGCATTGCGCCGATCCGGGCGATTGAACGTCAATCGCGCGACTGCTCCGTCGCGCAGCAGAGTGATGTTGGCATATTCCGCCATGGGCAAAGTCTTAGCGGGCGCGTATCGTGCCAACAAGATGAGGCGCCTGCTCGTTTCGCTTGTCGTGCTGTTCAGTTGCTGCGGTGCGGATTGGTCCACCGTGACGACGCCGACGACCGGGCCGGCGCAATCCATCGGTTTCTACAGCGCCGGCTGCCTGCAAGGCGCGCTGGCCCTGCCGCTCGACGGTCCCGGTTACGAAGCGATCCGCATCAGCCGCAACCGCTACTGGGGTCAGCCGGTGATGCTCGAGTACATCGAAGACCTCGCCCGGCGCATCCAGATGCTCGGCCAGCCCTACCTCTACATAGGCGACATCGGGCAGCCGCGCGGCGGTCCCGCGCCGACAGGGCATGCCAGCCACCAGATCGGCCTCGATGCCGACATCTGGTACGAACGCCAACCCGGACCGCGCTCGCCGCCGGCGGCACGGGAGAATCCGCGCTTGCGCTCGCTGGTGCGCGACGACGACAGCGGCATCGACGACGACGTGTTCACGCAGCAGCACGTCGTGCTGCTGAAGACGGCGGCCGAAATGCCGCATGTCGACCGCATTTTCGTGAACAGGTGGATCAAAAATCGGCTCTGCCACACCGTCACCGGCGACCGGCAGTGGCTGAACAAGCTCGTGGTCTGGGCGGGCCATGACGATCATTTCCATGTCCGCCTGCATTGCCCGCCCGGCAATCCGCAATGCCAGCCGCAGGCCGGCTACTACAGGGATGATGGTTGCGGCGAGCCGCTCGATCTCTGGTTCAAGCATCCGCCGGTGACGTTGCCACCGCCTGGCACACCGCTTCCACCTTATCGCCCCAAGCTTCCGGCCGCCTGCGCTGCCGTGCTGCGAACCCCGTAACTATTCGCCCTGGCCGAGCAGCGTGCCGGCGCGGCGCGACGAGCGGAAGAACGCCAGGAAGATCTGGAAGCCGACCACGAGATAGCCGACCGACAGGACGAAGGCGATGACGAGGCCGTGCCAATGCACCGTCTTGTCGATCAGGATCGCACGCATGCCCTCGAACACGTAAGCCGGCGGCAACGCATATGAGATCACCTGCAGCCAGTACGGCAGCACGGTCACCGGGTAGTAGACGCCGCTCACCGGCATCAGGATGAAGACAGCGGCCCAGGCGAAGCTTTCCGCGCTCTGCCCGACACGCATGATCATGCCGGACATGGCAAGCCCGATCGACCATGAGAACATCTGCAGGATGGCGAAGAAAGCGATCAGCGGCAGACCGAGCGTGTAGATGTTGTAGCCGAAGAAGGCCCACGCCAGCAGCGACACCGGCACGAGCCCCAGGAGCGTGCGCAGCAGTGCGGCAATGATGATGCCGGTCGCCATTTCCCACGATCGGATCGGGCTCACGAAGAGGTGGCCGAGATTGCGCGACCACATCTCCTCGAGAAAGGCGATCGACAGCGAGAGATTGCCGCGCACCACGACTTCCCACAGCATGAGGGCAGCCAACAACACACCCGCCGCCTGTGCGACGAACGAGGCCCGCGTCATCAGGTACTGGGTCATGAAACCCCACATCACCATCGACACCGCCGGCCAGTAGATCGAATCGACCAACCGCATGACCGAGCTGCGCCAGATGTGGATGTGACGCAGCACGAGCGCGTAGATGCGTTCCGCCGAGCCGTTCATGGCGCCACCCCGTCTTTCCTGAGGGACTCGAGACCGCGGCCGCGGCCGCGCGCCATGTCGAGGAACACCTCCTCCATGTCCTCGCGGCCGAAGCGCTTGATCAGTTCATCCGGCGAGCCGCGCTCGAAGACGCGGCCGGTCTGCATCAGGATGACGTCGTCGCACAGCCGCTCGACCTCGCCCATGTTGTGCGAGGCGAGCATGATCGTGGCGTGGGTCCGCCGCTGGTAGTCCTTCAGGTACGAGCGCACCCAGTCGGCAGTGTCCGGATCGAGTGACGCCGTCGGCTCGTCGAGCAGCAGGACGGCCGGCGTGTTGATCAAGGCCTTGGCAAGCGCCACGCGCGTCTTCTGCCCGGCCGACAGTTTGCCGGACTGGCGATCGAGGAACGGCCGCACCTGCATGTGGTCGGCGATCTCCTCGATGCGGCGCGCGAGGTCCTTCACGCCATACAGCCGACCATAGAACGCCAGGTTCTGCCGCACGGTCAGGCGGTGCGGCAGGTCGACATAAGGCGACGAGAAATTCATCCGCGGAAGCGCGGCATAGCGGCCGCGGCGCATGTCGATGCCCAGCACTTCGATGTCGCCGGCGGTCGGCTCGAGCAGACCGAGCAGCATGGCGATCGTCGTGGTCTTGCCGGCGCCGTTGCCGCCCAGCAGGCCGAGCACCGCGCCCGGCTCGATGCTGAACGTCAGGTCATCGACCGCGACGATCTCGCCGTACACCTTGCGCAGGTGCCGGACGTCGATGGAGGGTTTCGCGGCCATCGCATCACAGCGCCTTCACCGCCGCCTCGATCCGGTCGAGCCCCTTGCTGAGGCGCTCCGCACCCGAGGCAAAGCACAGCCGGATGTTGCCCTGTCCGCCCGCCGCGAACGCTTCGCCCGGCGCCAGGCCGACCTTGTATTCCTTCGCCAGCTTCTTGCAGAACGCCATGGTGTCGTCGACGCCATCGACCGAGAAGAACGAATAAAAGGCAGCCTCCGGCCGCGCGATGGTCACGCGCGGCAGCGCCGACAGGCGCTGAAACACCAGCTCGCCGCCGGCCCGGCAACGCTCGACCATCCGGGCGACAAAGTCGTCGCCCTTCTCCAGGGCGGCAATCGCCCCGCGCTGCAGGAAAGCAGGCGCGCCAGACGTGTTGATCTGCACCAGCTTGGCGATCTCGTCGCCGAGCTGAGCCGGATGCGTCAGCCAGCCCAGTCGCCAGCCGGTCATCGCCCACGGCTTGGAGAAGCTGTTCAGCACGAGCAACGCGTCGTCCGGTTCGGCGATCTCGAGAAATGACGGCGCGACGGATCGCGTATAGATCAGCCGCGCGTATACCTCATCGGCCATGATCCACAGCCCGCGCTTGCGCGCGAATTCGAGCAGCGCCCGCTGTTCGTCGGAGCTCATGGTCCAGCCGGTTGGATTTCCCGGCGAGTTGACGAAGATGGCGCGTGTCCTGCCGTCGACAGCATCGAACACCTTCTGCACGTTGAGCTTCCACGTGCCGTTCTTCTGCCGGTCGAGCGCCACGTATTTGGGCTCGCCGCGCATCAGCCTGGTGGCCGAGCTGATGTTGGGCCAGATCGGCGAGACGATGACGATGTTGTCGCCCGGATCGAGCAGGAGCTGGCAGCACAGCAGGATCGCCTGCATGCCGCCGGTGGTCAGCGACAGGCGATCGACCGGACATTTGATGCCGTAGAGGCGCTCGGTATAGGCGGACAGAGCGGAACGCAGTTCCGGCAATCCGCGTTGCCATGTGTAGAAAGTTTCGCCTGCCCGCAAGCCCTTGGCCGCCGCGTCGCGCACCACGTCGGGCGTCACCAAGTCGCCCTCGCCAAACCACAGCGGCACGACGTCGGGATCGCCGAACGCCGACATCGCCACCTCGGTGATGCCGGTTTCGGGCAGTCCGACCGAGGTCGGTCCGCTCAGCGTGGCGCGAAGGCCAGGCGGCTGGAAGCGAATCGCGTCTTGCATGTGCGGGACGTAGCGCATCGGACGGAAATTCGCCAGCGGCGCGGCCGCGAGGATTGTTGTCGCCGAGGCCAAGCCTGGCTTATCGTTGTTCCCACTTCATGGAGGTGGATCCATGCAGCGCATTTCCGTTGGGCTTCTGACCGGCTTGCTGGCCGGTGGCTGCGTACACAATGCCAATCTCGACCAGGTGCATGCCGGCATGACACATGAGCAGGTCGTTGCCGTCATGGGCCAGCCGGAAAGCACGACGAGCACGCCCGGCCGCGAGTGCACGACCTACTCCGTCCTCAAGGACTTCTGGAGCCGCGTGCCGTGGGATATGACGAACCGCTATTACGTCTGCTACGTCGACGGCAAGGTCGATTATTTCGGCCGCGCCGACCAGCCCGACAACGTCAAATCCAGCCTGAGGTGACACAAGCCCGATGAGCGACGACTATCAGCGGCGCAGCTATGGCGCCATTCCCGTGGGCACGGGCGAGAAGCCGGGCGTCGTGGTCGTCGATTTCCAGCTGGGCTTCACCGACCCGCAATATCCTCTGGGCGGCGCGCCGCTGGTCATGCGCGCCGTCGACAACACGGCGAAGCTGCTGAAGGTCGCGCGGCGGCATGGCGTTCCGGTGGCGGTATGCAACACCGCCTACCTCAACGAGCGCGAGATGCCGTACTGGAAGATCACCGCGGTGCGCGAGACCTTCCTGCACAGTCATCCCAGCACCCGGCTCGATCCGCGGATCTACGAACCCGACTACGACCTGCAGGTCACCAAGAAAGGTCCGTCGATCTTCTTCCAGACCGGTGTCGCGGACTATTTCACCAAGGAACGGGTGGATACGGTGATCGTCACCGGCTGCAACACTTCAGGCTGCATCCGCGGCACGGCGCTCGACAGCTTCAGCCTGCGCTATCGTACCCTGGTGCCGGAGGATTGCGTCGGCGACATCGAGGAGCAACCGCACAAGGACAATCTGCGCGACATCGGCCGGCGCTATGTCGACGTCGTCGATTCGGCCTACTGCACCGACTACCTGGAGAGCTGGGCGAAGCGTAACAGCCGATAGGCGGCTTGCCGTCACTCGGTGTGAACCGTAAGGTCGTCCCGACAGGGGGAACGACAATAATGAAAGCCGCTGAAGCGGATAGCGCGCTGCTGTCGTGGGTGCGCGAGCGCTACCCAGGCACCTATGCCGACGGCAAGCCGTTCGACGAAATCGGTTACCTGCAGTGCAAGCTGATCCTCAAGCCGGATCGGTTCACGTCCAAGCAGGTCTTCAAGGACTTCGCGCATCTCGTCAAACGAGCGGCCGAGCCGCTCGGTGTCGACTACAAACCGACTTGGGGCCGTGAGCGGCCGCAAATCCGCGAGGTGCTGTTCCTCGATACCGGCCATTTTCATCTCTACAACAACGCCTTCATCGTCCGCCGCCGTATCGCCTACGAGGATGGCTTCCCGATCAGCGATCCCGAGATCGTCTTCAAGTTCCGCCATCCCGACCCCCGGCACGCCGCCGCGACGGACGTGCGGCCCAACATTGCCGGCAAGTACAAGACCAAGTTCAAGGTCGAGCTGATGCCGACGCCGGACCGCGTCGGCGGCATGCGCCGGTTGATGTCGCACAATGTCGAGTTCGCGTTGAGCCAGGCGCCGGAAGCCAAGCGCATGGTGATGGCATCGCTCAGCCACATGTCGCTCGGCGACTTGGCCGAGATCTTCCCGCTCCTCAACGGCATCCAGTGCGAGGACGCCGACGAGATCGCGCTCGTGAACCAGACCATCGTCGAGGAACTGCTGGAAGACATCTGCGAGCTCGATTTCGGCCACGGCGCCAAGGCGACCGCTAACCTGGCGCTCTGGCGAAGCCGCGGCGATCATCACGCCTTCGTGGGCGAATTCGCCTTCCAATTCCGCATCAAGAACCGCGAGCAGATCTCGCCGAAGGCGTTGGCGACCTGCGAGCACTTCTTCATCCTGCTGCAGCATCTCGCCGAGGACTGGCTGGCCCTCACCACGACCAAGACCGGCGCGGTCTACAGGCTGAAAGGCAACCCGCCACAAAGCCATGAGTGATCAGGCGGCCGCCGGCACCGTGCGCCAGCCGACGCTGGGCAGCATCTTCTCGACCTTCCTGCTGATCGGTGCCACGTCGGTCGGCGGCGGGGTGGTCGCCTATTTGCGCGCCAACCTCGTCGGCAAGCGCGCCTGGCTGGACGATGTCGCCTTCGTCGAGTTGCTGTCGATCAGCCAGACTCTTCCCGGCCTCAATGCCGTCAACATGTCGATCCTAGTCGGCGACCGATTGCGCGGCGGCTGGGGCGCCCTGGCCGCGACCATCGGCATGTGCCTGCCAGGCGGGCTGTTGATGACGGCCGCAGGCGCCGCTTACGGCCTGCAGGTCGACGCACCGCCGGTGACCGCCGCGCTGCATGGCATCGCGGCGGCGGCCGTGGGCCTGGTACTGGCGGTGCTGGTACAGGTCGGCGCCAAGGCCCTGAGCAGGACTGCCGACTATGTCTTTGCCGGCGCCACCGCAGCCGCGATCGTCTTTCTTCACGTCCCGGTGCTCTATGCCCTGATCGGCATGGGCACCGTCGCAATCTGGTGGAACAGGCCGCGATGAAGGAGCTCGGCAACATCGCCCTGGTCTTTGGCTACCTGTCGCTGCTCACCGTCGGCGGCGGCCTGGCCGCGTTTCCCGAATTGAAGTCCCTGACCGTGGACAGCCATCAGTGGCTCACCTTCCCCGAGCTGCTGCACTTCTACAGCCTGGGCCAGCTCTCGCCCGGGCCCAACATGATGATGGTGGCTTCGGTCGGCATGTGGGTCGCGGGGCCCATCGGCGCACTGCTGGCACTGGTCTGCTTCCTGTTGCCGACCAGTCTCGCCACCTTTTCCGTCGGCCGGCTGTGGAATCACCTGCAGGCCTGGCGCTGGCGCTTCGCCGTCCAGCACGGCTTGGGCGCGGTCTCGGTCGGCCTGGTCCTCGCCGGCGGCATCACCATGGCGCGCGGCGCGGTGACCAGCCCGTTCTATGCTGTCATTGCGGCGGTGGTCTTCGGCTTGCTGCTCAAGACCCGGATCAACCCGGCCTTGCCGATCCTGGGCAGCGGGCTCCTCGCCGTCCTGGCCTGGCGGTTGCTAGCGGGAGGCTGAAGGCACGCCCCGGCAGGAGCTGCGCGGCACGCCGATCGCCACCACGCGCGTTCCCTTGCGGAAGCAGCCGTTCTTCCACACCCCGCTGAAGGTTTCGCCGGCCAGCCATGCCGTGCCCTGGCCGTCCGGCACGTCGTTGACGTAGATGCCTTCGAAGCGGTCGGTCGCATTCCAGCTGTAGCGGCCGAAACCTTCGCGCTTGTTGTTGCGGTAGGTTCCTTCGAAGCGGTCGATCGCCTGGCCATGCTCGTACCATTGCTCGATGCCGCGGCCTTCCTTGCTGCCCATCGGGCAGGCGCCGCTCCATACGGCCTTGTCGTGCGGATCAGGATGCCAGTCCCACATGCGGCAGCCGGTTTCGGTGTCATAAAGCCAGTTGCCGACCTCGCAGGGCGTGTCCCAGCTGATCTGGACGGAGTCAGGTTCCACCGACGGACAATTTACCTGACCGGGTACCATGGCCACTTCCTGGCCGAACGCCGAACTGCTCGCCAACACCAGGATGGCGACCAGCGGCGTTGTAATGTGGGGCATGTACGAGAAACGCGCTGGACAGTGGAAAGTTGCACGCGTTCGTTGTGCTAACCTTCCTGTATGTGGCTATTGACCATTGGCCTGGCGCTATTCCTAGGCGCCCATACGTTCACAACCTTACGCTCGGTGCGCGCCGGCCTGATCGCACGCCTCGGCGAGGGTCCTTACAAAGGCCTCTACTCGCTGATCTCGGCCATTGGACTGGTGCTCATCGTCTGGGGCTTCGGCCGCTACCGAAGCAGCGGCTACGTCCAGGTTTGGGATCCGCCGGCCTGGCTGCACCCGATCACGCTCGTGCTGATGTGGTTCGCTTTCGTGGCGCTGGCCGCCACCTACTCGCCGCTCGGCAAGATCAAGTCGACCCTGCGCCATCCCATGCTGGTCGGCGTCAAGACCTGGGCGATCGCCCACCTGCTGGTGAATGGCGACCTCGGCTCGATCGTGCTGTTCGGTGGTTTCCTGCTGTGGGCTGGCTACGACCGCGCGACGCTGAAGCGTCGCGGCGACATGGGCGCGCCGGCAAGCGGAGCAACCATGGGCGATGCGATCGCGCTCATCATCGGCTCGGCCGCCTATGTCGCGATGTGGTGGATCCATCCGTTGGCGATCGGCGTGCCGATCGACTGAGCCTCCATCAATCTGCACGCGACCTGCCGATGGACGTCACAAAGCAGCCCCATTGCTTGGGCCTGATCCCGGCGCTCATCGCGTACAGGAGTATCAAGTCCAATGAACCGTCGTTCCCTTCTCTCCTTCACCCTCGTTGCCGCGACCGGACTCGTCGCCACCGCGGCTCTCGCCCAGACCGCCGTGACCGGCGGCAGCTCGCGGCCGCGGCCCGTCCCGCGCGCCGATGCGCTGGGCCCCCGCTCCACCGACAGCACGGTCGCCGAGTCCGTCGCCCGCTCGCAGATCGAGCATGACGGCTACTCCGGCGTGCGCGACCTCATCCGCACCAGCGACGGCGGCTGGCAGGGCGTGGCGCTGAGCCGAGAAAACAAGCCGGTCGTGGTCGCGGTCGACGCGCACGGCAAGCTCACCGAAGTCCGCTAAGCCCAAAGTCGCACCGGCTGCAATTCCGCAGCACAAGAACCCGCCCTGTCTTCGATGGGGCGGGTTTTTTCGTCGTGCTATCGTCGAACGGCAAATCTTCGGGGGAGAGATGATGAAGACGCGCCTTGGCCTGCTGGCCTTTTCCATTGCCGCGCTTGCCGGTTGCGAGCAGGGTCCGCCGCCCGTCACCGAGGCGATGGTGCAGAGCCACCTCGCCGCCGCCACCACCACGGCCGGCAGCGACCTCAAGCAGCTCCTGTCGCTCTGCAAGCCCGCGCCGGCGACTCGGCCGAAGGGCGACGACCATACGCTCGAAGGACTGATCAACAAGCCGGCGCCGCCGGCCGCGCGCGCCTTCGACAATCTCTACTTCCTGGGCGATTCCTGGGTGAGCGCGTGGGCGATCAACACGCGCGACGGCATCATCCTTCTCGATGCGCTGAACAGCGGCAAGGAAGCCGCCAAGCTGATCGAGGGCGGCCTGCGCCGCGTCGGCCTCAACCCGGCGCGCATCAAGTACATCATCGTCACGCACGGCCATGGCGACCATTATGGTGGCGCCGTCTATCTCGCCAACAAATACAAGGGCGCGCGCATCGTCATGGGCGAGGCCGACTGGGCGATGACCTCGAGCAAGCTCGACTTCGAGACGCCTCTATGGGATCCGCCGCCGGTGTTCCGGCCGGGCATCGACATCTCGGCCAAGGACGGCGACACGGTCACGCTGGGCGGCACGACGGTGACGCTCTATGCCACGCCCGGCCACACGCTCGGCACGATCTCGCCGGTATTCGACGTGACCTGGCGCGGCCAGACCCACAGGGTCGTCGAATGGGGCGGCACCGGCTTCAATTTCGGCGCCGACAAGACCCGCTTCGAGGCCTACATCGCCTCGACCGCGCGCATGCGCGACCTGGTCAAGCAGCAGAACATCGACGTCATGATCTCCAACCACGCCGGCGTCGACCTGGCGCCGGAGAAGCTCGCCGAGCTGCGCAAGTCGCCGCGCGGGCCCAACCCGTTCGTCGAGGGCGAGCCCACGGTCGAGCGGGTGATGACGGTGATGAACGAATGCGCGCAGTCGCAACGCGACCGCTTCATCATGCAGGGCGTCTACAAGTAGCCCTACTTCGACGTCTGGATGTGGGCGTCGGCGATCACCTTCGCCCATTTCGGGATGTCGCGCTCCATGGTGGCCTTCATCTCGTCGGGCGTGCCGCCGACCGGCTCGAGCCCGAGCGCGGCGAATTTCGGCTTGAGCTCGGGATCGTCGAGCGCCTTGAGCGTCGCCGCCTGGATCTTGTCGAGGATCGGCCGTGGCGTGCCGCGCGGCGCCAGGATGCCGAACCACGACAGCGCCTCGAAGCCGGGATAGCCCTGCTCCGCCACCGTCGGCAGGTCGGGCGCCGCGGGTGAGCGCTTGAGCGAGGTGAGGGCGAGGCCGCGCACGCGGCCGTCGCGCACGAATGGCAGGGCGGCGCCCGCATTCTGGATGCCGACCGGCACGACGCCGCTCATGACGTCGGTCAGGTTGGCGCCGCGATAGGGAATGTGCTCCATCCGGATGCCGGCGATGCGGCACAGCAGCTCGCCGGCGACATGCTGCGGCGTGCCGACGCCCGGCGAGCCATAGCTCAGCTTGCCCGGATTGGCCTTGGCGTAGGCGATCAGCTCCTCGAGCGACTTCACCGGCAGGTCGTTGTTGACCAGCACGATCGACGCCGTCGCGAGCGCGATGGTGACGAACTCGAAATCCTTCAGCGGATCGAACGGCAGCTTCTGCAGGCTGGGCAGGATGGTGATGGCGGCGTTGCCCGACCACATCAGCGTGTAGCCGTCGGGCGCCGCCTTGGCGACCTTGTCGACGCCGATCGCGCCGGAGTTGCCGGCGACGTTGTCGACGATCACCGATTGGTCCCATGCCTGTGAAAATTTCTGTGCGAACAATCGGCCCGACACGTCGGTCGCGCTGCCGGCGGTGAAACCGACAACCAGTCGCACCGGTTTGTCGGGCCACTTGGTTTGCGCCATCGCTGTTTGCATCATCGCCGATGCCGAACTTGCGACAATGCCGCAAACGAACCAGCGCAAGAGTCTGCTCAGCCGTGCGTGCATCCTGTTCCTCCCCACTCCTTTACGGTTCATAATAGCGAGCGCACATCAGGAACGATATGGCACGCGGCTTCGACATCCAGCCTCTCGACGGAACGACCTTCGGCGCGGTCGTGACCGGCATGAAGCTCGTGTCGATCGACGACGAAGCGACGCGCGCCCTGCACCGCGCGTGGCTCGAGCACGGCCTGCTGATCTTCCCCGGCCAGTTCCTCAAGCGTGACGAGCAGATCGCCTTCGCCCACCGCTTCGGCCCGCTCGAGTTCGAGATGGCGGCGATCTCCAACGTCAAGGAAGACGGCAGCCTGCGGCGCGAGGCCGACAACGACGACATGATGAAGATCCTGAAGGGCAACATGGGCTGGCACATGGACAGCACCTACATGCCCGTGCAGGCCAAGGGCGCGGTGTTCTCCGCCGAGATCGTGCCGACCGTCGGCGGCCACACCGGCTTCGCCGACATGCGCGCGGCCTACGACGCGCTCGACGACGCCATGAAGGCCAGGGTCGAGAAGCTCTCGGCCCACCATTCGCTGCACTACAGCCAGAGCAAGCTCGGCCACGACACCGACCAGAAGAACGCCGACGGCGAATATTCCGGCTATGGCCTGCGCAACGCCGGCAAGGTGCCGCTCAGGCCGCTGGTCAAGGTGCATCCCGAGACCGGCCGCAAGAATCTCGTGATCGGCCGGCACGCGCACAACATTCCCGGCATGACGCCGGAGGAGTCCGAGCGCTTCCTGCAGGAGCTGGTCGACTTCGCCTGCCGGCCGCCGCGCATCTATCACCACGACTGGCGCCCGGGCGACGCGGTGCTGTGGGACAACCGCCGTCTCATGCACCAGGCGACGCCGTGGGACATGAGCCAGCCGCGCGTCATGTGGCACAGCCGCATCGCCGGCGACCCGACCAGCGAGGCCGCCCGCGCCGCGTAATGGAGCAGATGCCTGACTAAGCCACGCCTGCAATTCGGCCTGTTCGGCGGCGCGCGCACGCAAAAGCGCGCCGTCGCGCTCGAGGACAGCCTGGGCTACGACAGCTTCGTCGAGTACGTCGTCGAAGCCGACCGGCTGGGCTTCCGCCACCTGTTCCTGGTCGAGCACCACTTCACGGGCCACGGCCAGGTCTCGGCGTCGATGACCCTGCTCGCCTATCTCGCCGCTAGGACGCGCCGCATCCGCCTCGGCACCGCCGTCGTCGTACTGCCGTGGCACAACCCGGTGCTGATCGCCGAGCAGGCCGCGACGCTCGACCTGCTGAGCGGCGGCCGGCTCGATTTCGGCGTCGGCAAGGGCTATCGCCTGCCCGAGTTCAAGGGCTTCAACATCCCGATCGAGGAGGCGACCGAACGCTTCGACGAGGCGCTCGAGATCATCCGCAAGGCGTGGACCGCCGAAGGCCGCTTCAGCCACCACGGCAAGCGCTGGCACTACGACGACATCGTGGTCGAGCCCGAACCGCTGCAACGCCCGCATCCGCCGCTGTGGATGGCGGCCGGCAGCCTCGATTCGGTGCGGCGCGCCGCGCGCGAGGGCTACAACCTGCTGCTCGACCAGTTGGCCCAGCTCGACCAGATCGCCGAGCGCATCGAGATATTCGGCAAGGAATGCGCCGCCGCCGGCCGCGCCTACGAGCCCAAGATGATCGCGACGGCGCGGCCGCTGCAGATGATCCATGGCGAGGCCGAGCGCGCCGCCATGTTCGCGACGCGCAAGCGCGTGATCGCCAACATCGGCGACCTGGCGCGCGGCAAGCTGCCCGACAAGGTCGAGGACGACACCGCGCCGCTGTGGGGCACACCCGACGAGGTGATCGCGCGGCTGAAGGAGCTGGAGGCAATCGGCGCCACCAACATCCTGCTGGTCGATCCCAACGCCTCGGTCGGCAATCTGCGCGCCTTCGCCCGCGACGTGATGCCGGCATTCGGCCTCACCGAAGGCTCGACGACGGCGGCGGCCGACTGACGCATCGCGTCAGCTCTGGCCGCCGGAATCCGAAATGACCTGGTCGCCCTTGCTGAGAGTGATGCGCCGCCGTGGGTGCTCTTCCTGGGCAGCTTTGAAAATGGCCTGAGCGAGCTGCGCGCTCAGCGCCCGCGCCAACACGCGCTCGACGCGCGCGTGTCCGTCGACGTGCCAAAGCTCGACACGGTACGGCAATTCCTCCCGGACTTCCGGTTCAGGCAGCGCCATGGATGGCCTCTGAGGTACGGTACCGAACTTATCCTTAATTTTCCGGTCCGTTCCACCGCGATATGATGCTGTTCTTGTGCCGCAGGGTGATGTAGCGGCCGGGATATTCCCGGGTCGCCGCGTAATACGCCGCGTAGCCGATGCTGCCGTTCGAGCTGACGGCCAGCACCTGCTCGATGCTCCGCCGTTGCGGGTCCCATAGTTCGACGTGATAGGGCAGGTCATCCGGCTCGGCCTTCTGCCGATCCACCCCGGAGCCGCCCGACGCCGGATCGTCCGGCCCCTTGGCCCCCGCCAGCCAGGCCGGGAACCGCCGTATCCATCCCACAGTCGACTGATTGGAATGTGCTACTGCCATGGCTCGGTCCCTTGTAAACTCCTGCGCTTACCGGTCCTTAACGAGCAACGCCTGAATCAAGGGCGTGCTAAATTTGGGGCTTTCAGAATGCCATCGCCCGCATCTCGCGTGCAACCACTATCCGGAACCGACCGTTTCCGCCTGCTGGTGGACGCGGTCACCGATCATGCGATCTACATGATTGATTCGGAGGGCTTTATCCAGACTTGGAGCGAGGGCTGCCAGGCGATCATGGGCTACCTTCCCTCCGAAATCGTCGGCCAGCATTTCTCCCGCCTGTTCCTGCCCGAGGATCGGGCCGCCGGCCTGCCCGATCGGCTGCGCGGACTGGCCGCCCACGACGGACGTTACGAGGAAGAAGGGTGGCGTCTGCGCAAGGACGGAACGCGCTTTCGCGTCCGCGCCGCCCTGCACCGCATCATGGACGATGCCGGCCGGACCATGGGCTTCGCCAACGTCACGCGCGACATCACCGCAACCGTCGCCGCGCACGAGGCGCTGGCGCAGAGCGACCGCCGCTTCCGGCTGTTGGTCCAGGGCCTGATCGACCACGCCATGTACATGCTCGATACGGCGGGCACGGTGACCAGCTGGAACGCCGGCGCCGAGCGGCTGAAGGGCTATAGCGCCGACGAGATCGTCGGCAAGCATTTCTCGCGCTTCTATACGCCGGAGGATCGCGCCGCCGGCCTGCCGGCGCAGGTGCTCGACACGGCGCTGCGCACCGGCCATTTCGAGGGCGAGGGCTGGCGCGTGCGCAAGGACGGCAGCCGGTTCTGGGCCAGCGTCGTCGTCGACGCCATCCACGACGAGCATGGCAATCTGGAAGGCTTCGCCAAGATCACGCGCGACATCACCGAGCGCCGCGCCGCCCAGCAGGCGCTGCAGGACAGCGAGCGCCAGTTCCGGCTGATGATCGACAACGTCACCGACTACGGCCTGATCATGCTCGATCCCAACGGCGTGGTGACGAGCTGGAACGTCGGCGCGCAGCGCATCAAGGGCTACGCCGCGAACGAGATCATCGGCCAGCATTTCTCGCGCTTCTATCCCGAACGCGATCGCGCCAGCGGCCTGCCCATGCGCGCCCTCGAACAGGCGGCGCGCGAGGGCCGCTACGAATCCGAAGGCTGGCGCATGCGCAAGGACGGCAGCCTGATCTGGACCAACGCCGTCATCGACCGCATCACCGACGAGACCGGCCGGCTGGTGGGCTTCGCCAAGATCACGCGCGACATCACCGACAAGCGCAAGGCGCAGCTCGCGCTCGAGGAGGCGCAGGGCCGCCAGGCCTACGCCCAGAAGATGGAGGCGCTCGGCCAGCTCACCGGCGGCGTGGCGCACGATTTCAACAACCTACTGATGATCGTCACCGGCTTTCTCGGCACGCTGCGCAGGGTCGCCGAGGGCAACGAGAAGGCGACCTTCGCCGCCAATGCCATCGACACCGCCGCCCAGCGCGGCGTGGCGCTCACCCGCCAGCTCCTGTCCTTCGCCCGCCGCCAACCCTTCGACCCCTCGGTGATCGAGATCGAGGCGCGCGTCGCCGCCTCGCGCGCCATGCTGCTCAGCATCCTGGCGCCCACCGTCGAGCTGCGGACCGAGATCCAGCCCGAGCTGTGGCAGGTCAAGGTCGACGTCAACGAGCTCGAGCTGGCGCTGGTCAATCTCGGCCTCAACGCGCGCGATGCCATGCCGGAGGGCGGCACCATCACGATCGGCGCCAGCAACGTCGTCCTGGACGGCAATGGATCGCCGTCCGGCCTGTCGGGCGAGTTCGTGGTGCTGCGCGTCAGCGACACCGGCATGGGCATCGCGCCCGACGTCCTGCCCAAGGTGTTCGATCCCTTCTTCACCACCAAGCCGTCCGGCAAGGGCAGCGGCCTCGGCCTGGCGCAGGTCTACGGCTTTGCCCAGCAATCGGGCGGCGCGGCGACGATCGACAGCGAGCTCGGCCGCGGCACGACCGTGTCGCTCTACCTGCCGCGCTCGGTCGAGCAGACGGCGGCGGACGATGCGCGCACCGCCACGCGCGGCAACGGCTCGGAACGGGTCCTGCTGGTCGAGGACAATCCCGATGTGCGCGCCGTCACACACGCCATGCTCGACGAGCTGGGCTTTACCGTCGACGACGCGGCCGACGCCGCGGCCGCGCAGAACGCGATGACGGAACGCGACTACGGCCTGGTGGTGAGCGACATCGTCATGGCCGGCAGCATGGACGGCATCAGCCTGGCGCGCACGATCCGCAGCGAGCGGCCCGAGCAGCCGATCGTGCTGATGACCGGCTACAGCGAACGCGCGCGGCAGGCGGCGACCGAGTTCACTGTGCTGTCCAAGCCGTTCCGTCTCGAGGATCTGAGCCGCGCCACGGCGCGCGCTTTGGCCGAAGCCCATCAGGAGGGCGAGTCGAACGTCGTTCGGCTCTCGACGGCGCCGCGCCGGCCGTCTTAGAAAGACCTCACCCTGAGGAGCGGCCGCCAGGCCGCGTCTCGAAGGGCGAGGTCCTTCTGCCTGTCGCAGCCGGCGCTACTCCGCCGCCGCCTTCGCCTTGCTCTCGGCCCCCCACTTCTTGACCACCGGCAGCACTTCCTTGGCGAACAGCCGAAGCCCGCGCTCGCTCACCTCGAACGGCGTGCCGCCGAAGCGGAAGGCGACATTCATCTCCCAATCGCCCAGCAGCTTCCGCCGCGCCTCCAGCCCGCGCAGGATCCTGTCGGGCGTGCCCCAGGAGGCCGCCTGCATGAAGCCGGTGACCGCGCCCTCGATGCCGCCGCCCGCCTTGCGCGCCAGGTCGGCCTTCTGCTGGTAGGAGTCGTAGCCCTTCACCGACTTGAAGTGCTCGCCGAGGAATTCGTAGTGATGGAAGTTGCTCTCGACGAACTTGCCCTGATAGCGCCGCGCCTCGTCCTCGATGGTGGCGGCGTTGGGCCCGCAGACGCAGAACTCGGTCAGCATCGGACGCGGCGGCTCGGTGCCGTGATACTGGCGGTGCAGCGCGCGGCCCTTCTCGATCATCGGCACGCGCATCTCCCACGGCCGATCGGCGAACATCACCTGGTGCGCGCCTAATTTGGCCGCTGAATCGATCGAATCCTCGCTCGACGCCACGGCATAGATGCGGCCGTCGAACGAATATTTCGGCCGCGGCCGGATCTCGATGCGCGGCTGCTTGTAGAACGGGCCGTTGCCTTCCATGATTCCGGTGCGCAGCGCCTCGACGATCATCGGCGCCGCCTCGTCGAAGCGGGCGCGCGATTCATCCATGTTCATGCGGAACGCCGCGAACTCGCGCCGCGCCAGCCCGCGGCCCATGCCGAAGCGCAGCCGGCCCTTGCTCACGAGATCGAGCGTCGCGGCGTTCTCGGCCACGCGCAACGGATCGTGCCAGGGCAAGATCACCGCCGCCGTGCCGACATCGATGTGCGGGCAGAGCGCCGAGAGGTGCATCATCAGCGCCAGATTGTCGGGCACGAAGGAATAGTCGTTGAAGTGATGCTCGGCCGACCACAGGCAATCGAAACCGGAATCGGCGGCGATGCGGGCGAGCCGGATCTCTTCCTCCCACACGCGCTCGTCGGGGCAGTTCTCCCAGCCGTAGCTGGCGAAGACCATCATCATGCCGACGTCCATGGGAGTCCTCCGTGCCTTTGCTAGACGCGATGCTACCGCAATACCGCGCCGGCTGAGGTGGATTTACGATGGAGGCATATACGACAATCTCGCTGTGGAGCCGTTTACCGTTGAGCGAATTACCCAAGCCGCCACATATCCGACGTCACTAAGTCAGCTCAAGACCGAAATGTTTGATCTGCTTTCACGACACGGGTACGAGACGGTTCAATGTGGAGAGTCGATTTCGACTACTCCGCCGCCCGCCTCTCCTTCGCCATCGCCTGCCGCTGCATCTGCAGCACCTGCTCCCAGCCGCGATAGCCGGTGAACTTGTCGTCGTCGAAGAACAGCACCGGGCCGTCGCAGAAGAAGAGATATTCGGTGTCCTCCAGCGCCTCGGTGGCGCCGTGCACCATGCCGTTGGTCTCGTGCAGGAAGTCGCCGGCCTGGTAGGTCGTGCCGCGCACCTTGAGCCGTCCCTTGAGGATGTAGGCGAAGGCGGCGCTGAGATGCTTGTGCGGCGGCGCCACGTAGCCCTTGTTCCATTTCAGCAGCACCGCCCAGCGGCCGGACTCCTGCCCGACCCACAGCACCTTGGTCCACGCCATGCCGGGCTTGGTCTCGATCCACGGCGTGTCGGCGCCGCGCGTGATCGAATCGGCCAGCTCGTCGTTCACCGGGCGAATGTCCTGCGGCAGCGCCATGGCGGTCCTCCTTTGGTCGTTTGTGGAATCATGCGCCGCGAGGAGGCGGCGGGCAATCCTCTCCAAGGTTGAGCCTTGAGCAGACAATGCTACCGGGCTAGCATTGCGGCCAGCCGGGGGGCGCGCATGGCCATCAAGATCACGCAGGATGCCAACGGGCGGGTCATCGTCACGGACGACCGGTCGGAGCCGGAAGCGCCGCTGCCCAACATCCCCGAACCGACGGGCCCCGGCCCGATCTCCTTCGAGATCTATCTCGGGCCCGGCGTGAGCGTGCCGCTCGACAAGCCTTTCGAGGGCGCCCAGACGATCAGCCACGTCGGCCAGATCGTCGAAGTCGTCAAACGCCCGCGAACGACAGCGGCAACGACGCCGCTGCGTTTCACCTGGTCGACCGGCAGCGTACCGCCCTATGGCAAGATCATCGACGCGATGCGCAGCCATACGCCGGATCCGTTCGCCATCACGTTCGGCCGGTTCAAGCGCTAGCGATGTCGGACGCCGGGTCCCCTTCCGCATCGGCTGCGGCATTCGGCGATCCGCACGCTCCGGCACGCAACAACATCCGCGAGACGATGAAATGGATGGCGACGGCCTTCGCCGCCGTCGCCGCGGCCATCGTCGGCTCGAGCCCCTTGACCGGGCTCGGCACGCCGATGCCCGAATGGCGGCTGGAGCTGGCCATCGGCAGCGGCCTGCTCGGCCTGCTCCTGCTGGGCGTCGGCATCAGGATCGCGCTCAGCGTCCTCGTGACCCCGCCCCTCTTCCTGCGCGAGGTGCCAAAGGATGCAAAGTTGCTGAAGCTCATCAACGATAACGCAGAGGACTTCCTGCCGCCGCCCTACATCGACCTCGCCGCCTTCGTTCAAGCCCGTGAGCGGGGCACAAAGGACGTCCGCGAAAACAACAGCAACGCACCGACCTCGTTAGCCTTCCTCAAGACGTCAGGACGATGGGTCGGTCCCATTCTGGGCTACGCGTATTTGGAGCTGCTGCGCCGGCGCCTTGAGGTGGCCACGCGCTGGCTTTTCATCGTGGGATTCTTCGCCGCCGTCTCGCTTGCCGTATTCGCCTGGGCCGCCAATCCCGGCGGCAAGCGAGAGATCGGCAAGGAGTCCCATAGCCGGATCGAGGCAGCGGTTCTTCGGGCGGCGTAGTTCCGTTCACTTGGGGCGTTTCCGCCAAGCTTCGCGTTCTATACGACAGAATCGGGTTCCTTCTAACGGCGGGGTTATGATCCGGCCGATGATCGACCGACTCCCCTACCCGCCGAACGCCGGCATGAAAATCGTTGGGGTAGTATGGTCCGCCACCCCGTTAGATTCCCGTTATTTTAACCAGAACGACCGGAGATGCCCTAGCTTGGCTTATGTCGAGCGTCCAGGGGCGGCGGCGTCAGGGCGCGACCAGCGCCAGCACGGCGAAGAAATGGAGCGTGGCGCCCGCCAGCACCGAGAGGTGCCAGAGCGCCGCCTGGTAGCGCCAGCCGGACGCCAGATGGAAGACGACGCCCGCCGAATAGACCACGCCGCCCGCCAGGATGAGCGCGAGCGGACGGGCCGGGATCGAGGCCAGCAGCTCGCCCGCCGCCGCCGCGCCCATCCAGCCCAGCAACAGGTAGAGCACGACCGAGATCGCCTCGATGCGGTGAGGTTGCCAGAGCTTGAGCAGGATGCCGGCGCCCGCCACCGTCCATACCGCGGCGGCGAGGCCCGCGTCCCACGGCGGCGAGAGGTGCAGCGCCACCGGCGTGTAGGTGCCGGCGATCATGGCGAAGATCGCGGCATGGTCGAGCCGGCGCAGCCACGGCCGGCGGCCATGGCTTCCCCAGGCGTTGTAGGCGGCCGAGCAGCCCAGCATGGCGAGCAGGCCCGCGACATAGACCGCGGCCGGCAGCCATTGGTGCGGCGTGGCCGAGCGGATGACGGCAATCACCAGCGCGACCGCGCCCGCGGTGCCGGCCGCCAGCCCGACGGCATGCACCACCATGTCGGCCCGCCAGTCGCGCGTCAGGACGACGGCGTGCGGCCCGTTCGCCGGCTTGGGTGCTGCAGGAGTCATGGTTTCGTCCAACATGCACCGCGCTCCATCGCCGGGCAACCCGTCCGCGCGCGCGGCCGTTGACCGTCGGTAACGAGGAGAGTCGCATGAACAGACTTCTTGCCGTCATCGCGGCCCTGGCCGCCGGCGCGGTATCGCTTCCCGCCGCGGCGCAGTCGGCCAACGATTTCGCGCGCGACGCCATCCGCGGTGACAATTCGGAGATCATCGCCGGCAACTATGCCGCCCGGCACGCGAGCAGCGCCGAGCTGCGCCAGTTCGCCCAGACGCTGGTGAAGGACGCCACGGCGGCGCGCGCGCAGATGCTGAAGGCCGCGCCCTCGATCAAGGAATTCCCGGCCGAGGGTCCCAAGGCGAGCGGCCAGACCGAGCAGGACAAGCTCGCGAAGCTCAGCGGACGGGCCTACGACGAGGCCTATCTCGACTACACGATCAAGGACCACCAGCACGTCGTCGCCGATTTCGAGCACATGGCTCAGTCGCGCAAGCAGGAGCAGATCAACCAGATCGCGGCCGAGCAGCTCCCCACGCTCCGCCAGCAGCTCAAGACCGCGCAGGACCTCAAGGCCCGGCTCGCCAGCCAGGCGAGCCACTGACTACTCGGCGGCGGCGGTTTGGCGGGCGCCCTCCAGCACGACGCCCTCGTAGCCCTTCTCGGCGACCGAGGTGATGCGCTCGACGTATTTGGGGGCGCCGCCGTTGTAGACGAAGTAGCGCACCTTGCCCTCCTCGTGGCCGGGGACGTTGGAGTTGTAGCCGGTGAACCAGCCCTTGGCCTTCCGCATCAGCATCATCGAGTACATGCTGACGACATGCGCGGTCCACCGCGCCTCGGCCTCCGCCGTCGCCTCGAAGCGCGTGTCGCCGCGCTGCCAGACATGCTGCAGGAACCTGGTGCACCAGTTGACGCCGGTCTCGATGCCGCGCGGATAGTTGGTCGAGGCCGAGCCGGATTGCGGCCCGGCCGGCATCAGGAGGTTCGGGAAGCCGTGGATCATCATGCCGAGGAAGCTCGAGCACGAATCCTTCCACTTCTCGCGCAGCGTCTGGCCGTTGGTGCCGCGGATGTCGATGTGGTCGAACGCGCCGGTGATGGCGTCGAAACCCGTGGCATAGACGATGATGTCGAATTCGTATTCGCGCTCGGTCGTCTTGAGGCCTTTTTTGGTGACCCGCTCGAGCGGCGTCTCCTGCAGGTCGACCAGGCGGACATTGTCGCGGTTGAACGCCTCGAAATAGTTGGTCTCCATCGGCACGCGCTGCACGCCGAAGCCGTGATCCTTGGGGATCAGCTTCTCGGCGATCCTGGGGTCCTTGACCCTCTGGCGGATGCGCCCGGCGATGTATTCAGAGAACTCGGCGTTGGCCGCCTCATCTACGAAGATCTCGCGGAAATTGGCGAGCCAGATGCCGAAGCCCGGCGAGTCGTAGAGCTTGTCCCACAGCGCGAGCCGCTCCTCGCGGCTCACCTCCCAGAAGCCGCGCCGGTCGGGCTCGTGCTCGAAGCCGCCGGGCGAGCGCGCGCACTTGGCGAAGATCTCGTCGTAGCGGGCGCGGATGTCCGCCATCTCCCGTTCCGAGATCGGGCTGTTGTTGAGCGGGCAGCTCCAGTTGGGCCGGCGCTGGAACACGGTGAGCTCGCCCACCTTGTCGGCGATCTCGCCGATCACCTGGATGGCGGTGGCGCCGGTGCCGATCACCGCGACCTTCTTGCCGGCAAGCTCGACCCCTTCCTTGGGCCAATAGTAGGTGTGGAAGGACGGACCCTTGAAGCTCTTCATGCCGGGCAACCGCGGCAGGGTCGGCTGCGAGAGCAGCCCGAGCGTCATCACCACGAAGCGGCAGGTCATCTGGCGCGCGGCGTCGTTCCTCACATCCTGCACCGTGAGGCGCCAGATGCGTCCGTCCTCGTCCCAGCGCGCCGCCGTCACCCGCTGGTGGAACTGCATGAAGCGGCGCAGGTCGAACTTGTCGGCGACGTACTCGAGGTAGCGCAGATTCTCGGGCTGGCCGGAGAAGCGCTCCTTCCAGTGCCATTCGTCGAGCAGCTCGCGCGAGAACGAGTAGCCGTAGGTGTAGCTCTCCGAATCGAAGCGCGCGCCGGGGTAGCGGTTCCAATACCACGTGCCGCCCAGCCCGCCCGCCAGCTCGAGCACGGTCGCCTTCACACCCAGGTCCTTGAGCAGCTTGATCTGGTAGATGCCGCCCACGCCCGCGCCGATGACGATGACTTCGTAGTCCGGAGAGTTGGTCATGCGACAAAGGATGGGACGTTCTGCCGTCGCTTGTCGAGCCCCGGTCTGCCCCGCCATACTGCCCGACAAAATCGGCAGATGAGGAGATGCGCATGACGACGGGCAGACGTGGTTTCGTGGGCGGTGTTTCGGCGGCGGCCCTGCTGTCGGCGGCCCCGGCGGTGCGGGCGCAGAAGAAATACGACGACGGCGTTACCGACAGCGAGATCAAGATCGGCAACACCAATCCCTACAGCGGCCCCGCCTCGGCCTATGCCGCGATCGCCAAGACGATCGACGCCTACTTCAAGTCGGTGAACGAGGCGGGCGGCATCAACGGCCGCAAGGTGAAGTTCATTTCGCTGGATGACGGGTACGTGCCTTCGAAGACCGTCGAGCTGGTGCGCCAGATGGTCGAGAGCGACAAGATCTTCGCGCTGTTCAATTCGCTCGGCACGCCGTGCAACACGGCGATCCACAAATACATGAACACCCGCAAGGTACCGCAGCTCTACGTCGCGACCGGTGCCTCCAAGTGGGGCGATCCCAAGAACTTCCCGTGGACCATGGGCTTCCAGCCCGACTACCACACCGAGGCGGCGATCTACGCCAAGCACGCGCTCGCCAACGTCAAGGAGCCCAAGATCGGCGTGCTGATCCAGAACGACGATTTCGGCCGCGACTATCTCGGCGGCCTGAAGGAGGGTCTCGGCAAGGACGTCGACAAGATCGTCAAGGTGGTCACCTTCGAGGCGACCGACCCCACGGTCGACAGCCAGGTCATCCAGCTCAAGGATTCGGGCGCGAACATCTTCATGAACTACGCCGGCCCCAAGGCCGGCGCGCAGGCCATCCGCAAAGCGGTCGACATCGACTGGAAGCCCGTCCAGTACCTCACCAACGTCTCGGTCTCGGTGGCGGCGGTGATGAAGCCCGCGGGCTTCGAGAACTGCCAGGGCATCATCACCGCGTCCTACCTGATGGATGCGACCGACAAGCAATGGGACAACAACGAGGAGATGAAGACCTGGCGGGCGTGGATGGACAAGCACATGCCGCAGGCCAACAAGGCCGACGCCAACCACATCTACGGCTATGCGGTCTCGTTCCTGATGACCGAGACGCTGAAGCGCTGCGGCGACAACCTCACGCGGGCCAACCTGATGAAGCAGGCGGCGTCGTTCCGCAAGTTCCGCGTGCCGCTGCTGCTGCCGGGCATCACGGTCAGCACCAGCCCGACCGACTTCTACCCGATCCAGGCCGTGCAGCTTCAGCGCTTCAAGGGCGAGACCTGGGAGCTGTTCGGCGAGGTCATGCACGCCGAGAGTTCCTGACACGGGTACACGCGGGCCCTGCGGCAACGCGTTCCGCAGGCCGGCAAACGCGTGCTATAAGCTGGCGGCTGTAGAAACGCTATTGGGAGGCAAGAGTGAAGACGAACAGGCGTGGTTTTGTGGGCGGCGCGTCGGCCGCCGCTCTGGTGCTGGCGGCCCCGGCGGTGCGGGCGCAGAAGAAGTACGACGACGGCGTCACCGACAGCGAGATCAAGATCGGCAACACCAATCCCTATAGCGGGCCGGCGTCCTCGTACGGCGCGATCGGCCGGACGATCGACGCCTACTGGAAGGCGGTGAACGACGCCGGCGGCATCAACGGCCGCAAGGTCAAGTTCATCTCCATGGATGACGGCTACTCGCCGCCCAAGACCGTCGAGGTGGTGCGCCAGCTGGTCGAGCAGGAGAAGATCTTCGCCCTCTTCCAGTCGCTGGGGACGCCGTGCAACACGGCGATCCACAAATACATGAACCAGAAGAAGGTGCCGCAGCTCTACGTCGCGACCGGTGCCTCGAAGTGGGGCGATCCCAAGAACTTCCCGTGGACCATGGGCTTCCAGCCCGACTACCACACCGAGGCGGTGATCTACGCCAAGCACGTGCTGGCCAACGTCAAGGACGCGAAGGTCGGCGTCCTGAGCCAGAACGACGATTTCGGCCGGGACTATCTCGACGGCTTCAAGGAAGGACTCGGCAAGGAGGCCAACCGCATCGTCAAGCACGTCACCTACGAAGTGACCGATCCCACGGTCGACAGCCAGATCATCCAGCTCAAGGATTCCGGCGCCAACGTGTTCTTCAACATCACCGCGCCCAAGCAGGCGGCGCAGGCGATCCGCAAGGCGGCCGACATCAACTGGAAGCCGGCCCACTACCTGGTGAACGTCTCGGTCTCGGTGGCGGCGGTCATGAAGCCGGCGGGCTTCGACAACTCGCAGGGCATCATCACGGCGTTCTACCTGATGGATGCGACCGACAAGCAGTGGGACAACAACGAGGAGATGAAGACCTGGCGGGCGTGGATGGACAAGCACATGCCGCAGGCCAACAAGGCCGACGCCAACCACGTCTACGGCTACGCCGCATCGAGCCTGATGCACGAGACGCTGAAGCGCTGCGGCGACAACCTCACCCGCGCCAACCTGATGAAGCAAGCGGCGTCGTTCCAGAAATACCGCGTGCCCATGCTGCTGCCGGGCATCACGGTCAGCACCAGCCCGACCGACTTCTATCCGATCCAGGCGGTCCGGCTGTCGCGCTTCAAGGGCGAGACCTGGGAGCTGTTTGGCGACATCCTCTCGCACGAGAGCACTTGAGCCTCGGCTAGCCTCGATGCGCCAGCGCGCGGTTCTCGAGCCTGCTCAGGAGCCGCACGACTGGCCAGAGGATGAGGAAATAGATCACCGCCGCCATGACGATGGGCGTGGCGTTGTACGTCACGCTCTGCGCCTGGCGGGCCTGGAACAGGAGCTCGGGCACGGCGACGACGCTGCCCAGTGAGGTGAGCTTCACGACCTCGAGCGTGTTGCTGAGCAGATCGGGCAGCACGTTGCGCACCGCCTGCGGCAGCACGATGTAGATCATCGCCTGCAGGTTGGAGAGGCCGGTCGAGCGCGCCGCCTCGACCTGGCCGTGCGGGATCGATTCGATGCCGGCGCGCAGGATCTCGCCGTAATAGGCGCCCGTATTGAGGAAGAAGGCGATCGCCACGCAGGCAAAGCCGCCGAGTTCGAGTCCGGCGAACGGCAGGCCGGCGAACAGCAGGATCAGCAGCACGAGCGGCGGGAAGGCGCGGAAGAAATCGACCCAGCCCATCAATACCCAGCGCAGCAGCGCGTTGCGCGAATGCGCGAGCAGGGCCAGGATCAGCCCGCCCAGCAGGCCGAGCGGCACGACCAGCAGCGACAGCAGGACCGTGTTCAACAGGCCCGCCCACACGATGGGCAGCGCCTCGTGCGCGATCTCGGCGTTGAAGAAGGCCTGGACTATCTCTTCCATGCGAACCTTGTCTCGATCCAGCGCGCGCCCACCACCACGGGCAGGAACAGCACGAGATAGGCCGCCGCACCCATCATGAGCGGCGACGGATTGTAGGAATTCGACACCGCCGACGAGGCCATGCCGAGAATCTCGTGCAGGGCGACCACCGTGCCGAGCGCAGTCCCTTTGGTGATGGCGATGGTGCGGTTGGTGAGCGGCGCGATCGTGAGCCGCAGCGCCTGCGGCAGGATCACGTTGAACAGCGTCTGGCCGTAGGACAGGCCGGTCGAGCGTGCCGCCTCCCACTGCCCCCGGGCGATCGAGACGATGCCCGCCCAGAAGATTTCCTCGGCGAACGACATAAGCACCAGCGACAGCGACAGCCAGGTCGAGACGAAGGCCGAGGGCGACCAGCCGGCGGCCGGCGCGCCGAAATAGAACATCACGATCACGACCAGCGGTGGCAGCGAGCGGAACAGATCGACGACGAAGATGATCAGGAGGTTGACCGGCCGCCAGCCCAGACTGCGCAGCAGCGCCAGCAACAGGCCGCTCACGATGCCGGTGACGACGATCAGTAGGGCGAGCTCGATAGTCAACACCGTGCCGGCAAGGATGTCCGGCAGGTACTTCGCCATCACCTGGGCATTGAAGAACGTGTCGAGGAAGCGATCCCAGCGCGACATCGCGACCTAGTGCCGGCGGATCTGGCCGATGAAGCTGCGCGTGCGCTCGTGGCCCGGGTTCTCGAAGATGGCGGCCGGCGGCCCCTGCTCGACGATCAGCCCGTGATCCATGAAGACCACACGGTCGGCGGCGGCGCGCGCGAAGCCCATCTCGTGGCTGACCACGATCATGGTCATGCCGCTCTCGCGCAACGAGCGCATGACCTCGAGCACCGAGCCCACAAGCTCCGGATCGAGCGCCGACGTCGGCTCGTCGAACAGCATGACCCGCGGTTCGAGCGCGATCGAGCGCGCGATCGCCACGCGCTGCTGCTGGCCGCCGGACAATTCGGCCGGCCGGTGATGGGCGCGGTCGGCGAGCCCGACCCTCTCCAGCGCGCGGCGGCCCAGCTCGTCGGCCTCGGCGCGGCTCTTGCCCGCCACCTTGCGCAGCGCCAGGGTCACGTTGCCGAGCGCGGTCATGTGTGGATAGAGGTTGAACGACTGGAACACCATGCCGATGCGCTGGCGGGCATGATTGATGTCTGTCTTCGGACTCAGCATGTCGATGCCGTCGACGACGATCGAACCCGACGTCGGCTCCTCGAGCCGGTTGAGGCAGCGCAGCAAGGTCGACTTGCCCGAGCCCGACGGGCCGATCACGAACACCAGCTCGCGTTCGGCGACCGCCAGGTCGACACCCTTCAGGACATGAAGGGTGCCGAAGTGCTTGTGGATGGCCCGCGCATCGACGATCGTCATCTCGGCTCTGCTCCCGCGGGATCCGCCGGCATGGCCGCCGCGATCTTGCGGCCAATGTCGATCAGGGCCTGGCCGCGTGCAACGTCTAACAGCTCAAGCACGCCCTGCGACAGAGTCAGCGCGAGCTTTCCGCCGTCCGGAGTCCAGGCCAGGTCATTGACGCGATCGCCGGCATCCAGCTTGGCGACCACATGACCGTCTGCGCTGTCCCAAATCCGCACGTACTTGTCGACGCTGGCGGTGGCGAGGCGCTTGCCGTCGCGACTGAAGGCGATGGCATTCGTCCCGGCTTGCCGATCCTCGAGCTGGGCGATCAACCTGCCTCCCTCGATGTCCCAAAGCTGCGGCGGGCTTTGCGGTCCGTAGATCACGGCTAGCTTTCCGTCATATGACGGCGCGAAGCCCAGGGTCTCGCCGCCGAAATAGCGTGACTTGGCGATCGGCTTACCGCTCTCCGTGTCCCACACTACGAGCGTCGCGTCGGCATAGAGCACAACCAACCGCCGTCCGCCGTCGGTCAAGGCCTGAGCGGTCGATGCAGCACCCGTCGGAGACTTGAGCGCCTGCCCTCTGAGCTTTCCGTCGCGGTCGAGCAGCACGACCCGGCCATCGGCGAAGCCAGCCGTGATCACATCAAAGACTGCGCCCGCACTGACGGGCCGTTCGCCAGTGAACAATGCGCGCACCATGCGCAATTTGCCGTCTTCGACGTCCCACAGCCGGTACGAGCCGTCGTCATAGCCGGCCAGCAGGCGGCACCCGCTGCCGACGAAATGGATCAACGACGGTGTGGGCTCGTCGGCCGGAAAGTCCAATGCGCCCTGTCCCGGTACTAGCACGCGACCCCGATTGGAAAAGCTTCGTGAAAAGGCACACGGACTTTCTGCGCCCACGGCGCCGTAGAGGCCGGTGTCGATCTTCCACGAGCCGATGGCGCGGCCCGAGTCGAGATCCAGCAAGGTCGTCTCCGCTCCCCGATCGACCAGAGCGCGATGCCGGTTGAGCGCAAGCACTGTGCCGGCCCTGGCGCCTTCGCCGATCGCCGAGATCCTGTCCATGGCGAGAGGCCCGTAGGCGCCGATCTGCGCCGGCCCTCCCATTCCGGCGAACAGCAACCCGGACGTGCCATCGTTCGAGAAAATGATTCCCCTCGGCGTCGCCGGCATGGCCATGCGTCGTACGCCTTGAAGATTACCGAGCGTCCACCGGCGAACTGCGTTGATGTAAGTGAAGACAAGAGTCCCTTCTGCGGTGAGGACCGCCTGACTCCCCAGATCGGCCGCGAGCGAGGTCAGGTACTGGCCCGAGCGCCCGTCCCGGACATTTATCTTCTCCGCGTCCAGCGGAAGGTCGAGCGCGGCTTGGCCGTTACCCTTGATATCGAACGCTCTCACGTGATCGGTGACATGCACCAGAATGCTGTCGTCGGCCGACAGAACGAGCGGCACGCGAAGTCGGGCATTCCTCAGCCGCTTCAGGCCCTGATCGGGGTCCTTGCCCGGATCGAAGTCGGACAGCGGAAGCAATTCGGCGGTGAACAGGCGCGTGGCTGACTGGTTGAACACCACGTGGCCCACGGGACCAGAATGCTTGAAGGTACCGACGGCCGCTCCCGTAACGCCGTCGCGAATTTGGGCAAGGAACGTCGCCGTTCCGAGCGCCAGCAGCCGAGAGTCGGCGCTGAATGCCGCCGAAAGTATAGTGCCCAAGCCGTCGGCGCCGAACTCGGCTTTCGCCTGGTCGCGGTCGACCTCCCACAGTGCCGCCCATGTGCCGGTCCATGCCATAAGACGCCGTCCGTCGGGCGACAGGCGCGCTTGAAGGAAGCCGGGCGTCGGCGCCGTGAGATGCGCCAGCCGTCGCTTCGTCTTCACCTCGATAACGTCAGCGAATCCGCGATCGCAAGCTACGGCGAGTCGCTGGCCGCGCTGGTCAAGCTGCAACGACAGCGGGTTCTTGTACTCATTGGATTCATAGATCGGATTGCCGTCCGTCAGGTGCCATACGCGCAGTCCACCGGTCGCGCCGCACACCGCAGCGATCGTGCCATTGTCACCACTAAACGCCATGAGCGGCGTGCCGCAAAACTGTGGCAGATCCAGCCGATGGATCTGCTTGCCGCCAATCATGTCCCAGACCGAGATCGTATCGACGCCGGGCACGGCAAACAGATGGCCGTCGCGGCTGGCAACCGCGTTGACACTCGAGCCCCAGGGCAGCGCCGAAGCCGGGATTACCTCGCCCGACGTCAGTGTCGCCGATGCGGCAATGATGGCCTGCAATAGCGCTTCCTCGGCCGCCGGGACGTATGGCCGTTCGTTGGCTGCGATATCGGTCGGCAAAGCCTGCAGAGCTACCCGCAAAGCGCCGTTGATGTCGCCGGATGCAAATAATCGACGTGACTGGGTCGCCTTGAACATCGAATCGTTGCGTTGGGCGTCGGCGAGCCGTTGCTCGGCGATGGCGCGCTGCTTGTCAGCGATATCACGTTGCCGCTCGGCATCCTTCTGCGCGACGACTGCCCATCCCAGCGCCGCACTCAACGCCACCAGGACGACGCCGGCCACCGCCGCAGTCCCCAATCTCCATCGCGCGCGTCGCCTCGCCTCCTCCTGGCGCAGCGCCGGCAGCAACTGTTGCGGCACCTCGAACAACCGGGCGACGATCTTCAGGAACGCATCGTCGATCCGCTCGGCGATGCCGGGCCTGAAGAAGCGCCATGGCGACAGCTCGCGAAAATCCGCCCAGTCCCATTGGCTGCCGAGATCGGCCAGTCGTCCGGGAAAGCGCTCGGTGCTTGCTCCGGGCGCCAGCGCCAGAAGGATGCGCCGCCGCCCCTCGTCATCGCCATTGACCTTGAGGAACGTGTCGATCTCGCGGCCGACCCAGTTCTCCGTTCCATCCGACCGGTGCTCCAGGGCCGACGGCGAGGATAGCACGATCAGGCACTCGGCTTCCCTGAGGGCGGGCTCGATATTCGCCGTCCAAAAGTCCTCGTTGGCCGACTGGTAGCTCGTGTCGAGGAAGTAGCCGACGCGCCGCTCGGTATCGAGCCTGCGCTCCGGCGAGATCCCGTCGAGCACCTCTCTCGGCAAGCGGAAGCCGAGCAGCCTCCGCCGCAACCACCGCGCCACCGATCCGGCGTCCTTGCGCCGGTAGGAAATGAAGGCGCGGTACTTCATCTACCTCTTTGCCGCTGCGGCGACGCCTGCAGCGTCAGCCGCCACAGTGCAGCTCGTGCGGCGTCGGGTCGTAGCCCGGCATGCCCGGCACGCCGTAGCCCGGCGTGATCACGACCGCGAGGTCGTCGGCGGCCGGCTTCTTGTTGAACCATTTCTCGTAGAGCTTGGGCAGCGTGCCGTCCTTCTTCATGCAATCGAGCGCATCCTGCAGCTGCGCGCGCAGCTTCGGCTCATCCTTGCGCACCGGCGCTGCCCAATGGGCGCGCGTCTCGGTGAGCTCGAGGTCGGCCACGAACTGCGGGTTCTTCGATGCGGTGTAAACGATAACGGTGTTGCCGCCCAGGGTGGCGTAGGCGCGGCCCGACAGCACGGCTTGCGTTGCGTCGGGCTGCGTGTCGTAGGCCTGCACGTCGAAGCCGATCTCCTTGCCCTTCTGCTTCGAGAGCGTCTCATAGGGCGTGCCCTTGTTCACGGCCACCGCCTTGCCCTTGAGGTCCTCCCAGCCCTTGATGTGCGGCGTGCCCTTCTTGATGCCGAACTGGTAGTCGGTCCACAGATAGCCCGAGGTGAACAGGAGCTTCTCGGCACGCTCCTTGGTCACCGTCGTCGGCGCAGCGATGAAGTCGTAGCGGCCGGACTCCAATCCAGGGATCAGGGTCGAGAAGCTCACCGAATCGATCGTGATGCCGCGATGCAGGCGCTTGGCGACCTCGGTGAACACGTCGATGTTGAAACCCTGCGTGCCGCCGCCAAGCTTCGGAAACGCATGCGGCGGGAAGGTGCCGTCGACGCCGGTCCTGAGCGGCGGCAGCTTGTCTTGGGCGAAGGCCGGCGCGGCGCACAGCAAGACGGCCGCGGCGACGGCAGCGAAACGGCGTTTCATCTCTAAGTCCCCTTTCATCAATCCCCAATCCAGGACGTTAGAACAGCAGTTGTTGATTAGCAATTTAAAGGCCATCTTTGCCGCATGACGCAGCCTTCGGAACGCATTCTCGTCATCAATCCCAACTCGACCCAAGCCGTCACCGACGGCATCGACAAGGCGATGGACCCACTTCGCATGGCGGGCGGACCGGCCATCGAATGCGTGACCCTGAAGGAAGGCCCGCCGGGCATCGAGACGCAGGCCCATGTCGAGAGCGTGGTCGGCCCGATCAGCAATGCCGTGAAGAGCCGCGACAACGATTGCTCGGCTTTCGTCATCGCCTGCTACTCCGATCCCGGCCTGCATGCCGCCCGTGAAGTCACCACCAAGCCGGTGCTCGGCATCGCCGAGTGCGGCATCCTGATCGCTATGACGCTCGGCCAGCGCTTCGGCGTCATCTCGATCCTCAAGAAATCGATCCCGCGTCATCTGCGCTATGTCGGCCAGATGGGCGTGGCCGACCGCATGGCGGGCGACCGTGCCATCGGGCTGGGGGTCGTCGAGCTCGCCAACGAAGCCACGACCTTCGCGCGCATGGCCGAGGTCGCGGCCGAGCTGCGCGACGAGGACGGGGCTGACGTGTTGATCATGGGTTGCGCCGGCATGGCCCGCTACCGCGACCGCCTGCAGCGCCATGTCGGCCTGCCCGTGGTCGAGCCTTCGCAGGCCGCCGTCTCAATGGCGATCGGGCGGACGCGATTGAATTGGTCTTAGCTGGAGGCGCGCCACTCCAGTGGCGCTCTAAGAGGACTCAAGAGATCCCTCGCAAATGCTCGGGATGACGGGCACGGCCCGTCACTCCGCCGCCTTGACCTTCGGTCCCGCGGCGGCCGGGAACACCATGCGGTCGTCGGTACGGCAATAGCGATCCGAGAACATGCGCCCGACCGGATGGTACTTGTCCATATAAACGCGCATCGCCTGGGTGTCCCACAGTTCGTCGCGGATGTGGAAGCGCACCCCCTCGCCGATGATGAGCTGGCGGTCGTCCTTGACGTTGATCACCTGCCAGGTCTTGCACTCCAGCGCCCACGGCGCATCGGCGAGGTGCGGCGGCTTGATGTCGATCGAAGGGGCGAGCTTCAGCCCGAGATAGTCCGGCTCACCGACATTGGGCGGAAAGTCGCCGCTGCTCTCGTGCATGGCTTTCGCGAGCGGCTCGTCGGTCAGGTTGATGACGAATTCGCCGGTGCGCTGGATATTGGTCCACGTGTCCTTGATGCGCCCGTCCGGCCGCTTGTTGATGGCGACCATGATGAGCGGCGGATCCTCGCCAAACACGTTGAAGAAGCTGAAAGGTGCGGCATTGACCACGCCGGTCGGCCCGATCGTGGTGATCCATGCGATCGGGCGTGGGAGCACGAAGGAGATCAGGAGCTTGTAGCGCTCGTGCGGGGAGAGATCCTTGGCGGCGTATTGCATCTTTTGTCGGTCCTTGTTCACCCGATCAATTGGCGAGATCGATCTCGACGCCGGTGCGCTCGGAGATCAGCTTGTAGTGCTCGGGGCGGCGGTGCTTGGCGAAGTTGAACGTGGTGTTGCGGATGTACTCGCCCAGCGCCAGGTCGCAATCGTAGGAGATGACCTCGTCCTCCTCGGTCGTGCCCTTGGCGACGATCTCGCCGGTCGGCGCGACAATGACCGAGCCGCCATGGAGCCAGTAGCCGTCTTCCTTGCCGGCCTTGGCCGTGGCGATCACCCAGATGCCGTTCTGGTAGGCCGCGGCCTGCAGCGAGAGATTGTGGTGGAAGACGCGCAGGTAGGGAGGCTCGTGCGGCGCGTAGACGTTGTCGGACGGCGTGTTGTAGCCCAGCACAACCATCTCGGCGCCCTTCAGGCTCATGACACGGAAGGTCTCGGGCCAGCGCCGGTCGTTGCAGATGCACTGGCCGATCCGCACCTCGTCCTTGAACATGCGCCAGACGTTGAAGCCCAGGTTGCCGACCTCGAAATACTTCTTCTCGAGATGCTGGTAGGGCACGTTCGGCCGATGGTCGTCATGGCCCGGCAGATGGACCTTGCGGTACTTGCCGATCATCCGGCCGTCCGGCCCGACCAGGATCGACGTGTTGAAATGGTGCGGCTTGCCGCCCTCTTCCGTCCGCTCGGCATAGCCCAGGTAGAAGCCGATGCCCTTCTGCCGCGCCAGCTCGAACAGCGGCTGCGTCTCGGGGCTGGGCATCTGGTTCTCGAAGTATTTCTCGACCTCGTTCGGGTCGTCGTACCAGTAGCGCGGGAAGAAGGTCGTCAGCGCAAGTTCGGGAAACACCACGAACTTGCTGCCGCGGCTGTCGGCCTCCTTCAACATCTCGACCATGCGCTTGACCACGCTGGCGCGGCTGTCGCGGAGATGAATGGGCCCGAGCTGGGCGGACGAGACCTTTAGACGACGGGACACGTTGGATACTCCCTAGAACAACGGCTTCAGGCCGAAGCGAGTCATGGACTTCATCTCCGGCGCAGTGTTGCCGAGCGGCTTGGCACTATCGGGCGAATCGCATTGCAGGAACTTGCCCGAGCCGCGCTCGGCATTGAGCTTGCCGTTCTCGACCACGACCCGGCCGCGGCTCACCACGGTGACCGGCCAGCCCTTGAGCTGCCGGCCTTCGTACGGGCTGTAGCCGACATTGTCATGCAGATCCTTCCAGCGCACGGTGACATCCTTGTCGGGGTCCCAGATCGCCACGTCGGCATCGGAGCCGACGGCGATCGTGCCCTTGCGCGGATAGAGGCCATAGAGCCGCGCGTGATTTGTCGAGCCGAGCGCGATGAACTGCTGCAGCGAGATGCGGCCCTTCTGCACGCCTTCGCTGAACAGCAACGGCAGGCGCAGCTCGAGGCCGGGCACCCCGTTGGCCATCTCCTTGAAGGTGGTCTTGTCGCCCTTGGGGATCTTGCCCCCTTCGTTGAACTGGTACGGAGCGTGATCCGACGAGAAGGTCTGGAACGTGCCGTCCTTCATCGCCGCCCACACCGCCTCTTGTGCCGCGCTGTCGCGTGGCGGCGGGGAACAGCACCACATCGCGCCCTGCACGCCCGGCTTGTCCATGTCGTCGGCGGTGAGCGCGATATATTGCGGGCAGGTTTCACCGAAGATCTTCAGCCCCTTCTTCTGCGCCTGGCGCAAGGTCTCGATCGCCTCGATCTCCGACATGTGCACGATCAGCATCGGCGCATCGACCAGCCGCGCCAGCGAGATCGCCCGGTTGGTCGCCTCGGCCTCGGAAATGCGCGCATGGGCGATCGCATGGAACTTCGGTGCGCCATGGCCCTGCTCGATCAGATGATGGGCCAGCCACTGGATCATGTCGTGGTTCTCGGCATGCACCATGACCAGCGCGCCCTCGCGCCGCGCCAGCGCCAGGATGTCGAGGATCTGGTAGTCGCTGACCTTCATGGCGTCGTAGGTCATGTAGATCTTGAACGAGGTGTAGCCGTCCTTGATCAAGGCCGGCAGGTCCTGACCCAGCGCCTGCGGCGTCGGATCGGTGACGATCAGGTGGAAGGCGTAGTCGATCACCGCCTTCGGCGTCGCCTCCGCGTGATAGTCCTGCACCACCTTGCGCAGCTGCATGCCGCGATGCTGGGCGGCGAAGGGAATGATGGTCGTCGTGCCGCCGAACGCGGCAGACACCGTGCCGGTGTAGAAATCGTCGGCACACATGATGCCGAAGCCCGAGCGTTGCGCGACGTGGACATGGCTGTCGATGCCGCCGGGCAGCACGAACTTGCCGCCGGCATCGATCTCGCGCGTGCCCTTGGCCTTGATGCCCGGTTCGACGGCGGCGATGCGGCCGTCCTTGACGGCGACGTCGCCCTCGAGCTGCCGGTCGACGGTAACGATGCGGCCGTTGCGGATGACAAGGTCGTAGTCGGCCATCGCCCTACTCCGCCGCCAGCTTGTGGCCATATCCGGCCGCGGCGAGCCGGCGTTCCATGCGCTTGATCAGGGCGTCGAGCTCTGCCCTGTCGGTCGCGGTGAGCGACGAACCTGGTGCGCGCTGCCTGGGGCTCTTGATGGCGCCGCGTCGGAACAGCACTTCCTTCCGCAGCGCCAGCCCGATCGCCGGCTGCACCTCGTGGCGCACCAGCGGCAAGTAGATGTCGAACAAATCTTCGGCCTTGTCGGCCTCGCCTTTCGCGAACAGCTCATAGACCTGCACCAACATCTCCGGGAAGGCGAAGCCCGTCATGGCGCCGTCCGCCCCGCGGCGCATCTCTTGCGGATAGTAGAGGCCGCCATTTCCGACCAGGATCGAGACGCGGCGGCAGCCCGGCTTCTTCTCGCCCTCGCGCACGCGGCTGAGCTTGGCGAGGCCGGGCGCATCCTCGTGCTTCAGCATGACAAGCTGCTTGAAATCGTCGACCATGCGCTCGAACACGGCGGCCGGCAGATAGACGCCTGTTGCCTGCGGATAATCCTGATAGACCACGGGAATGTCGGGCCCCAGCGCCTGGAAGACCTGCGCATAGTAATTGTAGATGCCGTCGTCGCCTTTCAACCCTGCCGGCGGCGCAACCATAACGCCCGAGGCGCCCGCGACCATCACTTCGTGGCTGAGGCGCCGCACGTTCTCGAGGCCGGCGTGGCTCACGCCCACGATCACCTGCTTGTCGCCGGCGCGCGCCACCACGCGCTTCACCACCGCGATCGATTCCTCGGCGGTGAGCTTGTGCGCCTCGCCCATCATGCCGAGCAGGGTGAAGCCATGGACGCCGCAGCGCAGATAAAAGTCGGTCAGCGTGTCGACGCTCGCCAGGTCGAGGGCGCCATCGTCGGTGAACGGCGTGGCGGCGATGATGAAGACGCCTTTGGCGCTTTCGTCGAGTTTTGCTGTCATGAGCGGATCATGCCAAGTTCGTGGCGAAAGGGTAAGGACCGATGAGCGACAAGATCACCCGCATCGCGAACCTCGATATCGCCGTAGCGTGGGACGATTCGGAGCAGCGCCACGTCTATCTCGACGGCGGCGACCTGGTGTTCCGCGGCAACGAGATCGTGCATGTCGGCCCGGACTACGCAGGCAAGGCCGACGTCACGCTCGACGGCAAGGGCTTCATGGCGATCCCGGGTCTGGTCAACGTGCACTCACATCCCTTCTCGGAGCCTGCGAACAAGGGGCTGACCGAGGAACACGGCAGCGACAAGCTCGGCCAAAGTTCGCTCTACGAATATCTGACGGTCTATGGTCTCTATCCAGAAGATGCCGGGCCATCGACCATGGTGGCGATGTCGGAACTGCTGAAGAGCGGCGTCACGACCATCACCGATCTCTCGATGGCGCGCGAGGGCTGGGCCGATGACCTCGCCTCGACCGGCATTCGCGCCGTGATCTGCCCGATGATGCGGCAAGGCGCCTGGTTCACCAAGAACGGCCATACCGTCGACTATGCCTGGGACGAGAAGGCCGGCGAAAAGGCCTTCGAAAGCTCGATGAAGGCGATCGACCTGGCGCTCAAGCATCCGAGCGGACGCCTGTCGGCCATGGTCGGGCCGTCGCAGATCGATACCTGCAAGGAGGGCTTCTTCAAGGAGGCCCTGCAGGAAGCGAAGAAGCGCGGCGTGCCGATGCAGACCCACGCCTGCCAGGCCGTGGTCGAATTTCACGAGATCGTGCGTCGCTACGGCAAGACACCGATCGAATGGCTGGACTCGATCGGCGTGCTCGGGCCCGACCTCATCATCGGCCACGGCATCTTCCTGAACGACCATCCGCAGGTCCACTACCCGCACGGCAACGACTTCGAGCGCCTGCGCGATTCAGGCGCTTCGGTCGCGCACTGTCCGACCGTGTTCGCGCGCCGCGGCATGGTGCTGAACTCGCTCGGGCGCTACGTCAATGCCGGCATCACGGTCGGCATCGGCACCGACACCTTTCCGCACAACATGGTCGACGAGATTCGCCTCGCCTGCTACGTCGCCCGCGTCTTCACCATGAACTACAAGATGGGCACGACCCGGCATGCCTTCGAGGCGGCGACGGTGGGCGGCGCCAGGATGCTGCGCCGACCCGACCTCGGTCGCCTCGCGCCGGGCGCCAAGGCCGACTTCTCGCTGGTCGATCTCGGCCATCCCTACATGCAGCCCGCGCACGAGCCGGTGCGCAGCCTGATCTACTCGGCCTCCGACCGCGCCATCCGCCACGTCTATGTCGACGGCAAGCAGGTTGTGAAGGATGGCAAGGTGCTGACGGTCGATGTCGAGGCGGCAACCGCGGGCCTCGTGGAGGCGCAGCGCAAGCGGCTGAAGACGGTGCCCGAGCGCGACTGGGCCGGCCGCGGCGCCGACCAGCTCTCGCCACCGGTCTATGGCAAGAAGGATCGCCTGCCGCAGTCCCGGCCTGTGACCTAGGAATTCGGGATGCCTTGCGTGGTCGAATATTCGAAGTGCAGCGGCGTCTCGGGGTGGATCAGCGCATAAGCCGATCGAGCGGCAATGGCCGCTTCCGAAAATCCGGTGAGGATGAGCTTCAGCTTGCCGGGATAGTGCACCACGTCGCCGACGGCAAAGATGCCCTTCTGGCTGGTCGCCGCGCTCGCGGGATCGACCACGATCTGGTTGCGCTCGAGCGCCAGCTGCCATTCGGCGATCGGCCCGAGCGACATCGACAGGCCGAAGAAGGGCAGCAATGCATCGGCCTCGATCTTCTTCTCGGCGCCGTCGAGCGTGGCGGCGGTTACGGCCTTCATGTGGCCGTTGGTTCCGTCGATCGCTTTCAATTGGTACGGCACGACCAGATCGAGCCTGCCCGATTTGGCGAGCGACTTGAGTTGCGCCTCACTTTCGGGCGCGGCGCGGAACTTGTCGCGGCGGTGGATGACGGACACACGCTGGGCGATCTCGGCCAGCGACAGCGCCCAGTCGACCGCTGTGTCGCCGCCGCCGGCGATCACGACCTTCTTGCCGCGAAAATTTTCGCGATGCGTGACGTAGTAGAAGACGCTCTTGCCTTCGTAGGCCTCGATGCCGGCGAGCGGCGGGCGGTTGGGCCCGAAGGCGCCCACTCCGGCGGCGACGATCACCGCCTTGGCCTGGATCACCGTGCCCTTCGATGTCGTCACTTGCCAGAAGCCGCCGCTCACGTGCTGCAGCCCGCGCACCTGCTCACCCAAGTGATAGACCGGGCGGAACGGCGCGGCCTGCGCCTTCAGGCGCACCACCAGCTCGGCGGCCTCGATGCGCGGGAAGCCGGGTACATCGTAGATCGGTTTCTCGGGGTAGAGCGCGGTGCACTGGCCGCCGGCATCGTCGAGCACATCGACCACGTGGCAATGCAGGCGCACCATGCCGCATTCGAACACGGTGAACAGGCCCACCGGGCCCGCGCCGATGATGACGACGTCGGTCTGGTGATGGGTGTGTCCGTGCGGATCGGCCATATTGCTAACGTGGCGGGGAAAAACCCCAAAATAAAGCCCCCGGCCGCGCCCATGTGATGGCAGCGCCCGGGGGCTGAATTTGGTAGCTGGGGGCGGACTTGAACCGCCGACCCCGGCATTATGAGTGCCGTGCTCTAACCAGCTGAGCTACCCAGCCATGGGTGCGCGGTAATAAGGGCCCCCGCCGCAAGCTGTCAAGGAACGGCCATTGCCGAATTGAGCCCAAAGGACCGTCAGCGGCGGCAAGCGCCCTTGCTGTCGAGCTCCCGAATGGCGTCACCGACAGTCCGCCAATTGTCGGCCGCCAGGTCGGCCTCGATCAGCGCATCGAATTCGTTGTCGACCGCCATCGCGAATTCGACCATGGAGAGATCGTCGAAGCCGAGATCCTCGCGCAGCCGGGTCGCTGCCGTGACGTTGGCGGCCTGCCGCTTCAGCTGTTCGGCAATGATGCGCCGAAGCCGGGCGAGACAAATGCCATAGGGATCCTGCGCCGACGCCATGGTTGCCGCCCCAGCCATCACGGCGCCTGCCAAACCGGGGACGAATCGACGACGCCGCAGCATCACGCCTTCTCCTTCATCGTCCATTGCCTGAGCCTCTAATTGCAGTCGCTGCAGTCTATCGGACCTCGCGCGCTCGGGAAAACATCGGTAACTTGGCGCCAGAGGATTGCCGATCGATGTCGCCGCTGCGTCGTCTCCTGCTGCCGCTTGGTCTTTGTCTGCTCGCCGGATCGGCCCTGGGCCAGGCCGTCCAGCCGGGCTGGTTCACCGATCCGAAATCGGGCTGCAAGGTCTGGAACGCCTTTCCCGTCTCGAACGAGCAGGTCAGCTGGTCCGGCAAGTGCGTGGACGGAATGGCCGAGGGCAAGGGCGTGCTGAAATGGATCCTCGCGGGCAAGCCCGCCAAGAACAAACAATATGACGGCGAGATGCACGAAGGGCGCTTCAACGGCCATGGCGTGCTCACCACGGTCGAAGGCGACGTCTATGACGGCCAGTTCAAGGACGGCGAGCGCAACGGCAAGGGCAAGATGGTCTGGTTCAACCGCAACTCCTACGACGGCGAGTGGAAGAACGGCCTGATGGACGGGCGCGGCACCTACAAGTGGCTGGGTGGCAACAGCTACACAGGCGAATGGTCCAAGGGCAAACAGAACGGCCGCGGCAAGTTCGTCTTCCTCAACGGCAACTCGTACGAGGGCGAGTACAAGGACGGCATCGAGAACGGGCGGGGCCGCTTCCGCTGGGCCAACGGCGACGCCTACGACGGCGAAGTGCGCAACGCCATGCCCAACGGCATCGGCACGCTCAAGATCTACAACACGGACGAGATGATCACCGGCAACTGGAAGAACGGATGCCTGCACCAGGGCGACCGCATGCTGGCGGTGATCAAGACGGAGCTCGACTGCTGGCTCGAGGAAAAGAAGGCGCCGCAGAACTAGTCGCGCTTGATGAAGCCGCCGCCCAGCAGGCGGCTGCCCTTCTCCGCGTCGTAGACGACGCACGCCTGGCCTGGCGACACGCCGAACTCGGGTTCGGCAAAATGCACTGTCGCCTCGTCTGCGGCGAGCTCGATCTCGGCCGGCCGCAGCGCCTGGCTCGAGCGCACGCGCACCTGGACCGGCAGGCGGCCGCCCGGTCGCGGCGCCAGCCAATTGACCTCACCAAGCTTCACCGAGGGGCGGCCGAGGGCGGCGCGCGGGCCGACCACCACCCACCGCCTCTCGGGCTCCAGGCGCACGACATAGAGCGGCTCGTTGTCGGTGCCGTCGCGCTCACCCAGCGCAAGACCGCGACGCTGGCCGACGGTGAAGCGCACGATGCCATCATGCCGGCCGACGGCCCTGCCCTCGAGGTCGACGATGTCGCCCGGCTCCAGGCTGTCGGGCCGCAGCCTCGCGATCACCGAGGCATAGTCGCCGTTGGGCACGAAGCATATGTCCTGGCTGTCGGGCTTCTCGGCCACGGGCAGGTCGAAGCGCTGGGCGATCGCGCGCGTCTCGCTCTTGGGCAGGTCGCCGAGCGGAAAGCGCAGGAAGTCGAGCTGCTCCTGCGTGGTGCCGAACAGGAAATAGCTCTGGTCGCGCGCCGGATCGGCGCCGCGATGCAGCTCGGCGCCAGCCGCGCCTTCGATGCGGCGCACGTAGTGGCCGGTGGCCAGCGCCTCGGCGCCGAGCTCGCGGGCGGTCCTCAGCAGATCCCGGAACTTCACCGTGCGATTGCAGGCGATGCACGGGATCGGCGTCTCGCCGCGCACATAGGAGTCGGCGAACGTGTCCATCACTTCGGCGCGGAAGCGGCTCTCGTAGTCGAGCACGTAGTGCGGCATGCCGAGTCGCTCGGCGACGTGGCGCGCGTCGTGGATGTCCTGGCCGGCGCAGCAGGCACCGGTCTTGCCGATGGCGACGCCGTGGTCATAGAGCTGGAGGGTGACGCCCACGACGTCATAGCCCTGCTCCTTCAACAGGGCCGCGGTGACGGACGAATCGACGCCGCCCGACATCGCCACCACGATCCGGGTGTCGGCGGGCGCCTTGTCGAGACCAAGGGAGTTGCGGGCCATGCGCCCGGTATATAGGCCCCGCCCTCCGGCCCCGCTACAGCGCTTTAATCGCGGCGATAGCCGCTGTCGCGGACCGCCCGGGCAACGCCGTTGCGGTCGTAGACGATGTTGACCCGGTCGCCCATCTGCACGTCGCCGTCGTCGCGCTGGGCGATCGTCACCCGCTGACCGTCGTCCTTCTGGACCGTGACCTCGATGCCGCGTCGGCTGCTGCCGCGATCGATCGCGGTTCCGGCGATCGCGCCGCCAACCGCGCCGAGCAGGCCGCCAACCACGGCACCGCCCACCGAGTTGGTGGTCGCCGCGCCGATCGCGGCGCCGCCGGCAGCGCCGACACCGCCGCCAACCAGCGTGCCGTCATTCATCCCCGAGCCGCCCTTGCGCACCGGCACCTCGCGGATTTCCACGACGCGCCCGGACTCGCCGCGGTAGCCGTTCGTGGCCGACGTGCTCACCACTCCCGGCTGCACCGAATCGTCGTTGCAGGCGCCAAGGCTGATCGCCAGGGCCAAAGGAACCAGCAAACCGAGAAGCCACCTGACAGCCATGATACTCACCCCCTCGAGAGACCGAACGGACCGAACGAGGCCTAGTCTAGCCTAGTTCAAGGTACCGTAGCGCGGATCATCTTGCGGCTGAGGGTAGTTGCTGCGCGACTGATGATAGGTTTGGCCATACTCGGCCGGCGGCGCGCCATCCTGCGGTCCGTTGTACTGCGATGGGCCACTGCCCTGAGAAGGCGGATTGTACATCGGCCCGTTGTACTGCGGCGGACCGTTGTACTGCGACGGTGGCGGCGCATTGGCCGTGCGGTCATAGGTGTTGGACGTGTCGCGCACGACCTTGGCCACGCCGTGCCGATCCTGAACGATCTGCACGTGGTCGCCGAGCTGGATGTCGCCATCGTCGCGCTGGGCCACCTTGACCGTCTGGCCATCGTCGCGCTGGACCGTGACCTCGATGCCGCGGCCGCCGCTAGCCGGCCCGCCATGACTGTCGAAGATCGAGCCGGCGATCGCGCCGCCGACCGCGCCCAGAAGGCCACCGACCAGACCGCCGCCGAACGAATTTGTCGTGGCTGCGCCGATCGCGGCGCCACCGGCACCGCCGATCAGGCCGCCGACCAACGGACCGCGGCCCGACCCGCCACCCGCACCCCGCAACGACACGTCGTTGATCGCCACCACCCGACCGCTGCCGACCGCGACCGGTTGGGCGCTCGCCGTGTTCACATAGCCCGGGTTCAGTGCGCCCGAGTCGCAAGCCGCCAGCCCGACTGCCAAGAGCAGCGGCAGCAGCGCAAACCTGATCATGTTGCCCCTCATAGATCCTCCCCCAGCTATCCCGAGATACGGAGCTATTTAAGGAGAAATTGGGGCAACTCGCATATTTGTGGATAAAACTAGCCGCGTTCCTCGATCCAGGCCGCCTGGATGGCTTCGAGGATCTTCTCGTTGGACCGGGCGGGATCGTCGGCGAAGCCCGGCAATTCCCGCACCCACTTGTGCAAGTCGGTGAACCGCAGGTTCACGTTGTCGGCGTCGGGGTGGGCGTCCTCGAGCTCAATCGCAATATCGTGAATGTCGGTCCAGCGCAGCTGCTTGGCCATTGCCGCCCCCTACTTGTCGACCATCATGTTGCGCGTCGCCGCCGGCAGCTTCACCACCAGCCCGTCGAGCGCTTCGCTCATGCTGATCTGGCAGCTGAGGCGCGAGGTATGTGTGAGACCGAACGCAAGGTCGAGCATGTCTTCCTCGTCCTCCGTGGCAGGCGACAGCTTGTCGAACCATTCCTTGTCGACGATCACGTGGCAGGTCGAGCACGCCAGCGATCCCTCGCAGGCACCCTCGATGTCGACATGGTTCTTGTGGGCGATCTCCATCACCGACAGCCCGAGCGGCGCCTCGACCTCCTTGCGCGAACCGTCCTTCAGGATGAATGTCATCTTGGGCATCACTCAGTCTCTCCGACGCGGCGCTCGAGATCGCCCAGCGACAATCCCGACAGCGCTTCGCGAATGCCCCGATCCATGCGGCGTTCGGCAAACGGCTTGGCCTCTCGCTCCAGCGCTTCGGCGGCAGAATTGATGGCGTCGCGATCTTCGCCTTGCATCGCCTTCTCGAGATTGGCGCGCGTGGCATCGAGCGTGCTGCGCTCGTCGGCCAACAGCAACGCGCCGTCCTTGGCCAGCGCGGCGTCGAGCGCCAGCAGGTTGCGCCTCGCCTCGACGCGCGCCTCGGTGAGCAGGCGCTTGTTCATGTCGTCCTCTGCATGCTCGAGGCTGTCGTAGAGCATGTCGGCCATGTCGTCGTGGCTCAGGCCATAGGACGGCTTCACCTCGATCCTCTGCTCGACGCCGGTCGTGCGCTCCTGCGCCGACACCGTAAGCAGGCCGTCGGCATCGACCGCGAAGGTGACGCGGATACGCGCCGCGCCCGCCGTCATAGGCGGAATTCCCAGCAGTTCGAAACGCGCCAGGCTCCGACAGTCGGCCACCATCTCGCGCTCGCCTTGCACGACGTGGATCGCCATCGCCGCCTGCCCGTCTTGATAGGTGGTGAACTCCTGGGCGAGCTGGACCGGGATCGGAGTGTTGCGAGGCACGACCTTCTCGACGATGCCGCCCATGGTCTCCAGCCCGAGCGAGAGCGGCGTGACGTCGAGCAGCAGCGTGTCCGATCCGCCGGTCAGCGCCTCCGCCTGCAAGGCCGCGCCCAAGGCCACGACCTCGTCTGGATCGATGTCGGTAAGCGGCGCCTTGCCGATCATCTCGGCCACCTTGGCGCGCACCAACGGTACCCGCGTCGAGCCACCGACCAGGACCACGCCGTTGACGTCCGCGGCCTTGGTGTCCGCATCGGTCAGCACATGCCGCGAGATGTCGATGGTGCGCGCGACGTAGCGGGCGATCATCGTGTCGAATTCCGCGCGCGTCAGCGCATGGAAGGACGGCACGCCGGCCAATTCCAACCGGCCCGAAGTCTGGTCGCGTTCGGAAAGCTGCTCCTTCATCTGGCGCGCCAGCGCCAGTGCGGTTTTCACGGCGGCCTCGTCGACGCTGTCGGCAATGCCGTCCGTCTTGCGCTCGGCCAACATGCGCTCGGCGATCGCGCGATCGAAATCGTCCCCGCCAAGCGCCGTGTCGCCGCCGGTCGCCAGCACCTGGAACACGCCCTTTTCCAGCCGCAGCAGCGAGAAGTCGAACGTGCCGCCGCCCAGGTCATAGACGGCGTAAAGCCCTTCGGAACCCTTATCGAGGCCGTATGCGAGCGCCGCCGCCGTCGGTTCGTTGACCAGGCGCAGCACTTCAAGACCCGCCACCCGAGCAGCATCGCGCGTCGCGGTGCGCGCGGCATCGTCGAAATAGGCGGGCACGGTGATCACTGCGCGCTCCACCGGCTTCTCGAGCGCCGCTTCTGCACGCGCCCGCAGAGCCTTCAGGATCTCAGCGGAGATCTCCACCGGTGAGCGCGCCCTGCCGGCGATGCGCAGCTTCACCATGTCGGTCTGGCCGGTCCCGGGCTCGACCTCGTATGGTAGTATGCCGGCAACCGCGTGCACGTCCTCCGCGCCGCGCCCCATCAATCGCTTGATCGAAGCGACCACATTCTTGGGCTCCCGCGCCATCAAGGCGCGTGCCTCATCGCCCACGATCACGCCGCCCGCCGACGGATAGGCGACCACCGATGGCACGAGCGCGTGGCCCGTTTCATCATGCAGCGTGGCGGGCTTTCCCTCGCGCGCAATCGCCACCACGGAGTTGGTCGTGCCGAGATCGATGCCCACGGCAAGCGATGCGTCGCCCGCATGGGGCAGCGGCGTTTCGCCCGGCTCGTGGATCTCCAGCAGGCTCAAAACTCAACTCTCCTTGATCAAATTCGTACGCTTCGCACGCGCTTCATCGGCGAACCTGTCGAGATAGCGCAAGCGAAGGAGTGCCTTTCTGATGGCGGGTTTGTCGTTTGCCAAGAACAAACTTCCCAGTCCATCGAGCGAGCTCCGGAAATCAGCGGCGACCTTGGCCGCAAGTCCGTCGACGGCCTGCATGGTCTCCGCTTCGTGCAACGCTTCACGTGCCTCCATGGCTTCCATCAACAGCTCCGGATCGTCGATCGTCTTGCCATCGCTCGGCAGCTCGACGCCCCTCAGGCCAGCGAGATAGACCGCTCGGGAGAGCGGATCCTTGAGGGTACGATAGGCGTCGTTCAGAGCGGCCGCCTCGGCCGAGGCCTTGGCCCGCTCTTGCGCCGGCTTCGCCACAAAGCGATCGGGATGCCACTGCCGCTGCAGGGCGAAGTAGGCCTTGTCCAAGGCGGCGGGCTCCAGATCGAGCGCCGCCGGCAATCCCAGCCGCGCGAAATGGTCCATGGCCCGGAAACCGTCAGCCGTCTTCAGACGTGGAAGGATTCGCCGCAGCCGCAGCGGCCCTTTTCGTTCGGGTTCTTGAACACGAAGCCTGCTTTGAGCTTCTCTTCGGCGTAGTCCATCTCGGTGCCGATGAGGAACAGCGACGCCTTGGGATCGATCAGCAGCTTCACGCCCTGCGTTTCCACGACCTCGTCCATCGGCTGCTGCGTGTCGGCAAATTCGAGCGTGTAGCTCAGGCCGGAACACCCCTTGGTCCGCACGCCAATGCGAATGCCCGCGGTCGGTTTGCCGCGGCCGTCGATCAGCGCCTTGACCCGCTCGGCGGCGGCTGGCGTCACCGTCATGACTTGCGGGCGCGGCCGGCGCGGCTTGCTCGAAGAAGTCGTCGTCGTACTCATACGCTGTTACTCCGCGGCCTTCGGCTCGCCCTCGTCCTTCTTCGCAAGCTTGGCGCGGTAGTCGGCGATGGCGGCCTTGATTGCGTCCTCGGCCAACACCGAGCAGTGAATCTTCACCGGCGGCAGCGCCAGATGCTTGGCGATGTCGGTGTTCTTGATGGTCTCGGCCTCATCGATCGTCTTGCCCTTCACCCATTCGGTGACGAGCGACGACGACGCAATCGCCGAACCGCAGCCGAAGGTCTTGAACTTGGCATCTTCGATCAGGCCATCGGCACCGACCTTGATCTGCAGCTTCATCACGTCACCGCAGGCGGGCGCGCCGACCAGGCCGGTTCCTACATCCTCGGCATTCTTGTCGAGCGACCCGATGTTGCGCGGGTTCTCGTAGTGGTCGATCAGCTTGTCGCTATAGGCCATGACACTCTCCTCGCATTCCCAAACGGCCTAGTGGGCCGCCCATTCAATTGATTTCAGATCGATGCCTTCCTGGGCCATTTCCCAGAGCGGACTCATCGCGCGCAGACGGGTGACGTGCTGGCTGAGCTCGTCGACCGCGGTATCGACTTCCTGCTCCGTCGTGAAGCGACCGAGACCGATGCGCAACGACGTGTGGGCCAGCTCCTCGTCGACTCCCAGCGCGCGCAGCACGTAGCTCGGCTCCAGGGACGCCGACGTGCAGGCCGACCCGGACGAGACCGACAGACTCTTGATGCCCATCATCAATGACTCGCCCTCGACATAGGCGAAGCTGATGTTGAGGTTGCCCGGGATGCGGCGCTCGAGATCGCCATTGACGAAGATCTCAGGCAGTTTTGCCTGGAGGCCCTTCAGCATGCGCTCCTGAAGCTTCTTCAGCCGCTTGGCCTCGCCATCCATCTCTTTCGCGCAAATTGCGGCCGCTTCGCCGAGCCCGACGCACAGGGGCGTCGGCAAGGTGCCCGAACGGAAACCGCGCTCCTGACCGCCGCCCACGATAAGTGGCACAAGGCGAACGCGCGGCTTGCGGCGAACATAAAGAGCACCGATGCCCTTGGGTCCGTAAATCTTGTGACCCGAGATGCTCATGAGGTCGATGTTCATCGCCTCGACATCGAGCGGGATCTTGCCCGCCGCTTGCGCGGCGTCGGTATGGAAGAAGGTCTTCTTCTCCCGGCAGATCTTGCCGATCTCGGCGAGTGGCTGGATTACGCCGATCTCGTTGTTCACGGCCATGATCGACACGACCACGGTCTTGTCGGTGATCGCAGCCTTCAGCTGCTCGAGGTCGACCAGCCCGTTCTTCTGCACGGGCAGGTACGTGACCTCGAATCCGCTCTGCTCGAGATGGCGGCAAGTATCGAGAACGCACTTGTGCTCCGTCACCGTGGTGACGATGTGGTTCTTGCGATCCTTGTAGAACTCGGCGACACCACGGATCGCGAGGTTGTTCGACTCAGTTGCGCCCGAGGTGAAGATCACCTCCTTTTCGTCGGCGCCAATCAGCTGAGCGACCTGGCCACGCGCCTTCTCGACCGCCTCTTCGGCTTCCCAGCCGTAGGCGTGGCTGCGCGAATGAGGATTGCCGAACTTATGGGTGAAGTACGGCATCATCGCTTCCAGCACGCGCGGATCCATCGGCGTAGTGGCCTGGTAATCTAGGTAGATCGGCTGGTCGTTGCGCCGGACCTGTGTGAAAGCGTTCATGCTAACCCCTTGAAAATCCTACGCCGCCCGCGCCCGTCCTATATCCGAGCGATTTACTCGGAGATATAGGTCCCGCCAGGCAGCGATCAAGCGTTCAATATCCTGCGGCTGGGAGGTCCAGCCGAGACTGATTCTGAGCGCGGTGTCGGCAACGGCCGGATCCACGCCCATGGCCATGAGCACCGGCGAACGTATGACCTTGCCCGACGAACAGGCGGCGCCCACACTCACACAGACACCGGCAAGATCGAGCGCCATCACTTGCGTCTCGGCCTTCACTCCCGGCATGGAAATGCAAGTCGTGTTTTCGAGCCGATCGGCACCGGCGCCAAAAACGCGCGCCTCCGGCGCAATTGCGATCAGGGCCGCCTCCAGTCGATCCCGCAAAGCAACCACGTCGGGGGCCGTACCCGCGGCGTCTGCCGCGGCGCCAAAGCCCGCGATGCCCGCGACGTTCTCCGTGCCGGCGCGACGATTGTCCTCCTGGCCGCCGCCGACGCGATCGGCGACTAGCGGCGCGCCACCGCGCACGACCAATGCGCCGACGCCAGTCGGACCCCCGATCTTGTGCGCGGAAAGACTCATGTAATCGACGCCGAGGGCATGGAAATCGACCGGCGCCTTACCTGCACCCTGCACAGCATCGCAGTGAACCAAAGCATCCGCGTCGCGGGCAATGCGCACGACCTCGGCGATGGGCTGCAACACACCGGTCTCGTTATTGGCAAACATCACCGACACCAACGCCGGCTCACGCCCCCCCGCAAGCGTGCGCTGCAGCGCGGCCAAGTCGACGACGCCATTGCCGTCGACGGGAAGGATCTCAGCATTGGCTGTCTTGAGAACGCTGTCGTGCTCGACGGCCGATACCAGAACCCGCCGCCGGCCTGAGCCCCTCAAGGCCAGATTATTCGCCTCGGTCCCGCCGGACGTGAACACGATCTCGCCCGACAGCGCGCCGATCAGTCCGGCGACGCGGCGACGCGCCAAGTCGACTATGGCGCGGGCACCGCGCCCCGCACGATGCACCGAAGACGGATTGCCGCCTGCCCGCAGCGCCTCGACCATAGCGTCGAACGCCGCAGGCCTCAGCGGGCTGGTAGCGTTGTGATCCAGGTACACGGACGCAAGCGCTGACATAGGCAATGCCCTAGCTGGCAGCCGCCATCGAACCATCGGTCTTGGGCGTCGCCTGAGGCGCCTCGGCAAGACGCGGCGCGAGCTTGCGCTCCAGCACGTCATGCAGGCTCACCGAACTCAGGAACATGTGGATCTGGTTGCCGAGCTCTTCCCAGAGATCGTGCGTCAGGCACTTGCTGCGATCGGCTCGGCAGCCGCTTGCCCCCATCTCGGTGCAGCGCGTCGCCTTGATCGGCTCGTCAACCGCGAGAATGATCTCGGAGACCCGCGTCTCGATCGACGTCTTGGCAAGGCGATATCCGCCGCCCGGCCCGCGCACACTCTTGACCAGCCCTGCCCGCCGCAGCCGTGCGAACAGCTGTTCGAGATAGGACAGGGAAATTTCCTGGCGCGCAGCGATATCGGACAAAGACACCGGCTTTGCCTGAGCGTGGCGTGCCAAATCGACCATCGCCATGACGGCGTAACGACCCTTGGTGCTGAGCTTCACAGCATCCTCCTCACGCGGGAATCCCCGCTTTACCGTCGTCAGGACGCCTGAAAACTCTTGAAACCTGTGCGTCACTAACGATATTCCCGACCCCTTGCGGGGTCCTCGGGAAAGACCAACTCTTGCGCTCGGGTTTAATAAACCCGAGTGCTGTGGTCAAGAATCAAAATTCCCAACAAAATCTGTAGGTTAAGAACTACTTCCATGCCTGACGTGATGTTTACCGGGCCCGAAGGCCGTCTTGAGGGTCGCTATCACCAGAGCAAGGAAGAGCACGCGCCGATTGCCGTCATCCTGCATCCTCACCCCCAGTATGGCGGGACGATGAACCACAAGGTGGTTTTCTCCCTGTTCCACGTCTTCGTGAATCGGGGCTTTTCGGTGCTGCGCTTTAACACCCGAGGAGTCGGCCGTAGCCAAGGCCGCTTCGACAACGGCATGGGCGAATTGAGCGACGCCGCTGCCGCGCTGGATTGGCTGCAGACGATGAACCCCGACGCCAAGTCGTGCTGGATCGCGGGTTACTCGTTCGGCGCCTGGATCGGCATGCAGCTCCTGATGCGCCGGCCGGAGATCGACTGCTTCATCTCGGTGGCGCCGCCGGCGAATTCCTACGATTTCGGCTTCCTCGCGCCCTGCCCGTCTTCCGGCCTGATCGTCGGCGCCGAGAAAGACGAGGTGGTGCCGCTCGCCGATATACAGAAGCTGGTCGCACGCTTATCCCAGCAGAAGGGCATCACCGTGGAGTCGCGCACGGTGAAGGGCGCCAACCACTTCTTCCACGACGCGCTCGATCGGCTCGCGGTCGAGGTCGACAAGTATGTCGCCAAGTGCCTGATCAACCCGCCGGGCCGCGCCACATCGAACAAGGAACCTTAGGGTTTGTGAAGACGGCCGCCCGTGAGCGGCCGCGGCGCTCCCGTCGTGCCCGGGAATGTAATAGGTAGTCCACGCAAAGAGCGGACGGCGAGAAACGCGAACGCCTGCGCCTCAAGCGCATCGCCGTCCCACCCCAGTCCGGCCGCTGTCACGACCTTGCCGCCGGTCTCTTGGGCAATGGCGCGCATCAGTGTCGGATTTCGCGCACCGCCGCCGGAGATCACCCAACATGTCACCGGCGACGGAAAGTGCCGCGCCGCCAACGCAATGGCGCGCGCCGTGCCGAAGGTGAGCGTGGCGGCCCCATCCGCAGCACTCAGGCCCTCGGCCCAATGATCGTTGAAGTCGCCGCGATCGAGTGACTTCGGTGGAATGCGCGCGAAGTAGCGATGCTCGCTAAACCGCTCGAGCCGCGTGCGATCGACCTTGCCCGACGCCGCGAGCATGCCGTCGCGATCGAACTGGGTACCGGCGCGGCGCGCACACCAATCGTCGATCGGCCCATTGCCGGGACCGGTGTCGAACGCCAGCAGCCTTTCGTCCGCGCCGACCCAGGTGACGTTGGCGACGCCGCCGACATTGACGACGGCGATCGGCCTCGGCAGCTCGCGCACGAGCGCCGCATGATAGATTGGAACGAGAGGCGCGCCCTGGCCTCCCGCCGCCACGTCGGTCATCCGTAAGTCGTTGACGACCTGCACGCCGAGCGCTCTGGCGAGCGCCGTGCCGTCGCCCAGCTGCCAGGTGAAGCGCCGCTCGGGCCGGTGCGTGATCGTCTGGCCGTGGAAACCCACAACGTCGACCGAAGAGAGTGCCTGCCCGCTTTCGCGCGACCACCGCTGCACGGCCTCGATATGGGCGCTGGTCAGCGCCTCTTCCGCCGTGCGTGTGGCGTCGTTTGGCCGCTCGGCACCGAAGACGCCGCGGATCAACGTTCGTACCGCCTGCTGGTAGGGAACGGTGACAGCCGGCCCCCGAGAGGTGACCTTCTCGCCGTCGGTCTCGATCAGCGCGACATCGATTCCGTCAACGGATGTCCCGCTCATGAGACCCAATGCGCGCAGGGGTGAAGCCATGTCGGGAATGTGTTACACCCGCGGCCCTTCGGGAATAAAGACCGAGCTATCGGGATGTCGGGTTTCAAGTCGGATTTCATGCGCGTCGTGCACGAGCGCGGCATGGTGCACCAGGTGAGCGACGCCGCTCGCCTCGATGAGCTGCTGTCGAGCGGCATCCGCACGGCCTATATCGGCTTTGACTGCACCGCCGACTCGCTGCATGTCGGCCATCTCACGCAGATCATGTTGCTGCGCTGGTGGCAACGGACGGGCCACAAGCCGATCGCGCTGATGGGTGGCGGCACGACCAAGGTCGGCGACCCGTCCGGGCGCGACGAGACGCGTCAGCTCCTTACATCGCAGCAGATCGACGCCAACCTTGCGAGCATCAAGCGCTCTTTCTCGAACTACCTGACGTTCGGTACCGGGCCCAAGGACGCCATCATGGCGAACAACGCCGAGTGGCTCGACAACCTCCTCTACATTCCGCTGCTGCGCGACGTTGGCCGGCACTTCTCGGTCAACCGCATGCTGACAATGGATTCGGTGAAGCTCCGGCTGGAGCGCGACCAGCCGCTCACCTTCCTCGAGTTCAACTATATGATCCTTCAGTCCTACGACTTCGTGGAGCTGAACAAGCGCTACAACTGCATCCTGCAGATGGGCGGCTCGGACCAGTGGGGCAACATCGTCATGGGCGCCGACCTCGGACGGCGCATGCAGAACGCCGAGCTGTTCGCCCTCACCTCGCCTCTTCTCACCACGTCATCGGGCGCCAAGATGGGCAAGACCGCCGCGGGCGCGGTCTGGCTCAATCCCGACCGGCTCAGTCCCTATGACTTCTGGCAATACTGGCGCAACACCGAGGACGAGGATGTCGGCCGCTTCCTGCGCATCTTCACTGAGCTGCCCCTCGGCGAGATCGCACGACTGGAAAAGCTCGCCGGCCAGGAGATCAACGAGGCCAAGAAGATTCTGGCCACCGAGATCACCAAACTGGCGCATGGCGCGGCGGCTGCAGAGCAGGCTGCCGAGACGGCGCGCCGCACTTTCGAGGAAGGTGCCAAAGCCGAAACGCTGCCTGCCGTCCAGATCGCCCGTGGGCGGCTGAAGCAGGGCATCCCCGCCTTCGAGCTCTTTCACGAGGCGGGATTGGCAGCCAGCCGCACCGAGGCTCGGAAGCTGATCAAGGGCGGCGGCGGGCGGTTGAACGACAAGCCCTTATCGTCCGATACGGCCGCCATCACCGAGCGTGATCTCGACCCGGCGGGAAGTCTGAAGCTCTCCGCTGGTCGCAAGCGTCACGTGTTGGTTCGCGCAGCCTGATCAGGGCGTCTTGTCCTGCGACGGCAGATTGGGCGATGACGGCGGGCCGCCGTCGTCAAGCGACCCGCTGAAAAGGTCACGCAATACCCCGGGTGTGACGGCCGACATCATGTTGACGTCGAGCTTGAGATCGTCGAACGGTCCGTTGAGCCGGTAGGAGATGGCGAACAGGCCGCCGCCCTTGCCGCCTGTCAGCAAGGGTCCGAGCAACGGCACGTTGGACAAAAGATTGTTGAGCGCGAACGCCGGCACGACCACGCCCTGCAGGCGTGCGGTCTCGCTGTTGAGATCGAGCGAACCCGCCGCGGTGAGACCGATCGACGAGCCGCTGGTGCGAGCATTCCTGATGTCGACCCGGTCGCCGGTCTTGTGGACCTTGGCCTCGAGGCCGGTGAATTGCTGCGATGGATCGCCGGCCCGGTTGAGGCCGTCGATCGTTGAATTCAGGCTCCCGATGTCGGGACGTGGCGATACCCGCGCCAGCCGATAGGGACCGAGCCGCAGTGTCCCGCTGAGCGGCGCGGCGGCCTTGCTGTCATCATATTGGCCCGTGAAGTCGAAAAAGCTGCCGTTGAAGCCATCGAGCCAACCGGCGTCGCGCAGCAGTAGGCCGAAATCGGGAACGTACACTCCGATCGTGCGGCCCGCTTGTTCTGGCGATTTGGCCGGTGTCACCCGAAATGCCGACCCCTTGCCGCCGCTCACGGAAACATCGGCCGAGGCGATGCGATCGCCCGCAAGCTCGATGTGACCAGCCGCCGACCCAAGCGTGCCGCGTTCGACGAGCAGCTGATCGATCTGCAGCGAAATGCTGATGCGGTCATGCGATTGCCCGACCTGGCCCTGGCCCTTGGCCTTGTCCGCTTCCTCGCGCGCGCGCATCACCTGACGCACCCGCCCCCACTCCAGAGCGCGCCCCTTCAGGTTGATCTCGGTGCTGCCGGCATTCCTTTTCCAGTCGACGCCGAGGTCCGTCCGGCCGATGGCGATCTGCAGCAGGTTCACCTGCTGCACGGCGTCATCGCTCCCGAAGCGAACTTGTCCTTTGACGACGAGCCCGTTGGCCTTGCTGTCGAAATCGGCACTGGCGAGCTTGCCGCCGCGCGCAAGCTTCAGGGAAAGACTGAGAGCGCCGTCCACCCCCGCCTCTTTGCTCCAGCCGAGCGGCGCCACCGCAGCTTTTGCGGCTTTGAGATCGAACTTGCCGGTAAGCTCGGCCGCGCCGCCGGCGTTCTCCTGATATCTCATCGTCACGCCGACCGGGCCGCTGATGTAGGGTTCTGGCGAAGGGAATCCCGCTTTTTCGAGCAAAGCAGCGGGCACTGTGCCCTTGATGTCGTAGCGCTGCCGGTAGGGCACCTTGGCCGCGAAAAGCTCATGCCGGCTGATCTCCAGGGGATTGCCGTCGATCTTGCCACGACCGGTCACTTGCAGTTCGGAGTCGGCGTAGCTCACCTGCCCCGTCGCCTCGGTGAGATCGACGTTGCCGATCGCACCCTTCAGCGAAAAGCCGGTCAGCGACGCATTGGCCTTGACGTCGATTTCGGCGACGGTTAGGGCGTTGATCAGCGGAAAGGCCAGTGCGAGGTCGATCTCGGCCTCGCCGCTCAGCCTCTTGGGGTCATACAGGGCATCGCGTGGCAAGCCGAGCTGCGGCCTCGCCAGCAGCGCCATGACAGCGGGCGCAGGTCCAGTGATCGGTATATGGATCGAGGCGTGGTGCGGCGGCGGTCCGGACAAGCCAGTCAGGTCGACGGTCGCACCCGCCACGCGCAGGCCGACCGCGGATCCCCGATCGATGTCGAAATGCAGCGTGCCGTTCTCGAAGCGGGCGCGGCCCGATACACCTTCGAGTTCGGGCATGTGCGACATGTAGTGCACGGTCATGCCGCGAAAGTCGAGGAACGCCACGTTGCGCGTGACAGCGAGTTGCGAGAGATCGTCACCAGGCGTCGCCAAGCCAAACTCGGCGGCCACATCGAGCGAGCCGCCGGACAAGTTCCTCAACGCCCACTCGCGGCCGCCGATGGCGAACTCGAGCGGCCAATAGTCAGCCAGATGATCGATCGGGATGTTCCGAATCTCGGCGCGGCCAACGAAGGTCTGTCCCTGCGCCGTGCGTATGCCATCGCCGGTGACGGAGATCTTCGCCACCCCCAGATCTACATCGATGTTGCTGATGCGCGCCGTGTGGGAGTCGGCATCGATCGAAGCGTGGGCGTTCACCGAACGGACCTTGTGCGCAACAGGAAGCACACCCGGCAGATTAAGCGTTCCCGCGCCGCCGGTGACATCCATCGAAACAGTCTTCACGCTGCCTTCGCCGTCGGCCTCGATCTCCAGACGTCCTGACAGTGCGATGTCGACGCCGCGCAGGATAACGGCGTCGGGCGATAGATCGGCCAGCATCGACGGCTTGAGGCCATCGATCTTGGCCTCCACCCGAATGCGACTGCGGTCGCGCGAGTAGGTTCCCGAAACGGCAACGTCAACCGGCTCGCCACCGTCACTAAAGCGCGCGTCTGCCGCAATGATCACGCCTGCGGCATCTCGCTTGAGACTCGCCCGCGCCGACGGCGCTAACCAGGTGACGCCGCTCGGCACGTCGCGCAGCGCGACCCGCGCGCCTTCGACCTCGACTGTGTCGAGTTGGCCGAGCAACGAATGATGGTTGGGCTCGGCCAGCAACTGGTCGATGAGCAGGTCGACGACGCCGCTCTGCGATGATCCGTCATGTTCGGCGAGGATGCGCCGCAGCATGCCGCCCTCGCGATCCAGCTCGCCGTTGAACGTCGGTCGAAGGATCACGATGGTGCGTGGCAGAAAAGCACCGCGCACTGCGCTGCGCGGCTCGAAGGTCAGGGCGACACTGGGCGCCGTGGCCACCTCGCGCATCTGCGAGTCGGTAACATGCACTCCGACCGCGACCAGTCGTATCGGCTGGCTGATGCTGCTCCACTCGACATAGATTCGATCAGCCTTGGCCTGCAGCTTGCCGGCCGGCGTGTCGAATTCGTCGGCGATGCGCGCCTTGAGGAAGTCCAGATTGATCGGACCCGCCATGAGGCGCAACGCAAGCACTGCGAGAAGCACGGCGATCACGGCGAGGGTGCCGATCACCGCGCGTTCAAGCACCTGATAGACTCTTCTCAGCAAATCCCGCTACTTCCGCGTTCTTGACGATGGCAGCACGCCGGGCAAGCGTGCCGCCGGATTTCGACAATTTACCCGTCGCCGCACAGCATGTCTTGGCTTTCGACCCACCGCCTCCCCACCCCGCACGACACGCAGCGGCTGCAAGTGGCTTGGACGCGCTGGGATGAGCGGTCGTCTCGACCGAGAGATCCCGCAGCGGTCGCCCTGCTCGAAGCGCTCTTCGGCAACAGCCCGTACCTCACCGAGACGGCGTTACAGAACCCCGATTTTATGGCCGATCTGTGGTCGCGCGGTCCGGACGCCGTGATGGCCGCGCTGCACGCGGAGCTCACTGCCGAGTTCGACGCATCGGCCGAGCAGGTCGCGGTGAAATTGCGCCGCCTCAAGCGAAAGGCCTCGCTGGCGATCGCCGTCGCCGATATCGCCGATGCCTGGTCACTTGAGAAAGTTACCGGCGAACTGAGCGCGCTTGCATCGGGATGCCTCGATGCGCTGGCCACCGCCATGGCGCAGGTCGATCCCGGACTCGACGCCCTCACCATCATCGGCATGGGCAAACTTGGCGCCCGCGAACTCAACTATTCGAGCGACGTCGATCTGATCCTGCTCTACGACCGCGATGCACCGGTCCTCGCCGGGAACGAGAACGCCGGACGCCAGATGGTCCGGGCGGCGCGCGATCTCGTGCAACTCATGTCGCAGGTCTCGGTCGACGGCTACGTCTTCCGGACAGACCTCAGGCTGCGACCAGATCCAGGCTCGACGCCACTTGCCATGTCAGTGCAGGCAGCCGAGCTCTACTACGAAAGCGTGGGGCAGAATTGGGAACGCGCCGCCATGATCAAGGCGGACCCGGTGGCCGGCAACCGCGAGGTCGGGCGCGAGTTCCTGGCGGCGCTCACGCCCTACATCTGGCGCAAGCACCTGGACTTCGCGGCGATCCACGACATCCATTCGATCAAGCGTCAGATCGATGCGCATCGCGGCGGCCGGACGGTCAAAGTCCCGGGCCACAACGTGAAGCTCGGCCGCGGCGGCATTCGCGAGATCGAGTTCTTCGCCCAGACGCAGCAGCTCATCTTCGGCGGCCGCAATCCGGCGCTGCGCCTGCGCGGCACGGTCGAGTCGCTGCGTGCGCTGGCGGCGGCCGGCCATGTGAGCCGGCAGGCGTGCGAAGAGTTGATCGAATGCTACGGCTTCCTGCGCCGCGTCGAGCACCGCCTGCAGATGATCAACGACCAGCAGACGCACGAGCTGCCTGCCGACGAGGCGGGGATAGCTGCAATCGCCACCTTCCTCGGATACTCCGACGCCGATTCCTTCCAGCGGGAAATGCTCGACCGGCTGCGACGGGTCGAGAGCCACTATGCGCGGCTCTTCGAGGAGGCACCGAGCCTCGCCGGGCCGGGGGGCAACCTCGTCTTCACCGGCACCGACGACGATCCGGGCACGCTCGAGACGCTGCGCCGACTCGGTTTCAAGGATACCACGGCGGCGGCCGGCATCGTGCGCCGCTGGCACCACGGCCGCTTCCGGTCGACGACCTCGGCCCGCGCCCGCGAGCTCCTCACCGAGCTCATGCCGGCCCTTCTCAAGGCCCTCGGCGAGACAGCGGCGCCTGACCAGGCGTTGCTGAATTTCGACCTGTTCCTCGCCAACCTGCCCGCCGGCGTGCAGCTTTTTTCGCTGTTCAAGGCGAATCCCGCGCTGCTCGAGCTGGTCGCGACGATCATGGGCAGTGCTCCGCGCCTCGCCGCCCATCTTGCACGGCGAACCTTGCTGCTCGATTCGGTCTTGTCGCCCGACTTCTACAGTCCGCTGCCCACCGCCGCCGACATGACGGCCGAGCTTGCGGAACTGCTGTCAAAGACCGACGACGAGCAAGACATCCTCGACGTTGCGCGGCGCTGGGCCAACGACCGCCGATTCCAGGTGGGCGTGCAACAGCTCAAGCGCATCATGCAGCCCGCCCACGCAGGTGCCGCCTACTCCTCGGTCGCCCAAGCCACCATCGCCGCCTTGTGTGACCGGGTCGGCCGCAAATTCGCCGAGACGCACGGCGATTTCGATGGACTGAGGCTTGCCGTGCTGGGTCTCGGCAAGCTCGGCAGCCGCGAGATGTCGGCCACATCCGATCTCGATCTCATCTTCGTCTACGATATCCCACCCGGGCTGGAGGTTTCGACCGGTGCTCAGCCATTGCCGGCGATCCAGTATTACACGCGGCTCAGCGCCAAGATCGTGACGGCGCTCACCGCGCTCACGAATGAGGGGCCGCTCTACGAGGTCGACATGCGCCTGCGCCCCTCGGGCCGCGCCGGGCCGCTCGCCAACTCGCTCGCAGGCTTCGAGTCCTATCACGCCCAGTCCGCCTGGACTTGGGAGCACATGGCGTTGACCCGCGCGCGCGTCCTTCACGGACCGGACGATCTGCTCCGACGCCTCGAGCGCACCGTCCAGGCGACGCTATGCCGGCCGCGTGACCCGGCGACCCTGGTGCGCGACGTCGCCGACATGCGCGATCGCATCGACCGCCACGCGCCGGCCAAGAGCCTGTGGGACTTCAAGCACCTGCGCGGCGGACTGTTCGACATTGACTTCGTCGCCCAATACCTGGCGCTTCGCCACGCTCCCGCTCGGCCCGAAATCCTGCATCCTCATCCAGGCGAAATGCTGCGGCGGGCAGCTGTGGCCGGCTTGCTCGACGCAAGCGATGCCGAGCGCCTGCGCACGACGCGTCAGCTGCTGTCGGACGTGCAGAGCCTGCTGCGGCTCACACTCGAGGGCGACGAGGCGACCTTTGACGAGCGCAAGGCACCGGAAGGCCAGCGCCGGCTGATCGCCACCACCGAAGGCGCCGCCAACATCGCCGACTTGCGTCGCCGGATCGAGAGCGAGGTGGCAGAAGCACGTGCTATATACGACCGCCTCGTCGAGGGGCCGGCGCGCGTTGCCGGATGGAAGGGCAGGAGCGAGCAATGAGCGTGGATGAAGGCAAGAAAGCCCCGGACTTCACCGCATCGACCGACGGTGGCGGCAAGCTCACGCTTTCCGAGCTCCGCGGCAAACCAGTCGTCCTCTATTTCTATCCCAAGGACGACACGCCGGGATGCACGACCGAAGCCTGCGGCTTTCGCGATTCGGCGGCTGCCTTCAAGAAACTCAAGGCGCAGGTTGTCGGCATCAGCAAGGACAGCGTAGCGCGTCACGACAAGTTCAAGGCGAAGTACAAGCTTAACTTCCCGCTGGTTTCCGACGAGGACGGAAAGATCTGCACCAAATATGGCACCTGGATCGAGAAGAGCCTGTACGGCCGCAAATACATGGGTATCGATCGCGCCACCTTTCTGATCGACAAGGACGGCAAGATCGCCAAGGTGTGGCGCAAGGTGAAGGTGCCTGGCCATGTCGCCGAGGTCGAGGAGGCGCTGAAGGCGTTATAGCTGCGACCGCAACTTTGGCAGAAATGTTGCGGTGGGGCCAATTGGTCTCAGATTGATCACCGAGTTTCCACCGATCGCATGCGCATCATCAGGCGCTCGCGCAAGAGGTTGAAACTTGACCTTTGACATGAGGCACGACACTGCCACCGCGGAGAGCGACGAAGCCTTCAAGCAATCGCTGGCGGAGTTCTCGCACCAGCTTGCTTCCCGCAAGGTCGCGGAGCCGCCCGAATTCCCGATTGCTCCCGAGGACGACAATCCTGACGCTCGCGGAAGAAGATCCCGCTGGCATCGTCCGGCAATCGTCACGGCGCTGATCGTGGCGCTGTTCGCGGGCTTTTATTCTTTCCGCGTCAGCGCGCCGACGCCGTCTGCCCTCCCTCCGCCATCCGTCGCCGGCGTCCTGCCGCCGCCGCCGGCGACGGTGCCGCCGCCAACCGTCAAGGACTTCGCCGCGCTGCCGTTGCCTGCCGAGACTCTGCTCGCGATCGCGCCACCTCCGCCGCCGGCGGAGACGCAGCCGCCCGCCGAATACGCTCCACTCGACCGAAAGGGCATCCAGGAAGTGCAGACGCGGCTGCAGTCGATCGGTCTCAGCCCCGGGCCGATCGATGGCGTTGCGGGAAGGCTCACGCAGTCGGCCGTTCGTCGCTACCAGGAATCAAAAGGACAGCCGGCCACCGGCAAGGTCGATAGCAGCCTGCTCAAGCGCTTGCGCGACGACAGCGCCGCACGCTAACGGGCGACTAGCGCTTTTTTGGCGCCCAGCCGTAAACCTTCTGCAAGCTGCCGCCCATCAGCTTCTCGCGATCGCTATTCGAGAGCCGGTCGGTGACGCGAAACGACTCCACGCCCTCCTTGTAGGTCAGCAGATTGACGGCGCGGGTCCAGTCGGTACCCCACAGGCAGCGGTCGAGCGTGAAAGCATCGAAGATGCGCGCCAGCGGATCCCAGATGTCCTTGTACGGAAACTTCTGATGGCTGAGCGTGCAGGCGCCGCTGATCTTGATCGCCACGTTCTTGTTTTCGGCGAGCTTGAGGACTTTCGGCAGCTCCTTCCACGGCTCCCTCGGCGCCGGCGGCTCGAAAGGCTGCTCGAGGCCGAGATGATCGAGAACGATCTGCGTATTGGGATTGCGCTTGGCGAGCTGGCCAAGCTGCTCCAGGCGGTCGCGCGCCAGCATGTTGACCGGCAGGTCATGCTTGGCTGCGGCGGCGAGAACTCTGTTGAGGCCAGGATCGGCGGCATCCGTCGAGATCTCGGGAGTCATCATGATGCGGATCGCGATGGTGCCGGGCATTGCCGCCCACTCGGCGATCGTATCCTCGACCTTGGGGTCGTTGGCATTGACCGGCTTCACCACACCGAAGCGCTCGGGATAGGCCTTCTGCACCGCCACGGCGTACGAGGCGTCCCAGCGGTACATCGTGTAAACCGAGACCAGCACCGCGCCGTCGACGCCGACGGCATCCATCGCCTTCACCATCTCCGGTCCGGTCACTTCCGGCGGGCCGGCAAGCACGGCATGCCAGGGCCGGCCCGGATGATTGCGTTCATAGCAATGGACCTGGGCGTCGATCGTCAGCATGCGTTCCTCCGGCACTATTTTGGCGGCGAGGCTAGGCGGCACGAGCTAGCGGTTCAAGCGCTGTCAATCGCGGCCGCTTCTGTTGCTGTAGAAGATCAGCGCCATCAGACCGATGCCGAGTGCCAATGTGAAGAAGATGCCGAGGCCCATGGCGACATAGCCGAGAGACGAAATCGATCCGCCATGCCCACTGTCGCCGACATCCCAGCCCACCAACATGAAGTAGATGGCGAACAGTAACAGGCCCACCAGCACCACGAGCGCTATCGCTCCGCCGCCACCCAGCTTACGCATGCCGCCACAAGCTCCTTAAGGTGCCCGTAATCTAACCCTCTTAGGGTCGCGGCGGTGCCAAGCTTCCCTTCGATCGACCGCACGCCATTGCCCGACCGCATCTACCCCAACGCCAGCCCGGCCCGCCGCCTGATCGTCATCCTTTCACTGGCCGCCGTCACCTTTGGCGCGATGTGGCTGTTTCGCTAGGTCAGGTCGTTCCTTTTCCTGGATAGCTACTGGCTGGAGAACAGCTGCTGGGTCATTGCTTCGCATGGGACGTCCTTGGCGGTTCCGACGGTTGGCGTCGGCAGTGGAAAGACCCGGCCAAGCGATACCGTCGGCTGGCGCAGCTTGCCGGAGACGATGACCGGTCCATGCAAATCGAGCAGATCGAACTTCTTGGCGTCCGCGGTTACCCTCGCCTGCACCGATTGGCTCGCGAAACTCACTTGCCCATCCACGTGCAGTATCGACTTACGCGTATCGAGCAGCGTGTGATCGAAGGTCGCCACGCCCTGCTTCAGATCGAACCGCCCGAGAGCGCAGTCGATCGGTATGCTGTGGTCGCCTGCAATATAGAGAATCAGCGCATCGGCGATCTGGAGGCCGGCGAGACTCACCATCAGATCGCTGACTGAACCGGCCGCCATGGCGAACTCGACGTGGCCGTTCGCCGCTGCCATGACCTCGGCGAGCGATCGGCCGCGGCCTTGCAACGCGAGCCGGCCCTGCAGCTTGCCGTGCGTGGTGTTGGCGTAGCGCGTGCCGCGGAAAAAGCGGCCGAATTCGAGGCCGCGCAGCACCAGCGCTGCTCGAACATCCGGGATGTCGCTTCGCGCATCGACCGAAAAGTGCCCTGTCACGGTGCCGCCCGCGACCGCGAGCATCAATGGCTGCACCGTCGCCACGCCGTCCTGGACGTGGACGTGGAACGACAGTGCGTTCACCGGCAAGTACGAGGCCGCCACGACGTGCCTGGCATCGAGCGAGACGTCCATGTTCATGACGCGCAGGCGCTCGACATGCATGGGCTCGCTGGGAAAGAGCTCACCGCGAGCCTCGAGCTGCTGCTCCGTCTCATGACCGCTGGGCGATGCCCCGATCAACGGGGCGAGATCGGCGAAATCGAGCCGCTGGGCCATGAGATTGGCGCTGAGATGGCCGGGCTTGTTGCGCTCATCGATGACGATGTCACCCGAAAGGTCGCTGTTGCCGGCATGCCAGGCAGTTTTTGTGACCTTCCAGATGCCAGGCTCGCGTTCCAATCGCCCACTGAGATGGTAAGGCGGCGTGCGCGGTCCGGGAATGCCCAGCAAGGGGTAGATGTCGGAGAGGCTCTGCCCAGAGAGCGACAACTCGACGTCGGCGCCCTTCCATTGCAGCGGATCCTGCAACGTTCCCTTCAGCGCTAGTTTCGTTGGCCCATAGTCGATTGCAAGATCGACCGGATACGGTTGATCGGTCTGCCGCAGCATCAGGGCCGAGCCGCCGGCGAAACGGACCGTGAGCGGCTGCTTTTGCAGGTGACCTTTGAGCGACAGATGTGCCTGCGGCTGCGCGCCGGCATGGCCGACCGCCGTGGAAATGGTGCCGTCGAGGTCGATCCCGCGCTTGAGATCGCTGAATCCGACTTTGCCGTCCTCGACCTCGAGCCGGCCGACCAGCGGCGTTTGATGCCGCTCTTGAGGTTTGACCGCCTTGACTGCCGTTGCCACTCCGGGACGTTGCTGAAAGCTCCAGTTCGACTGGTCCTGCTGGTTTCGCTCCAGCTTCAGTTCGGGCCGGAGCAATCTGAGATGTGGCAACACGAAGTCGCCCCGCAGGAGCGGCCAGAGCCTGATGTCGAGGTCGACCTCGGCGGCTTTGAACATGTGGTCGGCCTTGCCCCAGTCGGCATTGGCGATCTGCACGTCCTTCAGATTCAGATGCGTAACCGATCCCCAATCGACAGTGATACTGCCAATCGTCGTCTTTCGGCCGGAATAGGCCGCGGCGCGCTGTTCGATCTGGCCACGCACGAAATCGGAGGTCGCGAACAGGTAGATCGCGCCGGCCGGGGCGGCGACAAGCACCGTCACCACGGCAGCCGACCAGGCGGCGATCCTCGTTCCGCGCCTCATGATTGTTCGGAACGATCCCGCTTGCCCCCGAGTTGCGCGCCGGCATTTCGGCTAATATGCCGGCATGACAGTCGAGTCCGTCCGCGCTTTCCTCGCCCAATACGCCCCTGACATCCAGATCATCGAGTTGCCCTCGAGCACCGCCACGGTCGAACAGGCCGCACAGGGCCACGGTGTGCAGCCGGCACAGATCGCCAAGACGTTGTAGCTGCGCATCAAAGAGCGGACGATGTTGATCGTCGCCTCGGGCACCGCACGTCTCAACAACCGCAAGATCAAGGACGTGCTGGGCGGCAAGCCACGCATGCTGTCGGCCGAGGAAGTCGTTGCCGCCACCGGCCATCCGGTCGGTGGCGTCTGCCCGTTCGGGCTGACGACGGCGCTGCCTGTCTACTGCGATGTCTCCCTGAAAGCCTTCGACGAGGTCGTGCCGGCCGCGGGATCGACGCACTCGGCGCTGCGCATCAGTCCGGCGCGCATGGCGGAACTCGTCAAAGCAGAATGGGTGGATGTCTGCGACGCGGGATGAGAGGCTGACATTCCGATGAGCGACAACGTTTACGACTTCATCGTCACCGGCGCGGGCTCGGCTGGCTGCGCCGTCGCCGGCCGGCTCAGCGAAGACGGCAAATACCGCGTGCTCCTGCTCGAAGCGGGTCCGCGCGATACCTATCCCTGGATCCACATTCCGCTCGGCTACCACAAGACCTTCAACAATCCGAAGGT
>DASRFX010000087.1:0-45364 GCA_035651335.1 Reyranella sp. | reverse complement strand
GCATGGCCGGCCAGTTCGCCAAGCCGCGCTCGTCCAATGTCGAGAAGCAGGGCGGCGTCGAGCTGCCGTCCTACCGCGGCGACAATGTGAACGGCTTCGAGTTCACGAAGGAAGCGCGCATCCCCGATCCCGAGCGCATGGTGCAGGCCTACAACCAGTCGGCCGCGACGCTCAACCTGCTGAGCGCCTTCGCCCAGGGCGGCTACGCCGACCTGCACGAGGTCAACCGGTGGAACCTCGACTTCGTGCGCAGCTCGCCGGCTTCCGAGCGCTACGCCGATCTCGCCGCGCGGCTCGAGGAGACGCTGACCTTCATGGCCGCCTGCGGCCTCACCTCGGCGACCACGCCGCAGATCGCCGAGACCGACTTCTTCACCAGCCACGAGGCGCTGCTGCTGCCGTACGAGGAGGCGCTGACGCGCGTCGATTCGACCTCGGGTGACTGGTACGACTGCTCAGCCCACTTGCTGTGGATCGGCGACCGTACGCGCCAGCCCGACGGCGCGCATGTCGAGTTCCTGCGCGGCGTGCGCAATCCGCTCGGCTTCAAGTGCGGTCCCTCGCTCTCGGTCGACGACACGCTGAAGCTGATCGACGCGCTCAATCCCGCCAACGAGCCCGGCCGCATCGTCATGATCGTGCGCATGGGCGCCGACAACGTCGCTGCCAAGCTGCCGCCGCTGGTGCGCGCGGTGAAGAAGGCCGGCAAGTCGGTCGTGTGGTCGTGTGATCCCATGCACGGCAACACCGAGACGGCGTCGAACGGCCGCAAGACGCGCCACTTCAACAACATCCTGCGCGAGGTCACGGAGTTCTTCGCCGTGCATCGTGCCGAGGGCACCCATGCGGGCGGCGTGCATTTCGAGATGACGGGCCAGGAGGTCACCGAATGCATCGGCGGCTCGACCGAGATCACGGTCGAGGGCCTGAACGAGCGCTACGAGACGCAGTGCGACCCGCGGCTCAACGCCAGCCAGGCGCTGGAGCTGGCGTTCCTGCTCGCCAACCAGCTCAAGTCCGAGCGCCTGTCGGTGCAGCGGGCGCGCGCCGCCGTCTGATCAATCCGCGGCAAGAGGCCGGGGAGGGCCGATGAGCCAACCAAGGAACGGCGAGATCGCCCAGTTCACCGATCACTACTTCAATCGCACGAAGCAGGTGATCGGCAAGTTCGGCGACAGCAAGGTCACCTACGCCATCTTCATGCGCCGGCCGGTGGTCTGCGCGCCGCGGCTGGCGGTCGACTGGCTGAAGGAAATGGCGGCCGATCGCCAGGCCAAGGTCGAGATCGACCAGCGCTACGCCGAGGGCAAGTGGGTCGGCGCGGGCGAGCCGATGATGTACATCACCGGCTCATTTTATCACCTGGTCGATCTCGAGACGATCTTCCTGCAGAAGCTGGGGCCCGCCTGCGTCGCCGCCTACAACGCCTGGACGATGTGCGCCGACATGCCGAAGACGGCCTTCCTCGCCATGGATGCGCGCCACTGTGCGGGCCAGGAGATGGGTGAGATGATGGCCTATGCCGCCTCGGTCGGCTCGGCGCGCGCCAAGCGCAAGGTGGGCGCCGTCGGCTTCATCGGCAATGCCACGCATGCCACGGCGCACTTCTTCGGCCGCGACAAGGGCCTCGGGACGATGCCGCACGCCCTGATCGGCTATGCCGGCTCGACGGTGCGTGCCGCCGAGATGTTCTACGAGACCTTCCCCGGCGAGCCGATGACGGTGCTGGTCGATTATTTCGCGCGCGAGGTCTCGGACTCGCTCGAGGTGTGCCGGCGCTTCCCCGATCTCGCCGAGAAGGGAATGCTGTCGTTCCGTCTCGATACGACCGGCGGCCGCTATGTCGAAGGGCTGGATCCCGCGTCGTCCTACGCGGTGCTGGAGAAGCACTCGCCCGAATCGATCCGCGGCTACCGCAGCGAGGAGGAGCTTCGCTATCTGGTCGGCACCGGCGTGTCGGCGGCGGCGGTCTTCCATCTGCGCAGCGAGCTCGACCGGGCGGGCTACAGGGCGGTGAAGATCGTGGCCTCGTCGGGCTTCGGCCCGGCCAAGTGCAAGGTTATGGCCGAGGCCAAGGCACCGATCGACGTCGTCGGCTCCGGCTCGTTCCTGCCGTCGAACTGGACCGAGACCTACGCCACCGCCGACATCGTCGAATATGACGGCGTCAGGAGGGTGAAGATCGGCCGCGAGTTCCTGCACCGTCACAAGCCGAACGGCGCGACGAAAGCGCTTTAAGGAGAACGACATGCTCAAGCTCTATTATGCGCCGGGCGCCTGCTCGACGGCATCGCACATCGGGCTGGAGGAAAGCGGCGCCAAGTTCGAGGGCCAGGCGCTCTCCTTCGCCAAGAACGAGCAGAAGACGCCGGAATATCTCAAGATCAATCCGCGCGGCCGGGTGCCGGCGCTGGTGATCGACGAGGGCACGATTGTCGAGAACACCGCCATCCTGGACTACGTCGCGGGCAAGTATGCGCCGCAGCTGATGCCCAAGGATCCGGTGCAGCGCGCGCGGGCGATCTCGCTGATGGCGTGGTTCTCCAACAACGTCCATCCCGCCTTCACCCACATCGGCCGGCCCGAGCGCTTCACCGACGATCCATCGATCCACGACAAGCTGAAGGAGAAGGGCCGCTCGAACTTCTGGGCGGCGCTGCAGGAGATCGACGGCATCATCGGTACGAAGCAGTGGATCATGGGCGACCAGTTCACCGTGGTCGACGGCTACGCCCTCGTCTTCTACGGCTGGGGCAAGCGCATCGGGCTGCCGATCACCGAGCTCAAGAACTACACCGCCTGGGCCGGCCGCATGCTGGCGCGGCCGGCGGTGCGCCGCGTGCTGGAGCGCGAGCAGAACATCCTTCTGTCGTCCTGAGCGCAGGCAGATCTGAAAGCAATCGTGCGATTGTCGCCACTTCGTCGCGCATGCGGCGTGGCGAGTGTTTCCGAAGTCAGTTCGAGATGTGTCGGAGTAAGGCGCTAAGACCCGACACCATGGCCCATACGCTCCAAGCAGATGCGCTCGTCAAGACGCCTGCCGTCACCCAGAAGATCTTGGGAAATTCGCGCAGTGAGCGTCTGCGCCCCCTCCGCCCCACAAGCACAGTCCAGGTTGTGAACATTTTGAGGAGTTCTTTTGAAAAGGCGACTGAGCCGGCTAGGCCGATCAGTATCACCAGGATATCGCCTCCTCGCATTGGGAGGAGCTGCCTGACCTACGCGACGAAGCTTTGGTAGAGCGACTGCAGGTCCTGCGATTCCTGCGGCGTGATCTCGCCGTCGAGCACGCGCGCTTCCCAGCCGCGCAGACGGCGCTTGACGTCGCTCGGCGTGCGTGGGCTCAGCAGGATCATGAAGAACTTCTCGTGCGGGCTGAGCTCGCGCTCGCGCCGGTAGCCGAACGGGCCCGCGCCGACCGGCTTGTCGGCCACGGGCTTTTCGACCGGGGGCAGTTCGGCGACGGCCGCGAGATCGGCGCCGCGCTGCTCGATCTCGGCGGCCAGCACATCATCCCACGCGAGGCCCGCCTCGCGCACCATGGTCGAGGCAAGCTTGGCGGCTGCCAGCGCTTCGCCGGCATTGGGGCTGTCGAGGATCTCGAGGATTTTGGCCAGAGCGGCCCGGTTGAACTTTGCCATCTTCTTCCGCTCCCACCGCCGGCTTCCGAGGGGACGGAGGGTACGGCCTGTGTATTAAATTCCTTGATGAGCAAGCGGCACTAACGCCTTACAGGATATAGTCGAGTTCCACCCGACACAAGATCGATGGCTTGATGCTTCCCCGTCCTTCCGCCTTCGCCGCCTATCTGGCGGGACTGGGCAGCTGGTTCGTACCGCTCGGCATCCAGCAGGTGCTGTTCTCGTGGCTTGCCGCGATCGTGCTGCATGTCGACGCCTTCCAGGTCGGAATCGCCCAGATGGCGCTGATGGCGCCCGGCATGCTGTTCCTGCCGTTGGGCGGCCTCGTTGCTGACCGCGGCAATCCGCGCCGCCTGCTGATGCGCTATCACTTCTTCTATGCCCTGCCGCCGCTGGTGCTGGCGGGCGTGCTGGCGTCGGGCGGGCTGAGCTACCCGCTGCTGATCGTCTACGGCCTCGCCGCGGGCTCGATCGGTGCCTTCGCCGTGCCGACGCGCGACGGGCTCCTGCCCTTCGTCGCCAAGGGCAATCTGCCGCGTGCCGTGGCGCTGGCGACGGCGCTGCAGTTCTTCGGCCAGCTGATCGGCATCGCGCTCGCGTCGCGGGCCGACCAGATCGGCGCCGTGCCGCTGCTCGGCGTGCAGGCGAGCCTGGTCCTGCTGGGCGCATTGGCGGTGTGGCGGCTGCCCGATCCGCCGGCGCATCCGCCGGCTAGGCATCCGAGCTTCTGGCGATCGATCGGCGACGGTATGGCGGAAGCCGCGCGCTCGGAGCAGATGTGGCCGGTGCTGCTGATCAATTTCGGGGCCGGTGTCTTCTACGTCGGCCCGTTCGCGGCCGTGCTGCCGCTGGTGGTGCGCGACGTCTATCACGGCGGCGCGGCGGAGATCGCCTATGTGAACCTGGCGTTCTGGACCGGCACCATCGTCGCGGCCTTCGCCTTCGCCGGCATCGGCCGGAGGGTCGCCCTGCGCGGCCGCATGGTCGTGCTCGCGGTGTCGGCGGGGGCGCTGATCCTGATGGGCATGGCGCTGCATCCGCCGTTCTGGGTGTTCAATGTCCTGTGCCTGGTGTGGGGCCTGGGCGCCGGCATCACCCTGACGCAAGGCCGCACCATCCTGCAGATCGTGGCGCCCGCCACGCATCGTGCGCGGGTGATGTCGCTGTTTCAGCTTGGCCTGGGCGGCGGCGGACCGATCGGCGCCTTCGTGGCCGGCACGATCGCTGCCGTGCTGGGATTGAAACTCGCCATGATCCTGCCGGCTCTGGGGATGGCGGCCTTGATCGCCGGCGTGATGGCGTTCTCGCGCATCTGGTCGATGCGCACCGTCGAGGCGCCGACGCCGGCGTAGCTATTCCGCGGCGGCGCGCAGGCCGAGGCCGAGCGTCTGCCAGACGTCCTGCAGCGCAGCCACCAGGCGCGCCATGTCGTCGTCGCTGTGCAAGGGCGTCGGCGTAAGCCTCAGCCGCTCGGTGCCGCGCGGCACGGTCGGATAGTTGATCGGCTGCACGTAGATCGAATGGCGCCCCATCAGGAGATCGCTCGCCTGCTTGCAGAGCGCGGCATCGCCCACGGCGACCGGCACGATATGGGTGACCGAGGGCATCACCGACAGCCCGGCAGCCTTGAGCCGGCGCTTGAGCGTCGCGGCGCGCTCCTGGTGGCGCACGCGCAGTTCGTTGTGTGCCGTGACGTGGCGGATGCTGGCGAGCGCCGCCGCCGCTATCGCGGGCGGCATCGAGGTCGAGAAGATGAAGCCCGCGCCGCACGAGCGCACGAAATCGACCGTCGCCGCCGTCGAGGCGATGTAGCCGCCGACCACGCCGAACGCCTTGGCGAGCGTGCCCTGCACGATGTCGACCTTGGCCAGCACGTCGTCGCGCTCGGCCACGCCGGCGCCGCGCGGGCCGTACATGCCCACGGCATGGACCTCGTCGAGATAGGCGAGCGCGCCGTAGCGGTGCGCCAGGTCGCAGATGGCGCCGATCGGCGAGATGTCGCCGTCCATCGAATAGACCGATTCGAAGGCGACGATCTTGGGCGTCGCGGGATCGGTCGCCTTCAGGAGTTCCTCGAGATGGCCGAGGTCGTTGTGGCGGAAGATCTTGCGCACCGCGCCCGAGTGGCGGATGCCCGCGATCATCGAGGCGTGATTGAACGAATCCGAATAGACCTCGCAGCCCGGCAGCAAGGCGCCGAGCGTCTGCAGGGTCGTCTCGTTGGCGACGTAGCCCGAGGTGAAGACCAGCGCCGCTTCCTTCTGGTGAAGGCTGGCGAGCTCCTGCTCGAGGGCCACGTGCAGGGTGTTGGTGCCGGAGATGTTGCGCGTGCCGCCGGCGCCCGAGCCCTGCGCGCCGATCGCGGCCTGCATGGCCTCGATGACAACCGGGTGCTGGCCCATGGCGAGATAGTCGTTGGAACACCAGACGGTGACGTCGCGCACCTTGCCGGCATGGTGGTAGCGGGCGCGCGGGAAGGCGCCGACGATGCGCTCGAGCTCCGCGAACACGCGGTAGCGCCCCTCGTCGCGCAGGCGATCGAGATGGCCCGCGAAAAAAGCATCGTAGTCCATACTGTTCCTAACTCCCGCGCCGCCGATCTTAGTGACCCGGCCTTGAATCGACAGATGCTTTTGGTCGCAACAATCCGTGACGGTTGCGAGCGATTCGCAACTGTCTCAGGCGATCAAGACCGTGATCAGCACGGCGCAGGCGAAGGAGGAGACGGTGAGCCATGGCAGCGCGCCCATCCAGCGGATGTGGTTGGGCAGCGCCTCCCAATAGCGGACGGTCGGATAGGCGGCCCATAGGGCGAAGAACAGGCCGACCGCCCAGAACAGGGTGGCGAGCGGCAGGGCGACGTTGTCCTTGTCCGGCGTCACCGGAGCGATCCCCAGCCCAACCAGCGCCGGCAGGACCGACGCCGTGAACAGAGCGACCGCCCACACGGCGCGGGTGCGGATTCTCTGCTGGGTGCCGACCGGCGGCTCCCAGCCCGGACGGGCTTCGCTCAAGCCTAGCCCTTGAAGTGACCTTCCGACTTCAGTTGCCCCACTACCGCATCGAGCGACTGGCGCAGCCGGCCGAACAGGTCGCCGAGCTCGGCTTCGTTGATAATGAGCGGCGGGCAGACGGCGATGCGGTCGCCCATGTTGCGCACCAGCAGCCCGCGCGCCTGCGCGTCGTTGGCGATCCGGGTGCCGACCGCGCCGGGCGTGCCCAGCTCGAACGGCGCCTTGGTCTTCTTGTCGGCCACGACCTCGAGCGCGCCGACCATGCCGACGCTCATCGCCTCGCCGACCAGCGGATGGTCGGCAAACGACTGGATGTGCTTGCCGAAGACCGGGCTCAGCCGCTTGGCGTGGCCGAACACGTCGATCTCGTCGTAGATCTTCTGCGTCTCGAGCGCGACCGCCGCCGCCACCGGATGGCCGGAGTAGGTGAAGCCGTGGCCCCAGGTGCCGATCTTGCTGCTCTCGTCCGATAGTGCCTGATAGACGCGGTCATTGATCATCACAGCGGAGATCGGAAGGAACGACGCCGACAGCGCCTTGGCGCAGGTCAGGATGTCGGGCTTGATGTTGAGGGTCTGGCAGCCCCACACGTTGCCGGTGCGGCCGAAGCCGCAGATCACCTCGTCGGCGACGAACAGCATGTCGTACTTGCGGCACACCGCCTGGATCTTCTCGTAGTAGCCCTTGGGCGGCACGATCACGCCACCGGCGCCCATCACCGGCTCGCAGATCATGGCGGCAACTTCATCGGCGCCGCCTTCGCGCACGATCAGCTTCTCGAGTTCGTCGGCGCAGCGCGTGGCGAACTGTTCCTCGGTCTCGCCCGGATTGGCGCCGCGATAGTAGTGCGGCGTCATGGTGTGCAGGATGCCGGCGATCGGCAGGTCGAACGAGCGGTGGTTGTTGGGCAGGCCGGTGAGGCTTGCCGAGGCGAGGGTGATGCCGTGGTAGCCCTTGAGCCGCGACACGATCTTTTTCTTCTTCGGCCGGCCCAGCGCATTGTTCATGTACCACACCATCTTGATGACGGTGTCGTTGGCCTCCGAGCCCGAGTTGGCGAAGAACACCTTCGAGGCCTCGAACGGCGCCATCGACTTCAGCTTCTCGGCGAGGTTGATCGCAGGCTCGTGGGAGCGGTGGTTGAAGGCGTGGTAGAACGGCAGCTGTTTCATCTGCTCGTAGGCGACGGTCGCCAGCCGCTCGTTGCTGAAGCCGAGGGCCGCCGACCACAGGCCCGCCATGCCCTCGATGTATTCCTTGCCGTCGTCGTCCAGCACGTAGATGCCGCGACCGCGCACGATGGTGAGCGGACCCTGCTCCTCGTGCTTCTTGAAGTTGGTGTAGGGATGCAGGTGGTGCGCAATGTCGCGGGCGGCGTTGGAGTTGCCGCGGAAGCTGCGGGAGACGTCGTTCATGGCCACACCTTCGGAAATTGCCGTTATTTCCGCACGATAGCGGGCCGGCCGCAGGCGGTCCAATGAACTGCTTTCGGTCTGTGCGGCAAATTTTTTTGACGAATTGACGTCACGACACTGTCAGTGCAACGTGCATCGAGGTATGCGGCGCTGCATAGCTAGGCCGCCGATAGGGGGATTTGGGATGGGTTTCGGATTCAGAGGTTCGCTGGCGCTCGCGGCCGTGATGGCTGCTGGCTTTTTGGCCGTGCCGGCGGACGCCAAGACATTCAAGTGGGCCAATTCGGGCGACGTCAGCTCGATGGATCCCTATGCCCGGCAGGAAACCTTCCTGCTGACCTTCAATTCCAACATCTACGAACCGCTGGTGCGGCGCGACAAGGACCTCAAGCTCGAGGCCGCGCTCGCTACCAAGTGGGGTCAGGTCAATCCGACCACATGGTTCTTCGACCTGCGCGAGGGCGTGAAGTTCAGCGACGGCACGCCGTTCACGGCAGACGACGTCGTGTTCTCCGTCAATCGCGCCAACGGTCCGGGCTCCAACGTCGGCAGCAACTTCGTGTCGATGAAGGAGATTCACAAGGTCAACGACCACCGCGTCGAGGTGACCACCAAGTATCCCGATCCGCTGCTCGCCGACAAATGGTCGTCGATCGGCATCATGTCGAAGAAGTGGTGCGAGACGAACAACGCCGTCAACGCCGCCGACATGACCAAGAACGAGGAGAACTTCGCCACCCGCAACGCCATGGGCACCGGCCCGTTCGTGCTGAAGGAGCGCAAGGCGGGCGAGAAGACGATCCTGGTCAACAATCCGACCTGGTGGGACAAGCCCGTGCACAATCTTACCGAGGTGATCTTCACGCCGATCGCCAATCCGGCGACCCGTGTGGCGGCGATCAAGGCGGGCGACATCGACATGATGTACGAAGTGCCGCCGGCCGACACCGATTCGCTGAAGCGCGATGCCAACGTCAAGGTGCTGGAAGGCCCCGAGACGCGCATCGTCTATCTGGGCATGGACCAGGAGCGCAACGAGCTGGTCGAATCCAACATCAAGGGCAAGAACCCGTTCAAGGATAAGCGCGTGCGCGAGGCGGTCTACCGCTCGATCGACGTCGATGCGATCAAGCGCACCGTGATGCGCGGCCAGTCGTTCCCGACGGCGCTCATGGTGGCGCCCGGCATCAACGGCTACATGAAGGAGCTCGACAAGCGGCCGGCGTTGCTGAAGCCGGATGAGGCCAAGAAGATGCTGGCCGATGCCGGCTATCCGAGCGGCTTCGAAGTCGGCCTGGATTGCCCCAACGACCGCTACGTCAACGACGAGAAGATCTGCCAGGCGGTGGTGGCGATGCTCGCCAAGATCGGCGTGAAGGTGAATCTCCGGGCGCAGACCCGCAACCTCTACTTCGCCAAGATCCTGCGCCGCGGTGATTTTTCGCCCGGCCAGACCAGCTTCTTCATGCTGGGCTGGTCGCCGGCCACGACCTACGACGTGCACAACGTCTTCGAGGCGCTGATCGAGACGCCGAGCGCCAAGACCAAGAAGGGCCAGTTCAACGTCGGCGGCTACTCGAATCCCGAGGTCGACAAGCTGGCCGACGCCATGGAGCAGGAGACCGACAAGGCCAAGCGCGACGACATGATCCGCAAGGCCACCAAGCTCTATGTCGACGACTACGCCTATATCCCGCTGCACCAGCAGGCGGTGGTGTGGGCGGCCCGCAAGAACGTCGATCTGGTTCAGCCGGCCGACAACACCTTCCCGTTGCGCTTCGTGACGGTGAAGTAGCGATCGCTTTCCTCCCCTCGGCGGGCTCCGCCACGGGGAGGTGCCCGCGTCACCGCGGGCGGAGGGGTCGCAGGCGCCAATTGTTGCCTATGACCCCTCCGCCGCCGTATGACGGCGCCACCTCCCCTGACGACAGGGGAGGAAACTGAGTGGTCAATGCTCGCCTTCATCCTTCGCCGTCTCCTGCAGTCCGTGGCCGTGTTGCTGGCGGTGGGTATCGTCGCCTTCTTCCTGTTCCGCTATGTCGGCGACCCGATCAACGCCATGGTCGGCCAGGACACCTCGATGGAGGATCGCGAAAAGCTCCGCCAGAGCCTGGGCCTGAACGATCCCGCGCCGGTGCAGTTCATCCACTTCATGGGCAATGCATTGCGCGGCAAGTTCGGCCTGAGCTATCGCACGTCCGAGCCGGTGAGCCGCATGATCCTCGAACGGCTGCCGGCCACCCTCGAGCTCTCGTTCACCGCGACCCTGCTCGTGCTGGTCTTCGGCATCCCCATGGGGGTTTATACCGGCCTCTATCCGCGACACTGGAGCAGCCGGCTGTTGCAGACGGTGTCGCTGATCGGCGTGTCGCTGCCGACCTTCCTGACCGGCATCCTGCTGATCCTGACCTTTTCCGTCTGGCTTCGCCTGCTGCCCTCGTTCGGCCGCGGCGAAACCGTCGGTCTCGGCTGGTGGACCACCAATTTCCTGACGCTCAAGGGGCTTGAGGCCCTCATCCTCCCGTCGATCACGCTCGGGCTCTTCCAGCTCACCCTGATCATGCGCCTGGTGCGCTCCGAGATGCTCGAGGTGATGCGCACGGACTACATCAAGTTCGCGCGCGCCCGCGGCCTCACCAACCGGGCGATCAATTTCGGCCATGCGCTCAAGAACACTTTGGTGCCGGTGATCACCGTCGCCGGCCTGCAACTCGGCGCGCTGATCGCCTTCACCCTGGTGACCGAGACCGTGTTCGCCTGGCCGGGCGTCGGCCAGCTCTTCATCCAGTCGGTGCAGTTCAGCGACATCCCGGTGATGGCGGCGTATTTGATGCTGATCGGATTGTTCTTCGTCATCATCAACCTGATTGTCGACATGCTCTATTTCGCCGTCGACCCGCGTCTGCGCGGGCCGGGCGCCGCCCGCGTCGGAGGCCACTGACGTGACGGCCTGGCTGCAGCGCGCGGCGGACAGCGACATCTGGTGGAGCTTCAAGTCCTCCACGCTCACCGTGGTTGCCGCAGCGGTGACGCTTCTGATCATCCTGGCGTCGTTTCTGTCGCCCATCCTGGCGCCGCACACGCCGTTCGATCCGGCAACGCTCAGTCTCAGCGACGGCCTGAAGCCGCCGGCCTGGCTGGCCGACGGCGACTGGTCGTTCGTTCTCGGCACCGACGATCAGGGCAGGGACGTGCTTTCTTCGATCATGTATGGCACGAGGCTGTCGCTGATCGTGGGACTGACGTCGGTGGTGGTCGCCATGGTGCTGGGCATCGCGCTCGGCCTGATCAGCGGCTATGTCGGCGGCGCCACCGATGCCGTCATCATGCGGGTGGCCGACGTGCAGCTCACCTTTCCGGCGATCCTCGTGGCGCTGCTGATCGACGGCATCGTGCGCGGCCTGATCACCGTGCAGCGGCACGACGAAATAGCGGTCTTCGTCATCGTCGGCGCGATCGGTCTCAGCTTCTGGGTCCAGTATGCGCGCACCGTGCGCGGCTCGGTGCTGGTCGAGAAGAACAAGGAATATGTCCAGGCCGCGCGCGTCATCGGCCTCTCTCCGGTGTTGATCATGGTGCGCCACGTGCTGCCCAACGTGACCGGTCCGGTGCTGGTGATCGCCACCCTCAACCTCGGCCTCGCCATCATCTCCGAGGCGACGCTCTCCTTCCTCGGCGTCGGCCTACCGCCGACCCAACCCTCGCTTGGCACCCTGATCCGGCTCGGCAACGAGCTGCTGCAGTCTGGCGAATGGTGGATCGCGCTCTTCCCCGGCATCACGTTGGCGGCTCTTGTGCTGGCGGTGAACCTCCTGGGCGACTGGCTTCGCGACGCACTCAATCCAAAGCTGCGCTGATGGCGACCAACAATCCTCCGCTGCTCGAGGTCAAGAACCTGCGCGTCGAGTTTCCGACTCGACGCGGCACCTTGCTCGCCGTCGACGACGTGTCGTTCGACATCTCGTCGGGCGAGGTTCTGGGCGTGGTGGGCGAGTCGGGCGCGGGCAAGTCGCTGACGGGCAACGCCATCATCGGCCTGCTCGAGCCGCCGGGAAGGATCGCGGCGGGCGAGATCAGGCTCGAAGGAAGGCGAATCGATAATCTGCCCTATGAGGAGATGCGCAAGGTGCGCGGTGCGCGCATCGGTGCGATCTTCCAGGACCCGCTGACCAGCCTCAATCCGCTCTATTCGGTGGGCCGCCAGCTGATCGAGACCATCCAGACCCATTTGCCACTGTCGGCCGGGGCCGCGCGAGCGCGCGCGCTCGACCTGCTCAAGGAAGTCGGCATACCCGGCGCCGAGCAGCGCATCGACCACTATCCGCACCAATTCTCGGGCGGCATGCGCCAGCGGGTCGTGATCGCGCTGGCGCTCTGCGCCGGTCCGCGCTTGATCGTGGCCGACGAGCCGACCACCGCGCTTGACGTCTCGATCCAGGCGCAGATCATCGCGCTGCTCAAGAAGCTCTGCCGCGAACACAGCACGGCGGTGATGCTGGTGACGCACGACATGGGCGTGATCGCCGAGACGGCCGACCGCGTGGCAGTCATGTACGCCGGCCGTATCGCCGAGATCGGCCCGGTGCGCGACGTGATCAAGAACGCGCGCCATCCCTACACCAGGGGTCTGATGGGCTCGATCCCGAGCCTCGGCAAGCGCGGCGGCCAGCTGACCCAGATCGATGGGGCCATGCCGCGGCTCACCGAGATCCCCAAGGGCTGCGCCTTCAACCCGCGCTGCACCGAGCGCGGCCAGCGCTGCCTGGTCGAGCGGCCGGAACTGATGGCGGCGGGCGCAAGTCGCGCCGCATGCTGGCTGCACGACGGGCGCGGCGTCGGCGCACCGGTGGCGAAGGAGCTGGTCGATGCCTGACGGTTTCGTCCGCATCGAGGGGCTGAAGCGCTACTTCGACGTGTCGGCGCCGTGGCTGATGCGCGCGATCGAGGGCAGGCCGCGCCAGATCGTGCACGCTGTCGACGGCGTCGACATCGAGATCGCCAAGGGCGAGACGTTCTCGCTGGTGGGCGAATCCGGTTGCGGCAAGTCGACCGTCGCGCGCCTGATGGTCGGCCTCTATCCGCCGACCGACGGCTCCATCGCCTTCGACGGCAACGATATGGCGCAATGGCGCAGCGGCGCCGAGATGTCGGCCCTGCGCCGGCGCATGCAGATGATCTTCCAGGACCCGTACGCCTCGCTCAATCCGCGCTGGCGCGTGTTCGACATCGTCGCCGAGCCGATCCGCGCCTTCGGGTTGGCCAAGGACAAGGCCGACCTCGAGAGCCAGGTCGGCGAGCTCCTGAAGCAGGTGCGGCTGACGCCGGCCGACGGCCGCAAGTACCCGCACGAGTTCTCGGGTGGCCAGCGCCAACGCATCTCGATCGCGCGCGCGCTGGCGAGCCGGCCGGAGTTCCTCGTGTGCGACGAGCCCACCTCGGCGCTCGACGTCTCGGTGCAGGCGCAAATCCTCAATCTCATGATGGACCTGCAGCGGCGCCTGCAGCTCACCTATCTCTTCATCAGCCACAACCTCGCGGTCGTCTATCACATCTCGACCCGCGTCGGCGTGATGTATCTCGGCCGGCTGGTCGAGCAGGCGCCGACCGATACGCTGTTCAAGCGACCCAAGCACCCCTACACCCGCATGCTGCTCGACACGATCCCCGATCTCGAGATGAGCGGCCGGCAGCGCACGCCGGTCGCGGGCGAGGTGCCGAGCCCGCTCAATCCGCCGCCAGGCTGCAGCTTTCATCCGCGCTGCCCCTTTGCCAACGAACGCTGCAAGAAGGAGCGGCCCAGGCCGCTCGCCATCGAGGGCGGCAGCGTGGCTTGCCACGGTATCGAAGAAGGCCGCGTCCCGATCGAGGATCGCTCGTACGGCCGCAGCTGAGACGCGCATAGGCTGCAGATTTCTCGCCTGAGTGGTGTGCGCGCATGCAGGCCGAGATTGCTTGACCCGCGAGCCTGCTCCCGTACCATCGCGCCGCCGATATTTTTGCCGCTGGAGATATTTAATGCCGGTCATTAACCGCATCGCTTCCTTCCATAAGGATATGACTGCTTGGCGGCACGACATTCACAGCCACCCCGAGACGGCCTTCGAGGAGGTGCGCACCGCCGACATCGTCGCGGAAAAGCTCAAGAGCTTCGGCATCGAGACCCATCGCGGCCTCGCCAAGACCGGCGTCGTCGGCATCCTGAAAGCCGGCACTTCCGGGCGCGCCATCGGCCTGCGCGCCGACATGGACGCGCTCGATGTGCACGAGACCAACGAATTCGCGCACAAATCGACGATTCCCGGCAAGATGCATGCCTGTGGTCACGACGGCCATACCGTGATGCTCCTGGGTGCGGCCAAGTACCTCGCCGAGACCAAGAACTTCGACGGCACCGTCTACTTCATCTTCCAGCCGGCCGAGGAGAACGAGGGAGGCGGCCGGGTCATGGTCGAGGAGGGGCTGTTCGACAAGTTCCCGGTCGAGGGCGTCTACGGCATGCACAACATCCCGGGCATCCCGGTCGGCCGCTTCGCCGTCCGTCCCGGCCCGATGATGGCCGCCTACGACATCTTCGAGGTGGTGGTGAAGGGCGTCGGCGCGCACGGCGCCATGCCGCATCACGGCGTCGACCCGGTCGTGGTCGGCAGCCACATCGTGACCGCGCTGCAGTCGATCGTGGCGCGCAATGTCGATCCGATGGACACCGCCGTCGTCTCGACGACGCAAATCCACGCCGGTGACACCTGGAACGTGATCCCGCAGGAATGCGTGCTGCGCGGCACGGTCCGCACCTTCAAGAAGCCGGTGCAGGACATGATCGAGAAGAAGATCGAGAAGATCGCGCGCAACGTCGCCGCGGGCTTTGGCGCCGAGGTCACCAAGTGGCGCTACGAGCGGCGCTACCCCGCGACCGTCAACAGCGAGCAGGAGACCGAGTTCGCCGCGCAAGCCGCCGCAGCGCTGGTCGGCAAGGAGAACGTCAACCGCAACCCGACGCCCGCCATGGGCAGCGAGGACTTCGCCTGGATGCTGCTCAAGAAGCCCGGTTGCTACATCTGGATCGGCAACGGCGACGGCGAAGGCTCGTGCATGGTCCACAACCCCGGCTACGACTTCAACGACGACATCCTGCCGATCGGCGCGTCCTATTGGGCGACGCTGGTCGAACAGCAGCTCGCGCGCCAGGCGGTTCGCCAGGCCGCGGAGTAAGGATCATCGACGCGCTCGCTTCCGCAGTTGTGACTGCCGCGGCCGCACATCCGTACAAGGACGCGCGCATCGCGCTCGCCACGATCCACGGGAAGGATCGGGCGATCGGTGCGCCGTTCCGGCGCGTGCTGCACGCCGAGGTCGTGGTGGCGAAGGGCATCGACACCGATTCACTGGGCACGTTCTCGGGCGAGATTCCGCGCCCGGCGCCGCTGGTCGAGACCTGCCTGCAGAAGGCGGAGATGGCGTTCAGCCGCCTCGACGTCGATTGCGCGCTGGCCAGCGAAGGAAGCTACGGCCCGATCGACCGCGTGCCGCTGGCGCCCGGCGGCTTCGAGATCGTGGCCTTCATCGACCGGCGCCGCGGCGTCAAGCTGGTCGAGACATTGGCGACGCACCGTACCAACTGGCGGCTCTACCGCTTCAGGGCGGGCGACCCGACGGTGCCCGCGGCGCTCAGAGAGATCGGCTTCCCGCACTTCGGCGCCTTCGTGATGCGCAACTCCGATTTCAACGAGGCGCACAAGGACCTGCGCACCGTCGAGCAGGCGGTCGCCGCCGTCGACCGCGAGGCAAAGCGCTCGGCCGACGGGTTGGCGCTGTTGATCTCCGACATGCGGGCGCACCGCAACCCCCAGCGCATGCAGGTATTGCGGGCGATCGGATGGAAACTCGCCAAGCGCCTCGAGCGGCTCTGCCCGAAATGCGATGCACCCGGCTTCGGCAGGATCGATTCGCGGCGCGGCCTGCCGTGTGAGGGCTGCGGCCAGCCCACGCACTGGATCGATTTCGAGATCGACGGCTGCAGCGCCTGTGGTCATGCTGTGGCGCGGCCGCGCAAGGACGGCAGACGCACGGCACCCAGGCTTTCCTGCAAGGCCTGCAGGTAGTGTGAGCCCCACGCCGCTGTGTTAGTCTCCCCGCAAGCCCAGAAAGGCAGTGTGAGGAGACCCCGATGAACAAGCCGATGAGCCTCGCCGAGCGCGCCGACGCCAAGGAAGCCGAGATGGCGCGCAAGCTCGACCACATCGTCATCAAGTCGCGCCTGCACATGTATGCCGAAGGCGACATGGGGCCATCGCCCAATGCCGGCATGCTGCTCAAGGCCAATCCGGGCGCCAGCCTGCTGATGGGCGACGACCCGCGCCTGCCCAAGATGCCGGAGAAGCCGACCCTGGTCGATTTCTTCAAGTACCGGTTCGGGCCGTCGATGCATCTGCTGCAGAGCGCGCACCACGCCAGGAAGTCGGGCGTGTCGGAGAAGCTCGTGCTGGCGAGCCTGCTGCACGACATCGCCGTCGTCGGCTTCATCCGCGGCGACCACGGCTACTGGGGCGCCCAGCTGGTCGAGCCCTATGTCGACGAGGAAGTGTGCTGGGCGATCCGCGCCCACCAGGTGCTGCGCTTCTATCCCGATCCCAAGGTCGGCTACGAATATCCCGAGAACTACCTCGCCTGGTTCGGCAAGGACTACACGCCCGATCCTTACATCGCCCACGACTACAAGTGGATGAAGGACCACAAGTGGTACATGTCGGGCCGGCTGATCACGATGAACGACATCTACTCGTTCGATCCCAATCTGCATGTCGAGCTCGACGAGTTCGTCGACATCATCGGCCGCCACTTCAAGCAGCCCAAGGAAGGCCTGGGCTACGACGGCAGTCCGGTCGCCCACATGTGGCGCGCCATCATCCGGCCGGCGAAGTACCTCTGATCAGCTTCTGAGGTCGGCGAGCAGGCGCTTCCACGCCGCGACCTCGCGGGCCGGGCGGAACAGCGGCGCGCGCTTCCTGAGGGCGCTTTCCAGCTTTCGGACGAAATCCGGATCGTCCTCGACCCGCCGCAGCAGGCGGGCCAGCCCGCGCGTGTCGCCGACCGGGAAGTAACCCGGATAGTCCGCGCCCAGCAGCCCCACATTGCCGTCCATCTTCGAGGCCAGGATCGGCACGCCTGCGACAACCGCCTCGGAGATCACGTTGGCGCCGCCCTCGCTCAACGACGAGATCACCATCGCATGGCTCTCGGCCAGCAGCCGGCGCACCGCGGCCGCCGGTACGTCGTCGCGCCAGACGTAGCGTGGATTGGCGGCCATCTCGGCGCGGGCGCGCTCGCCCCAGGCCGACGTGTAGGCGCGGCCGACCTGGACCACGCGGACACGGCTTTCGGTCGGCAACAGCCGCGCGGCCAGGGCGGCGCGCAGCGGATCCTTGACGTCGCGCAGATGCCCGATCACCGAGACGACGACATGGCGCTTGCTCGGCCGGCGCGGCGCGTTGCGGGCGACCGACTGGTACATGACCAGCAGGCGCGGCCGCAGCCGCCTGGGCACGACCTTCCAAGCGAGTTCGTTCAAAGCCACCAACCGGTCGGCCAGTTCCATCGAGCGCAGCGTCGGCACGGGGTCGGAAGTGATGTAGCCGTAGATGTCGGTGCCGCTCAGCTGCAGCACCAGCGGCCGGTCGGGATAGTCGGCCTTGAAGCGGGCGATCGCCGCGGCGCTGCGCCAGGCATGCACCGCGACCATGAGGTCGGCCGGCCGGCCGTCATAGTCCCCGGCGACGCGGACCCGGTGCCCAAGGCCGCGCAGGATCTTGGCCCAGCGCGAAGCGGCGACCTTGTTGCCGGTGCGTGAAGTGGGCCCGTCGGGTGTGATAAGGACGATGTTCATGGATCACGTCCAATCCCATCGTCCGACCAGCGGAGCGTCCGCTGCCGAACTCGTTGCGCAACTGCGCGAGGCCCGTCATCGCACACGGCGTTTGACGGAAGATCTGTCATCGGCCGAATTGATGGGGCCCTATCTCGAGATCGTCAATCCGGTCCTGTGGGAGATCGGCCACATCGCCTGGTTCCACGAGTACTGGACCTTGCGCGAGGCGGCCAAGCAGCCGCCGTTGATCGAGCGTTCCGACAGGCTGTGGGATTCGAGCAACGTGCCGCACAAGACGCGCTGGCATCTCGATCTGCCCGACCGCGCGGGCACGTTTGCCTACATGGCGGACGTGTTGGCGCGGCAGGAGGAGCTGCTCGCCCGCGGCATCGATGAGGAGACGCGCTACTTCTACGACCTCGCGATCCGCCACGAGGACATGCATGTCGAAGCGCTGACCTATATGCGGCAGACCTCGTCCAACGCCGCGCCGAGCGGACTGTGCGGTACCATGCGAGCGGCCGCCGGCGGACTGGCGGGCGACGCCTCGGTGCCGGGCGGCCGCTGGCAGCTCGGCTCGACCAGCGGCGAGGGCTTCGTGTTCGACAACGAGAAGTGGGCGCACGAGGAGCCGCTCGCACCGTTCCGCATCGCCCGCGCCGCGGTGAGCAACGCCGAATTCGCCGACTTCATCGAGGCCGGCGGCTACAGGACGCGGGAATTCTGGAGCGAGGCCGGCTGGGCATGGCGCGAGCGCCGCGCTGCCGAGCGGCCGGTCTATTGGCAGCCCAAGCGCGACGGCGTGTGGACCTGGCGGCGCTACAGGACGGTCGAGGAGCTGGCGCCGAACGCCGCCGTCGTCTTTGTGACCTGGTTCGAGGCCGAGGCCTACTGCCGCTGGGCGGGGCGCCGCCTGCCGACCGAAATCGAATGGGAAGCCGCCGCACTCGGCACTCCCGACGGCCAGCGCCGCCGTTGGCCGTGGGGCGACGCCGCGCCCGATGCGAGCCGCGCCAATCTCGATTTCACCTCGGACGGCACGATCGATGTCGGCGCTTTGCCGGCAGGCGACAGCGCCTTCGGCTGCCGGCAGATGATCGGCAACGTCTGGGAGTGGACGTCGTCGGACTTCCAGCCGTTCGCCGGCTTCTCGCCCGATCCCTACAAGGACTATTCGGCGCCATGGTTCGGCACGCGCAAGGTGCTGCGCGGTGGCTGCTGGGCCACCAGCCACCGCATCGCGCGCCCGGCCTACCGCAATTTCTTCACGCCCGACCGCAACGACGTGTTCGCGGGCTTCCGCACCTGCGCGCTCGATTGAGCGCTACTTGCCGGCCAGCACCTCGTCGGTGTGCTCGCCGAGCTTGGGCGAGGAGCGCGCCGAAACGGGCCGCTTGCGATCGAAGGTGATGGGCAGGCCGACGACCTTGGGCCCGCCGCCCGGCAGCGTCTGCATGATCTTCGCGGCGGCGAACTGAGGCGTGTTGGCGAGCTCGCCGATGTCGTTCACCGGCGCGCACGGCACGCCGGCCTTTTCCATCGCCGCCACCCACGCATCGCGCGTCTTGTCGCGCATGGCGGCGGCGATCATCGGCAGCAACTCCGCCTTGTTGGCGACCCGCGCCGCGCTCTTGGCGTATTTGGGATCGCTTGCCCATTCGGGATGCCCCAGCACCTGCGCGCAGCGCGCCCACAGCCGGTCGTTGCCGGGGGCGAGGCACAGCGCCTTGCCGTCGGCGCAGTCGAAGGTCTGGTAGGGCACGATCACCGTGCCGCCGGTGCCGTGACGCTTGGGAACGTTGCCGGTCGCGACGTAGGAATTGACGCCGCCCTCGACCCAGTGCACCGCCGAGTCGAACAGCGAGGTATCGACCAGGCAGCCCTTGCCAGTCTTGTCCCTCATGCGCAGGGCCGCCAGCGCGCCGATAGTGCAGAACATACCGGTCGCCTTGTCGTTGATCGAGGCGCCGCAGAAGGTCGGCGGATCCTCCGGCCGGCCGGTGACGCTCATCATGCCGCCATAGGCCTGCAGCAGCGGATCGAAGCCGGGCTTCAGCTTGAGCGGGCCGTCATAGCCGAATGCCCAGATCGAGCAGTAGATCAGCCGCGGATGACGCTTCAGCATCGCCTCGGGCCCGATGCCGATTTCGTCGACCACGCCAGGGCGCAAATTCTGGATCAGGATGTCGGCGGTCTCGCAAAGCCTGTGCAGCTTATCCACGTCCGCCGCGAGCTTGAGGTCGAGCACGACCGAGCGCTTGTTGCGGTTCTGGCTGTAGAAATAGAGCGAGGTGACGCCGTCCGGTCCATAGGGCGGGCCCCAGATGCGGGCGTCGTCGCCGCCGTCCGGCTTCTCGATCTTGATCACGTCGGCGCCCATGTCGGCCATGATCACGCCGGCCAGCGGTCCGGCCAGCGCCTGGCCCACTTCGATGACGCGAACTCCCTCGAGCGGCAACATGACGACGCGACCCTCCAACCGATGTCCCAAAATGTCCCAACTGGTTGGGACATGTTCGATGTCGGTAAAATAAGGCTTTCAGGGCAAATGTCCCGCTTTTTGCGCCACGCCTCTGCAGGCACGGAAGGAAACGCGCACAAGTTCTATACGACAGAATCGGGTTCCTTCTAACACCGGGCTTATAAGCTTGGGATGGCTCGATATCCTCTCGAATGGGGCTGGCACACGGACCCCGAAACGCCTGATGCGCAGTCCGGCGCGCCGGCGTTGTCGACAATACTTGCCGAAGCTCCCGATGCTGAACCAACTACGCCCAAGGTGGTCCCCGGGGATGCTTGGCAACAATGTCACGACGAATGTATCGGCAGAAACCTCGGCCGCGATCATGATGGATTTCTGCTCTATCGACGATGCGTGCGAGAATGCTTGAGCAGGAAGGGACATGAGGACTTTTTCGTCGAGCCGGATTAGCGATCCGGTCATGTCCCGAGGTGACGCACGTTATACGTGTATTGAGGTATTATTATTCAGGCTATATGGATGAAGCGTCGAGGAGGCGAAGCGGATGAAGCGCCAAGTGGCGGAAAGAATTGCCGATGCGATGAAAGAGGTCGAACGAGCGCTCGTGAAGCTTGATCACGCCATTCTGGAAGTGGAAGACGAAGCCCAGCGCAAGCTGATGCGCGATACGCTTTACAAGACGGTTCATTTCTTCCACGCGCATATCAGCGTGCCCGTGGCGCGACATCATCCGGATTTGCATCCGGACGTGCCCGGCTCAACCAAGTACTGAACTAAGCACCTTTGGCGGATCACTGCCTCTCGGAGCGCGGATCGAGCGCGTCCTGCAGGCCATCGCCCAGGAAGTTGCAGGCGATCACGGTGGCGAAAATCAGCAGGCCGGGCCACACAGCCTGCATCGGCGCGTCCTGCAGCAGGTCCTGGGCGCGCGTCAGCATGTTGCCCCAGCTCGCTGCGGGCGGCTGGATGCCGAGATTGAGGAACGACAACGTCGATTCGAGCAGGATCAGGCCGCCCGCCGACATGCTGGTGGCGACGACGAGCGAGCCCGCGGCATTGGGCAGGATGTGGCGGAACATGATGCGCGGCGGGCCGGCGCCGAGCGCGCGGGCCGCGCGCACATAGTCGCGCTGCTTCAGCGACAGGGTCTCGGCGCGCACCAGCCGCGCGGCGGTGGTCCAGCCCGTGAGCGCGATGATCGCCACGATGCGATAAAGAGAGAAGGTCTCGGACTCTGCGATCGATTGAGGAATGCCGAGCTTGGCGGGATCGAGCGCGGCCAACACGATCAGGAGCGGCAGGAGCGGCAGCGCGATCACGCCGTCGGTAAAACGCATCAGGAAGGCATCGAACCGGCCGCCGAGATAACCCGCCAGCACGCCGATCAAGGCGCCCAGGATCGCCGACAGCACGGCGCCTGCGATGCCGACCAGCATCGACACGCGCCCGCCGTCGAGCAGGCGTTGGAAGAGATCGCGACCGAGATCGTCGGTGCCGAGCCAATGCGCGGCGGAGGGCGGCTGAAAGCGGTTCAGCAGCTCGGTCTTCAGGGGATCGATGCCGCGCAGATCGGCGATCAGCGGCGCTGCGAGCGACAGCGCGAGCAGGATGGCGAGGAAGATCGCGGAACCCCAAGCAAGCTGGTGGCGTCGGAAGCGGCGCCAGACCAGCAGGCGCGGATGGGCGGCGGCCGCGTCGCTCATGTCAGCGTTACCCGCGGGTCGGCCCAGACGTAGGCCAAATCGGCCAGCACGTTGCCGACGATGGTGGCCAAGGTGGCGAGCAGCAGGCCCATCAGGGCAAGGTTGTAGTCGTTGTCGAGAATGGCGTGATAGATCGCGTTGCCCATGCCGGGCCAGGCGAACACGGTCTCGGTGATCAGCGCGCCCGAGAACAGCGCGCCGAAATGCAGCGCGAGGATGGTCAACACGGGCACCAGCGCGTTGCGGAAGGCATGGCGGCTCAGCACCGCCCATTCGCCGAGGCCCTTGGCCTGCGCGGTGCGGATGAAATCCTGGCGCAGGACCTCGATCATCGCCCCGCGCATGAAACGCGTGTAGGCGCCGAGCTGGGCGATGGTCAGCGTCATGACGGGCAGGGCGAGATAACGCAGACGCTCGCCGAAGCTCGCGGACGTGTCGGCCATGCCGCCGGCCGGCAGCCAACCCAGGGTCACAGCGAAGAGCGCGATCAGCAGCAAGCCAAGCCAGAAGATCGGCAGCGAGAAGCCGCCGAAACAGACAAGGTTGATCAGATAGTCGACATTGCTGCGCGGCCGGGCGGCAGCCCACATGCCGAGCGGCAGGGCGATGGCAATTGCCACGGCGAAGGCGACGCCTTCCAGGATCAGGGTGTTGATCAGGCGCGGCCAGAGCACTTCGAGGACGGGCTGCGAGAGCGAGCGCGAGTATCCGAAATTGCCCTGCAGCGCCTGCCAGGCCCAGGCCAGGTAGCGTTGCAACAGCGGCTTGTCGAGCTCGTAGAGCGCCCGCAGCCGGGCGGCATCCTCGCTCGTCATCTTGGAGTCACCCGATATCATCATGTCGATCGGGTCGCCCGGCATCAGGCCGATCAGCAGGTAGACCACCAGGCTCATCAGCGCGAGAACGACGACGATCTCGACCGCACGGCTGGCGAAATAGCGGCTCATGCCCGGAGACGCTTCTCCAGGCCGGCCTTCGCCGCCGGCCATTCGTCGTCGACGATCGAGAAGTAGACCGAGTCGCGCACGTAGCCGTCGGCCAGCACCATGTGCTTGCGCAGGATGCCTTCCTGCTTTGCGCCGAGCTTCTGGATGGCGGCGCGGCTGCGCGCGTTGCGGACGTCGGTCTTGTATTCGACCCGGTTGAACTTCAGCGTCTCGAAGGCGTGGCGCATCAGCAGGTACTTGCACTCGGGATTGACCACGCCGGCCCACACCGCGGGTTCGTACCAGGTCGAGCCGATCTCGAGCTTCCTGTGCGCTTCCTCGATGTTGAGATAGCGTGTCATGCCGACGAAGCGCTTGAGCTCCTTGTGCCAGACGGCAAACGCGATCTCATGCATGCCGTCGCTGCGCCTGAGCGCGTTGTCGAAGTAGGGATCGTAGAGCGCACCGTACGCCGAGGTCGTGACGGTGAAGATCTCGGGATGCTGTGCAGCGGGCTTGATCAGCGGCCGATGCCGCTCTTCCAACGGCTCCAGCCGTACGTGTTCGCCCTCCAGGGGGACCTTCTGCATCGCGCTTCAATCCTCCCAGCGCCAGGTCTCGATCCACAAGGTCGAGCTGAATTGATGCCCCGTCGGCACCACGCCCTTGAGCTTCTTGGGAATGACGAAGGAATCGACGCGGAAGTACATGGGCAGCACCGGCAGGTCCTCGGTGTAGAGGCGCTGAATGATGGCGAAGTATTCGCGGCGCTTGCCTTCGTCCAGCTCGCGCTCGGCTGAATCGAGCGCCTTGTCCATCTGGGGATTGGAGTAGCCCGGATAGTTCTGGCCGCTCCGCCCATTTTCCTTGGTCGGGATTTCCTTCGAATGAAGCGTCGTGCGCGGGACACTCTCCGGGCTCGACACCCAGGAATACATGGCGAGCCCGCTGAAATCGCGCTTGGTGAGGGCATCGAAGTAGATGCGCGCCGGCGCCGCCTTCAGGCGCAGGTCGATGCCGACCTGCTTGAGCTGGCTCTGCATGACCTGGGAGAGCTGCTCAAGCACGCGATTGCCGCTGGCAAAGGCCAGTTCGATCGACAGCCGCTCGCCCTTGGCGTTCTGCCGCACGCCGTTCTTGAGCTCGCCGAAGCCCGCCTCGCCGAGCAGCTTCTTGGCCGCGGCCGGGTCATAGGCGTAGTGGCGTGCTGCCTTGCTGTACATCGCATCGAGCGGATTGACGTCGCTGTCGGCGACCGGCTGCTTGCCCGCGAACAGGGTGTCGGAGATCGACTTGCGGTCGATCGACATCAGGATGGCGCGCCGCACGCGCACGTCGGACAACAGCGGATTGTCGAGCTTGACGTCGATGTGGGCGTAGGAGAGCGATGGCCGGAAGACGACGTTGAACTTGTCGCCATGCCGCTTCTCGAAGGCCAGCGATTGGTCGAGCGAGAGGCCAACTTCTCCCAGGATGTAGTCGACGTTGCCCGACAGCAGGTTGGCCTCGAGCGCCGAGGAATTCTCGAAGATCTTGATGACGATCCGCTTGAAATACGGCTTCTGGCCGGTCCAGTACGGGTTCTGCTCCAGCACGATGCGGCTGCCGCGCACCAGCTCGACGATCCGGAACGGACCGGAGGAGAGGCCGGGATTGGTCGGCTCGGTGTCGTAGGCCGTCTTGTTGCGGTATTCGGCCGGATTGGCCTCGAAGATCGGCTTCTCGATATGCGCCGGCATTGGCCGGAATGCGAGCGCGTTGTAGTCGAAAGTGACCCGGTCCATCGTGATCGTGAAGTGAAGGTCGTCCTTGATGTCGAACTTCACCATGCGCCGATAGTCCTCGGTCGAGGCGACGCCCGACTGCGGGTGCTTGCCGACCTCGACGGCAAATTCATAGTCGCGTGCGGTCACCGGCTTGCCGTCGCCCCAAACCATCGGCTTGAGCTCGACGTCGATCGCCATGCCCTTCTTGCCGTCAGGGAGGTCGATGACGCGCGCCTTGCCGTTGTCGACGGTGGGCAGCACGGTGCAGGCAAAACAGACGAGCTTCCAGTTGGCGTCGTAGGCGGAGATCGGCCGGCCGGTCATGGCGAGGATCACCGACTTCGCCAGCATCGAGTTGATCATCGGATGCATGGAGCCGGGCGCACTGGCCATGCCGAGCACGAGCTGGTCCTTCGCCCAGACAGGCGAGGCGAAGATCAGAAGAACGAGCAGCAAAAGGCGACGCACCATGACGACACGTTACACGTGTCATCCCGAGCGAAGCGAGGGATCTTTGGAGGTTTGCCTTACCGTCCCAAACGCGGTGCCGGCGGGCGGCCGCCGTGATTGGCCGACCATTGCTCGGGCGCCTCGAGGAAGGCGTGCGTCTCCTGCAGGCCGCGCTCGTCGAAGTACTTGCCCTTCTGCGCCGCCTCGAGCGCGTCCCACCAGGTGGCGAGCGCGTGCAGCTTGACGCCCGCGACCGCCAGGGTCTCCACGCTCTGCGGGAAGATGCCGTAGTGGAAGATCACGAAGCAGTCGCTGATCTTGGCTTCCGCCTTCTTGAGCGCGTCGATGAAGACCAGCTTGCTGCCGCCGTCGGTGGCGAGATCCTCGACCAGCAGCACGCGCTTGCCGGGCTTGAGGTCGCCCTCGATCTGCGCCATGCGGCCGAAGCCCTTGGGCTGCTTGCGGACGTACACCATCGGCTTCTTGGCGAGCGCCGCCAGGAATGCCGCGAACGGAATGCCGGCGGTCTCGCCGCCGGCCACCACGTCGATCTTGTTCCAGCCGATCTGCTTCTCGATCGACTTCAGCGCGTGGTTCATGATCTTGGCGCGCGCCTCGGGGAACGAGATCAGCTTCCGGCAGTCGATATAGACCGGGCTCGCCCGGCCCGAGGTGAAGATGTACGGATTGTCCGGCCGGCAGTGGATGGCTTCTATCTCGAGCAGCAGGCGCGCGGTGTCCCGGGCTTCGGGCGTACCACTGGCACGGGCCGAAATAGCCTTGCCGTTCAACTTGGTAGGCGCCGGCTTTCCCACGGAAGGAGCGGCCGGCGAAGAGGCCTTTTTCGTCGTCGCCATGCTGCTTTTCCCCCGCGCCGCTTGCGACAAAATGACGGGCGTGTGTTTAGCGTTCATGGACAAGACCGGCAAGGGTAACCCGGCCGAAACGATCGCCGCAGTCGGGTTAGTTGCATTGGAGGACTAAAGAGGAACATGACCGCCAATCTGCACAAGCCGAGCAATTCCAGGCTCGTCCGGCTCTTCGTCGCCCGGCGGCGGCTGATGCTGTCGGTGGTGTCGGGGCTGATCCTGATGGTCGTGCTGCCGGCCTCACTGCGGATCAGCACGCGCTACCTGCTGGCGTGGGACCTGACGGCCGCGATCTATGTCGGCTTCGCCTTTCTGATGATGGCCCGTTCGACGGTCGAGACCTGCCATGACCGGGCCTCGCTCTACGACGAGCGGGATTGGGTGATCGTGGCCCTGGTCGTCGCTTCAGCGGCAGCGAGCTTCGGCGCCATCTTCACCGAGCTCGCCGTCATCAAGTCGGCGAAAGTGACGCCGATCGGAAGCCTGTGCGTGGCGGCGGCCACGGTCGTGCTGTCATGGACCTTCACGCACGTGATCTTCACCCTGCACTACGCCAATCTCTATTACCGGCCGGACGGCGACGGCCATCATGGCGGGCTCAAATTCCCCGGCCATCGCGCGCCGGACTACCGCGACTTTCTCTACTATTCGTTCGTCATCGGCTGCGCGGCGCAGACCGCCGATGTCGAGACCGTGTCGCCGGCCATGCGGCTGGCCAGCCTGGCGCACGGCGTGATTGCTTTCGCCTTCAACACGGCGATCTTGGCGCTGTCGATCAACGTCGCCGCCAGCCTCTTGTCCTAGACCGCGGCTACCTTCGCCGCCTTTTCCTTCTGCTTGGCGGCGTGACGGCTGACCGCACCGCCGTCGTCGCGATGCAGCTCCATGAACACGACCGACGAGACGACGGTGATCAGGCCGAGCACCAGGAACGCCTGGTGCACGCCATGGATCATCGCCGCCGGATCGGAGTGCAGGTTCTCGGGCACGAAGATCGCCGCGATCAGCGAGGCCGAGGCGACGCCGAAGCTGATCGACATCTGCTGGCCGGTGCTGGCGATGGTGCTGGCGGCGCTGGTGAGCGGGCCGGTGACATCGGCGTACACCAGCGTGTTCATGCTGGTGTATTGCATCGAGGTGAAGAAGCCCAGGATGAAGGCCTGCAGGGCGATGCGCCACGCCGGCGTGCCGTCGCCCACCGTGGCGAACAGCATGATCAGGCAGCCGACGATGAGCGTGTTGGCGATCAGCACCGTGCGGTAGCCCAGGCGCGCCAGGATGCGCGGCACCACCATCTTCAGCCCGATCGCCGCCATCGATTGCGGCATCACCAGCAGGCCCGACTCGATCGGCGAGTAGCCCAGCCCGATCTGGTAGAGCAGCGGAAACAGGAACGGGATGCCGCCGAGGCCAAGCCGGCCGACGAAGCTGCCGAGCACGGCGGCACGGAACGTGCGCAGGCGGAACAGGCCGAGCCGCAGCAGGGGATGGCGGACCTGGGCGGCGCGGATGCCGTAGCCGACCAGCAGGGCCATCGAGATGGCGAGCAGCCCCAGGATCTCGAAGTCGCCCAGGCTGTGCTCGCCGAAGATCTCCAGCACGTAGGAGAGCAGCGAGATGCCCGCGCCGAACAGGATCAGGCCTAGGATGTCGAGTGGATGCGTCGTCTCCTCGCGATAGTCCGGCAGATAGCGCCGCACCAGATAGAGGCCCGCGAGCCCGACCGGGATGTTGACGAAGAATACCACGCTCCAGTGCAGGTAGTGCACGATGATGCCGCCCAGCAACGGGCCGAGCATCGGCCCGACGAGGCTCGGGATGGAGACGAAGCTCATCGCCTTGATCAGCTCGGACTTGGGGAAGGTCCGCACCATGGTGATGCGTCCCACCGGCACCATCATGGCGCCGCCCACACCCTGCACGACGCGGCACGCCACCAGCATGCCGATATTGGTCGAGATGCCGCACAGCAGCGAGCCCAGCGAGAACAGCGCGATCGCCGAGCCGAACACGCGCCGCGTGCCGAAGCGGTCGGCCATCCAGCCGCTGATCGGGATGAACACCGCGAGGCTCAGCGTATAGGACGCCAGCACCGACTTCATGTTGAGCGGCGTGACGTCCATCGCCTGGGCGATCGCCGGCACCGCCGTGTTCAGGATCGTCGTGTCGAGCGACTGCATGAAGAACGCGACGGCGACCATCCACGGCAGCAGCCGCTTCGTGAACTCGGCGTCGGGATCGGTTGGCGAAGGGCTGGTCATCGCGGCAGGTCGGTCTTAGACCAACGCGCGGGGTGGCGTTAGCCCGCGCGACGAAGACCAGCCTTGTCCCGCTGAATGTGCGCTTTTGCCCTCATTTGGGCGCAAACGAATAGCGTTGCACCACCTTGGGCACGCGGCTGGTGCCGTCATAGCAGACGATCTCGGCCTCGTGCGCCATGTTGCCCTTGCCGTCGGAGCGGTAGGTCGTGACCACGCCCTTGTATTCGTCGTGCGCCAGCCGCTCGCGCACGGCGGCGGGCGAGGCCGGCTTGCCGGCGAGGATGCGCCCCAGCATGTGCACGGCGTCGAACTGCGTGGCGGCATAGGCATCCGGCTCGCTGCCGTAGGCCGCGCGATAGGCGTCGAGGAAAGCGCGCATCTCGGGCGTCGTGGCCGAGATCGGCGAGGCGGCAGTCTCGGCACAGACGCCTTTCAGCTCCGACGGCTCGAGCAGCGCGGCGGTCGCCGGCTGATGCATCGCGGAGCCCGCGACGATCGGCAGGTCGGGCAGCAGCTGGCGGGCCTGGCGCACCGCCAGCACGGTCGAGGGCGCATGCAGGTGCAGGACCAGCACGTCGGCATTGACCGCCTTGGCGCGCAGGAGGGCGGGCGAGAGATCGTTGACCGTGACGGCGACGCTCTCCTCGAGCACCGGCGGCGTGTGCAGTTCGTTCAGCGTCTTGACCAGCTGCTCGTGGCCCGACTGACCGTAGGCGGTGCTCTGGTAGATGATCGCCGGCCGCTTGGCGTGCAGCTGCTCCACGACGTAGCGGGCGTGCGCCACCTTGACCGTGGCGTCGCTCGGGAAGAAGCGGAAGAAGAACGGATTGCCGAGCTCGCCGAGCCTGGCCGTGCCGGAGATGGTGAGCAGCGGCACGCCGCGCTGCTGGGCGAGCGGCAGCAGCGCCAGCATCTGCGTGCCGAGGATCGGCCCGACGACGGCGAGCGGCGGCGGATCGCCGACCGCGCGCTGCCAGGCGGTGACGGCTGCTTCCGGAGTCGATTGCGTGTCGACAACGTCGGGCGTGAGCTTGAGGGCGCCGAGCTGGCTCGCCGCCAGCAGGGCGCCGTTCTTCTGGCTGGTGCCTTCGAGAGCCACGAAGCCCGTGATCGGCACCAGCACCGGCAGGCGAATCTCCTGCGCCGCCGCCGGTGCGGCGAGCAGCAGCAGACCGAGGAGGGCGCCTACTGCGCCGCGCCGCCGGCCCATGGCGACATCACTTCGTTCATGCCGGTCAATTCGCCGGTCGCCGGATCGCGCACGATGCAGCACGGATTGGCGAAGCCGAGCGGCGAGATCTGGTTGGCGACTTCGGTGATCGGCAGCTTGGCCGCGATCGCCTGCTTGACCGCGTCGGGCAGGTCGCGATTGACCCTGATCGGGCCGACGCCCGAGATGTCGATGCGCGGCTGGTGGAAGGCGGCTTCCACGTCCATGCCGCGGTCGATCATCATCAGCGCGATCTGCGACACCGCCGGCACGATGCGCCTGCCGCCCGAGGCGCCGATGCAGAACCATGGCTTGCCGTCCTTGACCACGACGATCGGGCAGATGTTGCACAGCGGCCGCTTGCCCGGCGCCACAGAATTGGGCCGGTTGGGCTCGGGATCGAACCACAGCATGCCGTTGTTCATGGTGATGCCGGTCTTGGGCAGCATCACGCAGGAACCGAACAGCGACATCAGCGTCTGGGTGAGCGCCACCATGTTGCCTTCGCTGTCGGCGGCGCAGAAATGCGTGGTGCAACTGTTGGTCGGCTTTTCGCCCAGGGTGGTCAGGCGCTCGACATAGGCCTGGTGCATGCCCTCGGCGACGGCGCTGTAGAATTCGGGACCCGGTGCGCCCTTGCCCCGGGTGCGCTCGCCGAAAAGTTCGAGGGCGCGCTTCAGCGTCGGACCGGCGGTCAGGCCGCCCGCGACGTTGACGGTAACGCCGTGATGCTCGAACGACAGCGGATCGACGACCGTGGCTTCGTAGGCCTTGAGATCGTCGTACGAGATCGCCGAGCCGCCGGCCTGCAGGTCGGCCACGATGTCGCGCGCCAGGCTGCCCTCGTAGAACTCGCGCGGGCCGCCCGCCGCCAGCCGGCGATAGGTCTCGGCGAGATTGCCGAGCTTGAGGTAGCGGATATTGCCCTGCCAGTCGTTGGTCGGCACCCGGCCGTCGTCGCACAGGTACGCCGCCTTCGAGGCAGGGAACTTGGCGAGATGCTCGGCGCCGTTGGCGATCATCACCTGCATGTACCAGTCGAGCTGCATGCCGCGTTCGGCGAGTTCGACGGCGGGTGCGATCACGTCGGCCCACTTCATCGTGCCGAAGCGCTCGAGCGCTTTGCCGACGCCCGCCACCTGTCCGGGCACGGCGATCGAGTGGTAACCGACCTCGTTGTTCTGGTTCACGATGTCGGGCCAGGCGAAGGGATTGGCGGGGCCGGGGCCGACGATCTTGTAGTTGGCGACGTCGAGCTTGCGGGCCGAGATCGGACCGTACTGGATGGTCCATGCGCGCTTTTCTTTGGCGCTCCAGATCGTCATGAAGCCGACGCCGCCGATGCCGCTCATCCACGGCTCGATCGTGCCGATGGCGAGGCCGGTCGCCACCGCGGCGTCGATGGCGTTGCCGCCCCGGCGCAGGATCGCGGCGCCCACTTCAGCCGCCGCGCAATTCTGGGCGACCACGACCCCCTTGCCCCGCACCGCCTGCTTGGTGATCTTCATTTGGCGTGTAAGCGACTCACTCATCATCTCTCCCCCAACGGCAGGCGGACCCGGCGTGATAGGGACTGTAGCGGGGCCTGATTTGGCCACAAACCCTGTTAGACTGCAGGGCGGACGGACAGACAACGGAACGCAGGCGTGACGGACCTGAACCAGATCGACCTGCAGGCGTTGAAGGCGGGCAGCAAGCGGACGTGGGATGCCTTCGTGGTGGCCTCGACGCCTCTGATCAACGCCGTCGCGCGCCGCACATTGTCCGCCTACCGGCTGTCCGAAGAGGACATCATGGATGCCGCCCAGGACGTCTATGTCCGCCTCTGCGCCAACGAATTCCGGTTGTTGAAAACCTACGATCCCACGCGTGCCGGCCTGTCGACCTGGCTGGCCGTGGTCGCCCGCTCGACCGCCGTGGATTACGCCCGGCGGCGGCGCCAGGCGACCTCGCCGATCGACGACGTGCCCGAGACCGCCTTGGCGGTCGAAGATCGCCATGTCGAGAAGTTGAGGATTCCGGAAGGCCTGCTGACCGAGCGGCAGACCCTGATCCTCAAATATCTGTACGACGAGGAACGCGACGTGGGCGAGATTGCAGACCTGCTGAAAATCGATGCCCAAACCGTCAGAAGCACCCATCACAAGGCTCTTTTGCGCCTGCGAGAGCACTTCCGGGAGGAAGACCCCGAAAGCGCAAAAAAGCGGGGATGAAACCAGTCATGGTGGCGTAAGCTAGTCAGGAGAATGAGACGATGACCGTGGAACGTAACCCCTTGAGCGATAAGGAGCTGTGGCAGCGACTGGCCACGGACCAGGATGTCGCGCCTGCGGCCGTTTCCGACATGGATTTTGCCGCATGGCTGGAGGGCCGGCTGAGCGAGACGGCCGCCGCCCGCATCGAAGCCGCTGTGGCGGCCGATCCGGCCTTGCGTCGCGCCGCGCTCGACCTTGCCGACATCCTGGGCAAGCCGCTGCCCGAGGCGCCGGCGCGCATGGCCGTGCGAGCCCAGGCGCTGGTCGGCTTCGAGGCCGAGCGCCAGGCCAGGCGCGGCGGCTGGCTGGTGGAATTCCTGTCGTGGGGCGCCACGCTTGGCGTGCCGCGCGCGGCGATGGTCACGGCGGCGGTGCTGGTCGCGGCTTCCGGCTTCATGCTGGGCGGCGGGCTGGGCCAGTCGTACGCCCAGCAGAAGTATGTCGTGGCGAGCAACCAGGCGACCGAAAACTCCAGCGAGTTGACCGCGCTCTATACGACCGACGGCATCTGAAATGGGCGGCCGGCTGACTCAGCTGCTGCTTGCGCTGTCGCTGCTGCTGAACGCATTCGTCCTGGCAGGCTTCGTCTACCGCAGCTGGGTCGCCCCGCCCGAATTCGAGCGCCGCGGGCCCGGTCCCGGGCGGCCCGGCGGTCCGCTGGAATGGATGGCCGAAGACGTCGGCATCAACGCCGACCAGCGCAAGGCCCTGCACGATCTTTTCGAGAAGAACGCCGAGTTCCGCCGCCAGCACTTCCAGCAGATGCGCCAGTTGCGCGAGGACACCGGCGCCGAGCTGCGCAAGAACCCGGTCGATCAAGCCAAGCTTGATGCACTGGTCGATCAGGTGACGGCGCTGCGCGCCGAGGTGCAGAAAGAGAATCTGCGCGCGATCCTGGCGATGGAAGCCCAGCTCACGCCGGAGCAGCGCGACAAGCTGCAATCGATCCTGGCCGAGCGATTCAGTAATCCGCCAGGCCGGCCGCGCGGGCCGGGACGGCGCTAGGAGCGTCACAGCAGGAGCATCGCCATGGCTGCTCGTCTTGGTCGGCGTGGTTTCTTACGGGACTTTGGCGGAGGGGCGGCGGTACTGACGGCGGCGACGTTGCTGCCCGGCGCCGCGCGCGCGACTTCGGCGATGGGGTTCGAGGACGCGCGGCACCTGCTGTCGCGCACCGCACTCGGGGCGACCCCCGCCGACATCCTCACCACGCAGACGCTCGACTACACCGCGGCCGTCGATCGGCTGCTCGCCCGGTTCCGGCGCCAGGCGGCGACACCCGCGCCGGCCTGGGTCAGCGAAGGTCCGTCCTTCCTGCGCCAGCAGGCGAGAGCCCAGGCCGAAAAGGAGGGCGTCGAGGCCAAGCCCCTCAAGATCGTGCAGAAGCGGGTGCAGGAGGAAGGCCGCGAACTGCGCAACTGGTGGGTCGAGGAGATGATCACGACCGACCAGCCGCTGGTCGAGCGCATGACGCTGTTCTGGCACAACCACTTCACCTCCTCGATCCAGAAGGTGCGGTTCGTGCCGTCGATGTACTGGCAGAACGTGCTGTTCCGGCGGGAGGCGTTCGGCAACTTCGCCACCCTGCTGCATGCCGTGGCGCGCGATCCGGCGATGCTGATCTATCTCGACGGCGTGCGCTCGGTGGCCCGCCAACCCAACGAGAATTTCGGCCGCGAGCTGCTCGAGCTCTTCACCCTGGGCGAGGGCCACTACACCGAGGCCGACATCAAGAATGCGGCGCGCGCTTTCACCGGCTGGTCGATCGACCGCGAGACCGGCCATTTCCAGAACCACGCCCAGCAGCACGACGACGGCGAGAAGACCTTCCTCGGCCAGACCGGCCGCTTCAACGGCGAGGACATCGTCAACATCCTGCTGCGCCAGCCGCGCACGGCCGAGACGATCGTCGAGAAGCTGTGGCGCGAATTCGTGTCGCTGAAGCCCGAGCCGGCCGAGGTCAAGCGCCTGGCGGCGATTTTCCGCACCAGCGGCTACGAGATGAAGCCGCTGCTGCGCGCGTTGTTCCTGTCGCCGGCGTTCCGCGACCCGGCCAATCGCGCGGCGCTCATCAAGTCGCCGATCGAGCTGATCGTCGGCTCGGTGCGCGTGCTCGGCCTGCCGGTGCCGGACAAGACCCAGCTCGTCCGCATGATGGGCGCGCTCGGCCAGATTCCGTTCAATCCGCCCAACGTCAAGGGCTGGCCGGGCGGCGAAAGCTGGATCACGACCAACACCCTGCTGCTGCGCGAGCAGTTCTTGCGCCGCATCATCGAGGCCACGACGGTGTCGCCGATGGGCGGCGGCCAGATGATGGCGGGCGACATGGCCGGCGCTCAGGGCAGGCGGGCGGAGCGACGCGAGCAGCTGCCGGTGGAAGGCCGCAGCCTGCGCAATTCGGCCGGCGAGGCCCATCTTGGGCCGACGCTCGCCGGCGTCGATACCGACACCCTGCGCCGCACCCTGCTGCCGCGCGTGCCGATCGACGGCGTCGATGCCGGCGACGCGCCGGGTGCCGTCGTGGCCGCGGCATTGCTCGATCCGGCATACCAGTTGAAGTGAGGAGGCGGACGTGAACAGACGCGATTTCCTCATCGGCTCCGGTGCCCTGTCGCTGATGGTGGCGGGCCGCGGCGCGCTCGCCGACCAGGCCCCGGCGCGCAAGGTGCTGATCGTCCTCGAGCTCAAGGGCGGCAATGACGGCATCAACACCGTCATCCCCTATGCCGATCCGGCCTACCATTCGCTGCGCTCGGGCATAGGCGTGGCGCGCGACCGCACCCTGCAACTCAGCGAGCGTATCGGGCTGCACCAGAAGCTCGAGCCGTTGATGGAGTCCTGGCAGGCGCGCGATTTCGCCATCTTGCAGGGCGTCGGCTATCCGCAGCCCAACCGCTCGCATTTCCGCTCGATCGAGATCTGGGACACCGCTTCGTCGTCGAGCCAGACCCTGAGCGAGGGCTGGATCGCGCGCGCCTTCCAGAGCACCAGGCTGCCCAAGGGCGCCGGTGTCGACGCCATCGTGACCGACACCAACTCGCTGCCCGTCACCGGTCCCGACCTGCGCACCATCGTCATGCAGGATGCCGCCAATTTCCTGCGCCAGGCCGAGGCGATGAAGGACGGCCGCATGACCGACGACGGCAATCCCGCGCTGCATCACCTGCTCGACGTGCGCCACGAGGTGAACGCCGCGGCCCAGGGCCTGCGCGACAGGTTGCGCGACGGTCCGGTGCCGGCGCTGCAATATCCGCCGGATGTCGGCTTCGGCCGCCAGCTTGACCTCGCGACGCGCATCCTGATGGCGGGTGTGCCGGTGGTGGCGATCAAGGTGGCGCTGGGCGGTTTCGATACGCATGCCAACCAGGTGCCGACGCACGAGCGGCTGCTCGGCGTGCTGGCGCAGAACCTCGCCGTGCTGCGCAAGAACCTGATCGCGGCCAATCTGTGGAACAACGTGGTCGTGATGACCTACTCGGAGTTCGGCCGGCGGGCGCGGCAGAACGCGAGCGGCGGCACCGATCACGGCACGGCGGCGCCGCAGTTCGTGATGGGCGGCAAGGTCAAGGGCGGCCTGCACGGCGTCTATCCCTCGCTCGCCGACCTGCAGGACGGTGACCTCAAGCACACGGTCGATTTCCGCAACGTCTACAGTGCGCTGGCGCGAGGCTGCTGGGGCGTACGCGCCGATTTCGGCCAGCGCGACCGCCAGACGCTCGACTTCCTGGCCTAGAAGCGTCGGCGAACTCGAGTTCTATACGACAGAATCGGGTTCCTTCTAGCACGGGGGTATGGTTGCGACGTCATGATCGCGGTCGCCCACCTCTGGTTCCCCTGCCGCCGGCAATTAGCGCAAATAGCGCTACCCCGCTGGCCGCCGCCCCGATTAACTCCCGTTTGGAAAACGGAAGAAGCGGGCGCAACCCGCCCCCCCTCGGCGATCAGGCGCCCAGCAGCTCCTGCTTGACCGAGCCGCGCGAGGCTTCGATGCGGATGAACCAGATCAGCACGCCGGCGATCACTTTGATCGACACCGGCAACACGATGTAGACGACGATCAGGGCGAAGGTGCCGAACAGGCCGCGCATCGGGTCGAAGCCGAGCGGCGGCAGGATCGGCAGCGAGCAGGCGGCGCCGATGGCGGTGGCGAGCTTGGTGGCGAGCGCCCACAGCCCGAAATACGTGCCGGTCTTTCCCCTTGTGTCGCCGCCTTCCTCCGAGTTGATGACGTCGGCCAGGATCGACGGCGGCAGGCCGTAGTCGGCGCCGATGCCGATGCCAGTGATCACCGAGATCGCCTTGAACAGCAGGAGCTGGCCGGGCTCGACGAACAGGGCCGCCGCCATGGCGAGCGCCGTCAGCACGATGCCGATGAACCATGCCGCCGCCTTGCCGAGGCGCCGCGACAGGAGGAGCCAGCCGGGCACGCTGCACGCACCGGCGAAGAAATAGATCAGCAGGATGACGCCGGCATCCATCTTGGTGCCAAGCAGGACGTGATGGACATAGAACAGCATGACGCCGACGGCGACGCCGAGGGCCGCGCCGTTGACGACGAACACCAGCAGCAGCCGGCGGAACAGGCGGTTCTTCAGCGGCGCAAAGAAGGCGACGAAGGCGTTTTCCTTGTGGACGATCGGCGGATGCACCGAGGGCCCCGCCCCCAACAGGCAGGGCAGGCTGAACGCTATTGCGATCGGAATGAAGGAGAGGCCGAGCATCATGTAGCCCTGTGTTTCCCCGAACACGCGGGGATCGGTCAGGATCACCGGCAGCACGACGGCGACGGCAAATCCCAGCAGGCCGAAGACCTCGCGGCCGACCGTGACCTTGGTGCGCTCGTTGTAATCGTCGGTGAGCTCGGCGCCGTGGCTGTGATAGCCGATCGAGACGCCCGAATAGCCGAAATGGACCAGGAACAGGCCGGCCATCAGCCACGCCGCCATCAGTCCCTGGTTGCCGAACCAGGCATCGGGCGGATCGAACAGCATGTAGAAGCCCGCGGCGAGCACGGGGACCATCAGGCCGACGAAGAACAGCCGGCCGCGCTTGCCGCGATGGGTGAACCAGTCGCTGATCAGGCCCATCACCGGGTCCTGTACGGCGTCGATCACGCGGGCGATGATGAAGATCGGTCCCATGAGCTCGAGCGAGAGCTTGAGCACGCCGCCATAGAACTGGCTGACGTTCAGCACGACCGGCAAGGCCGCCATGGACAGCGGCAGCTGCAGCGTCGAATAGGCGACCAGCCGGCCAAAGCTCACTTTCGCGGAGTTGGCGGCGACGCCGTGTCCGATCGATCCTGCGGTCAACCCCTTTGCCTTCCTGTCCCCGGCGCCGTCATGGCGGCGCGTCTTTGTCGACACTTATAGAGGACGGAAGTGGGCCCGCAAGGTGTCGATATACCGCTGCTGGAGCGCCTTTTTGCACTCCCCAAATCACGATCGCGGGCAGGCCGGCTTTGGGTACATTTGCAGTTTCTTGAGGTCGGCCGTGACCTGGACCAGGCCGGTATCGATCGAGAGGCGGTCGAGCACGCCGGAGTCGAAGACCAGCCCGCTCACCGAAAAGAGCGGGTTCGTCTGCTGCTGGCGGCCGCGCGTGAAGGTCATGAACACTGGCCACGCCTTGCCCGGCGGCTTGGCGATCGGCTCTTCGTCGGGGCGGGCGGCGCGCAGATGCTCGTCGGTCTGGGTGACGTCGACCAGGAAGGCGTCGCCGATCACTTCGGAGTCGAAGGTCAGCGCCGGGAAGGAGCCGGCGCCCGAGCGCAGGCGGTCGATCATGTAGTTGATCGCCGAAATCGGCAGCAGCGTCGATCCGGGCAGGGTGAATTGCTGCGGTCCGGACGGCCATACGATCTCGGCGCGCATCTCGTTGTCGGCGCGCTCGACCCGGCCGCCGATCTCCCGGCCATTGCCGTTCTGGGTTTGCTGCAGGCGATAGTGGAAGGCGCGGCCGTGCGAGGATTCCTCGCCGTCCAGCTTCGAGGCGAGGGCAAGCTTCCACGACGCCGTCAGCGCGATCTCGGTGGTGATGTCGCGCTTGAGGTGCCAGCCGCTGCAGTCGCGCGTCAGGTCCTGCACGGCGGTGCCGATCCGCGGCGCGTTGACCGCCGGCCCGAGCCGCAGCGCATATTCGGCGTGATGCGGCTGCATCTGCGCCGCCGCCAATCGCGGCGAAACGAAGGCAAAGGCGGCGAGGAGAAAACACACAGCTCGGCGCATCGCGCCACCTTGCGCATGCCGCCTCGTCCGGTCAATCGTGCGCCATGCCCATACTGCCGCAGAGGCCCGTTCCCGCAATGGCGATCCGTCGATGAGGCCGCTGGCCTTTACGTGCGCCGGCGAAACGCTCGAGGCCTTGCCGGCGGGCGCGCTGCATTGGCCGAGGCGGCGGCTGCTGGCAGTGGCCGACCTCCATCTGGAGAAGGGGTCGTCCTACGCCGTCAATGCGCTGAAGCTCCTGCCGCGGCACGACACGCGACAGACCTTGGCCATGCTCTCGATGCTGATCGATGCGGTGGCGCCGGAGACGGTGGTTTGCCTGGGCGATTCCTTCCACGATCGGGGAGCCATCGACCGGCTGTCGCCGGAGGAGCGGGCGGCGATCGAGCGCCTGACCGGCCGCGCGCAGTTCGTGTGGATCGCCGGCAATCACGATCCCGCGCCGCCACCGGCCTATTTCGGAAAAGGAGGCTGGGGCCATGTCGCGGTCGAGATCGCCGACGCGCCGCTGGTGTTCCGTCACGAAGCGATGTTCGGTCCGGCGGCCGGCGAGATTTCCGGCCACTTCCATCCTGTGGCGGCGCTCAGCGTGCGCGGCCGCGGCATCCGCCGCCGCTGTTTCCTGACCGACGGCAGCCGCGTCATCCTGCCGGCGTTCGGCACCTATGCCGGCGGGCTCAATGCGCTCGACCCGGCGATCGCCCAGATCTTTCCCGCCGACTACGACGCGCTGGTCGTCGGACGCGACGCGGTGCGCCGCCTATCCTGGCGACAATTGCGGCCGGATGCGACGCTCGCCGACCTTGCCTGGGTGCGCGAGCGCCGCTGAGTCTTACTTCGGCAACTCGTACTTCAGCGACACCTCGCCCAGGCCCTCGATTTTGCCGACCGCCGTGCTGCCGGGCGGCACGAACTGGCAGGCGACCATGCTGCCGCTCGACACCACCGCGCCCTTCTTCAGGGTCTTGCCATGCTCGCCGAGCTTGTTAGCGAGCCACGCCAGCGCGTTCAGGGGATGGCCCAGCACGTCGCCCGAATGGCCGCTGCGCACTTCCTTGCCGTCGAACGAGATCGCGCCATTGAGGCTCGCGAGGTCGAGGTTGCGCCAGTTCTTGTTGTGCTTGCCGATCAGGGAGCCGCCGTTCCAGCCGACATCCATGATCAGGCCGTTGACGGTGAGCTTGGTGTAGTCGGCGCCGCGGTCCTCGATCAGCTCGAAGCCGGCCCGCGCGTCGCCGACATATCGGGCGATCGAATCCCTGTCGTACGACGTGCCTTTGGGCACGTCGCTGGCCATGAGGAAGATCACTTCGAGCTCGACGCCGAGCCGCGTCCATTTGTCGGCGCGCACGGTGGCCTTCTCGTGGAACACCCGCTTCTTGCGGATCGGCCCGTAGACGGGGCCCTTGAGGCCGGTCTGGGCCAGGATCTGCGGCGAGGTGAGGGCGATCTTGTAGCCGGCGAGCGGCCCCTGCTTGGGCACCAGCTTCTTGAGGAATGCATCCTGCACCTTGTAGGCGGTGCGCTCGTCCTCCGGCATGATTTGCGGCGGCGGCCAGGCGACGACAGCGCCGGCCTTGTCGACCTGCGCGAACCAGTTGGCTGCCTTGGCGATGTTGAACGCCATTGTCGTCACTCCCCTTGCTTGAGCTTTCGTGGCCCGCATAGTGCCGTCCATGGCGGACGAGGCGAAGCGGGAATTGGGACCGGTGCGCTGCGGCGCGCTGGTCGGCGTCGTTCTGGCGGGCGGCGAGGGCCGCCGCATGGGCGCGGGCATCGCCAAGCCGCTGCGCAAGCTGGGCGGCAAGCCGATGGTCGCTCACGTCGTCGAGCGCCTGCGGCCGCAGGTCATGGACCTGGTGATCGTGGCCAACGAGCCGGATCCGGTTTACCGGAAATTGGCGCCCGTCGTCGCCGACCCGCCCGACATCCAGCGCGAGGCGCGCAAGGAGGGGCGGCGCCTGGGGCCGCTGGCAGGCATCCTGGCGGGCATGGAATGGGCCCAGAAGCATCACCCGCACGCCGGCTGGATTCTGACCGCCCCGGCCGACGTGCCGTTTCTGCCGCTCGATCTGACGGTCCGCCTGTGCGGCCACATGCACGTGCCGGAGCCGGACGTGCTGGCCGTCAAGGGCGAGCACGCCCTGGCCATCTGGTCGGTCAGGCTGGCGCCGGATTTGCGCCGGGCGATCCTCGAGGAGGGCCAGCGCCGGGTCGAGGGATTTGCCCGCGCCCACAACTACGCCGAGTTGGTCTGGCCGGGCCGTACAGAGGCGTTCGTGAATATCAACACGCCCGAGGATCTGGCCGCCGCGGAGACCAGATTGCTGCGGCGCAGCAAACGCTAAATCTATCTTGGGGGAACTATTACAGGTTCGTTGCTGCGCTGCACGCCAATGTGCGCCGGACACGACGATGGATGTTGCAGGACGGCAAGCCGCCCCTATACTCGCGCGCCTTTTGGAGGTCTGCCTTCAACCCGGCGGACCATTTAGTCGCTGCGAGTGGAGTTGCCGACGATGTCGATCACGTTGCCGCAGAATTACCGGCCGACGGAACGCGAACCCTTCATGAATGCCATGCAGCAGGAGTACTTCCGGCAGAAGCTGCTCAAGTGGAAAGCGGAACTGGTCGAAGAATCGAACCAGACTTTGCAGAACATGCAGGAAGAGAGCCTCGCCCAGCCCGATCTGGCCGACCGCGCAACAGCCGAGACCGACCGCTCCCTCGAACTCAGGACCCGCGATCGTTTCCGCAAGCTGATCTCGAAGATCGACGCCGCGCTGAAGTCGATCGACGAAGGCACCTACGGATATTGCGAAGAGACCGGCGAGCCGATCGCGCTAAAGCGCCTCGAGGCCCGGCCGATCGCCACGCTCTCGGTCGAGGCGCAGGAGCGCCACGAGCGCATGGAGCGCACGCGCCGGGACGAGGCCTAAGCCTCCCCGCGCCGCAGCACGCGGCCGCCGCGACCGCCGCCCGGCTTGCCATTGCGCCAGGCAATGGCGCCGTTGCAGATCACCGTATCGATTCCCTTGGCGGGCAGCATGGGCGCCTCGAAGGTCGCGGCGTCGATCACCGTCGCCGGGTCGAAGATGCAGATGTCGGCGTAGTAGCCCTTCTTGATCTCGCCGCGCGCGGCCAGCCGGAAGCGCTGCGCCGAATAAGAGGTCATGCGGCGCACGGCGTCCTCCAGAGCGAACAGCTTGAGGTCGCGCGAATAGTGTCCGAGCACGCGCGGGAAGGTGCCCCACAGGCGGGGATGCGGGTGCGTGTCGAAGGGAATGCCGTCCGAGCCGATCATCGCGCCCGGATGGGACATCGCCGACTGCACGTCCTTCTCGTCCATCATGAAGTAGATGGCGCCGGCCGGCTGCAGCCGGTCGCACGCTTCCTCGAGGGTCGAGCAGCCCAGCTCCCTGGCGATGTCGCGCAGATCGCGGCCGCTCACGCCCTTCACGCTGTCGGACCAGCTGATCAGCACCTTGTCGGCGCGCGCCAGCATGTCCTTGCGCAGGATGGTCGAGCCGGCGACGTAAGGGTAGACGTCGAAGGCGATCTCCTGCTGCTTCATCGCCTCGCTGAACTTGGGCAGCGTCTGTTTCATGCGGCCAAAGTTGGCGCGGCCGGCGCATTTATGGTGCGAGACCACGATGCGCGCACCGGCGCGGCGGCCGATCTCGAAGGTCTCGTCCATCGACTTCAGGATGTCTTCGCTCTCGTCGCGCATATGGGCGGTGTAGACGCCGTCCCACTTGCCGAGCGGCTTCGCAACCTCGGCCACTTCGTCGGTGGTTGCCGCGGCAGCCGGCGGATAGAACAGGCCACTCGACAGGCCGATCGCGCCCTGCTCGAGCGCGAGGTCGAGCTTGTCGCGCATCGCGGCGGTCTCGGATTTGCTCGCCGGACGACCGACATCGAGGTTCATGGCGTCGAAACGCAGGGTCGAATGGCCGATCAGGAAGGCGCCGTTGATGGCGGGCCTGGCCGCGTCGACCTTGCTTGCGAACTCAGCGAACGTATCGGCCAGGTTCGCCTTCTTCTTCACCGCCAGATAGATCAGGTGGGGGATGTCGTCGCGCCGGCTGTAGGGCGAGGCCGAGATGCCGCAATTGCCGCACACCACCGTTGTCACCCCCTGGCTTGCCTTCATCGCCATGTCGGGATGGTCGATGATGTAGGTGTCGTCGTGCGTGTGCACGTCGATGAAGCCCGGCGCCACGACCCTGCCGGCGGCGTCGATCTCGTTGTCGCCCCTGAGCGCGCCCGGCGGCTCGATCGCCGCGATTCGGTCGCCCTTGAGCGCCACGTCGGCGGCGAACAGCTGCTTGCCGGTGCCGTCGGCCACCTGGCCGTTGCGAATGACGGTGTCGTACGCGGCCATGATTTACTCCTACTCGTTGCGGCCGAGCCGCATGTCGGGATCGAACGGATAGAGCGGCCGCTTGATCTTCTCGTATTTGAAGAGCTTGAGGTCGGAGGCCGTGCAGCCGTCGCCGTCGCACATTACGATGTGCCTGGCGATCGGCTCGAAGCCCGCGCGGAAATGTTGCCGCGACTTGATGAGCACGTATTTCTTGCGCCGCGGATCGATGCCGCAATGGGTGAAGCAGCCGAGATCGAACGGTTCGGAGCGCTTCTCGGACACCACGATCTGCATCTTGCCGGTGTCGAGCACCGCGGTGCGGCCCATCCGCACCGTCGTGCCGGTCGCCATCGGCCCGGTGACCACGAACTGGCCGTCGGTGATCGCCTTGACCCTGCCGCTCACCTTCAGCGGCTTTCCCTTCAGTCCCATCGCCGGCATGTCGATCTTGCCGCCGAGGTTCAACGTCACCTCCGCACCGACGCCCGCCTTGATCATCTGATCGACGCAGGCGGGATCGCAGATCGGGCCGGCGACGGCATCCTCGAGGCCCTGCTTCATCGCCTCCTCGATCACGCTCATGACGTCCTGCGTGCCGCCCGAGGCTGTGTTGTCGCCGTGGTCGGCCATCACGATGGGACCGCCGCCCTTTTCTCCATTGCCGAGAGACTTGGCGCGTGCGACCTGGACCGGCAACGACTCGGGATGGAACAGGAACCCCTCGCGCTTCTCCCACGCCGTATCGAGGATCTTGTTCAGCAGGACCTCGCCCTCGGCCGTGCGCCTGTCGCAGACGATCACCGAGGAAAGGGCGAGGTGAGGGATGTCGGCCTGCGGGAAGCCGCCGAACACCGAGGCGTTCAGCACCTGTCCTGAGTCCTCGGCCTGGTTGGCCATGCCCATCAAGGTCTTCATCGGCTCGCGCGAGGGCGTGTGGACCAGCGAGCTGCTCATGATCGGCCGGGTGCCCCACACCATCTTCGGCTCGACCTCGCCCTTCAGCATGCGCAGCAGCGTTCGTCCGGCGCGCCGCGCGGTGTCGGCCATGTCGATATGAGGATAGGTACGGTAGCCGGTGATGATGTTGGCGCCCTTGATCATGGCATCGGTCATCTGGGTATGGAAATCGAGGGCCACGGCGATCGGCACGTCGGGCGCGATGCGGCGGATGCGGTTCAACAATTCGCCTTCGCCGTCGTCATATTCCTCGGCCACCATCGCGCCGTGCAGGGCGAGCAGGACGGCGTCGCAGCCCTTCTTGATCTCGTCGACGATGGCCGTGGTCATTTGCGCATAGGCCGCCTTGGTGACCAGGCCGGACGGATTGGCCGAGGCCGCCATCGGCACGGTGAATTCCGCGCCCGCCTTGCGCGCCACCTCGATGAAGCCGCCTAGGGAGGTGTTGGTGCCTTCGGCCTCTTTGATGGCCGCGGGGCCGCTCAGCGCGCCGGCCCGGGAAAACGATTCAATGGGGGTGGGAAGCGGCGAGAACGTATTCGTCTCGTGCATCATCATCGCGATCACGAACTTCTGCCCCACACTACCCTCCTTCGTTCACTCGCTAAGCCACTGAACGTCCTAGATAATCGGCCCCAGCGTCAGCCTTGCGGTCACTGCAAATCAGCATCCCGAAATTCTTGTGCGTTGCAAAAAGGCAACACCGGGCGGAGATGCGAAACCGAGCCTAAATCTGTGAATTCATGGTCATTTTTGACACTTGAATTCTGTTCGCACTTGCACCATCTTCGGGGCGCAACAACTTCGGTTGTTGTATGCCCGTCTTGGGCGTTTCCTCCCTAAACTCGGGCCGTGCTTGTCACGGCCCCTTTTTTTGCCTGTTCCCTGGGCGTGCCTATTCGGCAGCCATCGGCTTGAGCAGCAACCTCTCGGCGGCCTCTCGGCCGACCTCCTCGAGGAGTTCGGTCATGAGAAGCTGGGCCGAGCCGAACCCGGCGAGCTTCTCGTGCCGCCCTTCGTCCATGTAGAGCGCGCGGTTGATCTCGATCTGCAGGGCATGGCGCCCCAGGCTCGGACGGCCATAGCGCTGCGTCGTGAAGCCGCCGGCATAGGGCTGGTTGCGCAGGACGCGCAGGCCGCGTTTGACGAGGAATCGCTCGGCGCACTCGATCAGCTCGGCGGCGCAGGATTCGCCGTGATTGTCGCCGAGCACGACGTCGATGCGATGCTCGCGGTCGCGCACGCCGACGCCCGAGGCGCCCGACGGCATCGAATGGGCATCAAGCAGGAGCGCCCCGCCAAACAGGCTGTAGGTCTGCTCCATCAGCATCGACAGGGCCACATGATAGGGCCGCCAGCAGCTTTCCAGCCGCCGCTCGATTTCGTCGGCCGGCACGCGTCCACGGTAGATCGCCTCGCCGCTCGCGGCGACCCGCGGGATCATGCCCAAGCCCGCCGCCACACGCGTCGTGCGGTGGTTCAATGGCCGAGGCAGAGGGCCCTCGAACATGCCGGGATCGAGCTCATAGGGCTCGCGATTGGCGTCGACATAGGAGCGCGGAAAGCGCGCGGCCAAGAGCGGAATGCCCAGCCCCGGGGCGGCTCCGAACAGCTCGTCGACGAAAGCGTCCTCGGCGCGGCGGAGGGCCGCCAGCGGCACGGCGGTCTGGCTCAGGAAACCGGCTGGATAGAGCGCGCCGCTGTGCGGCGAGGCCACGACCATTGGCACCATCTGGCGCTCGGGAAGGCGGCAATCCAGGGCCTCGTGATCGGTCGGCTGCAACGGCGAACTCATCCCACCCTCATTAACGCCCGGCACCGCGCCGGTCACGCGCCCGTACCCCATGACAATCCAACTCTTGCCAGTTGGGAGGGGCCGATGTAGACGACCGCCTTCCTGGCGATGGGCGCGTAGCTCAGCGGGAGAGCACTACCTTGACATGGTAGGGGTCACAGGTTC
>DASRFX010000086.1:0-53938 GCA_035651335.1 Reyranella sp. | reverse complement strand
TAACTTGATCCTCCAGGGCCAATCGTCGCCCATATCCTCGAGAATGCCGGTCATTCCGAACTTGACCGCCAGCCCGTACGTCGACCGGTTCACGTCCGCGCGGTGCTCGGCGACCAGCCGGTCGAAGGTCTGCCATCGCATCCATTTCGGTTTGGGCCCCTCGCCATTGGCAATTCCAGGCTCCCATCCCAAGCGCCGACGAATCCCGTCCGCCCTCCGCGTCGCCCTATCGCCACCATCCTCACGGGTGCTCTCGTAGGCGAGCTGATGGCACTGCCGACAGGCGAAGATCGTGCCGCCATAGAGGATCGCGACGCGGCGACGGCATCCTACTGCCGGGCAAATGAACCAGGTCCGGCTGCCGCCAAGATGGCAGGCCGTGCGCTGGAGATAGACAGGGTATTCCTCGTCCTTCCAGTCGCCATCGCCGCGGCGGTGACGGTACGTCAGCACCACCCGATCCGCTTCGGCACGCATCTGGATCGAGGCCACCTTCTCGCCGTTGCGCAGCCACTGCCAGCCGCCCCAATAGCCCGGGCGCAACATCCCTTCCCGCGCCCAGCGCCGCACATCGATGCTGCGCATCTCTTCGGTCGTCGATCTGGTGCCGCAGCGCCAACGGTTGCCGCTGTTGCGATTGCCCATCGGATTATGCCGAAAGCATTTGGCGAACCTCACCGGCCCGATGCGCTCGCCGGGACCTCGACCAGGTCCGGCGAGGCCTCGCCGCTTCCGGCTGCATCCGAAAATTCGCCTGCTGCGAGCTGGTCGGCTTGAGCTCGAGAAAGACCACCGTCGTATTGCGCAATGGCTGCGCGCTCCTCTTGTCGATAGGCGCGGTCAGCGTCCGCATCGTCCGCATCGTCCTCGCCCCCCGTCTTGACGGCCGCCGCTCCACGCTCGGCGGGCGGAGCGGACGCAACGGACGCAAGCTGCACCAGGCGCGTCCGGTTGCGACCGGACCGCATGAAGCTCACCTCAATGCCGACCTTGCGCAGGAATGTCGCCGCCCGCTTCAGGCGGCTCGAGAGGGCTCGCGCATCGCCCGGCCAGGCTTTCGACTTCTCGACCCTTTCACCCGCCACGTCACCCAAGGTCGCCAGAAGGTCGGTAGCAGTGCCCGACCATTCTCGCTTGTCCACCAACAGGGTGCGCACGGCCGCCGCCACAGGGTCGGAGTCGATGACGCTTTCCACCGTGTCGGCCCGGTTGTCGTCGTATGCCGCCATGAAGGTGCCGTCCGGCCAATGCGCTGCTTCGCTGGCCGTTGCCCATTGCGCGAAATCTGCCATGCGCGGGGTCCGTGCCAAGCGAGTTTGCGATAGCCGTTTGAGTGCCATCGCCGCAGCGTCCAGCAGTGCCCCCAGCAATCCGGGCTTCTCCGTTTCGAAGGCCGCCCATAGCTCGGTCTCGGGGCGCCGCTTGTCCTCCGGGATCGCCGACAGGGTAAGGAAGATCGCGCGGTCGGCGAGGTCGGGCCGGCTTACGATGTCGTCAATTCCATTCAGGATGGCCGGCCGTGAAGCGGTGAAGAGGGTCTCGTCCTGATCGGAGTATAGCTGGCGAACCGCGAAGCTGGCACCAGTGGCCAGGCGGCACAGCGTGTCCGACACCGAGCCGGGAAGTCCCGAGACGTTATCGAACGCCAGGACGTGGCCGTTGTTGGCCGCGATGAAGAGGTCGCGCTCATCGCGCGGCAAGGCGCGCAGCGCCGCCGTGTTCGGGTCAACCAGGGATCGGGCCATTGAGGAGAAGGTGCTTTTTGCCGATCCCTGCTCACCCATAAGGACGAGGACCGGGTAAGGCCCACGATCGCGCAGGCAAGCGACCAGCCAGGCAATGGTCAGGACGAAATCGCCATCCGAACCGACATTGAGGAAGCGGCGCAGCGCCTGGATCGTACCGCCGCGCTCGGGATGTGGCAGTGGACGCAGTCCGGACGGGCGGCGGAAACGCACAGGCGGATCGACAACCAGACGCCAACCTGTCTCGTCGATCTCGACGGCCTGCCATGTCTCGTCGCCCAGGTCGAGGTAGAGTCGTCCGCCGGTGCCCGCCACCCGGACATGAACGGGTCGCTCTTCGGCTTCGAAGTGCGCCTTGGCCTCGAGCACGTTCAAGGCCGCCGACAGCGCTTCGGTACCGACGGCGCCGCCTGTCGCCTTGTAGTAGGAGCGCGCCAGCCACTGACGAAAGGTTCGGCTGCGCAGTAGCACGGTTTCCCGATGGCCGTTGACGATAAGGTCGGCATACGCGGTCCCGTCGGGCGCATGGAACAGCGCGGCGCCCTCCGCCAGCTCGATCAGCTGCTGGGCCTGCGTTGCCGATCGGCCAGATCCGGTCGGCTTGGTGTCGCCGGGCTCTGCCGCGGTCGCCACCTCCTGCGCGGCACGGATCGCTTCGGCAGTAGCGTTTCCGTTCGTCACGGCGCACCCGCCCCCTGTGCAATCAGCAGGTCATTGAAGTCCATGCCTTTGGGAGGACGGGCGATCCGGACTCGCCGCCCCTCCCGCGACCAGCGTGCTGCGGCCGCCTTCGCCGCGGCCTCGCCGGGATCGTCGCCATCCGCCAGGACGACCACCTCGCGGACGATGTCGGGCAGCTCCAGCGTTCGCAGGCCCGAGGTGGACATCGCTGCCCAGGCCGGCATGCCTGTCGCCTGCATCGCCGCCAGACAGGTCTCGATGCCTTCGCCAACCATCGTCTCACGCTGGGCAGGGGCCAGTCGCACCACACCCCCCGCGCACGGGCCGAGCATCATGCGGTTGGGCCGGACCGGCGCTTTGCCGCTCCCGTCGCGCACGAGGAAGGTGCGGTGCACGGCCATCGGTCGCTCGTCTCGCCCATGGGTGACCAGCGCCAGCATGACCGGCCAAGTGCTTCCCGTCGGATGGCATAGCCTGACACAGAAGCGCAGCGTCGGCGGCAGGAGCCGAAGGCCTCGAGTCGCCAAGTATGACTCGACGACGGTTTGATCCGCCGGGGCGGCGGACTCCCAAAGCGCCAGAGCGGCCTTCACGCGATCCGCGGCAAGCGTAGCCACAGAGCGATGGATTGCTTGGGCCCTGGCGGGACCTGCTCCTCTGCCTCCCTGACCGTCGCGCCAGGTTTGGGACAGGCCGGTGCGCCAGTCGCCGAACGCACCGGCGGGTGGCGGATCTGGATGAAGGACATACCAGCCGGCATCATCGGCGGGCCGATGCGAGGTCGAGAACCGGTGCAGGCGTCCGTCCGCTTTCAAATCCAACGGGGGAGCGAGGCCGGCGCGCTCGATGGCGGCCCGGAAGGCCTCGATCGACTCGGGCAACGGACGCATCACGACCGCGCCCCGTCACGCTCCGTAATGCGTGTCTTTACCCAGGCGTCGATCTCGGCTTCCACCCAACCGACAGCGCGCTCGCCAATCTTCACGGGCTCGGGAAACTGCTTTTTCTGAACCTTGTCATAGATAGTGCTGCGCGACAGGCCCGTCTTCCCCTTCACACCGGGAAGCCGCAGGATTGTATTCGTCACGTTCGTCGCTCCTTGCATGTTGCTGGACGCGACGTCTTATTTCCTGCAGGGGTAGCTCCCCCCTGCAATACCCCCAGTCAGAAATTCTTTGGGCGAGGCAGACTGCGGGTGGAAAATCCCGCCTTTCTCAGAATGTCTTTGATCGTCTCGGGTGAGCACCCGTCTTCCTTAGCGACGATTGCCCGAAAATTCCTGTGTCCCTGCTCAAAAAGCTCCCTGCAACGCGCCGCGATCCGCTGGCGTCTTGCAGTCGCTGATTCCCTGGTACCGCCGCCTGCCACCGGGTTGTTGACGCATTCGACCAGACGCTGCTTGTCCACGATCAGCGCCTTGCCCTTTAGCCTCAACACCTCAGCAAGCGGCACTTCGTGCCCGGCCAGTTTCAATGTCAGTGCGTTCTCAGCGTCCAATTCGACATGGGCCGATCTCTTGTCTCGCAACATACCGACCGACCACAGCTTGCCGTGCGCCGAGTTCAGGGGCTGACCGCGCAAATGTGTCGACCCAGCCAGAAAATCCGCAGTCGCTCGACAACTCGCCTGCCATCGCTCCAGCCGGCTCAGATGTACTTTCACGCGACCAATATCATCCCGCTTGTCGCAGTGGACAAAGGCTGCCGCTCCGAAGGAGTAGTCAATGATCTCGACAGGCATGGTGCAGGCGCGTTCGCAGCCGTCGCATGCGACACTGGCCGCCGGCGAGGCGAGCGACAGCAATCCGGCTTCCTTCAGCACCGACACCGCCGATCGGGGCCACCTCGCCAGCTCTTCGGCAGGAATGAACACGACGCCGTCGGGTGCAGCCCCCAACCTCGCTAGCAGGGTTTCGAGCGCCTCCTGGCCGGTCATTTCGGTTCGATCCCCGAGGCCGCGAGCATACCGCGCAGTTTCAGCCCCAGGTCGTCGTGCTTCAGCGAACAGGCATTCGGATAGCCAATCGTGAAAACCTCCCGTCGGCCCGGCTTGTCGCCGCGCGCACTGAGATGCACGACGATCTCCGCCCTTGTGACGTTCCAGAGATTGAGCGCAAGGGACCTGCCGACCTGCTCCAGCACGTCATAAATCGCCAGCTCGTTCTCGCTCACGTCCGCTTCCAGCGTAACGCGATCCCCTTGCCTCACCGTCGAAGACAGTCGTATCAGGCGTACGCGCACGCTGTCGATTCCGCCGCCCGCCGGGCGCACGAACTGAAACTCGCGGCGCTTGAGCGGATTGAGATCGTAGACCCTTCCGTCCCTGGGATTGGGCGGCAGCTTGTCGAGCTTGAGGACGTGCTTCGCGAACAGGGCCTGGAGCGGTTCGACGGCTGCAATTCCACCGCGATAGTGAAAATCGAGCACACCCTCCTTTTCCGACCACACGTACATGACTTCGAAGGCCGGATTGTGGGGCCGTCGGCTGAACTCGCCATTCACCCACTCCATGCTCTCCGACCCGAAGTCCTCAGGATAGACGAAGAAATAGTCCCGCTCGTCCCGCCGTAGGAGTTCGACCAGGCAATTGCGACCCCTGCCTTCCTTTTCGCGAAACCAGGCGCCTACCGACGACTGAAGCGCGATCCGGCTATCGAGGTCGAGCGCCGCCTTCTTTGCCGGCAGGCCGCGGCGCTTGCGCCAATAGGGCAGCGAATCGGCGTAGGAAAACCGGGTGACGCCACGCCACATCTCGTGGTGGTCGAGGAAGACGGTCATCGCGCGATCGGCATGACCCGGCAGGGCTGCCAGCTTTTCGACCAGTGCGACGTAGGCCTCGGAATCAACCGCAACATGGTACTTCGCCTCGTCGAGGATGGCGCGATAGCCCCGCTCGCTCGACACGTCGAAGATTCCTCGGAAGTCGGCTTCCATCGCGCCTCGCACGCTGTCCGGCAGAGCCAACCACTTACTCATCAGCGCTTGAGGCCGAGTTTCCGGGAGATTCTCGAAATCAAAGTCTTGCAAGACGGCCCGCCCGGAAAAGTAGCGTTTGAGCAAGGCATTAGGGGTGAGGCGGAAGAAGGCGGGTACAGAGAAATGGCGAGCCATGGGCAAACTCCGGTCTTGGCGGTCCCTCCCTGCAACCGTCGGACGTATTAGGATTTTACCGTACCTCTTCCGACTTTGTGGATGCTATTGATTGGGGAAAGTTTTCAAGCGTGTGGGACAAGCGGGGGACAATGGCGGCGCTGGAGGACCTGAAACCAGGCGGCTCTGTGCGGGGAGTGCTGCCCGGCGGCATCGTGACGGTCGTCAGCGTCCAGTGGTTCGGATCGGACGCCGTGGAGCTCACCTACAAAGATGCCTCCGGCCGGGTTGCCAACGAAATCCTATACCGCGACCGCGAGGCCGACCTCGAGATCGTAGAAGAGGGGCGTCCCTGGAGCTTCGATGGCGACGGATCGCTCTTCCGCCTGGTCGCCGAAGCCCAGCGTATCCACCTCGCCCATCTGTTCGATCCCGTTCTCGCCGTCCACACCTCGATCGTGCAGCCGCTGCCCCACCAGATCACGGCCGTCTACGAATCGATGCTGCCCCGCCAGCCCCTTCGGTTCCTCCTGGCCGACGACCCGGGTGCCGGCAAGACCATCATGGCCGGCCTGCTGATGAAGGAACTGATCGCCCGCGGCGATCTGCAGCGCTGTTTGGTGGTCTGTCCCGGCAGCCTGGCCGAGCAATGGCAGGACGAGCTCAGCAGTCGATTCCGTCTCCCGTTCGAGATCCTGACCAACGACAAGCTGGAAGCGGCCCGCACCGGCAACTGGTTCATCGAGAATGACCTCGTCATTGCGCGCCTCGACAAGCTCGCCCGCGATGAGGACGTGCAGCAGAAACTGCTGGCGCCGGACTGCCGCTGGGACCTGGTGGTTTGCGATGAGGCGCACAAGCTTTCGGCGACGTTCTTCGGCGGCGAGGTCAAGTACACCAAGCGCTACCGCCTGGGCCAGCTCCTGTCGTCGCTCACCCGGCATTTCCTGCTGATGACCGCCACGCCGCACAACGGCAAGGAGGAGGATTTCCAGCTCTTCATGGCGCTGCTCGACGGGGACCGCTTCGAGGGCAGGTTCCGGGATGGCGCCCACACTGTCGACGTGTCCGACTTGATGCGCCGCATGGTCAAGGAAAGCCTGCTGAAGTTCGACGCGACAAGGCTGTTCCCGGAGCGCATCGCCTACACTGTGTCCTACAAGCTCTCCGATGCCGAAGCGGCGCTCTATAAGTCGGTCACCGACTACGTGCGGGAGGAGTTCAACCGGGCCGACGCGCTGGAGAACGACAAGCGCGCGGGGACCGTCGGCTTTGCCCTGACAATCCTGCAGCGCCGGCTAGCCTCATCACCGGAGGCGATATACCAGTCCCTGCGGCGTCGGCGAGAGCGGCTGGAGGGCCGCTTGCGCGAGCTGGAGCTGCTCCAGCGCGGCGGACAGATTGCAGCGGCGACAGATGGCGGGCCGTTGCTCGACCGGGAGCAGGTGGAGGACCTCGAAGACGAGGCCGATGCCGAGAACGAGGCGATCGAGGAACAGGTTCTCGACCAGGCGACGGCCGCCCGCTCGATCAGCGAGTTGCGGCTGGAGATCGACACCCTGCAGCAGCTGGAGGGTATGGCGCTCACCATCCGCCGCAGTGGCGAGGATCGCAAATGGCGCGAACTGGCGAGCCTGCTAGGCGAGATCTTCACTTCGGCCTCGATCGCCAACGGCCTTGCCGATCCGCCGGCACCCTATGACGATGGCGTGCCCAAGCCACCGAAACCGGCCTCCTCGCCGCATCAGAAGCTGGTCATCTTCACGGAGCACCGCGATACGCTGAACTACCTGCAGGCCCGCATCGGCACGCTGCTCGGCCGGCCGCAGGCGATCGTTGCCATACATGGCGGCATGGGCCGCGAAGACCGCCTGAAGGCGCAGGAATCGTTTCGGCACGACCCCGACGTGCAGGTCCTACTGGCCACCGATGCGGCGGGCGAAGGCATCAATCTCCAGCGCGCCCACCTGATGGTGAACTACGATCTGCCATGGAACCCAAACCGCCTGGAGCAACGCTTTGGCCGAATCCACCGCATAGGCCAGACCGAGGTCTGCCATCTCTGGAACCTGCTCGCCGAGGAGACCCGCGAGGGGGACGTCTACCGCAAGCTCCTGGATAAGCTTGAGCAGGCCCGCTCGGCGCTGGGCGGGCAGGTGTTCGACGTGCTGGGCCGGCTGCAGTTCGGCGGGCGCCCTCTGCGCGAACTGCTGATCGACGCCATACGGTACGGCGAGCAACCCGAGGTACGCGAGCGCCTGACCAAGGTCGTCGAGAACGCCTTCGACCGCAGCAGCCTGCAGGACTTGCTGGAAGAGCACGCGCTGGCCCATGATTCGATGGATGCCTCGCGCGTTCACCGCATCCGTGAGGACATGGAACGGGCGGATGCGCGACGCCTCCAGCCGCACTATATCGAGTCGTTCTTCCTCGAAGCTTTCCGGCGGCTGGGCGGCAACGCCAAGCAGCGCGAGACGCGCCGTTATGAGGTCACCCATGTGCCTGCGCCGGTGCGCAACCGCGACCGGCTGATCGGGCTGCGCGAACCGGTACTGCCGCGCTACGAGCGCATCGCCTTCGAAAAATCACTGGTGGCGCCGCAGGGCCAACCAGCAGCAGCCTTCGTCTGCCCCGGTCACCCGCTGCTCAATGCCGTCATCGATCTGACTCTGGAGCGCCACCGCGACCTGCTCCGCCGTGGCACCGTGCTGGTCGATGAGCGGGACCCGGGCATTGCGCCACGCGTATTGTTCTTTCTTGAGCATGCCATCCAGGACGCTGGTGTCACGCGGAGCGGAGGCCGCCGTGTCATCTCCAAGCGCCTGCTCTTCATCGAGATCGCGGCGGACGGTACCGCCCGGCATTTGAATTACGCACCCTACCTCGACTACCGCCCGCTGGCCGCGGGTGAGCCGGGGCTCGATGCCCTTCTCGCCCGAGCCGAATGCGCCTGGATCGGCCGCGACCTCGAAACCAAGGCGCAGGCGCATGCCATCGCAAAGGTCGTGCCCGAGCACCTCGCCGAGGTGCGAGACCGCAAGCTCGCGCTGCTCGACAAGACGGAGGCGGCGGTCAAGGACCGGCTCACCAAGGAGATCAACTACTGGGATTTCCGCGCCGAGCAGCTTAAGGAGCAGGAGCGCGCGGGCAAGGCCAACGCTCGCTTAAACTCGGGCGAAGCGCGCAAGCGGGCCGACGAACTGCAGGCACGCCTGCAGCGGCGCCTCGAGGAGATCAAGCGCGAGCGCCAGATGGCGCCCCTGCCGCCTGTCGTTCTGGGCGGGCTCCTGGTCGTACCGGCCGGCCTATTGCGCGCCATGGTCGGTGCTGTCGCTGAGGGAACGGCGTCTGCCTTAGACACTCAGGCCGCGGCCGCGCGAGCGCGCGCGATCGTCATGGAGATCGAGCGGGGCCTCGGGTTCGTACCGACCGACCGCGAGTTCGAGAAACTTGGCTACGACATCGAAAGCGCAGTGCCCGGCACGGGGCGCCTGCGCTTCATCGAGGTCAAGGGCCGAGTCTCCGACGCGGACACCGTAACAGTGACAAAGAACGAAATCCTCTACTCGTTGAACAAGCCGGAGGACTTCATTCTGGCTCTGGTCGCCTTTCGCGATGACGGTGGCCATGAGGTGCATTACCTGCGCCGGCCGTTCCACGACAAGGGTGTCACTACTGACTTCGCCGGGGCCAACGTCAATTTCCCCCTCGCCACGCTCCTTGCCGAAGCCTCGCCGCCTTCGTAAGACCCGCCATGCCCGCAAAGACTCGCAAAAAACTGATCGAAGTGGCGCTGCCGCTAGAGGTGATCAACGAAGAAGGCTCACGCCGTAAGCGGAAGGCTCCAGCCGGTTATCCAACGGCTCTTCACAAATGGTGGGCGCAACGGCCTGTCGCGGCTGCGCGGGCAGTTATATTCGCGCAGATGGTGGATGATCCCTCCTCCTGGCCCGACCTGTTTCCGACGGAAAAAAAACAGGAAAAGGAGCGCGAGCGCCTATTTCGCATCATCGAAGATCTCGTGAAGTGGGAGAACACAAACAACGCAGCGGTTCTTGAGAAGTCGCGCAATGAAATCTGGACAAGCTGGCGGCGCGCATGCGCGGAGAACGCAGACCATCCGCGTGCCAAAGAGCTGTTCGACCGCAACAATCTGCCCGCCTTCCACGATCCTTTCGCTGGAAGCGGAGCTATTCCTTTGGAGGCGCAACGACTCGGCCTCACGTCCTGTGCGAGCGATCTCAATCCAGTAGCGGTATTGATTAACAAGGCGATGATCGAGATCCCGCCTAGATTTGCAGGCAAGCCACCGGTCAATCCTAGCCGCGATCTGAATGTTCACTGGAACGGCGCGCAGGGGCTCGCCGAAGACGTGCGATTTTACGGCCACTGGATGCACGAAGAGGCCGAGAAACGAATTGGGCATCTTTATCCCAAGATCGAGGTCACGGTCGAGATGGCGAAAGAGCGACCGGACCTGAAACCTCTCATCGGCCAGAAACTCACCATTATCGCATGGCTATGGGCCCGCACCGTAAAAAGCCCGAACCCGGCCTTCGCCCATGTCGACGTGCCGCTTGCTTCCACCTTCATGCTGTCCACCAAGGTAGGTAGGGAAGCCTACGTCGAGCCGGTGATCGAGGACGGCTCGTATCGTTTTACAGTAAAGATCGGCAAGCCGAAAAACGCGGCCGCTACCAAGAACGGAACTAAGCTTGCGCGCGGTGCAAACTTCAAGTGCCTCATGTCTGGCACGCCAATGGCAGGCGACTACATCAAGGCAGAGGGCAAAGCGGGACGAATGGGAGCACGGCTGATGGCCATCGTCGCGGAGGGTTCGCGCGGGCGTGTATATCTTTCGCCAACGCTTCAACAGGAAGCGCTAGTTCGTGAAGCTAAACCGGATTGGAAACCTGAGACGCCGCTAGCGCCCGACCTGCGGGCGCTCTGGACGCCGCTCTATGGTTTGACAACCTATGGTGATCTGTTCACCGACCGACAGTTGGTTGCGCTCACAACGTTTTCTGATCTGGTGGGCGAAGCGCGGGAGAAAATCCGTGGCGCTGCCGCCATGGCCGGCCTGACCGACGACGGTAAGCCGCTACGCGACGGCGGAACCGGTGCCGCCGCCTACGCTGAAGCGGCAAGCGTTTACTTGGCACTCGGAGTCGACCGCGCGGCAGACTATAATTCTGCGATTGCGACATGGCGACCGAAAGACGGCGCCATGCGCTCAACTTTAGCGAAACAAGCGATTCCCATGAGTTGGGACTTTGCCGAAGGCTCCCTCTTCGGTGATTCGAGCTCGGGTTTTAGAGCGTGTATCGACGTTGTGGCATCGGTCATCCGCGCAGCGTCCAGCCTGGTGCCAGGAACAGCCCTACAACGGGACGCGGCCTCCCCGCGATTGGGGGACAAGCAATCGGTAGTTCTAAGCACTGATCCGCCCTACTACGACAATGTCGGCTACGCCGACCTGTCGGACTTCTTCTATGTTTGGCTACGACGATCACTTCGCACGGTCTTTCCCGATCTCTTTGCTACGTTAGCGGTCCCCAAGAGCGAAGAACTCGTTGCTACTCCTTATCGTCACGGCGGCAAACAGGAGGCCGAACGATTCTTTCTGGATGGCATGACGGAGGCGATGTGCCGACTGGCCGAACGCGCGCACCCAGCCTTTCCAGTCACGATCTACTATGCATTCAAGCAGTCTGAAACCGAAAGCGAAACCGGTACGTCAAGTACTGGCTGGGAGACATTTTTGGACGCGGTTATGCGCGCAGGCTTTGTCATCAGCGGTACGTGGCCAGTCAGGACAGAAGGCGATAATCGGCAAGTTGGTATCGGGGCTAACGCCCTAGCTTCAAGTATCGTACTTGTCTGTCGACCTCGTCCTGTCGATGCTGCTACCGCAACTCGGCGCGAATACTCGGCGGCACTGAAGCTCGAACTTCCAAGCGCCCTGCGTCATCTTCAGGAGGGCAACATAGCTCCAGTCGATCTCGCTCAGGCCGCTATCGGTCCTGGCATGGCCGTGTTCACGCGCTATTCGAAGGTGCTTGATGCGCAGGGCAACGCAATGAGCGTTGGCGAGGCTCTCGCGCTTATCAACGAAATGCTAGACGAAGCGCTGGCTGAACAGGAAGGCGATTTCGATGCCGGCAGCCGCTGGGCACTTGCCTGGTTCGAACAGCAAGGATTCACAGAAGGTGAGTTCGGCGTGGCTGACGTTCTGGCAAGAGCGAAGGTGATAGCAGTCAGCGGCTTGGTGCAGGCTGGCATCGTTAAATCGGGTCGCAGCAAGGTGCGCCTGCTGAAACCAGAAGAACTTCCAGCCAACTGGGATCCGACGACTGACCCACGGATCACCGCTTGGGGAATCGTGCACCAGCTTGTGCGTGCCCTCAATGACGGCGGCGAAAGTGCTGCGGCTAATCTCGTAGCCAAGCTGGGTTCAAGAGCCGAGCCGGCGCGCGAACTCGCCTACCGGCTGTACGTCATAGCGGAACGCAAGCGGCGCGCTTCGGAGGCGCTAGCCTACAACGGCCTCGTCCAGAGCTGGCCGGAGATCATTCGTCTGGCGCACGATGAGCACGGGGTTCCGGTACAGGGGGCGCTTTTTTCCGGGGAGGAAAGGTAGCCCATGGCGGTCACCAACCAGGAACGCGTCGGCAAGGCGCTCGAGCTGCTCAAGGGCGGCCTCGTGCCGTTCGTCGAACGTGAACTGAAAGCACAGGACTCGCAGGGCTGGCTCGGTATCGTGCGCCAGTCGGTGAGCGAGACCCAGATTCGTCTCTTCCAGGATCCCAAGACACCGAAGTGGGACGTCGCTTCGCTTATGTCGGTTCTGTCCACGCAATGGAATGCGATCTTTCGCCGGACGCTGGGGCAGGCTGAGCGCTCGCTGATCTCCGAGATTCGCGAGGTGCGCAACAAATGGGCGCACCAGAACCCCTTTTCTGGCGACGACACCGACCGTGCCCTCGATTCCATTGGCCGCCTGCTGACGGCGGTATCGGCGACGCCACAGGCCGACGAAGTCAACAAGATGAAGCTGGAGTTGCGTCGGCTGATCTTCGACGAGCAGGTGCGCGGCGAGAAGCGCAAGGCCGGCGGATCGCTGATCGAGCCGGCGGCGGCGGGCAATCTCAAGCCGTGGCGAGAGGTGGTGACGCCGCATCGCGACGTGGCGAGCGGCAACTACCAGCAGGCCGAGTTCGCCGCCGATCTGTGGCAGGTCCATCTGAGGCAGGGCAGCGACGAGTACCGCAAGCCCGATGAGTTTTTCCGCCGCACCTTCCTGACCGAAAGCCTGAAGCGGCTGCTGGTCGGCGGCGTGCAGCGTCTAACCGGCCAGGGCGGCGATCCGGTCGTGCAGCTGCAGACCAATTTCGGCGGCGGCAAGACCCATTCGATGCTGGCGCTCTATCACCTGTTCGGCGGCGCCGCGCCGAACACGCTGGCCGGAGTCGATACGGTGCTGGCCGAAGCCGGCGTCAAGGCGCTGCCCAAGGCGAACCGCGTCGTGCTGGTCGGCAACAAGATCTCGCCCGGCAATCCCGCCACCAAGCCGGATGGCACGGTGGTGCGCACCCTGTGGGGCGAGCTGGCCTATCAGCTCGGCGGCAAAAAGGCCTTTGCCCGCATCGCAAAGGATGACGAGAAGGCCACCAGCCCGGGCGACGTGCTGCGGGAGCTTTTCGTCGAATACGGTCCGTGTCTGGTGCTGATCGACGAGTGGGTTGCCTATGCCCGCCAATTGCACGATCAGGGCGACCTGCCGGGCGGCAGCTTCGAGACGCAGTTCTCCTTCGCCCAGGCGCTCACCGAATCGGCCAAGCTGGCGAAGAACTGCTTGCTGGTGGTCTCGCTGCCGGCTTCCGATACCGCAGGCTCGCCGCACACCGACGCCAACGACGTCGAGGTCGGTGGCCTCCGCGGCCGCGAGGCGCTCGACCGGCTGCGTAACGTCGTCGGACGACTGGAATCGTCCTGGCGGCCGGCCACCGCCGAGGAAGGCTTCGAGATCGTGCGGCGGCGGCTGTTCGAACCGCTGCCTGGGGAACAGTTCAAGCAGCGCGACCTCGTGGCGCGCGCCTTCGCCGACCTCTACCGTGCCCAGGCCGACCAGTTCCCGCCCGAATGCCGCTCCGCCGACTACGAAAGGCGGCTGCAGGCCGCCTACCCCATCCATCCCGAGATCTTCGACCGGCTCTATACCGACTGGTCGACCCTGGTGAAGTTCCAGCGCACGCGCGGCGTGCTGCGCCTTATGGCGGCGGTGATCCACAGCCTTTGGCAGCAAGGCGACCGCAACCCGCTGATCCTGCCCTCGACCATTCCGATCGACGACCGCAGGGTGCAGTTCGAGCTGACCCGCTATCTCTCGGACGTCTGGCCTCCGATCATCGAGAAGGACATCGACGGCCCGAACTCGCTACCGCAGAAAATCGACGGCGAACGGCCGGCGCTGGGGCGGCTATCGGCGACGCGGCGGGTCGCGCGCACCATCTATCTCGGTTCGGCACCGTCCACCGACGCGGCGCATCGCGGCCTGGAAGACCGGCAGGTCAAGCTGGGCTGCGTCATGCCGGGCGAGGCCCCGGCTGTGTTCGGCGATGCCCTGCGCTATCTCGCCGGCGCCGCCACCTACCTCTATCAGGACGGGCCGCGCGCCTGGTATTCGACCCAGCCCACCGTCACCAAGCTTGCTGAGGACCGCGCCGAACAACTCAAGCGCGACCCGGACAAGGTCGCCGCCGAACTCGAAGCGCGGCTGAAGGCGGACTTGCGGCGCAACGGCGATTTTTCGCGCATCCATCCGGTACCACGGTCGGGCGCCGACGTGCCGGACGATCTCGAGGCGCGTCTGGTCGTGCTTGCGGCGGAACATGCCTACAGCAAGGACAAGGACAACGCCGCCGAGGTCGCGGCGAAAGCCATCCTGGAATCGCGGGGCAACACCCCTCGGCTGTACCGCAATACGCTGGTCTTCCTCGCCGCCGACAAAGTGCGGTTGCAGGACCTCGACGAGGCGGTTCGGCGCTTCCTCGCCTGGTCGTCGATCGTCGAGGAGAAGGAGACGCTCAACCTCGATCCGCACCAGGCGAGGCAAGCCGAAACCCAGAGGCAGGCAGCGGACGGCGCGGTCACTGCGCGGTTGCCCGAGACCTATCAGTGGCTGCTCGTGCCCGGTCAGGCGAAGCCGCAGGATGCCGTTAGTTGGCAAGCGGTACGCTTGGCCGGCAGCGACGCCTTGGCGGCGCGTGCCTCGAAGAAGCTCAAGAACGACGAGCTGCTGATCGCCAGTCTCGGAGCGACGATCCTGCGCAAGCACCTTGACGATGTGCCGCTGTGGCGCGGCGATCACGTCGAAATCCGCCAGCTCGTCGACGACTTCGCGCGCTATCTCTATCTGCCCCGGCTGGCCGCGCCCGACGTGTTGCTGCAGGCCGCACGGGCCGGCGTCGGGTTGCTGACGTGGCGCGCTGACACCTTCGCCTATGCCGAGAGTCGGGACGAGGCGGCTGGCCGGTATCGTGGCCTGCGCGGCGGCCAAGACGTGGCGCTAACCGCCGAAAGCGCGGGGCTGCTCGTCAAGTCGGACGTCGCCAACCGGCAGATCGAGGCAGAGGCACGGCCGGAGCCGGGTATGCCCCCGCCGCCAGTGTCAGGCCCAGGCGGTCTGTTGGACGGCCCAGGCCCTGCCGCCCCTGTCGACGTTCCAGCCGGAGCGCAGGCGCTGAAGCGCTTCCATGGCATGGTGCGGGTCGATCCCGCGCGCGTCGGCCGCGATGCCAGCCGTATCGCCGATGAAGTAATCGCGCATCTCGTTGGCCAGATGGGCGCTGAGGTGACGGTTACGATCGAGATCGAGGCTCGGCTGCCGAACGGCGCAAATGATCAACTGGTGCGCACGGTGACCGAGAACAGCCGGACCCTCAAGTTCGAAAGCCAGGGATTTGAGAAGGAATAGGACAAGAGCGGGGAGATCCAATGCGAGTCTTCGATCTTCGTGGCGAAGCAAAATGTGCAGTCTGCTCCACGACAAAGGATGTCGGACACATAACGCTCGCCTGCGAATCGTGCGGTGAACAGTACTACCAGATCTGCTCCAAGTGCGCCGCGCGCCCATGCAAGAAGTGCCGGGGGAAACTCGCGCATCCCGACCGCATATTTCCCAACTCGCTCTTCAAGGCGATCCTGGACGGAGACGAACTCGGTGTTGATTTGGCTCTTCAGGACAGGAAAAAGCTGGATCTCAACAAACTTTCAAAAGATGGCGTTCCAGCCCTGTTCTTCTCTGCGCAAGGGCGTGGCAAGTCCGCGGTGGCGATTGTCGACAAGCTGATCTCGCTCGGCGCGTCGCCTCATGCCCGGGACGAAAATGGCCGCACGGCGCTAATCGAGGCGGTCCGGACGAGGGGAGCGCAGGGGCGCAAGCGTGAAGTGCTGTCGCGGCTGTCAGCGTCAGTCAATGAGAAGGACAATGAAGGCAAGACCGCGCTGATGTTCGCGGTGCAAGGCGCGGGGATGTTCGGCAATCCGCGCGGCAATCTCCAGCTTGCACAGGACCTCTTGTCCATGGGTGCGGATCCATTGATCCAAGACAACCGCAAGCGCACTGCACTGAGTCACGCCCAGCGGGACAACAAGGAAGGCAAGAACCAGGACATGGTCGACTTTCTTGAAGAAAAGATGCTGACTGCCGTGGCTCTTCGTGAGTTCACGTCGCGGAACGAATACGAATTCGACAAAGCTGGCAATCTCACGTTCAAGCCCAAGAAAAAGCCGGGAGGCGCGAAGAGAGGAAAATGAAATGCGCCCTCCGCAAAGAGCGATAGCGCCAATTTCCGAGGTCTCGACGGACCGGCTCCGCGACATGGAACGACGCTATGTCGAGCAGGGCCGCACGGAAGGCGGACCCTATACCCTGTTTGAAATCCGGATCGAGTTGCGCAGGCGACTTCCAAGCACGTTCGACCCTCGAATCGTCGCCAGCAAGATCGTCGAACTGGCGCAGGCGAACCCGAACGGCTTGACTACGTATAAGGCCTTGTGGGACGTCCTGCGTCCCGGCGAGGCTTGGAAAGGACACAATTCGCAAACGACCTTGGGCAACGCACTGGGGACAGTGATCGCCTACTGTTGCCAGAATAGGCTGCCGATCCTGACGGTGCTGGTCATCAACGGCAGCATTGGCGCGCTGACCGACAAGGCAATCTTCAACATTGCTCAGGAGTGCCGCGATCTCGGAATGGACACGGCACCGAACGACCGAGCCTTCGTCGAGCGTCAGGTGGAGGCGGCAAAGGCCATAACCGTCGCTGCTTTGCCGGCAGCAGATCGGTAATCATTTTAGGCCGGTCGTCGCAAGGGTACGACACTCCCGCCGTTGCGCAGCGTGTCGAGGTGATCGGCCCACCATTGAGCCATTTCCACCCGCTCCTTCCAGAAGCTGCCGCGTGCATAGGCCCGCCGAACCGGATCCGGGTCCTGGTGCGCCAGCGCCCTCTCTATTGCATCGGCCGAAAATCGCCCGCTTTCGTTCAGCAGCGTCGACGCCGTGGCCCGAAAACCATGCGCCGTTACCTCGTCCTTGCCGTAGCCGAGCCGCCGCAGCGCTGCGTTCAAGGTATTGTCGCTCATCGGTTGGTGCGCGGAACGAATCGAGGGGAACAGCAACTCGCCCTTGCCGGTGACCGGCTGCAGCTCGCGCAGGATCGCCAGCGCCTGCTTGGGCAGAGGCACCATATGCTCGCGTCGCATCTTGGTCCGAGTTGCAGGGATGCGCCAAACTGCCTCGTCCAGGGAAATTTCCGACCACCGTGCCGTGCGCAGCTCGCCGGGCCGGGTGAACACCAGGGGCAGCAACCGCAGCGCCGCCGACGTCACTGGCTGGCCCGAGAAGCCATCGATCGCCCGCAGCAGGCCGCCCAATGCCACCGGATCGGTGATCGCCGGCCGATGCGTCACTTCCGGTGCCTGCAGGGCTCCGCGTAGCGCTGCCGTTGGATCAACCTCTGCCCGCACCGTCGCAATGGCATGCCGGAACACCGCGCCTATGATGGCGCGCAGGCGCCGAGCCGTCTCCAGCCGGCCGCGCGCCTCGACTTTCTTCAGCACCGCCAGCACTTCCGCCGCCTTGATCGAGGCAATCGGCCGGTTGCCCAGATGGGGATAGGCCTGCTCCAGCAGCCAGCGGTTCTTCGTCAAAGTGGCGTTCGCCCGCTTCCGCCCGCCCTGCCGCGCCAGATACTCCTCTGCGACGACGCGGAACGTCGTCGCCGCCTCTTTAGCTCGCGTCAGCCGCTCCAGCTTGCGCACTTCTCCCGGATCGAAACCCTGCTGCAGCCGCGACCGCGCCTCATCCCGTTTGTTTCGCGCGTCTTTCAAAGACACTTCGGGGTAGCTGCCGAGAGCCAACAACTTCTCACGACCGTGAAAGCGATAGGCCATGCGCCACAGTTTAGATTTCGAAGGCTTCACCAGCAGATAGAGCCAGCCCCCATCGCCAAGTTTGTATGGACGAACACGGGCTTTGGCGTTCTTCACCTTCGTGTCGGTTAGCAGCGCTTTGACGGCCATCGGGCACCTGCGGGTATCGAACGAAGCGTCAGAGCTTCGGTACCCGCAATGATACCCGCTCTACAGCCGGATGCCCATGGATTTCACGGACTGCTGTCGGCTTCAAAAGCTATACAAGTCGACGAAATTCCCAGATCGCCCGGACTTTGGCAGACGACCCAGGATTTCGATTTTAAGGAATGTGGTGCCCCGAGACGGAATCGAACCGCCGACCCCATCATTACGAATGACGTGCTCTACCAGCTGAGCTATCGGGGCACGGCGGCGGGTTTAAGGGAAAGCGGCAAGCCACGCAAGGCGGCTGTTTCGGCCGCCTTTTTTCGCCGCCGGACGGCTATAGAAGCGGGCATGTCGACCGCGCTTGCCTTGCTGCCGCTGCTGCTCGTTCTCGTCCTGCTCGCCTCCGGCCGGACGAGCGCGCTCACGGCCGGGATCGCGGGCCTCGCGGCGACCGTCGCCGTGTCGGGCGCGAACGGAGCGCTGCTGATGCGCGAGGTGCCGGCCGGGCTGTGGCTGTCGTGGACCGTGATCTCGATCATCGCCGCCGGCATGTTCTTCCATCGCTGCACCCTGGCGCGCGGCGCGCCCGCGGCAGGCGACGAGGCGATCACGCCGCGGCGGCTGTGGGCGGTCTGCTTCCTGCTGGCGCCGTTCTCCGAAGCCGTCACCGGCTTCGGCGTCGGCTACATCATCGCGCTCGCCGCCTTGCTCCGGCTCGGGCTGGGCGGCATCCCCGCCCTGCTGTTCGGCCTCTACAGCCAGTCGCTGGTGCCGTGGGGCGCGCTCGCCACCGGCACGACCGTCGGCGCGACGCTGGCCGGCCTCACCGCCAACCAGCTCGGCCTCGCCACGGCCACGCTGCAGGTGCCGACCCACGTCTTCTACCTGCTGCTCTACTGGCGCTTCGCGCGCGACAGCAAGATCGTCGTGCCGGCGGCGCAGAAGATCGACGATGCGCTGTGGACCGCGCTCCTGCTGGCGCTGGTCTGGCTGGCGAACCGCTACGCCGACGCCGAGATCGCCGCGGCCGCGCCCTGCGCCTTCCTGCTCGCCCTGCGCTTCTGGCGCGGCGATTGGCAGGACGGCGGTTGGCAAGAAAAGGGCCGGCCGGACCTCGCGCACCTGCGCCGCGCGATCGTCGACAATGCCCCCTACGTCGCGCTCACGCTTGCGCTCTGCGCCACGCGGCTGGTGCCGCCGCTGCGCGACTTCCTGAAGCCTTTGTGGGCGCTCAGGCCCTACGCCAACCAGCCTTCCTTCGCGCCGCTCTATGCGCCGGGCTTCTATCTCGTCACGATCGGCGTCGTCGCGGTGCTCGCCGCCCGGGCCTCGCTCGGCCAGGTGCTGCGCGACACCGTGCGCAGTGCCTGGCGGTCGTGCGCCGTGACGCTCGCCTTCGTCGTCATGGCCGAGCTCTATGTCGGTTCGGGCATGGCGCAGCGCATCGCCGAGGCGCTGCACGCGGCGGCCGGCCATGGCGCGGTGATCGGCGTGCCGTTGTTCGGCGCCATGGGCGGTTTCCTGACCGGCGGCGGCTCGGCCGGCAACGCCATGCTGATGCCGATGGTGATCGCGCTCGCCCGCACCGTCGCCGTCGATCCGACCTGGGTGGCGGCCGTGCAGAATGCGGTCTGCACCAACCTCACCATGCTGTCGCCCATCCGCGTCACCATGGGTCTCGCCATCCTGGCGCTCGCCATGCCCGATTCGGCGCTCTACCGGCGCGCCTGGCCGCTCGCACTGCCCTCGCTGGTCACGGGCGTCGCGGCCATCCTGCTGATTTTATGAGGACGGCCGGCCGTTCGAAATTTATGCGACAGGAAGGCATAGCTCTCCTCCCCCGTTTCGGGGGAGGTGCCGCCGAGGTCCCCATCACTGCTGTGCGGGGCCGCGCCATCGCGTTCCGCGATGCGCTCACCCCGCCCTCGCGAGCTTCGCTCGCGAGAAGTTCTATACGACAGAATCGGGTTCCTTCTAGCACCGGGCTTATGGTGGCGGCGCCATGATCGCCACCGCCCACCTTCGATGCGCTCCGCCGGGGCTTTCCGCACTTTCCGCTAGTGCGCTAGTGATTCGCACTGGTCGTTTGGACCGGAGCGCAAGATTCGGTCGCCTGTGGCGATTGGTAAACAAACGCGCCACAAGAGGGCCCATTATCTTTCCATTTAATAAGCGTTACCCTCCGGTAACCAACACCACAGATTGTGGTGTAGAAAATTACTCAACCCTTGCGAAACTTCGTTCGCGCGATTCGGCGCGGGCGCGTGCGGACCACAAGAGCCCATATTTTTTCGTATTATTTTAATATGGCCGCTTCAACCAATAGCGGCTCAGAAAATTGCCGGCTCGCATGGGGCACGTTCATCCGGGCTGATTACAGCCGCAGCGAATGTGCACTATGCTCCGGCCTCCTGAAAATCGGAGGATGTGCGATGGCCAAGGTGGCGTTTCTCGGGCTGGGCGTGATGGGCTTTCCGATGGCGGGGCACCTCGCCGCCAAGGGCCATGAGGTGACCGTCTACAACCGCACCTTCGCCAAGGCCGAAGAGTGGACGAAGAAGCACAAGGGCAAGGCGGCGCGGACGCCCAGGGAAGCCGCTTCCGGCAAGGAGATCGTGTTCTGCTGCGTCGGCGAGGACAAGGACGTGCGCGCGGTCGCGCTGGGCGACGACGGCGCCTTCGCCGGCATGGGGCGTGGGGCGATCTTCTACGACAACACGACGGCCTCGGCCGATGTGGCGCGCGAGCTCCATGCGCTCGGCAAGAAGAGCGGCATCGACTTCATCGACGCTCCCGTCTCGGGCGGCCAGGCCGGCGCCGAGAACGGCCAACTCACGGTGATGTGCGGCGGCGAGCAGGCGCCGTTCGACAAGGCCTATCCGGTCGCCATGTCCTATGCCAAGGCGATCACGCTGATCGGCCCGCCGGGCTCGGGCCAGATCACCAAGATGATGAACCAGATGTGCATCGCCGGCATCGTGCAGGGCCTCTCGGAAGCGCTGAACCTCGGGCAACGCGCCGGCCTCGACATGGAGAAGGTGATGGCCGCGATCTCCAAGGGCGCGGCGCAAAGCTGGCAGATGGAGAACCGCTGGAAGAACATGATCGCCGGCAAGTTCGATTTCGGCTTCGCCGTCAACTGGATGCGCAAGGATCTCGGCATCGCTATGGCCGAGGGCAAGCGCTGGAACGCCCAGATGCCGGTGGTGGCGCTGGTCGACCAGTTCTACCAGCGGGTCCAGGAGCGCGGCGGCGGACGGTGGGACACCTGCAGCCTGATCCAGCCGCTGCAGAAGCCGTGAGACGGCAACCGTGAGCTACAAGCTCTACGGCCGGCCGGGCTGGGGCTCGGCGATCGTCGAGGCGCAGCTCGCCTGGTACGGCCTCGCCTACACGCTCGAGCCGGTCGGCGACCTGCTGCGCGACCCGGCGGCGCGCACCGCGCTTGAGAAGGTCAATCCGCTGGCCCAGGTGCCGACCCTGATGCTGCCCGACGGCACGGTGATGAGCGAGAGTGCCGCGATCACCCTGCTGCTGGCCGACGTCACGGGCAAGGACACGCTGGTGCCGGGACCGGGCGCGAAGGAGCGCGCGCCGTTCCTGCGCTGGCTCGTCTTCCTGGTCGCCAACGTCTATCCGACCTACACCTATGCCGACGTGCCGGAGCGCTTCGTGCCGGGCGAGCCGGCGCGCGCCTTCCGCAAGACCGTCGACGCCTATGCCGAGAGACTGTGGCATCAGCTCGATGGCGCAGCCGGCGCGCCGTGGTTCCTGGGCGAACGTTTCTCCGCCCTCGACATCTATCTCCGCGTCATGACCCACTGGCGGCCCAAGCGCGGCTGGTTCGAGACCAACACGCCCAGGCTGTTCGCGATCGCCCGCCGCGCCGACCAGAAGCCCGAACTCGCCGAGGCCTGGCAGCGCAACGTGCTGTGATGGGTGCTTGCGTCGGCATCGTGGGCGGACTGGGCGTCGGCGCCACGATCCACTACTACGAGCGGATCACGGCGGCCTGCGCCGGACGCGGCGTCGTTCCCGACCTCGTGTTCGTCCATGCCGACGCCAATCAGGGCCAGGGCTTCGTGCGCGCGGGCCGGCTCGATCAGCTCGCCGACTATCTGGCGGGCTTCATCGACCGGCTCGGCCGGGCCGGCGCCGACGTCGCGGTGATGCCGGCGGTGACGCCGCACATCGCGCTGGCGGAGACGCTGACGCGCACGAAGGTGCCGATCCTGTCGATCTTCGAGCCGCTCGCCGCGGCGGTGCGCGCCCGCAAGCTCCGGCGCGTGGCGCTGTTCGGCACCATCTTCACCATGCAGGGCAGCCTGTGGGGGGCGCTGAACGACGTCGAGATCGTGAAGGCCCAGCCTGCCGAGATGGCTTTCGTCGGCGAGGCCTATCAGCGCATCCTGGACGGCAAGACGCTGCCGGACGATGCCGATGGCCTGCGCCGCATCGCGCGCGAGCTCGCGCGGCGCGATGGCGTCGAGTGCATCCTGCTCGCCGGCACGGACCTTGCCGTGATGTTCAAGGACGAGGCGGCGGCCGGCTTCCCCTGTCTCGACGTGGCGCAAGTCCACATCGACGCGATCGTGGAGAAGCTCTGTGCTCAGAAAACCTGACGCACGCCGACGAGCTGGCCGAGGCAGCGGCCGACATGCTCGGCCGCCTCGCTCTCCAGGCCTTCGACCTCGATCTCGACCGAGAGCAGGTCCTCGTCGGCCTGGGCGAAGACGCGCGCCGGCACGAGCCCGCGCTTGGCGATCAGCTCGAGCGCGCGCGGCAGCAGGCCGGGCTCGGCATCGGCTTCGAAACAGTATCGGACGGTGGAGGAATTACGCTTGAGCGCGAGGACGGACGACGACATGGGACGACACCCCTGAACAATGGACGACAGCACCGAACGGCCGGTTTGCAGTGCAAACCGGGGTGCTAATTCGCCCACCAAGGAGGTCGCGGTCGACCATGCTGGCAGTATAGCGCGCGAACGGGCGGGCTTGCTACGCTCTCGTCGGCGCTCCGGAGGGAAGGAAACAAAAATGCGTTCGACGCCCATCTACGAGGTCCATGCGGTCAAGTACGCCCACCTGCCGCGCAAGGCCTGGGAAGTGCAGATCACGCCCGACCCGCACGACGCCGACTGCCCGATGGACTATTTCGTCTGGGTGGCGCTGCCGCTCGACCGCGAGGGCAAGCGCGAGATCGGCGGCAAGCCGATCGTGATCGATACCGGCTTCAACGCCCAGGTCGGCAAGAAGCGCGGCCGCGAGGTGAAGCGCAATCCGGCCGACCTGCTGGCCGATTTCGGCGTCGACCCGGCGGAAGTCGAGGACGTCGTCATCACCCACCTGCACTACGACCATGTCGGCAACTGGGACAAGTTCCCCAAGGCGCGCTTTCACCTGCAGGACAAGGAGATGCAGTTCGCCACCGGCCGGCACATGTGCATGGGCACGTTCCGCCATGCCTTCGAGGTCGACGACATCGTCGGCATGGTGCGCGCCGTCTACGGCAAGCGCGTGGTGTTCCACGACGGCGACGAGGAGATCGCGCCCGGCATCTCGGTGCACCTGATCGGCGGCCACACGATGGGCATCCAGTCGGTGCGGGTGAACACGCGCAACGGCTGGCTCGTGCTCGCCTCGGACGCGAGCCACTACTACTGGGGCGTCGAGAACCAGAAGCTGTTCTCCATCGTCTTCTCCGTCGCCGACATGCTGGCGGGCTACGAGAAGCTGAAGAAGCTGGCCGACGGCCGGCTCGAGATGGTGGTGCCGGGCCACGATGCGGAGGTCATGAAGCGCTACCCCGCCTCGCGCGCCGACCTGAAGGGGATCGCGGTCAGGCTCGACTGAGTGCGGCGAACCGCAGCACTCGGCAACCGGCGACGCTTCCGGTCATTGTTGGCCGGAGGTGTTCATGCCCGACAGCGCTCAGCGCGCCCTGTGCAAGGTGCCCGAGGTCACGCTCGGCTTCTGGATCATCAAGGTGATCGCCACGACGCTCGGCGAGACGGGCGGCGATTCGCTGTCGATGTCGATGAATCTCGGCTACGCCGTGAGCAGCCTGATTTTCATCGCCCTGTTCGCCGTGCTGGTCGCCGTGCAGATCAGGGCGCGCCGGTTCCATCCCTTCCTCTACTGGCTGGTGATCGTCGCCACGACGACGGCCGGCACGACCATGGCCGACTTCGCCGACCGCTCGCTCGGCATCGGCTATCCGGGCGGGGCGGCGCTCCTCTTCGTCCTGCTGATGGCGGCGCTGGCGCTGTGGTACTCGGTCGAGGGGTCGATCGCGGTGCAGACGGTGAGCACGCCACGCGTCGAGGCGTTCTACTGGGCGGCGATCCTGTTCTCGCAGACGCTGGGCACGGCGCTCGGCGACTGGATGGCCGATACCAATGGGCTCGGCTATTCGAAAGGCGCGCTGGTGTTCGGCGCCGGCCTCGTGCTGATCGCCGCCGCCTATTACTGGACGTCGATCTCGCGCACGGCGCTGTTCTGGGCCGCCTTCATCCTGACGCGGCCGCTCGGTGCCACCTTGGGCGACCTGCTCGACAAGCCGATCTCGGAGGGCGGCTTCGAGATCAGCCGCTACTATGCCTCGGCGCTGCTCGCCATCGTGATCGTGCTGTGCATCCTGATGCTGCCGCAGCGGGCCGGCCGCCATCCCGGCTCGGCGGATTGACGGAGCCGGCCGTCAGGCGCGGGCCGTGACGACGAGCGCCTGCATCGGCGCCTCGATCTGTCCGTCGCCGTATTGCTCGACCAGCGCAGCCTCGGCGGCATCGGTCGTCGCCTGCAATCCCTGCGGTGCAGCGGCCTCGATCTCGCCGCGCATGGGCGTGCCCTGGCAGAGGCCGATGGCGGCGTCGCGGGCCGACGGCGCCCGGCTGGGCAGGCTGACGACATCGATATCGACCTTGGCGAAGCCCGCCTGAATCACTTCGTTTCGCGTCTTGTCCCGGTCGTAATGGCCGTGCGGCGTGCGCGCCAGGAAGCGCGGCGGATTGTGCGGGAGATGGCGGCCCGCGGCGTCGACGACGCAGCGCGTCATCGGATTGTGCTCGAGACTGTCCCACAGGCTGAAGAGGTAGCGGCCGCCACGCCGCAGCACGCGTCGCGCCTCGCGATGACCCTTGATGCGGTCGGGGTAGAACATGACGCCGAACTGGCAGACCACGGCATCGAAGCTCGCCTCGGCGAAGGGCAGCGCCAGCGCGTCGGCCTGGCGCAGCTTGACGCGCGCCAAGTCGGGCTTGCTGGCGGCATGATCGAGCATCGCCTGGTTGAGGTCGGTCGACACGATTTCGACGGCCGCCGGCAGGCGGCGGGCCAGTGCCTCGGTGACGATGCCGGTGCCGGCGGCAATCTCGAGCACGCTTCCGGCCGTCATGTCCGCCAGCCGGCCGGCCACATGCGCGGCATAGGGCGCGAAGAGCAGCGGCCCGAGATAGCGGTCGTAGAGGGCGGGAATCGAGCCCGTGAAGACCGTGTCGCCGCCGCTCACTTCTTCTCCACGTTCCAGAAGGTGATCGCGGGTGCGGGGTTGAAGCCGCTGATGTTGGAGCGCATCGCCGTCGGCTGAGTGAACTGGCCGAGCTGGACGTAGGTCGGATACTCCATCAGCCGGTACTGCAGCTTCTGGGCGATCTCCTTACGCCTGCCGTCGTCGGTCTCGCGGGCGAAGGCATCCTTCAGCTTCTCGATCTCGGCATCGCACGGCCAGCCGAACATCGATTTCTCGCAGGCGGCATTGATGAAGAAGTGGGACGGCGGATCGGCGATGCTGAGCGCGCCCGAGGAAGTGAAGAAGATGTGCCAGCCGCCCTTGTCGGCCGGATCCTTCTTGGTGCGCCGCGCCACCAAGGTCTGCCAGTCCATCGACTGCATGTTCACCTTGAAACCAGCCGCCTCAAGCATCGGCTTGGCCACCGGCGCGAGGTTCGAGTGATTCACCAGGTCGGTCTGGTGCAGCATGACGATGGGCGTGCCGTCGTAGCCCGCCTCCTGCAGCATCTGCCTCGCCTTGGCGGCATCGCCGTTCAACTTGTCGTCCCAGCCCCTGGAGGATTCCAGCGACAGGCCGCAGGGGAAGATCGACTTGCACTCCTGGTAGAAGCGCGGGTCGCCGATATTGGCGTCGAGGAACGGCTTCTGCCTCATGGCGTAGACGACGGCCTGGCGGACCTTGGCATTGTCGAACGGCTTCAAAAGGGTGTTGAAGCGCATGACGTACTGGCGGCCGGCCTTGTCGATCACCTGGGTCTTGACGTTCTTGTCCTTCTCGACGAGCGGCAGCAGGTCGTATGGCAAGGTCTCGATGACGTCGACCTCGCCGTTGAGCAGCGCGTTGACCTGGGTCTGGGTGTCGGAGATCCAGATCCACTCGATGCGGTCGACCTTGGCGACCTTGCCCCCGGCGAAGCCCGAGGGCGCCTCGTTGCGCGGCTTGTAGCGCGGATTCTTGACGTAGACCGCCTTCTCGCCCGCCTTCCATTCGTCCTTCTTGAAGATGAACGGGCCCGAGCCGGTCGCGTCGGTGATCTGCTTCAGGGGATCGGTTTCGGCGATGCGCTTGGGCATCATGAAGGCGACGTTGCCGCCGGTCTTTCCGAGCATGTCGATCACCAGGCCGAACGGCTCGCGCAGGACGATCTTGATCGTCCTGGCGTCCGGCGCGCTCATCTCGGCGATGAACGACATCAGCGTCTGGCCGGTCGAGTCGCGCGCGCCCCAGCGCCGGATCGAGGCGACGCAATCCTCGCCCGTGACCGGCTTGCCGTCGTGCCATTCCAGCCCGTCGCGCAGGGTGAACACGTAGGTGAGCTTGTCGGGCGACACCGTCCAGGTGTCGACCATCTGCGGTTTCACCTGCAGGTGCTCGTCGAGCGAGAACAGCGTGTCGTAGACGAGATAGCCGTGGTGGGCCGAGATCAGCGCCGTCGTCCAGATCGGGTCGATGATCTTGAGGTCCGAATGCATGACGGCGCGCAACACCGTTTCGGCCGACGCCGGCGGCGCAGCCGTCGCCGCCAGGCCGAACGCCGCCAGCAGCGACAGCAGGAAGCGACGCATGACTATTTCTTCTCGACGTTCCAGAGCGCGAGGGAGGGCGTGTGCAGCAGGCCGCTGATGTTGGCGCGGATCGCCGTCGGCGTGGTGAACTGGCCGAGCGGCACGTGCGTGGGATACTCGAGCACGCGCAACTGGACCTGCTCGGCGATCGCCTTCTGCTTGGCCGGATCGGTCTCCTTGGCGAAGGCGTCACGCAGCTTCTCGAGCTTCTCGTCGCACGGCCAGCCGAACGTCGCCTTGTCGCAGGAGGCGTTGAGGAAGGCCGTCGATACCGGGTTCAGCACGTCGGTCGAGCCCCACGACGTGAAGAAGACGCTCCAGCCGCCCTTGTCGAGCGGATCGCGCTTGTTGCGGCGCGACACCAAGGTCTGCCAGTCCATCGCCTGCAGGTCGACCTTGAAGCCCGCTGCCTCGAGCTGCGGCTTGGCGACGGTCGCGAGCTGATTGTGCCCCGCCGTGTCGGTCTGGTGCAGCATCACGATCGGCGTGCCGTCATAGCCCGCCTCCTTCAGCAGCTCCTTGGCCTTGGCGACGTTGCCGCGCAGCTTGTCGTCCCAGCCCTTGGTCGATTCGAGCGGCGAGCCGCAGGGAAACAGCGAGCGGCATTCCTTGTAGTACTCCGGATTGCCGACATTGGCCTCGAGGAACGGCTTCTGGTCGAGCGCGTAAAGCGTGGCCTGCCGGATCTTGGCGTTGTCGAACGGCTTGTAGAGCACGTTGAAGCGCATGGCGTATTGCCGGCCGGCAAGGTTGGTGACGAAGATCTTGATGTTCTTGTCCTTCTGCAGCAGCGGCAGCAGGTCGGGCGGCACGATCTCGATCAGGTCGATCTCGCCGTTCAGCAAGGCGTTCACCTGGGTCTGCTGGTCGGCGATGGTGATCCATTCGACCCGGTCGACCTTGGCGACCTTGCCGCCAGCCAGGCCCGAGGCCGGCTCATTGCGCGGCTTGTAGTGCGGATTCCTGACGTAGACCGCCTTCTCGCCGGGCTTCCATTCGTCCTTCTTGAAGATGAACGGCCCCGAGCCTGTCGTGTCGGTGATCTGGCTGTTGGGGTCGGTGTCGGCGACGCGCTTGGGCATCATGAAGGCGACGTTCGACGACGACTTGCCGAGCGATTCCAGCACCAGGCCGTACGGCTCCTTCAGTACCATCGTGATCGTCTTGGCGTCGGGCGCGGTGAGCGAGGCCACCTCGCTCATCAGCTTCTGGCCCATGCCGTCCTTGGCGCCCCAGCGCCTGATCGAGGCGACGCAATCCTCGCCCGTCACCGGCTTGCCGTCGCTCCACTCCAGCCCGTCGCGCAGCTTGAAGGTCCAGGTGAGCTTGTCCGGCGACACCGTCCAGCTGTCGACCATCTGCGGCTTGACCTGCAGATGCTCGTCCACTGCGAACAGCGTGTCGTAGATCATGTGGCCGTGATGGGTGGAGATCAGCGCGGTCGTCCAGATCGGATCGATGATCTTGAGGTCCGAATGGAGCGATACGCGCAGGACGGTTTCAGCCCGCGCCGCGCCCGCGAAGGCCAGCAAGGCGGCGACGGCACAAACGAGACGACGACCAAGCATGATGATCTCCCTGGCTGCCCAATCGGCACAGACGCCCGAGCATAGCCCAAAAGCCGGCGGTTTGGCCTATGATGGCGAGATGTCGAAATATCCTCATTTGCGCCAGCTCGGCCACGCCACGCCCGCCCCGGCGACGCCGGACAAGGCCCTGCTCGAGACGGTGCCGTCGCCCGATCCGCGCACGCTCTTCCTGGTACGCTTCGTGGCGCCCGAATTCACCACGCTGTGCGCGGTCACCGGCCAACCCGACTTCGCCCATCTCGTGATCGACTACGCGCCGCGCGCCAAGCTGGTCGAGAGCAAGTCGCTCAAGCTCTATCTCGGCAGCTTTCGCAACATGCAGGGCTTCCACGAGGAGACGACGATCGCTATCGGCAAGCGGCTGGTGAAGGAGCTGGCGCCGCGCTGGCTGCGCATCGGCGGCTACTGGTATCCGCGCGGCGGCATGCCCATCGACGTGTTCTGGCAGACCGGCGAGCCGCCCAAGGGCCTGTGGCTGCCCGGCCAGGGCGTGGCGCCCTACCGCGGACGGGGATAATGGGAGGCGATGAGCAAGCGCCCGCCGGTTCCCAAGCGGCCGCCGAAGAAGGCGAATCCCGCCGAGCTGCGTGATGCCATTCGCGCCGAAGCGCTGCGGCTCGGCTTCGACGCCGTTGGCTTCGCCCGCGCCACGCTGTCGCCCGACACCCGCGCCGAGCGGCTGAAACGGCTCAGCCAATTCGTCGAGCAGGGCTGGCAGGGCGACATGGGCTGGCTCGCCGAACGCACGGATGAGCGCGCCGACCCGAGCACGCTGTGGGCCGAGGCGAGGACCGTCGTCTCGGTGGCGCTGAACTACGGTCCCGGCACCGATCCGCTGGCGGTGCTGAATGAGCCGGAGCGCGCGGCCATCTCGGTCTACGCCCAGGGCCGCGACTATCACGATCTGGTGAAGACGAAGCTCAAGGCGCTCGGCCGCTTCATCTGGGACACCTATCGCCACAGCGTGAAGGTCTTCGTCGACACCGCCCCGGTGATGGAAAAGCCCGCGGCGCAAGCGGCGGGTCATGGCTGGCAGGGCAAGCACACCAATCTGGTATCGCGCCAATTCGGCTCCTGGTTGTTCCTGGGTGAGCTGCTGCTGTCGGTCGAACTGCCGGTCGACCAGCCCGAACAGGACCATTGCGGCCAGTGCCACGCCTGTCTCGACATCTGCCCGACCAAGGCCTTCCCCACGCCCTACCGGCTCGATGCGCGGCGCTGCATTTCCTATCTCACGATCGAGCACGAAGGCCCAATCGATGAAGAGCTGCGGCCGCTGCTCGGCAACCGCATCTATGGCTGCGACGACTGCCTGGCCGTCTGTCCGTGGAACAAGTTCGCACGCACCGCACGTGAATCGGCCCTCGCCCCGCGCGCCGATCTGGACGCACCGAAGCTCGCCGAGCTTGCCATGCTGGACGACAGTTCCTTCCGCAGGCGCTTCGCCGGCACCGCCATCAAGCGCATCGGCCGCGACCGCTTCCTGCGCAATGTCGCCTATGCGCTGGGCAACAGCGGCGCGCCCAAGACGGCGCTTCCCGCGCTGGAGCGATTGAGGAAAGATGCCTCGCCGCTGGTCCGCGAGGCGGCCGAGTGGGCGCATGCCCGCCTGAGATGAGGGGACATCGATGAAGCGTGCATTGATTGCGTTGCTCGTTCTGGTGGCCGGAGCGGCCGAGGCGCAGACCGTGTCGCCAGCCGACATCAAGGCGATCGTCGCCGATCCGTCGCGCAGCGCCGCCGACCGCACCAACGACCTGCGCCGCCATCCCGAGCAGATGCTGGCCTTCATCGCCATCAAGCCCGGCATCACCGCGCTCGATCTCAGCGCCGCCGGCGGCTACACGACCGAGCTTTTGGCCCGTGCCATCGGGCCGACCGGCAAGGTCTACGGCCAGAGCCGGCCGCGGCCCGCCCAAGCGCCGGCGCCGCCGGCGCAGCGCGAAGGCAACAGCAATCCCAATCTGCCGGCCCCGCCGCCCACCGGTCCGTTGCGGCCCTCGCCCGAAGCGCTGGCCGCGCGCGAGCAGGCGATGAAGGCGGCGGGCGTGAAGGCCGCGCCCATCATCGCCGTGGTGCGACCTTTCGAGGATCCGGTGCCGCCCGAGGTGGCGAAGGACGGGCTCGACCTCGTCACCCTGATGTTCAACTACCACGACCTCGGCCACATGGGCGTCGACCGCGCGGCGATGAACAAGGCGGCGTTCAAGGCGCTGAAGCCCGGCGGCTTTTTCGTCATCGCCGACCATGCCGGCCGGCCGGGCACCGGCATCTCCGAATCGGGCACGCTGCATCGCGTCGAGGAGGCGTTCCTGCGCAAGGAAGTCGAGGCGGCCGGCTTCCGGCTGGCTGACGAAGGCATGTTCCTGCGCAATGCCAACGATCCGCGCGACAAGAACACGCCCGATCCGCCGCAGCCCAAGGACGAGTTCGTCCTCAAGTTCGTCAAGCCCTGAGCAGGAAAGACCATGACCATCGCTGTCACCGTGAACGGAGAGGCGCGCACCATCGACGCGCCCGAGACCACGACGCTTCTCGAAGCGCTGCGCAACCATCTCGGTCTGATGGGCACGCGCTATGGCTGCGGGCTGGAGCAGTGCGGCTGCTGCATGGTGCTGGTCGACGGCCAGCCCGTCTATTCCTGCACGCGCGAACTGGGCACCGTTGCTTCGCGCGCGGTGACGACGGTCGAAGGGCTCGGTAGCACGGCCAGGCCGCATCCGATCCAGCAGGCCTTCATCGACGAGCAGGCCGGCCAATGCGGCTACTGCCTGTCGGGCATCGTGATTTCGACCAAGGCGCTGCTGGATCGCAATCCCGATCCCAGCCGGGCCGATATCGTGGCTGCCCTCGACAAGCATCTCTGCCGCTGCGGCTCGCATACCCGCATCCTGAAAGCGGTCGAGCGCGCCGCAAGGGCGATGAAGAACAGGAGGGCCGCATGAACGCTCCGCAGCTTCCCGGCAGCTTGGTCGACAATCCGCGCCTCGACCGCTGGATCCATTTCCAGCCGAACAAGACGGTGCGCGTGGCGAGCGGCAAGGTCGAGATCGGCCAGGGCGTGGTCACCGCGCTCGGCCAGATCGCCGCCGACGAGCTCGACATCCCGCTCGACCGCGTGAAGATCCTGTCGGGCGACACCGTGCATGGGCCGGACGAGATGTACACGACCTCGTCGCTCTCCATCATGATGTCGGGCGGCTCGATCCGTTTGGTGTGTGCCGAGGTGCGCGCCAAGGCGCTGGAGCGCGCGGCGCTCCGGCTCAATTGTGCTCCCGATGACCTCAGTGTAGTCGACGGCGAATTTCACCAGAATGGCCAGCCAACCGGCCAGAGCTACTGGACGGTCGCGGGCGAGATCGACTTCACGCAGGCGCCGACCGGCAGCGCCAGACCCAAGGCCGCGAGCGACTACAAGGTGGTGGGCCAGAGCGTGCCGCGCATCGACCTGCCGGCCAAGCTGACGGGACCGGCGTTCGTGAGCGACGTGCTGCCGAAGGGCGTGCTGCATGCCCGCATGCTGCGCCAGCCCTCGCGCGGCGCCACGCTCGCCTCCCTCGACGAAGCCGCCATCAAACGGGCGGCGAAGGGCGACCTGCAGATCGTGCGCGAGGCCAACTGGGTGGCGTTCGTGAGCCCGGTCGAGAGCGTGGCCCAGGCGGCCGCGGCTGCGGCGCCTCAACACGCCAAGTGGAGCAATGTGCGGCGCCTCGAACCGGCGCAGCAGGAAGCGCAGTGGCTGAAAGGCCAGCCGGCCGAGGATCGCACCATCGGCGCGCCCGCGCCGGCCACGCCGCCCAAGAACGTCGTCACCTTCACCGTGTCGCGGCCGTACATCGCGCACGCCTCGATGGCGCCGTCCTGCGCCTTGGCCGAGTACCGTGACGGCCATCTCACGATCCAGAGCCACGGCCAGGGCATGCACCCGTTGCGCAAGAACGTCGCGGCCGTGCTCGGCCTCCCGGTCGAGCGCATCACCTGCACGCATCTGCACGGCTCGGGCTGCTATGGCCACAATGGCGCCGACGATGCCGCCTTAGATGCGGCGCTGGTGGCGATGAAGCTGCCGGGCAAGACGATCCGCTTGCAATGGCGGCGCGAGGAGGAATTCGGCTTCGAGCCGGTCGGCCCGGCCATGCTGGTGACGCTCCACGTCGCGCTCGATGGCAAGGGACGGCCGGCCGACTGGACCACCGAGATCTGGAGCCCGACCCATGTGCAGCGGCCGGGCAGCGGCAGCGGCTACATGCTGGCGAGCGAAGCGCTCAGCAATCCGCCACCTGAAGTGAAGCCGACCGACCCGCCGGAGGCGCGCGGCGGCGGCGGCACGCGCAATGCCGTGCCGCTCTACGACGTGCCGGCGCACCGCATCGTGCATCATCTGGTGCAGCGCGCGCCGGTCCGCACCTCGGCGCTGCGCGGGCTGGGCGCTCTGCCCAACGTCTATGCCATCGAGATGCTGATGGACGAGCTCGCCGCCCGCGCCGGCGAAGACCCGGTCGCCTATCGCCTGTCCATCATGTCCGACAAGCGCGCCCGCAAGCTGATCGAGCTGGTGGCCGAACGCTCGAACTGGAAGGCGCGCGGGTCCCTGGGCAACGGCAAGGGGCTCGGCATGGCCTTCGCCCGCTACAAGAACACGGCCGCCTACTGCGCCGTCGCCGCGCAGGTGAGCGTGAGCGAAACGGTGAAGGTCGAGCGCGTCTGGTGCGTGGCCGATTGCGGGCTGGTGGTCAATCCCGACGGCTCGCGCAACCAGCTCGAGGGCGGCGTCATCCAGGCGCTGAGCTGGACGCTCAAGGAACAGGTGACGTTCGACGAGCAGGGCATCGCCTCGCTCGACTGGGAGCGCTACCCGATCCTGCGCTTCTCCGAAGTGCCGGAGGTGCATGCCGAACTGGTCGACGGTGCCGGCAATCCGTCGCTCGGCATGGGCGAATGCTCGGTCGGGCCGACCGCGGCCGCCGTCGGCAACGCCGTGGTGCAGGCGCTCGGCGTGCGCATCCACGACATGCCGCTCACGCGCGAGCGCATCATGGCGGCGCTGCTCAAGGCCTGACGTCCGCCGCCAGCGCCGACTCGAATGTTGCCTTTAAGGCCGTGACGAGCCTCGGCCGTCCGAGACCTTCTTTTCAGCCTGGCCTCTCGGCAACTTTAAGGATGGCCGAATTTGCCGCTGCAACCCAATCATCGGCGCGTGGCCAGCTCCAGATGCCTATTCTAACACTCGACATCGCAACGCGTGATCCCGGTCGCATGTGAAACAAGACGTTGCGCCCAGGAATAAGGCCAAGATTCGGCCGAACGCTTATCCGCTCGATCTCGCTCAATCGGACCGAGTCGCTCCAGAACATCGAACCGTAATTAATCGTTTCGTCGCTCAAAACGAATCTGGTCGATGTGCCAATAGCAAGAACGAGGCCGGATACCGCTATGACGATCCAGGATTCCAGTAGCGGCGATGTTAACCAGTGGCGCCCCGTTAGGAATGCAATGAGGCCAGCAGCGATCGCGCCCGTGCAGGCAATGACTTCTTCGAAACTTACAAGCTGCATTTTTTAACGTCTTGCACTTTGCTTCGCGGAATGAAGCATAATCCTGCGGGGCGTGCGCATCCACGACATGCCGCTCACGCGCGAGCGCATCATGGCGCCGCTGCTCAAGGCCTGACGTCCGCCTCCAAGCAGCCTAGTTCGGCGTGATGTTCGATGTGACTGCCGGCGGCGGCGGGGGCGGCGGCGGTGTGATGATGATCGGCGGCGGTGGCGGTGGCGGTGGCGGGGTGAAAACCGGCGGCGGTGGCGGTGGAGGCGGCGGCGGAGAAACTACCGGCGGCGGCGGCGGTGGTGGCGGCGGCGGAGAGACGACCGGCGGCGGCGGTGGTGGTGGAGGCGGCGGCGACTGCACGATGATCGGCGGTGGCGCCGGTGGCGGCGTCGTCAGCGGCACGGCCGGCGGCAGCGTGATGATGGGAATTGTCGGCGGCGGCGGAGGCGCGCTGACGTTCGCGAGCGTCACCGCGGGACCGCCGACATTGGCACCGCCGGCAGCGATCAGCGGCGGCGCACCCTGCAGCGGACCGGCACCGATCAGCGGGCCCGCGCCCTGCAACGGGCCGGCTCCCAACAGCGGACCCGCGCCCAGCAGCGGGCCAGCACCTTGCAACGGCCCGGCGCCGATGAGCGGACCCGAACCTTGCAAAGGACCTGCGCCCTGCAGCGGGCCGGCGCCCTGCAGCGGGGAGCCGCCGGCTTGCGGGCCGGCACCTTGCAAGAGGCCGGCACCCTGAAGCGGGCTTGCGGCACCACCGGGACTTGCACCTTGAAGCGGACCAGCGCCGCCGGGATTGGCGCCCTGCAGCGGGCCACCGCCGGCGCCTGGACTCGCGCCTTGCAATGGACCGGCGCCGCCGGGGTTGGCGCCCTGCAACGGTCCACCGCCTGCGCCGGGATTCGCACCTTGGAGCGGGCCAGCGCCGCCGGGGCCGGCACCCTGCGGACCACCACCGGCACCAGGATTGGCACCTTGCAATGGACCAGCGCCACCCGGACCTGCGCCTTGCGGTGCACCGCCTGTACCCGGGCCGGCGCCCTGTAGCGGTCCGGCGCCGCCGGGACCGGCGCCTTGTTGTGGTCCGCCGCCTGCCGTCGGCCCGGCACCTTGCGCGCCACCTGCCGGAGCTCCGCCACCCTGATTTCCGCCACCTTGCGGACCGTTGTTGCCTTGCTGTTGGCCCTGCTGCCCGCCTTGCTGCGGGCTATTGCCCGGCTGATTGGTCTGCGCCTGCGCGACTTGCGTATTGGCGGCAGGCGGCGAGGGCGTGGTCAGCAACTGCGCCACGCGCTGCGGCGGCGGCGTGGCCGCGAGCGCGGCACTCGGCGCCAGGTTCGAATTCACCTTGGCCAGGCCAGAGTTCGCGAGCGCCGCCGTGATCGCCGCCTTGCCGGCGCCGTTTCCGCTGCCCTGTCCGCCGCCCGGTGCGTTGGCGCGGGGCGTCGCCGACCGCGCGCCTTGCGGGGTTGAGCCTCCGCCGCCCGACCTGGGAGGCGGCGCGACAAACGTCGGCACGGGCGCGAACCCTGCGGCCGATGCCACGAATTGCTGCGCGCCACCCTGCTGGAAAACGGCGACGTTGTTCTGCATCGCCTGCGGCGGGATCACCTGGGGCGGCTGAGGCGGCGCCCCCTGATTGACGTTGATCTGCGTGCCGGGCTGCGAGGTGGTACGGGTGACGCCCTGGCTGGTCACGCTGAGCGACACGCCGAACAGGAAGTTCGCCGACGTTGCTCCCGCGGGGCTGACGGCCACCGTCAGAATGCCACCGCGAATGCCCAAGGTGGCCGATGGCGTCTTGATCTGAACCTCGGACTTCTTGCTGATCGCCCCGCCAACGAAGCGCAACGCGCCGCGCGTCACCGAGATCGCCATTTCGCCGACCTTGCTGTCGGGATCGAACACATACTTGTCGAGCACGATGGAGCTGTTGGGCGCCACGGTGAGCGACGTTCCGTCGTTGAACACCAGGTGTGCGCGATCGTCTTCGGCAGTGGTGACGCGTTCGTTCGCATCGACGTCGATGCCGACGCGCAGCACGCGCTCTTTGCCTTCAGGCGGCTTGCCGACCGGGGCGCCCTCGATCGCCGAAGCGACGCCAACACGTGCCCATGACGGATCGCCTCCCAATACAAGGGCAGCGATCGCCACCGAGGACAGCAGGTAGCGCTTGTCCATCCGCCTTTACCGGTTCCCAGCGGCGGTCATTTCTTCACACCGTCCTTGAGAAAGGTCTCGGCGCGCTGGCGAATGTCATTGTCCGCCGAATCCGAGTCGCGCGCGGCTTCGAGATAGGTCCGCGCCATCTCGACCGAGCCGATACGGTAATAAAGAACTCCCAGCTCCAGCTTCACGGCCGGTTGGTCGCCATCGATCAGCAGGAGCCGTTCGAGCGCCGAGATCGCGCCCTCGATGTCGCCGAACTCGACAGCCACTTCGGCGAACCGGACCAGCACTGCGGGATCAGTCGGCTTGTCCATCGTCGCCTTGAAGGCGGCGTCATATTTGGCATGGAGGGCGGCTTGCTTGTCGTCTTGCTGCTGCGGTGGCGCTGCGTCCGCGCGGGGCTGTTCCGGCTGCGCCGGAAGCGGCTGGGCGGCGGCGGGCATCGCGAGCATCAGCGTGCCGAGCGCCCGGGCAACGACTCCCAACGATTTTCTCAACGACTCGCGCGCGCCGCCTACGCTACACATGTTCTGCACCCCGGTGCGTATTCTTATGAAACTACGCACCTAATGCAAAGCAAGATCGCGTTGCGGCCTGGGGCCTAACCATTAGAAATCATTGCAGTTTTATGGCAGAAAACCGCGTCCGGTCGCGACTGGAGCGAGAGTCCCGGTGTTTTCAACGCCTTGCAGAGTGCAAGAATCGGTAACAGTACAAAACAGGTGGGACTGTGGGTGGGAAAGTGGGAAGAATCGCCTGAAGTGCAAGCGGGCCAGCATTTTGGCGTTCCCACGCCGGTGGGAAAGCGGGAACCCTAGCGCCGCTCCTTGAAGAAGGCGCGCAGAAGCTCCCCCGCCTCCCTTTCGGCGATGCCGCCATAGACCTCCGGCCGGTGATGGCAGGTCGGCTGATGGAAGAGGCGCGGGCCGTGCTCGACGCCGCCGCCCTTTGGATCGGATGCGCCGAAATAGAGACGCCGCAGCCGCGCGAAGGAGATCGCCTGCGCGCACATCGGGCAGGGCTCGAGCGTCACGTGCAAGTCGCACTCGACCAGTCGCGGCGCGCCGATCTTTTTGGCAGCCGCGCGGATCGCCAGCAGCTCGGCGTGTGCCGTCGGATCGCGATCGGCCTCGGTGCGATTGCCGCACGCGGCGAGCACGGTGCCGTCGGCCGCCACGATCACCGCGCCGATCGGCACCTCGCCCCGCTCTGCGGCTGCGCGCGCCTCGGCCAGCGCCCGTTCCATGGGTGAAACTCTTGTCGCGGCAGTCATTCGGGGGAAAATAGCGCGAACGGGGTTCCAGGAGGAAATGTCATGCGGTTCAGCTTCTCGGCCGACCAGGAGGAGTTCCGCGCCACCCTGCGGCGCGCCCTGGAGGCCCGCTCGCCCACCAAGGAGGTGCGTCGGCTGATGGCGACCGAGGCGGGCTTCGAGCGCGAGGCGTGGAAAAAGCTCAATCAGGAGATGGGCCTGACCGCCGTCGCGATCCCGGAGGCCTATGGCGGCTCGGGCTTCGGCTTCAGCGAGCTCTGCATCGTGCTCGAGGAAATGGGTCGCAATCTTCTCTGCGCGCCCTATTTCTCGACCGCGGCGATGGCGGCGACCGCGATCCTCAATGCCGGCACGGAAGAGCAGAAGAAGGCGCTGCTGCCGGGCATTGCCGACGGTTCGGTGACGGCGACGCTCGCTTTCGACGAGCCGCCCGATGCCGCGGCGACCGTCGCGCGCGGCGGCAAGATCACTGGCATTAAGGGTTACGTGCTCGATGGCCATACCGCCGATCTCATCGTCGTGCTGGCCGGCAACTCGCTCTACACGGTCGACGGCAAGGCGAAGGGCCTCGAGCGCAAGCTGCTCAAGACCATGGACGAGACGCGCAAGCTGGCGAAGCTCACATTCGACAACGTCGAGGGCAAGTTGCTGGGCATTGAAGGCGGCGCGGCGGCGCCGTTCGCCAGGACGCTGCAGCAGATCTATGTCTGCCTCGCCAACGAGATGGTGGGCGCCGCCGAGCGCCTGCGCGAGGACGCGCTCGCCTACGTGAAGATGCGCATGCAGTTCGGCCGCTCGATCGCCTCGTTCCAAGTCACCAAGGCGAAGGCAGCCGACATGCTGGTCGACGTCGAGCTCGCGAAGTCGGCGGCCTACTACGCCGCGGCGGCGATCGACGAGAACGACCAGGAGCTGCCGGCGCTCGCCTCGCTCGCCAAGGCGGCGGCGTCCGAGGCGAGCGTCAGCACCGCGGTCCACGCCATCCAGATGCATGGTGGCATCGGCTTCACCTGGGACAACGACACGCATCTCTGGTTCAAGCGCGCCAAGTCGAGCGAGATCCTGTTCGGCGACGCCAACCGGCATCGCGAGATGATGATGCAGCACTGGAAGCACTGAGGCGCCGACCATGACCGAACCCACGGAAGACTCCGTTCGCGCCGACGTGCGGGCCTGGCTCGAAGCCAACTGGAACCCCGAGCTCGGGCTGGTCGAATGGCGCGAGAAGCTCTGCGAATCGGGCTGGGGCGCGCCGCACTGGCCCACGCAATGGTACGGCCGCGACCTGCCGGTGAAGTTCAATGCCGTGGTCGACGAGGAGTTCGCCCGGATCGGCGCGGTCGGCGTCGCCAAGGCGGGCATCCGCACTCTCGCCGCCGCCACCATCCTGGCGCACGGCACGGACCTGCATAAGCAGAAGTACCTGAAGCGCATCCTGACCGGCGAGGACACCTGGTGCCAGTTGTTCAGCGAGCCGGGCAGCGGCTCCGATCTCGCGGGCGCGGTGACGCGCGCCGACAAGCGCGGCAACAAGTGGGTGATCAACGGCCAGAAAGTCTGGACCACGTCGGCGCACAAGGCGCAGTGGGGTCTGCTGCTGGCCCGCGCCGACTGGGACGCGGTCAAGCACAAGGGGCTGGCCTACTTCATCCTCGACATGAAGCAGCCCGGCGTGCAGGTCCATCCGCTCAAGCAGATGAACGGCCATGCCTCGTTCAACCAGGTGTTCTTCACCGACGCCGTGGTCGAGCCGGAAATGATGCTGTGCGACGTGGGCGACGGCTGGAAGGTCGCGACCACGACCCTGATGCACGAGCGGCGCGGCGCCGACGGCACGCGCAACTGGGCGACCTCGACCGGCAAGAAGGGCCGCATCTACGAGGAAGAGGCGGCCGAGGTCGCGACCACGATGGAGCCCTACAAATGGTATCCGCAGCGCGCCGGCCGGGTCGATCTGATCCTGCCGCGCGCCAAGGAGACCGGCGCCATCAGCGACCCGGTGATCCGCCAGGAGATCGCCAAGCTCCTGATCATGTCGAAATCGGCCGAATGGACGGCGCGCCGCGCGCGGGCCGCGCAGGAACAGGGCAAGCCGCAAGGTCCCGAGGGCTCGCTCGGCAAGCTGGTGTCGAGCCATGTCGCGCGCCAGGCCGCCCGGGTGCACACCTACATGAGCGGCCAGGAGGCGCTTCTGTCGGGCGCCGACAGCCCGATGGCGGGCGTCATCGCCGAGATCCTGGTCTCGGTGCCGGCGGGCTCGATCGCCGGCGGCACCGACGAGATCCAGCGCAACATCATCTCCGAGCGCGTGCTGCAGATGCCCAAGGAGCCCAGCGTCGACACCAACAAGCCGTTCAAGGACGTGCCGAGGAACGTCGTCGCCAAAGCCGCTTCCTGATACACTGCGGCGCATGCCCCGCCCTCTGATCGGAGTCACGCTGGATGCGGAAAAGCCCGGCGGTTACTCCAAGTTCCCGTGGTATGCGCTGCGCCAGAACTACCTCGACGCGATCGATGCCGCGGGCGGCCTGCCGGTCGCCCTGCCGCATCAGCCCGACCGCGTCGGCGAATACCTGGAGCGCATCGACGCGCTGGTCGTGACCGGCGGCGCCTTCGACGTCGACCCCACCTACTACGGCGGCGGGACGAAGCACGCGACCGTCGTCACCAAGGATCGCCGCACCGCCTTCGAGTTCGCCGTCACCAAGGGCGCGCTCGAGCAGAACAAGCCGGTGCTCGGCATCTGCGGCGGCCAGCAGCTCCTGCATGTCGTGCTGGGCGGCAAGCTGATCCAGCACATTCCCGACGCGATCGAGAAGGCGCTCGCCCACGAGCAGCCCAACCCGCGCAACGAGCCGGGCCATGTGGTGAAGGTCGCCAAGGGCACGCAGCTGCACAAGATCGTCGGCACCGACCAGCTCGACGTGAACAGCGCGCACCATCAGGCGGCGGCCGACGCGCCGGCCGGCATCGTCATCAACGCCACCGCGCCCGACGGGGTCATCGAAGGCATCGAGGCGCCGAGATACCGCTTCTGCATCGGCGTGCAATGGCACCCCGAGTTCCTGATCTCCGAGGGCGACGCCCGCCTCTTCCGCGCCTTCCTCGCCGCAGCCAACCAGTGAGCGAGAAGGGCGAACGCATCGCCAAGCGGCTGGCGCGCGCGGGCCTGTGCTCGCGGCGCGACGCCGAACGCTGGATCGCGCAGGGCCGCGTGAAGGTGGACGGCGCGGTGCTGACCACACCCGCTTTCGTCGTCACCGGCAAAAGCCGCATCGAGGTCGACAACAAGCCGTTGCCGCAGGCCGACCGGCCGCGGCTGTGGCGCTACCACAAGCCGCCCGGCGAGCTCGTCACCGCCCGCGATCCGCAGGGCCGCAAGACGATCTTCGAGTCGCTGCCCACCGGCATGCCGCGAGTCGTCACGGTGGGCCGACTCGACTTCATGTCGGAAGGCCTGTTGCTGCTCAGCAATGACGGCGGCCTGGCGCGCCGGCTCGAGCTGCCAGCCAATGCCTGGATCCGGCGCTATCGCGCGCGCGTCCACGGCGAGGTCGATCCGGCGCAGCTTGCAGGCCTTGCCAAGGGCATCACCGTCGAGGGCGTGCGGTATGGGCCCATCGAAGCCAGGCTCGAACGCCAGCAGCGTACGAATGCCTGGCTGGAAATCGCACTCAGTGAGGGCAAGAACCGCGAGGTGCGCAAGGTCCTGGCCCATCTCGACCTGCCGGTGGTGCGCCTGATCCGCATCGCCTTCGGGCCGTTCTATCTGGGCGAACTCGAGCGCAACGAAGTGTCCGAGGTGCCGACGCAGGCGCTGGACAATCTGCTCGGCCTAAAGACCGTCCGGAAAGAAGGCTGGGCCAAGCCCAAGCGCCGGCCCCAGCACCGTCGATGATCAAGATCATCGGCGGCAAGCATCGCGGCCGCGCCATCGCCACGCCGCAGAGCATGACCACGCGCCCCACCTCCAACCGTGCCCGCGAATCGCTGTTCAACATCCTGGCGCATGCGAGCTGGAACGCCGACGGCACCTCGCCGCTGGTCGGCGCGCGCGTGCTCGACGCCTTTGCCGGCTCGGGTGCACTCGGCCTCGAGGCGCTGTCGCGCGGCGCGGCGCACGCCAGCTTCCTCGACAACGACGCCACCGCGATCAGGCTGATCGGCGAGAATTTGCGCAAGCTGGGCGAAGCGACCAATGCCCGGGTCGTGCGGGCCGACGTCATCCATCCTCCGCCGTGCCGCGAGCCCTGCGACCTGGTCTTCCTCGACCCGCCCTATCGCGCCGGCTTGGCGGCACCGGCCTTGGCCGCGCTTGCCAACGAAGGCTGGATCAAGCCCGCGGCGATCACGACGGTCGAGCTCGCCAGCACCGAAGATCTGGCGCCGCCCGGGGGCTTCGAAGCGATCGACGAAAGGCGCTATGGTGCGGCCAAGATCGTGATCCTGCGCCGCGTCCCCTGAATCCTGGCCATGAAGCTCACCGCCCCTCTGTACGTCCTGCGCCACGGCCAGACGGCGTGGAACATCGACCGGCGCATGCAGGGCAGCAAGAACTCGGACCTCACGGCGCTTGGCCGGGCGCAGGCCGAAGCGATGGGCCGGACGCTGAAAGCGGAGCTCGACTGCGAGCCCGGCCCGACGCTCTTCCTGCGCAGCCCGCTCGGCCGCACGCTCGAGACCTCTCTGATCGTCGGCAAGGAGCTGGGCATCGACCCCTCCAAGTGGCGCGACGATCCCAGGCTCGCCGAACTCTCCTACGGCAAGTGGGAGGGCTTCTCGTGGAAGGAAATCGAGGTCCACACGCCGAGCGCGATGGCGGACTGGCGGGCCGACCCCGAGGGCTTCTGCCCGCCCGGCGGGGAAACGCACTACGAACTGCGCAAGCGCACGATGGCGGCGCTGGCCGACATCATCGCCGCCGGCGTCCGGACGGTCATCGTCGGCCATGGCGTGAGCGGCGCGGTGCTGCGCGGCCTCAATCTCGGCCTCGATGCGCGCGCCATGTTCGTGCTGGAGAAGCCGCAAGACGCCTTCTTCCGCCTGACGGCGGGCGCGGAGGAACGCATCGCCGTGCAGGGCTCAATTGACGCTTTCCAGGCGGCTGGCTAGCGTCCCCTCATCACGGAACGCCGCTCTGAAAAGCGGCGTCATTTAGGAGGAAACGATGCGCGCATGGCGTGGCATCGCGGCGCTGCTCTCGGTGGCGTTCGCGGCGGGAACCGCTTGGGCACAAGACACCATCTCGGATCTTCCGCGCAAGGAAGTGCTGATCGTCGAGAATCCCGAAGGCACGATCAAGAATGCCGGCTGGTTCAACATCTGGGCGATCAATGCCGGCGGCCAGTCGACCGGCCTGCATCAGCTCGGCATGGACACGTTGTGGTACATCGACCCGCAGAAGGGCGTCGACGGCGTTTGGGACAATTCGCTGGCCGCCGAGAAGCCGATCTACAATGCCAACTTCACCCAGATGACGGTGAAGCTGCGCAAGGGCATCTACTGGAGCGACGGCGTCGAATTCACGGCCGACGACGTGGTCTACACCATCCAGACGCACCTGAAGACCAACGGGCTCCGCTGGAGCGCGCCGGTGCAGGTCAACGTGGCCGAGGTCTCGGCACCCGATCCGCAGACTGTGGTGTTCAAGCTCAAGAAGCCCAACTCGCGCTTCCACGCGCTGTTCACCGTGCGCTGGAATGCAATGTGGATGATGCCCAAGCACGTCTTCGAGAAGGTGCCAGACATCCTGAAATTCCCGTTCGATCCGCCGGTGACCCTCGGCGCCTACACGCTCAAATCCTACGATCCCAACGGCAAGTGGTTCATCTGGCAGAAGCGCCCCGACTGGCAGCGCACCACCGTGGCGCGCTTCGGCGAGCCCGGTCCGAAATACGTCGCCTACATCGATCCCGGTCCGCCGGACAAGCGCGTGATCGCCCAGCTCAACCACCAGCTCGACATCATCCACGACACGTCGCCCGAGGGCATGTTCACGCTCGCCAAGGAGTCGAAGAGCTCGCACGGCTGGTTCAAGGGCTTCCCCTACGCGCATCCCGACCCGACCTTGCCCGCCGTGGTGTTCAACGACGAGAACGAGATGTTCAAGAGCCGGGACGTGCGCTGGGCGCTGGCGCTCCTGATCGACATCAAGGCGGTGTCGATGGCGTCGTACCGCGGGGCGGCGACGATCTCGGCGATCGGCGTCCCGCCGACCGGCTCGGCACCGGAGTTCTACCATGGACCGCTCGAGAGCTGGCTGCAGTCCTTCGAGATCGACACCGGCAAGCACAAGATCAAGCCGTACGATCCGACGATCGGCAAGCAAATCGCCGACATGCTGCGGCCCTCGCTCAAGGACCAGATCCCGACCGATCCGGCGGAGATCGCCAAGTCGTTCGGGCGCGGCTGGTGGAAGCCCAATCCGCAAGCCGCGACCGAGCTGCTGGAGCGCGCCGGCTTCAAGAAGAGCGGCGGCAAGTGGCTGATGCCCGATGGCAAGCCCTTCGCCATCCACCTGATGGTCGAAGGCGAGGCGCGACCGGTGATGACGCGGGCCGGCTCGATGATCGTCCAGCAATGGCGTCAGTTCGGCATCGATGCTTCCACCGTGGTCGCCCAGGGCAGCATGGTCGACCGCCGGCAGGCCGGCGATTTCGAGGCGATGATGACGTGGAGCGTCGAGACCTGGGGCGGCCATCCCGACCTGTCGTTCTTCCTCGACAGCTGGCACTCGCAGTTCGTGGCGCCCCCGGGCAAGCCACAGCCGCCGCGCAACTGGCAGCGCTGGAGCAATCCGGAGCTCGACAAGATCATCGAGCAGACGCGCCAGACGGCGTTCGACGATCCTAAGGGCATCGAGCTCGGCCGCGAATACGTGAAGCTTGCGGTGCGCGAGATGCCGACGATTCCGCTGATGTCCTACAACGTCTTCACGGTGATGGATGACACCTACTGGACCGGTTATCCCAACGCGGCGACCGCGCCCTACACCGACCCGGTGCCCAACTGGGCCAACACCAAGTACATGATGGTGAAGTTGAAGCCCAGGCAGTGACTGTTGAGTACGGCGTCATCCTGAGGAGCGAGCGCAGCGAGCGTCTCGAAGGATGGGCAACATATACGGCACGTGATCCCACCCTTCGAGAGGCGGCCATGTCGGCCGCTCCTCAGGGTGAGGCCTTCGTTGGAAGCCCGAAATGACGGGCTACCCGGTCTATCTGCTGACACGACTGGCGCAGTTCGCGCTGGTCGTGTTCATCGGCATCAACATCGCCTTCATCGTCACGCACGCCACGCCGATCGACCCGGTGGAACAATCGATCGCCGCGGCGACGCAGTTCGGCGCCACCAGCCCCGAGGCGATCGACATGATGCGCCGCTCCCTGCGCGAGCTCTATGGCCTGCAGGGCGGATGGCTCGAGCAGTATGTCGCCTTCTGGCGCCGCGTCGCCGCCGCCGACTTCGGCCCGTCGCTGTCGGCCTTTCCGACGCCGGTCTCCGTCCTGATCGGCCGCGCCTTGCCATGGACGGCGGCGTTGCTGGCGATCTCGACCTTGCTCACCTGGGTCTTGGGCAACCTGCTCGGCGGCTTGGCCGGCTACTACCGGCGCAACCGGGCACTGCGCCTTGCCGGGCTGGTGGCGATGGCTTTCCATCCCATCCCCTACTACATCGTGGCCTTCGTGCTGCTGATCGTGTTCGGCTATCTGTGGCCGGTGCTGCCGATCAGCGGCGGCTACACCATGAACATGGCGCGCGGCTGGAGCTGGGCCTTCGTCGGCAGCCTGGTCAGCCATGCCGTCCTGCCGGTCCTGTCATTGGCGCTGGTCGGGCTCGGCGGCTGGTTCATGGGCATGCGCTCACTGGTCTCCAATGTCGTCACCGAGGATTACGTCACCTATGCCGAGCTGGGCGGCGTCGAACGGCGCAAGATCCTGGCAGGCTACGTCATGCGCAACGCGCTGGTGCCCCAGGTCACCGGGCTCGCCATGTCGCTCGGCGGCATCTTCACCGGCGCCATCATCACCGAGCAGGTATTCGGCTACCCGGGCGTCGGCACGCTGCTGATCTCGGCCGTCCATGCCGGTGACTACAGCCTGGTGCTGGGCATCACCACCGTGTCGATCTTGGCGGTCTCGGTCGCCGTGCTGCTGATCGATCTCTGCTATCCCCTGCTCGATCCGCGCGTGCGGGTACGCTGAGATGGGCCGCATCTTCCTCGACCTGCTGCGCTTCAACCGCCAGTTCGCCGTGGGCGTCGCACTGCTGGTCTTTGTCGGGCTGTTCGCCTGCCTTTCCTTCTTTTCCCCCTACCCACCGATGGACAGCTTCGTCGTGCCGCCCGACGTACCGCCGTCGGCGGAATACTGGCTGGGCACGACGTCGCGCGGCCAGGACCTGTTCTGGCTGCTCACCTTCTCGATCCGCAACACGCTCGCCTTCGGCATCACGGTCGCCGTACTGAGCCGCCTGATCGCGCTGGCGGTCGGGCTCGTCGCGGGCTACTCGGGAGGCCTGATCGATCGGCTGCTGATGTCGATCAACGACACCTTCATCGTGATCCCGCTCTTTCCCATCCTGGTGCTGTTCTATTTCGTCATGAAGGACCAGATGTCGTGGAGCCTGCTGGCGCTGATGATGGCGTGCCTGGGCTGGGCCTACGATGCACGGCTCATCCGCTCGGTCGCCATGAGTCTCCGCACGCGCGAGTTCACCGAGACCGGCATCTTTTCCGGCATGAGCATGCGCCAGATCCTGGTCGAGGAGCATCTGCCCTACGTCCTGCCGATCGTGTTCTCGACCACGATGAACAACATCAACTGGTCGATCGGCTTAGAGGTGACCTTGTCGGTGCTGGGCTTCACCGACATCAATACGCCCACCATCGGCGTGCTGATCTACTGGGCCAACCAGCATACCGCCCTGGTCGCCGGCATCTGGTGGTGGATCTTCTTCCCTGTGCTGCTGGTCGTGCTGGCGTTCATCGGGCTGTTCCTGCTCGCCGTGTCGATGAACGAGTACATCGATCCGCGCAGCCGCCTGGGAAGGCGCGACGCATGAACCTGGTGCTGCAGGTGTCCGGCCTCAAGGCCTACTACCGCACCGCCGCATTCGGCGTGCAGCGCGAGGTCCGTGCCGTCGACGACGTCAGCCTCGCCATCGAGGCGGGCGAGATCTACGGTCTGGCGGGCGAATCGAGCAGCGGCAAGACCACGCTGATCAAGACCATCGCCAATGCCATCCAGCCGCCGTTGCAGGTGATCGCCGGCTCGGTGGTCTTCGACTTCAAGGGCCGCTCGATCGACGTTCATCGCGCCGACATGCGCGACATCCGCTGGAAGCATCTCAGCTACATCATGCAGGGCTCGATGAACGTGCTGAATCCGGTGCGCCGGATCCGCCACGCCTTCGTCGATTTCGCCTTCCGCCACATCGGCCGGCCGATGCCCGCCTTCCTCGAGACCGTGACCGCGCATCTCAGCCGCCTGCACCTGCCGGCCGACGTGCTCGACGCCTTCCCGCACCAGCTCTCCGGCGGCATGCGCCAGCGGGTGACCATCGCGCTGGCAACGGTCTGCCGACCCGACTTCATCATTGCCGACGAGCCGACGACGGCGCTCGACGTCGTGGTGCAGAAGGGCGTGCTGGCGATGATCCACGAGGTGCAGCGCGAGCTCGGTTCGTCGATCATCTTCGTCACGCACGACATGGCGGTGCACGCCAACCTGACCGACCGGCTGGGCATCATGTATGCCGGCCGCCTGGTCGAGGAAGGCCGCACGGCCGATGTCTTCCGCACGCCACGCCACCCCTACACCGCGCATCTGATCGCGAGCCTGCCGCGGCTCGGCGACACCGCGCCCAAGGAGGGGCTCGCCGGTGCGCCGCCCAATCTCGCCGCCCCGCCGGCCGGCTGCCGCTTCCATCCGCGCTGCCCGCGCGCAACGGACGTCTGCAGCCGTGAGATTCCGGCCATGACCGAGGTTGCGCCCGGCCATCGCGTGGCCTGCTTCCATCCCGAGCCTGCGCCATGAGCACACTGCTCGAGGTCGACAATGTCAGCCGGGTCTATGGCGGCGGCCTGCTCTCGCGCCGGCGGGTCGAGGCCGTGCGCGCCGTGAGCCTGCGGCTCGAGCAGGCAAAGCCCGAGATCTTCACCATCGTGGGCGAATCGGGTTCAGGCAAAACGACGCTCGCGCGCATGATCCTGGGCATGGTGACTCCCTCCTCCGGCACCATCCGCTTCCAGGGACGGGACCTTGCCGCGCTAAAAGGCAAGGCCCGGCGGCTTGCCTTCATGCGCGCGGTCCAGCCGATCTTCCAGAACCCGTTCGAGGCCTTCAACCCGATGAAACGGGTCGAGCGGTACCTCGCGGCGACGGCGCGGCGGATCGCCGGCCTCGCGGGCGACGCCGCCATTGCCGCAGCCGTGGATGGGGCGCTGAAAAGCGTCGGACTTTCGCTCGCCGAGGTGCGCGGCCGTTTCCCGCACGAATTGTCGGGCGGCCAACTCCAGCGCATCGCGATCGCGAGGGCGCTGATCTCGCGCCCGGCGTTGCTGGTGGCCGACGAGCCGGTGTCGATGATCGACGCGTCGCTGCGCGCCTCGATCGTCAACCTGCTCAGGAAGCTGCGCGACGAGCGCGGGCTGTCGATCATCTACATCACCCACGATCTCGCCACGGCATACTACGTGTCGGACCGCATCATCATCATGCGGCGCGGCGAGGTCGTCGAAGCGGGGCCGGCCCGCGCCGTGCTCGACGATCCCCAGCACGAGTATTCCCGCCTCTTGAAGAGCTCGGTCCTGTCGCCCGACGTTTCCTCCCACGGAGCTGCTTTCCATGCGTAAGGTCGAAGCCCGCCTGCATCGCGATTTTGCGATCGGCACCACCCATCCGCGCCTGTTCGGCGCCTTCATCGAGCACCTGGGACGCTGCGTCTATGGCGGCATCTTCGAGCCCGGCCATCCCACCGCCGACAAGCAGGGCTTCCGCCAGGACGTCATGGCCCTGGTGCGCGAGCTCGCCCCCACCATCATGCGCTATCCCGGCGGCAACTTCGTCTCGGGCTACAATTGGGAGGACGGCGTCGGCCCGGTGAAGGATCGGCCACGCCGGCTCGATCTCGCCTGGATGTCGACCGAGACCAACAAATTCGGCACCAACGAGTTCATCGAATGGTGCCGCATGGCCGGCATCGAGCCCATGCTGGCGGTCAATCTCGGCACGCGGGCGGGCGATGCCGCGCGCAACATGGTCGAGTACTGCAATCACCCGTCGGGCACGACGCTGTCGGAGCTGCGCCGCCAGCACGGCTGGGACAAGCCGCACGGCGTGAAGTTCTGGTGCCTGGGCAACGAGATGGACGGGCCGTGGCAGATGGAAGCCAAGACGGCGCACGAATACGGCCGCATCGCGCTCGAAGCCGCCAAGATGATGAAGTGGATCGATCCCTCGATCGAGCTGGCGGCCTGCGGCTCGTCGGGCCGGCGGATGGCGACGTACGGCGCCTGGGAGGACACGGTGCTGCAGCACACGTTCGACCATGTCGAGTACATCTCGCTGCACACCTATCTCAACAACTACGACCAGGATACGCCGGCCTTCCTCGCCAGCGTCGATCTGATGGACAATTTCATCGACGAGGTGGTGGCGATCGCCGACGCCGTGGCAGCACGGCGCCGTTCGTCCAAGCGCATCATGCTGTCATTCGACGAATGGAACGTCTGGTACCGCACGCGCCGCAACCGGCAAGCCCGGGTCAAGGAAGGCTGGCCGGTGGCGCCGCCGATCCTCGAGGAGATCTACAACATGGAGGATGCGCTCGCTTTCGGGGGCTGCTGCATCTCGCTGCTGAACCATGCCGACCGCGTGACCGCGGCGTGCCTCGCCCAGCTGGTGAATGTCATCGCGCCGATCATGACCGAGACCGGCGGGCCGGCGTGGCGGCAGACGATCTTCCATCCCTTCCAGCATTTCAGCCGGATGGGTCGCGGCCGTGTGCTGCGCGCCGAGGTCGATTCGCCGACCTACGCCGCGCGCTACAACGACCCGCAGGGACCGATCAACGATTACTACGACATCCCGGCCGCGCCCTACCTCAAGCTCGCCGCCGTGCACGACGATAAGGCGGGCACGCTCACCCTGTTCGCGCTGAACCGCAGCCTCGCCGAGGAACTGCCGCTCGATGTTCGTGCCGGCGGTTTCAAGAGCCTCGCCGTCAAGCAGGCGCTGCAGCTCTGCGATCCCGACCTCAAGGCCACGAACAGCAAGGCTCATCCCGACCGCGTCGCGCCCAAACCGCTCACGGCTGTACGCACGGCGGGCGAGACCGTCAGTGCCAGCCTGGCGCCGGCGTCGTGGAACGTGATCCGGCTTACTTGCGGCTGAGCGAAGCCTTGCGGCCGCAGCCGCCGCTTTCGGCCAGCATCAGCACGCCACCCTGGACGCTGGCCGCGAACTTGGTTTCGCGCCGCTCCGTTCCCTGCACCGAAGCGAGTGCCCTCAGGGTGAAGGTGCTCGCGCTCGCCGCGCCGTAGATCTGCCAGAGGCCGGGCCTCGGCGGTGGCGGCGCGCTCTTCTTGAGGTTGGGCACGGGTCCGTGCGCCGTAGGATCGGTCGCCGTGCCGTCGACCAGCCCGGCTTCGATGTTGAGGGCGAAGTCGAGCGGCGTGCTGCATGAGCCGCCGTCGCTCTTGCCGGTCCAATCGCCGTCCAGTGGCGAAGTCTGCGCTCCCGCCGGAGAAATGCCGAACGCCAGCAGCAGGACAAGGATACGCTTCATCGTCTTCCGAACAGCCGCTCGATGTCGGCCAGCTTGAGTTCGACATAGGTCGGCCGGCCGTGATTGCACTGGCCCGAGTGCGGCGTCGCCTCCATCTGGCGCAGCAGCGCATTCATCTCGTCGACCGTGAGCCGCCGGCCGGCGCGCACGGAGGTGTGACAGGCAAGCGTGCCGCACACGTCCTCGACCTTCTCCTTGAGCGACAGATGATCGCCCATCTCGCCCAGCTCGTCGGCGAGATCGCGCACCAGCCCCTGGATGTCGGCCTCACCCAGGAGCGCCGGCGTCTCGCGCACCACCACGGCGCCCAGGCCGAACGGCTCGATCACCAGGCCCATCTCGGCCAGTTCGGCGGCGCGTTGCGTGAGCCGCCGCGCCCCGTCCTCGCCGACCTCGACCACTTCCGGCAGCAGCAGCGTCTGGCGCTTGATGCCCTCGGCCGCGAGCTGGTGCTTCAGCTTCTCGTGCAGCAGGCGCTCATGGGCCGCGTGCTGATCGACGATCACCACGCCCTGGTCGGTCTGCGCCACGATATAGGTCTCGTGCAGCTGGGCGCGCGCCACACCGAGCGGGAAGTTGCCGTCAGCGATCTCGCCGGAGGGCGGAATCTCGACACGGGCCGACGGAGCATCGAACGGCGCCATGAATTGCGCCGCGGCTTCCGCGAGGCCGCGCGGAACGGTGGCGGCATGACCGTTTCCCATCGGCAACGGCGTGGAATACCCCGTATGCGGCCGAAAAGCGCCGAGGGCCGCATCGGCCACTGTCGTGCTGGCGCGATGTCCGGCCGCGGCGAGGGCGTTGCGCAGGGCGCCGACGATCAGGCCGCGCACGATGCCGGCATCGCGGAAGCGCACCTCGGTCTTGGCGGGATGGACGTTGACGTCGACCAGGTCAGGCGGCGCGGCGAGGAACAGTGCCACCATCGGATGGCGATCGCGCGCCAGGAAATCCTGGTAGGCGCCGCGCACTGCGCCGGCCAGCAGCTTGTCGCGCACCGGCCTTCCGTTGACGAAAAGATACTGGTGCTGGCCGGTCGGGCGGTTGAGCGTCGGCAGACCGGCGAAGCCGGTCAGCCGAAAGCCCTCGCGGTTGGCGTCGATCGGCAGCGCATTGTTGGCGAACTCGCGGCCCATGATCGCGGCCAGCCGCTCGAGTTGCGACACCGCCATCGGCAGATCGAGCAGGACGCGCTCCTCGCTCTCCAGCCGGAAGGAAATTTCCGGATGCGCCATGGCGAGCCGACGCATCGCATCGGCGACATGGCTCGATTCGGTGCGCGGCTCCTTGAGGAACTTCAGGCGCGCCGGCGTGGCGAAGAAGAGATCGCGCACTTCCACGCGCGTGCCCGCGGGATGCGCCGCCGGTTTCGCTGCGCCCTTGGCGCCGCCGTCGATTTCCAGGCCCCAAGCCGTGTCGGCGCCGATCGGCCGCGACGTGATGGTGAAGCGGCTGACCGAGGCGATCGAGGGCAGCGCCTCGCCGCGGAAGCCGAGGGTGCTGACATGGGTGAGATCGTCGCCCGGCAGCTTGGAGGTGCAGTGGCGCTCGACGGCAAGCTCCAGTTCGTCGGCCGACATGCCGACGCCGTCATCGACCACCGAGATGAAGGTGCGGCCGCCCTCCTTCAGGGTGACGGCGATGCGGCGGGCGCCGGCATCGATCGCGTTCTCGACCAGCTCCTTGACCGCGCTCGCCGGCCGCTCGACCACCTCGCCGGCGGCGATCTGGTTGACCAGGTTGGAGGGAAGCCTGCGTAAGGAGCCTTGGGGCGCCGCCATGAGGCGGGCAGTTTACGGCTTCCGTCCTTGGGAAAGATACTCCCGGGTCAGCACCTTGGCGTCCTCGACCCGCGGCTGATCGAAAGCGTCGATCTTCCACAGATGGGCGGCGAAGATCGTCTCGAGCATGAAATGCATCATCAGCGCGCCCAGCGTGCGCTCATCGACCTCTTTCACCCGGATGGTGCGCGTCGGACGGCCGGCCTTGACCGTGGTGGCGACCGTGGCGTCGGCCTCGGCCTGCAGCAGGTCACCCATGGTGTTACCGTTCAGGTAGTCGAGCGCCTTGTCGCCGCCCGACGACATCCTGAAGCCCTGCCCCTTGGTGTCCTGGATGAGGAAGGTGAAGAGCTTGTCGACCGGGCCGCCGAGATAGAGCTGGACCTGGCTGTGCTGATCGACCGTGCCCAGCGCCACGGCAGGGGTCGTGCCCATGCCGTCCTTGCCGAGGCTCTCCGCCCAGATCTGGCGATACCAGTAGGCAAAGGTATTGAGCCGATCGACGTAAGGCATCAGGACCGCGATGTTGATGTCCTGCTCGCGAGCAAGGCCGACGGTGACGGCGGCGCCCAGGGCCGGCGCCATGCCTTGCGTGTCGTTGGCCTTGAGCACGGGGTCGAGCACGCTCGCCGCACCCTGGCGCACCGCCTCGACATCGAGGCCCGCGATCATGGCGGGCAGCATGCCGACCAGCGACAGCGCCGAGTATCGGCCGCCGACCTTGGGATCGTGATCGAGGATGGTGGCGCCCAGCTTCCCGGCCAGCCGCCGCAGCGGGTTGTCGGTCTGCTCGGTGATGGCAATGACGTGCTGGCCGACTTTCTCCTTGCCGACCTTGGCTTCGAGCGCGTTCAGGATGGCGAAGAGCTGCGCCAAGGTTTCCGGCGTGCCGCCCGACTTGGAGATCGGGATGAAGCCGGTGCGTTCCAGCGGCAGGCGCGACAGCAGCTCGGCATAGGTCGCCGGGTCGACGTTGTCCATGAACCACAGCTTCGGTCGGCCGCGCACGGGACCGAACCCCTGGTCCTTCAGCGCCACCAGCGTCTTGCCGCTGAGGCTGGAGCCGCCCATGCCCATGACCACGACGTGCTCGAACTTGCCGAAGCGGTCGGCATGCGGCTTGAGCGCCGCGATGTCGTCCCGCCGCGCTGGCAGCTTCAAGAGGGGCAGCTCGTTGCTGTCGTGCCAATGGCGGATCTTGTCGAGCGCGGGCCGGAGCTCCGCCATGGCGCGATCGAGGCTTGCCCTGGCAAGGCCATGCTTGCCGATCGAGCTTTCCAGCGTGTCGTCGATATTCTGGCTGTAATACATGCGCGACCGCTCCACTCTCATTGAGGTTCGGCGTTCAGTCCCACCGGCTTGCCGACCACGACCGTGGTCATCGCCTCCTCCCGCAACAAACGGCGGGCCAGGCGGCGGACGTCCTCCAGCGTGACAGCGGCAATCAGCTTGGGCCTGAGCTCGAGCTGGTCGCGCGGCAGCCCCTCGACCTGCATGCCATGCAGCAGGGAGGCGATCGAGCTCGATGAATCGAGGGCCACCGGCAAGGCGCCGGTGAGATAGGTCTTGGCGTCGGCGAGCTCCTGCTCGGTCGGCCCGTCATTGCG
>DASRFX010000085.1:0-5136 GCA_035651335.1 Reyranella sp. | reverse complement strand
GCCGACGCTCCCTGCGACGGGCAAGCGAACCATCAATCCAGCCCAATTGGCCAAGGCGGCGCTGCGACATTGAGAAGCCCCCCTCAAATCGCACCAGCAGAATCACGCCTACCGATTCGTGCAAAGGTCTCCAGGATGAGGGGAACAAAGATGCGCTGCCGTGTTCAATGCCCCAGCCGCAGCAGCACCATCGAGATTGACGGCAGGTACGTGATAACCAGCAGCGCCGCGAAGTTGACCACGACGAACGGCAGCACGCCGCGATAGATGGTGCCCATCGGCACGTTGAAGATGGCGCGCGCGGCGAACAGGTTGAGCCCGAACGGCGGCATGTAGAGGCCGATGCTCAGATTGACCGCCATGATGATGCCGAAGTGGATCGGGTTGATGCCCTCGCTGGCGACGACCGGCAGCAACAGCGGTGTGAGGATCAGGATTGCAGCAGGCGGCTCCAAAAAACTGCCGGCGAGCAACAGGCCGAGATTGACGAACAGCAGCATCTGCCAGCCCGGCAGGTGCAGCGCCTCGATGCCGCCGATCAGCTGCTGCGGAATGCCGCTCGTCGTCATCAGCCACGAATAGATGCCGGCGCCGGTGACGATGATCAGGATCTGCGCAATCAGATAAACCGAGTTGACGATGACCTGCCACAGCTCGGCCAGCCCGATCTCGCGATAGATGACCATGGCGACGAACAGCGAATAGACCACGGCGACGCCGGCCGCCTCGGTCGGCGTGAACACGCCGCCATAAATGCCGCCGAAGATCACCACGATGGTGCCGATCGCCCAGCTCGCTTCCTTGGTCGAGGCCCAGATGTTCTTCCAGCGCGCCTTGTCGGTGAGCGGCACGGCTTTGACCCGCGAATAGACCAGCACGTAGACGGCGTCGACCAGGCCGATCAGCAGGCTCGGCAGGATGCCGGCGGTGAACAGCTGGATGGCCGAGACCTGCGCCGTCATGGCGTAGAGGATCATCGAGATCGACGGCGGAATGATCACCGCGACGGCGCCCGAGGAGGTGATCAGGCTCACGGCGAAGCGCTCGTTGTAGCCGTGCTTGGTGAGCGATGGAAACAGCAGCCGGCCGATGGCGACCACGGTGCCGACCGAAGTGTGCGCCATGGCGCCGAACAATTCCGACGACGCCACCGTCGTCACCGCGAGCGAGCCGCGGATGCCGCCGATCAGCGACACCACCCAGTTGACGACGCGGGTGGCGATGCCGCCGCGGCCCATGATCTCGCCGGCCAGCACGAAGAACGGCACCGCGAGCAGCGGAAAATTGTCCAGGCTGCCGAACATCGCGGTCTGGATCGCGTCGGTCGGCACATGGGCGATGAACACAATGGCTGCCGTCGAGGTCAGCGTCAGCACGACGAAGATCGGCAGCCCGAGGATCAGCAGCAGCGCCGGCAGGATGAAATAGACGAAGATCGCCGCCATGCGCGCCACCGACCGGCCTAGTGGCCGGAGCCCTCACGCGTGTCGGATTGGGCGTGCGGTACGCCGTGCACCAGCAACCGCACGATGATCAGAAAAGCCATCAGCACGAGGCCGATCGGCAGCGCCGCTTGCGGCAGCGCCAGCGGGATGTTGGCGGTGTCGCTGCGCTGATCGAGCTCGGCCAGCATGGTGACCACCGGCCAGGCGAACCATGCCAGCATGATGCAGGTCGCCGCCGTGACGACGTCGGAAAATATCTCGAAGGTCTTGCGGGCACGCGGCGGCAGCAGCAGCACCACCACGTCCATGCGGATGTGGCGGCCCAAATAGCCGACCGGACCGGCGGCGAGAAACACGCTGCCGATCATCAGGAACAGCATGGTCTCCTCGGCCCACGACAGCGACACCGAAAACACATAGCGGCCGATGATGTTGACGAAGTTGATGCAGACGCTGGCGATCAGCATGGCGCCCGACGCCACGCGCAGCGCGGCCATCAGCGCCTCGACCCATCGGAGCAGCGTGGATTGCATGGGAAGCCCTATTGTTCACCTCACCCTGAGGCGCTCGGCGCCGACGGGTCCGGCCCGGAGTGGCCGGCCCGATGACAAGCTCCGCGCCGAGCCCCGAAGGGCGAGGCCACAGCGCCTCGGCCTGCATCCTTCGAGGCCCGCGCTTTGCGCGGGCGCCTCAGGATGAGGTTTAGAATCTGCGCAAACAAACTTAGTGCTTCGCCGCGGCCTCACGGACCATCTGCAGCATCTCGTGCACGGCGGGCTGGCTCTTGGTGACGTCGTCGGCAACCGGGCCCAAGAGCGTCTTCAGCTTGGCGAGATCGTCGGCGGGCAGCGTGTGCACGGAGCCGCCGAGCGCAGTCCAGTCACCCACCAGCTTCTTGGAGAAGTCGAACTCCCATGCTTGGGTTTTACCCTGCACCGCGGCGCCGCTGTCGAGCACGACCTTCTGCAGGTCGGGCGGCAGCTTGTCGAGCCACGGCTTTGACACCACGGCGATCGAATTGATGAAGGTGTCGTTGGTGACGGTCAGCGTCTTGAGGAGATCGTTCATCTTGAACGCGACGAACACCGAGATGCCGCTGATCGTGCCGTCGATGGTGCCCTGGTCGAGCGCCGGCACGACTTCGGAGAGCGGCATGCCGATGCCGGTGGCGCCGAGCATGGCCATCTTCTGCCGCTCGAGCTCGGTGCCGTTGATGCGCAGTTTCTTGCCGGCGAAATCGGCGAGGCGGAGGATCGGTTTCTTGGCGCCGTAGTCGGAGGCGCCGAGCCCCAGCGTGGCAATGCCGACCATGCGCTTGGGGGTCACGAGGCCGAACATCGCTTTCTGCACCGCAGGGTCCGCCACCGTGGCGGCGGCATTGGCCTCGTCGCGGAACACCATCGGCGCGCTGAACACACCGAAGCGCGGATCGACGCCGACGAAGAAATCGACCGGCCCGATATAGCCCTGGATGGTGCCGAGCTGGACGCCCTCGATCTCGCGCGGGATCGGGCCGAGCTGGCTATTCGGATAGATCTGCACCTCGATGCGGCCGCCCGAGGCCTTTTCCACTTCCTCCTTGTAGAATTTTAGGAACTGGTGCTGGCCCTCGTTCATGGTTGCGGTGCCAAACTTCATCACCACTTCGGCAGCGCTCGCGGACGCGGCCGGCGCAAGCCAAGCCAGCGCGGCGGCCACCGCAAGAGCCGGGCCGGTCGCCGGGCGGCATGCGGACAGGCGTAACTGGATCATGGGTTCCCCTTCCCTCGGATTGTCGTCGGATTATTGGCCCGCTGCGATCAAGCCGCAGCTGGGCGCGGCCGACTATAGTTGGTTAAGGAACCCTGCCAAGCGGCCTTTTCGCAGGGACTCGGTGCCGAGGGGCGCCGGAACTGGAACAAAAATTTTTTGCGAAAACGCCTTTTGTGCCGGAACCATAGCCAGGAGAGGGCGTTTGGGTCATGGCACAAAAGATCGGGGTCGAGGCGTGAGGGGCATCCCGGCTCGGCTTAATAGAGGCAGTTTATCGAGCGCCGTCCTTTCGGGCGGCGATGCGCTATGGGCGCAATCCTGGGTGAATGTATGTTGTCCTTCGCCCAGCCTACTGCCACAGCGGGGCCGCTCCCCAGCTTTGACCGCCGTTCTTCAGTTCCGGCCGCCAGCCCCAGCGTGCGCCGGCGCTGTTCGCTTTTGAGCCCGAACCCGGGCCGCGGAGATACCCATGCAAGCTACTGAAGAAGTCGCCGGTTCGGCCAACGGTACGGGCCATGTTGCTGCACAACCGCAAGGCCCAGACGTGGCCCTCAACGGCGACGCCCATTCCGATGCCAACGGACTGACCGAGCTTCTCCACGCCCTGCAGGCGATGCGGGTCGGCGACTTCTCGGTGCGCATGGCCGGCGACCGCGTCGGACTGATGGGCAAGATCGCCGACACCTTCAACGAGATCGTCACCACCAACCAGCGCATGGCCAAGGAACTCGAGCACGTCGGCCAGGTGGTCGGCCGCGAGGGCCGCACCCGGCAGCGCGTGCGGCTCGGCCTGTCCGACGGCGCCTGGGGCGAAATGGAATCCTCGGTCAATTCGCTGATCGACGATCTGCTGTGGCCGACCACGGAAGTGACCCGCGCCATCGCCGCGGTGGCGCAGGGCGACCTGCTGCGCACCGTCAGCCTCGACGTCGACGGCCGGCCGCTCAAGGGCGAATTCCTGCGCTCGGCCGAGATCGTCAACACGATGATCAAGCAGCTCAGCGTGTTCACCTCGGAAGTCACCCGCGTCGCCCGCGAGGTCGGCACCGAGGGCAAGCTCGGCGGCCAGGCCCAGATCGCCGACGTCACCGGCGTGTGGAAGGACCTCACCGAGAGCGTCAACTCGATGGCGTCGAACCTCACCGGGCAGGTGCGCAACATCGCCGAGGTGACGATCGCGGTGGCGAACGGCGACTTGTCGAAGAAGATCACGGTCGACGTGCGCGGCGAAATCCTGCAGCTCAAGGAGGCCATCAACACGATGGTCGATCAGCTGCGCTCGTTCGCCTCGGAAGTGACGCGCGTCGCGCGCGAAGTCGGCACCGACGGCAAGCTCGGCGGCCAGGCCATCGTGCCGGGCGTCGCGGGCACCTGGAAGGACTTGACCGACTCGGTCAACGCCATGTGCGGCAACCTGACCGACCAGGTCCGCAACATCGCCCACGTCACCACCGCGGTGGCGCGCGGCGACCTGTCGCGCAAGATCACCGTCGACGTGCGCGGCGAAATTTTGGAGCTGAAAGACACCATCAACACCATGGTGGACCAGCTCAACGGCTTCGCCTCGGAAGTCACCCGCGTCGCCCGCGAGGTCGGCACCGAAGGCAAGCTCGGCGGCCAGGCGCAAGTGCCGGGCGTCGCCGGCACCTGGAAGGACTTGACCGACAGCGTCAACTTCATGGCCGGTAACCTGACCGCCCAGGTCCGCAACATCGCCGACGTCGCCACCGCCATCGCCGGCGGCGACCTGTCGAAGAAGATCACCGTCAACGTCTCCGGCGAAATTCTGCAGCTCAAGGAGACCATCAACACGATGGTCGATCAGCTCAACGCCTTCGCCGGCGAGGTGACGCGCGTGGCGCGCGAGGTCGGCACCGAAGGCCGGCTCGGCGGCCAGGCCAACGTGCTTGGCGTCGCCGGCACCTGGAAGGACTTGACC
>DASRFX010000084.1:0-5264 GCA_035651335.1 Reyranella sp. | reverse complement strand
GATCGCGGCCCGCCACGCGCGCGGCCTGTTCGGCAAGATGACGCTCGGCCAGTGCCTCGCCAACTACAAGAAGGCGCTCGACGAGGGTTTGCTCAAGACCATGTCGAAGATGGGCATCTCGGTGCTGTCGTCCTACCGCGGCGGCTGCAACTTCGAGGCGGTCGGCCTGTCGCGTTCGCTGGTGCAGGAATTCTTCCCCGGCATGCCGTCGCGCATCTCGGGCATCGGCCTGCGCGGCGTGCAGGAGAAGATCGCCCAGCAGCACAGCCGCGCCTTCGACGAGGACGTGATCGCGCTGCCGATCGGCGGCTTCTACAAGGCACGCCGCGGCGGCGACCGGCACAATTTCGAGGGCGAGCTGATCCACATGCTGCAGGACGCGGTCAACACCGAGTCCTACGCCAAGTTCAAGCGCTACAGCGAGGCGGTGCGCAAGCTGCCGCCGATCAATTTGCGCGACCTGCTGGACTTCAAGACGGACCGCAAGCCGATCCCGATCGACGAGGTCGAGTCGATCACCGAACTCAGGAAGCGCCTGGTGGCGCCCGGCATCTCGCTGGGGGCGCTCGGCCCCGAGGCGCACGAGACGCTGTCGATCGCCATGAACCGGATCGGCGCCAAGTCCGACTCGGGCGAGGGCGGCGAGGATCCGGCACGCTACAATCCGCGCGCCAACGGCGACAATGCCTCGTCGGCCATCAAGCAGGTGGCGTCGGGACGCTTTGGCGTGACGGCCGAATACCTGAACAACTGCCGCGAGATCGAAATCAAGGTGGCGCAGGGCGCCAAGCCCGGCGAAGGCGGCCAGCTTCCGGGGCTCAAGGTCAGCGAGATGATCGCACGGCTGCGCCATTCGACGCCGGGTGTCACGCTCATCTCGCCGCCGCCGCATCACGACATCTACTCGATCGAGGACCTGGCGCAGCTGATCTACGACCTGAAGCAGATCAACCCGGAAGCGAGAGTCACCGTGAAGCTGGTGGCGCGCTCGGGCATCGGCACGATCGCGGCCGGTGTCGCCAAGGCCAAGGCCGACGTGATCCTCGTGTCGGGCCACTCCGGCGGCACCGGTGCGAGCCCGCAGACCTCGATCAAGTACGCCGGCATCCCGTGGGAGATGGGCATTTCCGAGACGCACCAGGTGCTGACCCTCAATCGCCTGCGCGAGAAGGTGCTGCTGCGCACCGACGGCGGTATCAAGACCGGCCGCGACGTGGTGATCGCGGCCTTGCTCGGTGCCGAGGAGTACGGCATCGGCACCGCCTCGCTGATCGCCATGGGCTGCATCATGGTGCGGCAGTGCCATTCCAACACCTGCCCGGTCGGCGTGTGCACGCAGGACCCGAAGCTGCGGGCCAAGTTCTCGGGTTCACCGGAGAAGGTCGTTAACCTGTTCAGCTTCGTCGCCGAAGAGGTGCGGGAGATCCTGGCGCAATTGGGCTACCGCTCGCTCGACGAGATCGTCGGCCGCTCCGACCTCTTGCGGCAGGTCAATCGCGGCGCGCGCTATCTCGACGACCTCGACTTGAGCCCGCTGCTGGTGCGCGCCGACGGCGGCTCGGGTGCCGTGCACTGCACCCTGAAGAACGGCCGCAACGAGGTGCCCGACACGCTCGACGCGCAGATGATCCGCGACGCCCAGCCGCTGTTCACGCACCGCGAGAAGATGCAGCTGCAGTACAGCGTGCGGAACACGCATCGCGCTGTCGGCACGAGACTCGCCGCCATGATCACCCGCAAGTACGGCATGGCGGGGCTGCAGCCCGACACCGTGACCGTACGGCTGCGCGGCACCGCCGGCCAGTCGCTCGGCGCCTTCGCCGTACGCGGCATGAAGCTTGAAGTGTTCGGCGACGCCAACGACTATGTCGGCAAGGGCCTGTCGGGCGGCACCATCGTGGTGAAGCCCACCGTATCGAGCCCGCTTGTGCCCGAGCACAACGCCATCATCGGCAACACGGTTCTCTACGGCGCCACCGCGGGCAAGCTGTTCGCCTCGGGGCGCGCCGGAGAACGCTTCGCCGTGCGCAACTCGGGCGCCGACACGGTGGTCGAGGGCGTGGGCTCCAATGGCTGCGAATACATGACCGGGGGCACGGCGGCGGTGCTGGGCGAAATCGGCGTCAACTTCGCCGCCGGCATGACCGGGGGCATGGCCTTCGTCTACGACCCGAACGACGTCTTCAAGCTCAAGGTCAATCCCGAGACGGTGGTGTGGCAGCGCATCGACCATCCGCACTGGGACAGCGTGCTGCGCGCGCTGGTCGCCGAGCACGTTGCCGAGACCAAGTCGCCCCTGGGCGCGCGGCTCCTGAACGACTGGGATCGCGAGGTCGAGATGTTCTGGCAGGTGGTGCCGAAGGAGATGCTGCAGCGCCTGCCGCAGCCCCTCAGCATCATGAAGGCGAAGACCGCCTAGGTGGCCCCGCGCACCGTCCCACGCCTGGCCTGGCTGCAGCTTGCCGCCACGGTCGTGCTGTTCGGCCTGACCTGGCCGGTGATGAAGATCGGGCTGGAGGCCGGCTCGCCGGTCTGGCTGGCGGCCGGCCGCGCCACCTGCTCGGCGGCGGCGGCGTTCGCGCTGATGGCCGCGCTCGGCCGGCTCTCCCTGCCCGACCGCGAGGACTGGCCCGTGATCTTCTCGGTCGGGGCGCTCCAGCTCACCTCGTTCTTCGCCCTCGCCAATCTCGGCGTGCAGAGCCTGCCGGCCGGCCGCTCGGGCGTGCTCGCCTACACCACCATGCTGTGGATGGTGCCGCTGTCGCTGCTCGCCGGCGAGCGCGTCGGCCAGCGCGCTGTCATCGGCGCGATCGTCGGTGCCATGGGCATCGTGGTGCTGGCCGACCCGGCGCGCTTCGACTGGCACGATCGGCGCATCGTGCTCGGCCATGCCTACCTGCTGCTTGCGGGCTTCGCCTGGGCGGTCGCCATGATGCACACGCGCCATCACGAATGGCGCGGCACGCCGCTCGACGCGCTGCCGTGGCAGATGAGCGTCGCCACGGTGCTGCTCTGGATCCTGGCGTACTTCCTCGAACCCGCCGGCCATCTCGATTTCGACAAGTGGCAGCTCTGGTCGGCGCTGATCTATATCGGCGTGCTGGCCGGTCCGACCGGCACCTGGGCCGCCGTGTCGGTGACGCGCGCGCTGCCGCCGCTCACCACCTCGCTGGGCATGCTGGGCGTGCCGCTGGTCGGCATCGCCTCGTCGGTCGTGCTGCTCGGCGAAGCGATCACCTGGCCGCTTGCGCTCGGCACCGCGCTCGTGCTGGGTGGAATGGCAATCGTGATCTTGGACGGGCGGACGAAATGAACAATTGGGGAGCGATGAGCCGTGCAGAGCGTGACGCGGCCTATAACAACACCGAGGCGGTGAAGAACAGCGCCGAGCTGAACGAGGCGCGCATCGCCTTGTCGGCCAAGTTCCGCGCCGCCCATCCTGAGCATCTCGGCCTGAAGTATGGGCCGCGCGAGCGCAACGTCTGGGACCTGTTTCCGGCCAAGGATCCCAATGCGCCTTGCCTGGTGTTCATCCATGGCGGCTACTGGCAGAGGAACAGCGTCGACCAGTTCGCCAGCCTGGTGGGCGGCGTGTACGCGCATGGTTGGGCGGCGGCTCTGCCGGGCTACACCCTGGCGCCCGACGCCACTCTCACCGAGATCGCCGCCGAGATAAACAACTCGCTGGATTGGCTGGCGGCCAATGGCGGCAAGCACGGCATCAACGGCAAGGTCGTGCTGTCGGGCTGGTCGGCGGGCGGCCATCTCACCGCGCTCTGCCTCGGCCATCCAAGGGTCAGCGCCGGTCTCGCCGTGTCGGGCATCTTCGAGTTGGGGCCGATCCGCGACACTTATTTGAACGAGAAGTTGCGGCTCACCGACCAGGAGATCGCCGCCCTGTCGCCGTTGCGCCTGCCGATGGTGAACAAGCCGCTTGCCATCACCTACGGCACCGCCGAGTTGCCGCCGCTGGTCGAGGACAGCCGCCGCCTGCATGAGGTGCGTTCGGCACAACATCTGCCGGGACCGCTGCTGCCGATCGCCGGCGCCGACCATTTCACGATCACGCATGAGCTTCGCGACGCCGACGGCGTGCTAACGCGACAACTGCTCGTATTGCTGGACTGAGCAGCCTTGCGTTGATATTGCGGCAGGCGAAGTCTTGCAGGATCGGAAGCAATGGCGAACAAGGTTTACAAGGATGCCAAGTCAGCGCTCGAGGGCGTGCTGGCCGACGGCCAGATGCTGATGTGCGGCGGCTTCGGGCTGGTCGGCATTCCCGACAAGCTGATCCGCGCGGTGCGCGACGCCGGCGTCAAGAACCTCACCTGCGTCTCCAACAACGCCGGCATCGACGGCGCGGGGCTGGGCCTGCTGCTCGAAAACGGCCAAGTGAAGCGGATGATCTCGTCCTACGTCGGCGAGAACAAGACTTTCGCCAAGCTCTATCTCGAGGGCAAGCTGGAGATCGAGTTCAATCCGCAGGGCACGCTCGCCGAGCGCGTGCGCGCCGGCGGCGCCGGCATTCCCGCCTTCTACACCAAGACCGGTGTCGGCACCGAAGTCGCCAAGGGCAAGGAGACCAAGGTGTTCGACGGCGTCGAATACGTGATGGAGCGCGGCCTGTTCGGCGACGTGGCGCTGGTCAAGGCGTGGAAGGGCGACACCTCGGGCAACCTCGTGTTCCGCAAGGCCGCGCGCAACTTCAATCCGGTGATGGCGACGGCGGCCAGGATCTGCATCGCCGAGGTCGAGGAGCTGGTCGAGGTGGGGCAGCTCGATCCCGACCACATCCACACGCCGGCGGTCTATGTGCAGCGCATCTTCTGCGGCGCGCCGTACGACAAGCAGATCGAGCAGCGCACCATTCGCAAAGCGTAGGAGGCACGCATGGCCTGGACCCGCGAACAGATGGCGGCGCGCGCCGCCAAGGAACTGAAGGACGGCTTCTACGTGAACCTGGGCATCGGCATCCCGACCCTGGTTTCCAACTTCGTGCCCGAAAACGTCGACATCACCCTGCAGAGCGAGAACGGCATGCTGGGCGTCGGTCCCTTCCCGTTCGACAACGAGGTCGATGCCGACATCGTCAACGCGGGCAAGCAGACCGTGACCGAGGTCAAGGGGACGTCCTATTTCAGCTCGGCCGATTCCTTCGCCATGATCCGCGGCGGCCATATCGATCTGTCGATCTTGGGCGCCATGGAGGTGTCGGAAGCGGGCGACCTCGCCAACTGGATGATCCCCGGCAAGATGATCAAAGG
>DASRFX010000083.1:0-8225 GCA_035651335.1 Reyranella sp. | reverse complement strand
GATGAATCTCGAAAGCCCGTGGCTGGTATGGGGCTTCGTTGTCGTCTCTTTCGTACTCGCCGCCGTGGTTCTCCGTCTCTGGCCTCCGGCGTTCTCGATGGCGGTGTTTCTGGCGGGGTTGGCTGCGTTGCTCGACCTGCGCGAGGCCATCGGCAAGTTTGGCACGGAGAATCTGATCGCGGTTCTGGCGCTCACTATTGGCCTCGCCCACGTCGCCGCCGCCATTTTGGCAATCGTCGCCATCCGCAGGTTCCCGGGAGCACGCATTCGGCCAACACCAGGGTAGCTGCGGCGATTTCTGCCACCGTTGGATGTACTCGATCATCTGCTCGGGGCTGAATAGAGTCGGGGTATGGATGCTCTGACCGTGTTCGGCCTCATTGCTGTAACCTTGATGCTCATCTCCTACGCGCTCGAAGAGCGAGACCCTTGGTTCGTTCTTGGCTTTGCCGGTGCCTGCGTTCTCGGGTCGATCTACGGTTTCCTGCAAGGCGCCTGGCCGTTCGGCGTCGTCGAGGCGCTCTGGGCGGCCGTCGCGGTGCGCCGCTGGTACTTCAAGAGACTAATCCCGTGATGGCCGATCGTCTGAAACAATGGGCGCGGACCATCAAGCGAGAGTCCACGCGCTCTATCTGGCGGCGGGTGATCCGCGTGTCCCCTGGTGGGCGAAGGCACTTGCCGTTGCCGTCGCAGGCTATGCGCTATCGCCGATCGATCTGATCCCCGACTTCATTCCCGTCATCGGATACCTGGACGATCTCATTATCGTGCCCCCCGGCGTGCTGCTGGTGGTCGCCATGATCCCGGACGAAGTCATGGCCGAGCACCGAGCTGCGGCAATGGCGGCCGGCGCCCGACCGGTCAGTCGCGCCGGCGCCGCGGTGATCATCTCGATCTGGATTCTGGCGGCTATCGCCGCCGGTTGGCTTGTCCTCAATTGGTTCGGTATTCGCCCGAACTAGCCCGATCCTTCTTCATCTCAGGAGCAATCCATGGCACGCGCACGCGGCGCCAACGCCATCATGGCGGCGGCGTATGAATCGACCTACGGCACGGTGCCGGGATCGGGCTTCAAGAAACTACCCTTCGTCTCGGCCGACATCGGCGAGGACCAGGCGCTGATCGCCAGCGATCTTCTCGGCTATGGCCGCGATCCGCAGCAGCCGGCCCGAGACGTGATCAACAACGAAGGCAATATCGTCGTCCCGATCGATCTCCGGAACTTCGGCTACTGGCTGAAGCTCCTGATGGGCGCACCGACCACCACGGTCGGCGTTGCGGCCACCGGCAACTTCGTCTTCAGCGCCCAGCCGGCGAACAATGCCACCATCACCATCGGTGGCACCGTCTTCACTTTCGTCACGGCGACGCCGGCCGGCAACCAGATCAAGATCGGCGCGACCCTCGCCGAGACCATCGCCAACGCGGTCATTGCCCTCAACGCCAGTAGCGTCGGCGCCATCTCGGCACAGACCTACTGTGCCGATCTCGCCGGGACTACGATCCAGATCGTGTCGGACACGATCGGCACGGCCGGTAACAGTGTCGCGATTGCCGCCTCTTCCTCCCCGGCGTCGAACGCTACCGCCTCCGGTGCGACCCTGTCCGGTGGATCGGCATCAGGCCCGAGCAACCATGTCTTTGTCGCCGGGGCGTTGTCTCTGCCCTCGATGTCGATCGAGGTGGGCATGCCGGACGTGCCGTCCTACGGCATGAATTTTGGCGCAGGTGCGAATACCCTCGCCATTCCGCTGCAGCGCTCGGGGCTCCTCAACGCGACGCTCGGCATCATCGCCCAAGGCGAGTCACGGTCCACGTCTTCCGGCGCAGGCGTGCCGGCGGAATCGGTTATCGAGCGCTTCACCCAGTTCACGGGCCAGATCCGGCGCGATGGCGTGCCGCTCGGCAACGTCACCTCGGGCAACTTCAACTTCTCCAATGGTCTCGACAAGGTCGAGGTCATCCGCCCGGACGGTCGCATCGGCGGCATCGATCCGGCCATGCTGGCGGTCACCGGCGAGGCGGTCGTCCGCTTTGCCGATACGACGCTTCTCGACCTCGCCACCGCGACGACGCCGATCGAACTCTCTTATGGCTGGTCGATCAGCGCCTCGAAGTCGCTCTCAATCGTCGCCCACACCGTCTGGCTGCCGCGGCCGAAGCTGCCGATCACCGGTCCGAATGGCATCCAGGCAAGCTTCAGCTGGCAGGCGTCGGAACATCCGATCCTCGGCAAGACCTGTACGATCACGCTCGTCAACGACGTCGGCGCTTATTAATTGTCGGTCTATCCGGAGCCCGGTGCGGCCACCACATGGTTGAGCATGGCCAGGCAGTGTCGGGACCGCTCGACGATGGCGTCTGAGAGACGGGCGACAAGCGGATGATCCAGACCCTGATCCTCCGCCCCCTTGCGCACGTCGGCAAGGTGGTCGGGCATCCTCAAGGCAAGGTCACGAACGCGTTGGAGAAGCGCGTCGGCATCAAGCCGAAGGTTGCCTGCGAGCTTCTGCCATTGGTGCGGACCGATATCCCGCAGGCGATACTCGTCGCCGATCTTCATCGCGAGACGAACCTTTTGCCGATCGAAGTCGTAGGGCAGGATGCTCGCGATGTCATAGAGGGGAGCAAGACGAGCCCTGCCTTCCGCGCCAATCAGCATCGAGTAGTTCTTCGCGTGGGCATCGGTGCCGCCGATGAGCCAGTTGAAGGCGAGGGCATCGACGAAGCGCCGGACGTCTTCATCCGGCCGGCCTGAGAACGTCCTGATAAGCTCAACGATCGCTCGCGCGCCAGGGCCGCCTTCATTCTCGTATTTGCGGGTCGACAGAACCGCGAGCGACTGGCAGACGTCCTCCTGGTGGACACGGACGATGCCGTTGTCGGTTCTTTCCCGGTCATAGCGCTCGATGACGATGGCGACCTGGTCCTCGAACCATTTCACCTCCGAGCGCGCCGTGATCATTCCGAATGATGCGGCAAGGCGCATGCAGAGATGCTCGTTCTCCGCATGGCCATCGAACTCGCCGGTCGGCGGCTTCAAGATGTGGGTGGTCGGCGTCCGCCCCGAGGGCACGCCCCAGCGATCGTCCTGGTAGAGAAGAGCGGTCTTGGGCTGAGCGCCGGCAAGGCTGAACTGGCCGGTGTCGCGCGGGATGCGCCAGGCGGCGTGATCGGCGCGGAGCGCCTGAAGACGCTCGGCGACGCCACGCTCGTCGAGCCATTCAATATCGGAAGGGCCCTGGCCGAGGACGTCGTCAAGGCGGTCGGGGCGGACGAACTGGACCGCGCCGGCGCAATCTTCGCCGACGTGACTGATCAGGGCGAAGGGGTTGCGCGCCGACACCTGAAAGCGTCTGGCCCAGCGATCAAGGACCGCGTCACTGTCCGGCAGAAGGCCCCACAAGAACGCCTCGACCGGCTTGTGGTCGTGCCTCGACGCGGCGAGCGGCATGGATAGCGAGAGCGGATACGCGCCGGGTGCTGCCCGCCAGTCATCAACGTAGGTAAAAGCGGGCCGGCCGCGGTTGTCTCGCGTGACGCGGCCGATCTCGCGACCGTTGACGAGGGCGACAAGTTCGGCGGCCATCTAGCCTTTTCCCCCTGTACGATCGATGACCCGGTCGATGTCGACCGATTGGATCGCGGGCGGTTCGCTCCCGGGCTGACGGCCGGTGTCGAGCGAAATCTTGAGCCCAAGCGCGTCGAGTGCACGAAGGACGAGGCCGATCTCGGCACGCGGCTTTCCCTTCTCGACGTCGATGATCCATTTGCGGCTGACGCCGATCCGCAGCGCGAGATCAGCCTGATCGAGTTTGAGCCTGCGCCGGCGGTCGCGAATGGCGACGCCAAGGTCCAGAGGGGTTCGTACCATCATGTTGGCACCGTTCGGTTACATGACAATATGACACCGAATGGTGACAAGTCAAGATGTCACCGTTCGAGTATTTTCAGAAGAGTAAACGATCGGTGACATTTCCTGGGTCCCTCAAGCAAATCAGCCCTCCTCGCACCCAACCTAAACTGCCCCTGAGAGGAAAGATCATGCTCAAACTCGCCTTCGACCGCGAGCCGTTCTGGCTCGACCTCGTTTCTGGTGTCCGCGTCCGGTTCCGGCCTGTAACCGTCGCCGCCATCCTGGTCGCCCGGCAGGCTGCCGCCGAAGTGCTCAAGGCGGATGGCGAGGACGCCACGACCATGGCCGGGCTGGCCTTCACCCGCTCGCTGGCGCGGGCGGGCATTCTGGAATGGGAAGGAGTCGGCAATGCCGAGGGCGAACCCGTCGAGCCTTCTCCGGACAATATCGATGCGTTCCTCGATCTCTGGCCGATCTTCGATGCGGTCGATCGGCTCTACGTCGCTCCCGCGCTGATCGGGCTCGACGAAAAAAACGGCTCATCGCTCTCGCCGAATGGCACTTCGGCGGGGGCGACGGCTACTGCGTCGCGTGCCCGGAAAGCTGCGGCGACTGCCCGTACCTAGAGCACGCGCCGGAGACGCCTGAGGGTATCGCTGCCTGGGGCGTCCTGCGGCGGGTCGCCGGTCAGGTCCGTGCTGCCCATGCCGGCGTCTACGCCCTCGACTTTGCCGCCGTCCTTCTTCTCGCCGACGCCATGGGCGCCCTGAACAACCTTCTCGTCGAACTTCTCCCGGAGATCGAGCCGATCGTCGTCCGGGCCTATTCGAAAGACAGCACGTCATGACCGACCGGCAGGTGTCGATCCGCATCGGCGTCACCGGCAAGGATGACGTCAAGCGCGCCTTCGTCGAAGTCGGCCGGGCTGGGCAGGATGCGTTCGCCAAGGTCGGCACGGCCATGGATACGGCCGGCGCCGCTGCCGATCGCGAGGCCCAACGTCTGCAGCGGTTGGCGCAGGCCGCCAAGCAGGCTGCCGCGGCCGATGCCGCCCAGCAGAACTTCAACCGGGTGCTGGGCGTCGGGACGTCCAATGCCGGCTCGGCACGCGATTCGGCCAAGGTCTTCATGGACGCGGCCAAGGCCGCCGAGGACCTCGAAAGCCGCACCCGCGCCCTTCGTGCGCAGATCGACCCGCTCGGCGCGGCGCAGACGCGGCTCAATGCCGAGATCGCCGAGGCGAATGCTCTCTTCAAGGCCGGCGCGATCACCGCGCAGGAACAGTCGGCCGCCCACGCGCTCGCCCAGACCCGGTTCAACGGCACGGCGAAGGCGCTGGGCGCGGTCGGCGCCAGCACCAAGCTCACCTCTTCGCAGCTGGTCAATCTCAGCTACCAGTTCAACGACGTGGTCGTCAGCCTTGCCGGCGGCCAGCGCCCGCTGATGGTTCTCCTTCAGCAGGGCTCCCAGATCAGTCAGGTCTTCGGGCCGGGGGCCGGGATCACTGGTATCCTCAAGGGCGTCGGCCAGGCCATCGCCACCCTGATCACGCCGACCACGCTGCTGGTCGGCGGCATTGTCGCGATGGGCGGCGCGGCGCTCTATGCCTATGGCAGCTTCGTCAGCTCGGAAAAGCGGCTGGAGGCCGCCCTCGGTGGTGTCGGCCGGGCGGCAGGCGCCACAGTCGGAGATCTGAATGAAATCGCCGACGCTGCAGCCTCTGCCGGTCGCGTCTCGGTCGCCGCCGCCCGCGACATGGAGGAGGCCTTCCTCCGCACCGGCCGGATCGGGGTATCGAGCTTCGTCGATCTGATCGCGGTCGCCCGGAACTATGCGGCGACTACCGGCGAGGATGTCGACGAGGCGGTCAAGGCACTCGCGGCGGCCTTTGCCGATCCGGGCAAGGGGGCAGACGCCCTCAACGCCAAGGTCGGTTTCCTCGACGACCGCACCCGGCAATACGTCAAGACGCTTGTCGCCCAGAACGATTTCACTGGCGCGCAGCGGGTGCTCCTCGACGCCCTGAAGGGCAGCCTGGTCGACGCCAGCGAGACGACGACGGCGCTCGGGCGCGCGTGGGACTTCGTCAAGCGCAACGCCTCGAACGCGCTCGACTCGATCGGCTCCGGAATCGACCGGGTCTTCAGCGGCCCCTCGCTGGAGCAGCGGCTCCGGGATCTGCAGCAAGAGCGTTCCGTCGCCACCGGCCCCTGGGGTGCGCGACCGCTCTTCACCCGCTCGGTCTCGACCATCGATACCGAGATCGCCGCAGTTCAGGCTCAGCTGGACGCGCTACACGAGCAGGTTCAGGCCGCCGCCGCCGATGCTGCGGCGAGCCGCACCTCGGTGCTGGCTGGGGATGTTGCCCGAAGTCTCACGCCCGGCTTCGCGGACCTGCAGAAACTCAAGGAGGAGCAAGCCAAGCTCAAGGCGGCGCTCGACGACCCGCTCGCCCGCCAGAAGATCGCCGACCTCAGTCAGGTTTCGGCCGCCTATGACGCCGTCTCGCGGGCGATCACCACCTGGCTTGGGCCGGCCGAGAAGGCGCGCCGCCTCGACGAACTCGAGATTGCAGCGCTGCAGGCCAAGACCCCGGCGCAGCGCGCGGCAATCGCCGAGGAGCGGCGGCGGATCGAGCTGTCCGGCGAAGCAGTCACAACCGCCACGGCCGAGGCCGATATCGCCCGTGCCGGCGCGAAGGCGGCGGCCGATGGGACGCAGGCGATCCGCGACCAGTCGATTGCCCTCGACGTCAATACAAGAGCAACACTCGCCGTTGCCGATGCCTGGCTGAAGGGCGCAGCGGCTGCGGCAGAAGCGGAATCGCGGCGGAAGGCGCTGACCGAGGCGATCAAGAACGGCGCCGATGTCGAACTTCGGACGCGGGAGCTGCTGCAAGACCAGATCGCCGAGCAGGCGAGCCAATCGGCGAAATCCGCCGCCGACCTTGATGCACAGGCGTCCGCGCAGAGACGCGTCAACGACGCCGTCGCCGCCGGGCTCCTCTCGTCCGAGCAGGCGCGGCGGGCAATGCAGACCGAGCAGGCGCTGCGCCCGCTGATCGTCGCCGAGGCGCTCGCCGAGGGCGATGCCAAGGAAACGCTGACCCGTGTCATCGACGCGCTTCGCGGCGCCTATGGCCGGCTCAATAGCGAGGAAGCCCGTGCCGCCGCCCTCCAGACGCTGGAAGGGCAGCACGACCAAATCGCTCTGCTGCAGAAGCAGATCGACTTGGTGGGACAGGGCGAGTCGCAGCGCGCTATCGTCATCGCACAGCTTCAGGCCGAGCAGCAGCTGCGCCAACGCGGCATCGCGATCACCAGCGCCGAGGGACAGGCGATCCTCGCCAATGCCGCGGCGATCGCGCATCTGAACCAGTCGTTGGCGCAAAGTCAGGCGGCGACACAGGAACTTCAGGGCCTCACCGACAGCGTCTTCGGGCATTTCTCGGAGCTGATCGCCGAGGGCAAGCTCGACTGGAACTCGTGGGCCGATGCCGGTCGCGCCGCGCTCCTCGACATCGAGCAGGAGATGGTCAAGCTCGCCCTTCTCAATCCGCTGAAGAACCTGCTCTTCGGCACCAGCCTACCGACGGTCTCGTCAGTTGGAGGCATTTTCGGATCGATCCTGAAAGGCGTGGGCGTTGGACATGCCGGTGGCATGGCGGGGCAGCTTGCCGCAACCCGCGAGGTGCCAATGGCGATGTTTCGCTTCGCGCCGCGGTTTCACGACGGCGCCTTTCTGTCGCCCGACGAGGTGCCGGCCATCCTCCAGCGTGGCGAGCGCGTGCTCTCGCGCGAGGAAACCCGTCGCTATGACGGGCGCGGTCGGGAGGCGCAGCCGGCGGTCTACGTCACCATCCAGACGCCCAGTCCGGCCGCGTTCCAAACAAGCCGCACCCAGATCGCTGCCGACTTGGCCCGCGCCGTCCGCGCCGGCATGCGGGGACTCTGACAGATGCCGCAACCGTTTCTGGATATTTCTTTTCCGCCTTTCGTCGCGCGCGGCGCGACCGGCGGCCCGGGCTTCATGACCACTGTCGTCACTCTTGGCTCGGGCGGCGAGCAGCGGAACATTCTCTGGGCCAACTCGCGCGGCAAATGGAACATCTCGACAGGCATCCGCTCGCGCGAGGAGATGCTCGCCGTCATCGGTCATTTCCATGTCGTGAAAGGGCGAGGCTATTCGTTCCGTTTCAGGGACTGGAACGACTACGACGCCGCAGATGTGGCGATGGTCGAGGTCTCGCCGACCGTCTGGCAGTTGGTCAAACGCTACAATGTCGGCGGCTATGAGCATGTCCGCACCATCACCAAGCCGGTCCTTGGGACTGTGGCCATCAAGATCGGCGGCTCGCCGGTCACGCCGT
>DASRFX010000082.1:0-3100 GCA_035651335.1 Reyranella sp. | reverse complement strand
CGTGGAATTCGAAATCGCCGGCCAGACATTCCTGGCGCTGAACGGCGGGCCGCAGTTCAAATTCAATGAGGCAGTGTCGTTCCAGGTCCACTGCGAGACCCAGGCCGAGGTCGATTATTTCTGGAGCCGGTTGTCGGAAGGCGGCTCGGAGGGACCATGCGGCTGGCTGAAGGACAAGTTCGGCCTGTCCTGGCAGGTGGTGCCGACGGTGCTGCCCAAGCTGATCAAGAGCGGCGACGCCGCCAAGGCCGACCGCGTCATGAAGGCGATGCTTCAGATGCGCAAGATCGACATCGCGGCGCTGGAAAGGGCCGCCGCCTGACCGCTCCGCTCACATCTGCCGGCCACCTCCAACCCGAAAGGACCATGCCATGCCCGTGACCCCGTACCTGTTCCTCGACGGCCGCTGCGAAGAGGCGATCGAGTTTTACAAGAAGAACCTCGGCGCCAACGTGAACATGATGATGCGTTTCAAGGAAGGCCCGCCCGACCACAAGCCAACGCCCGGCACCGAGAACAAGATCATGCACGCCTGCATCACCATCAACGGCGCGCCGGTGATGCTGTCGGACGGCCGCTGCACCGGCAGTGCGAACTTCCAGGGCTTCGCACTGTCGCTCGACGCCAAGGAGCCCGCCGACGGCGAGCGCATGTTCAGCGCGCTGGCGCAAGGCGGCCAGGTGCGCCAGCCGCTGATCGAAACCTTCTTCGCCAAGTCCTTCGGCATGGTCGCCGACAAGTTCGGCGTCGGCTGGATGATCATCGCCGGACCGAAGAATCCCTGACGGCGGTTTCCTTAACCTCAAACGTGTGGACCAGTGCCATGCCCGCCCAAGCCGCAACCCAAATCCCAACCGAGAATCCCGAGTTCGTGCTGTCGCGCGTGCTCGATGCGCCCCGCGCGCTGGTCTGGAAATGCTTTACCGATCCCGAGCACATGAAGCAGTGGTGGGGACCGAAGGGCTTCAAGGTGATCGCCTCGAAGATGGACCTGCGGCCGGGCGGCTCCTACCACTACGGCATGGAGCCGCCCAACAACGGCCCCGCCATGTGGGGTAAATTCGTCTACCGCGAGATCGTGCCGATGGAGCGCATCGTGTTCATCAGCTCGTTCTCCGACGCAGTCGGCGGCATCACGCGCCATCCGATGGCGGCGACCTGGCCGCTCTACATGTTGTCGATCTTCAGCTTCGAGGACGAGCCGGGCGGCAAGACCAAATTTACGCTGCGATGGTCGCCCCACAACGCCTCCGAGGAGGAGATCAAGACCTTCGCGGCTGCCAAGAGCAGCATGCAGCAGGGCTGGGGCGGCACACTGGAGCAGCTCGAAGCCTATCTGGCCCGCGCCCCGCGCTGATCTGCCGAACGACCCGCAGCGGCCGCCACGCGGCGGCCGCCCACTCCAGCGAAGGAGTTTCCGATGAACTACGTCGACGGATTCGTCGTTCCGGTGCCAAAGAAGATGATCGGCGCCTACCGCGCGATGGCGCGCAAGGCCGGCAAGGTCTGGCGCGAGCACGGCGCCATCGAGTTCCGCGAGTCGATTGCCGACGACGTCAAGGTCGGCAAATGGACCTCGTTCCCGCGCAGCGTCAAGCTGAAGAAGAGCGAGACGGTGGTGTTCTCGTGGATCGTCTACAAGTCGCGCCGCGATCGCGACCGCGTTCTGAAAAAAGTCATGGCCGACCCGCGGCTCGCCCGCATGATGCAGCAGAAGCCGATGCCGTTCGACGCCAAGCGGATGATCTACGGCGGCTTCAAGATCATGGTGGACGCCTAGCCATGCCCGCACAACCCGGCATGGCGTCCCTGCCCAACACCCGCACCGTCACCATCACGCGCGTGCTCGACGCGCCGCGCGCCCTGGTGTGGCAGGCCTGGACCGACCCGAAGCACCTCAGGGAATGGTGGGGACCGCAGGTCTTCACCAACCCGGTCTGCGAGGTCGATGCGCGGGTCGGCGGCCGGATCCGGATCGTGATGCGCGGACCGAAGGAAACCGCGTTCGATCAGGACTTCCCGATGTCGGGCACCTTTCACGAGGTGGTCGAGGCGAAGCGGCTGGTCTTTACCGCGGTCGCCGAGGACAAGAACGGCAATCCGCTGCTCGAAGCGCGCACCACCGTGACGTTCGAGGATGCGCCGGGCGGCAAGACCCGCCTCATCGTCCGCGCCGACGGCAAAGGCATCGCGCCGATCGCGCCCCAGATGCTCGCCGGCATGGAAGATGGCTGGTCGCAGAGCCTGGACAAACTTGCCGCGCTGGTGACGCGCATCGGCTGAGTCACAAACCGCGCCGCGAGCCGCCGCTCGTTCCTATGCGACAAGCGCAGCGCCTGTACCTGCGCCTCTCCCCTTGAGGGGGCACAACAATAAATGCTTACGCCACGGATGAGCAGGCAGCGATCACAAGCCAACGACCAAGACCGCGATCGACGATCGCTGCGCCTCAAAGCGTCAATTCGCGCCGGCCTCGCGCAGGAAGCCGAGCTTCTGCATCACCGGCTCGTCGGTGACACGAAACAGCACGGCACCCTCGTTGCTGTGGTGGACATGGCTGGTCCACGCCGGCACCACGACGACGTCGCCGCGCCGCCATTCGAGGCGCTCGCCGTCGGCTTCGGTCACGCCCGCGCCTTCGACTACGCCGAACACGCTGTTCGCCATCACCTTGCGGGCCGGCGTGCCCTGTCCCGGCTTCAGGCGGATCATCGACAGCGCCATGGTGTCCATCGCCGGATTGCCGAGGGCGATCTCGGCCGGCTGGCCGTTCGCCGTGGCCTCCGCTTCCTTAAGGCGGCGCTGCGTGTCGGCCCAGGGAAAGTGCATGGTCGAGTCGCTTGGGACGCTAATCTCGGTCTCGAATTCCTCAGGATGCGGCTCGAAGAACATCGGCTCCAGCAGCTGCACCAGCGGCACATCGAGCACATCGAGCCAGTAGGCGCGGGCGCGGCTCTCGTTGCCGTGGCCGTGCCAGCACCAGTTCGGCGTCAGCACCACGTCGCCCGGCATCATCGAGAGCTTCTTGCCGTTGACGACCGTATAGGCGCCGGGCTCGGCGTCGATGATGAGCCGCAGCGCGTTCGGCGTATGGCGATGC
>DASRFX010000081.1:0-50861 GCA_035651335.1 Reyranella sp. | reverse complement strand
TCGAGCACGGTCGTTCCCTTGGCGAGCGAGGCCGCCATCATCAGGTTCTCGGTGGCGCCGACCGACACTTTCGGGAAGGTGTAGCGCGCGCCCTTCAGGCCCTTCGGCGCCCGGGCGACCATGTAGCCACCGTCGATCTCGATCTCGGCGCCCATCGCCTTGAGACCGGCGATGTGCAGGTCGACCGGCCGCGCGCCGATCGCGCAGCCGCCGGGCAGCGACACCCGCGCCTCGCCCTCGCGCGCCACCAGCGGGCCCAGCACCAGCACCGAGGCGCGCATCTTGCGCACGATGTCGTAGGGCGCGGTGGTCGAGCCGATCTTGCCGGCGCGAAGCGTCAGCGTCGTGCCGTGGCTATGGCCGTTCTCGCCCGGCGCGGCCTGTACCTCGACGCCGTGCTGCTCGAGCAGCTGGATCATGGTGGTGATGTCGGCGAGCCGCGGCACGTTCTTCAGGGTGAGCGGCTTGTCGGTCAGCATCGAGGCGACCATCAGCGGCAGGCAGGCGTTCTTCGAGCCCGAGACCTGGATCTCGCCCTTCAGTTGCTTGCCGCCTTTGATTCGAATGCGATCCATGAGTGGGGGACTCCTCAGATCTTCTGCCGGTTATATCTTGGGTAGCGTGACGCCGCGCTGGCCCTGGTATTTTCCGGCCTTGTCGCGGTAGGACACCCCGCAGGGTTCGTTGCCCTGCAGGAAGAGGAACTGGCACGCCCCCTCGTTGGCATAGATCTTGGCGGGCAACGGCGTGGTGTTGGAGAATTCGAGCGTCACGTGGCCTTCCCACTCGGGCTCGAGCGGGGTGACGTTCACGATGATGCCGCAGCGGGCGTAGGTCGACTTGCCGACGCAGATCACCAGCACGTCGCGCGGGATGCGGAAATATTCGACGGTGCTGGCGAGCGCGAACGAGTTGGGCGGGATGATGCAGACATCGGTCCGGCGATCAACGAAGCTGTTGCCGGCGAAGTTCTTGGGATCGACCACCGCCGAATCGACATTGGTGAAGATCTTGAACTCGTTGCCGACCCTTGCGTCGTAGCCGTAGGACGACAGACCGTAGGAGATGATGCCCTCGCGCTTCTGGCTGTCGACGAAGGGCTCGATCATGCCCTTTTCACTTGCCATGCGGCGGATCCAGCGGTCGGAAAGGATGCTCATCGGGAGGGGGCTTGGTCCTTGTCGGCTTCTTTGGCGCCGCCCTGTTTAGCGCGCGCCTGCGCCTTACGCCGCCTGAGATTTTCGCGCAAGGCCGCGGCCAGCCGGTCGGCCCGTACTTGCTTCATGTCGGCTGCGGCCTCTCGTGATTTTGACGGGCGGTTCATGGCGGCAGGATACACCAAGCCCCTCCGCCATGGCACAGTCGACGGACCGAATTGCTTCGCGACCCAGACGAGCAACGGAGGAAGCCCATGACAACCCGCCGCAATTTCCTGAAGGCCAGCACCGCCGCCGCTACCGGCATCGTTTTCTGCTCCTGCGGCCTGCTGCAATCGGCCCATGCCCAGAACGAGCATGTCCGCGAGGGCGGGCGGAAGCTGCCCGTCATCGTCTCGGGCAAGCGGGTGAGGACGATCGACGTCCACGCCCATTGCCAGATCCGCGAGGCCGGCGCCCTGCTGCCCGCCGCCGAGGCCCAGGCCATCCAGGTGCCGACGGTGGTCAACGGCGCGGCCGAGGCCTTCATCGACGTCGAGCAGCGGCTCAAGGCGATGGACGGCCAGGCCGTCGACATGGAGGTGCTGTCGATCAATCCCTTCTGGTACGGCCGCGACCGCGACCTCGCCGCCAAGATCGTCAAGATCCAAAACGAGAAGCTCGCCGAACTGTGCGCCAGCAAGCCCGACCGGTTCGCGGCCTTCGCTTCGCTCACCCTGCAGGCGCCCGACCTCGCCGTGCAGGAGCTCGAGACGGCGGTTAAGAAGCAGGGCCTGAAGGGCGCCGCGATCGGCGGCACGGTGAACGATCTGGCCTTCTCCGATCCCAAGTTCCACCCGGTATGGGCCAAGGCCGAGGAGCTGGGCGTGCCGCTCTTCATCCATCCGCAAGGCCTGCCCGAACTCAACAAGCGGCTGGCTGGCAACGGCTGGCTCGGCAACACGATCAGCAATCCGCTGGAGACCTCGATCGCGCTCTCGCACCTGATCTTCGAGGGCACGCTCGACAAGTTCCCCGGCCTCACGGTGATCGCGGCGCATGGCGGCGGCTACCTGCCGTCCTACGCCGATCGCTCCGACCATGCCTGCATGGTCGGGCCCCGGGGCTGCAATCCCGACATCAAGCTCAAGAAGAAGCCGAGCGAGTACCTGAAGCAGCTCTATTTCGATTCGCTGATCTTCTCGCCCGAGGCGATCCGCCATCTCGCCGCGCAGGTCGGCGCGAGCCAGATCGTGCTGGGCAGCGACTATCCCTATCCGTGGCAGCTCCACCCGGTCGACCACATCTTCGCCTGCTCCTCGCTCAGCGATGCCGAGAAGGCGAACGTGCTCGGCAATACCGCGGCCAAGCTGTTCAACATCAAGACCTAGGTCGCTCCGGCCGGCACGAAGCAGCCATGCAGCGAATAGGGCGCGTGGTGGCGGAGCCGCGCGGTGAAGAGCGGCGGGCCGGTCATGGCGCGAGCGTCGAGGCCGACGATCGAACTGCGCTCGCTCGCTGAATCGTACACCAGGGTCACGATCACGCCGTCGTCCTCGCCGCCGCCCGGCCGGGCGACGAACAGCGGTTCGCCGGGATAGCCGTTGGGCCCGAAATCGTGGATCTCGACGGCGCCGTGTTCGAGGTCGACGCGGGCGAGCTGCTGCTGCAAGCCGACCGGCCGGTCGGGCGGGCTGCAGGCGATGTAGGCGAAGCGATAGGGATTGGCCGTGTAAGCCGGATTGATGGTGGGGAACTCGTTGGCGTTGCCCGCGGCGAAGGCGCGGCTCTGCACCTTGCCGGTGGCGAGGTCGATGGTGAGACGGGTCAGGGTCGCCATGCCCTTGGCCGGCCAGTCCGACCGCCAATAATTCCGCAGCGTCCCGCCGATCACGCTGAAGTCCGGGTAGCGCGCGAGATCGAGCACGATCGCGCCGTCTTTGTCGTAGCCGTTGGCGAAATGGAACTGGAAGAAGGCGTCGGTCTCGATGATGCGTGGCGCGCCGCCCGCGCGCGGAACGAGGAGGATCAGCGTCGGCTTTCGGGGATCCCAGTGCAGGGCGCTGTCGAAGCTCTCCAGCCCCAGGATCATCTTGAGCGAGCGGACGAGGATCGGCCCCACGCAGAACACGAGATGGTTCCGGGTCAGCACGAAGTCGTGGTTCATCAGGGGATAGGGCAAGGTCACGGCCGGCAACCGGCTCGCCTTGCCGCCGCTCAGCCGGTAGGGCGTGAGCGTGGTCCGGGGTCCGTAGTCGATGCCGAAGTTGAACAGCTCGCCGGTCGCGGGATCGCGCTTGGGATGCGCCGAGAAGGCCTTCAGCACATGGCCGAAGTCGGCGATGCCTTGCGTCTGCAAGGTGGCGGGATCGAGCGCGAAAGGCGGCCCGCCCTCCCACAGCGACAGCAGTCGTCCGCCTTCCATCACGACCGACGTGTTGGAGACGTTGGCCGGCTGCCGCAAGGCGTTGGCCGCCATACCGCCCGGCCGCATCTTGCCGAAGCCGCGGTGCTTGATGCGTCCGGCCGCCGTTTCATCGAGGTAGTTGGGCGTCCTGACGTAGCGGTTCCTGTAGTGCACGCCGCTCTCGTCAAAGCGGATCGCCTGGATCAGGCCGTCACCGTCGAACCAGTGCGGGAACCATTGTCCGCCGAGCTGATTGCGGCCCGAGCCGTTGCGATAGACCGTGCCGCGCAGCCAGTCCGGCACCCGGCCTTCGATCTCACGCACCGGGCCGTCATGCTCGGTTTCGAGGGAGCGGAAGCCTCCGGACCAGGGATGGGCGGCGCTCATCGCCGCCGATCAGTACTGCATCTTCACCGGCCAGGTCGACTGGCCGCCCTGATAGGCATAGGCAGCGGCGTTGAAGCTCGGCGGGCCCATCGAGCCTTTGGCGTCGCGCGAGAAGCCGTAGCCGAGCTTGGGGATGCCGAACATCCCGGTCTCCAGAACCGTCTCGTTGTGCTCGGCGTGGAACAGCGCCACCGCGTAGGTGCCGGGCGGTACGTCGGTGAAGACGCACTGCGCCTTGCCGCCCGAGATGTTGGCCACGACACCTTTATATTCCTTGCCGGGCTCGCGGAAACCATTGGGCGAGTTGTAGAGGCCGCAGCGGACGACGCCTTGGTCGTTGCGCAGCCCGTCCACGGCGACGGTGATGGAGTTGGCGCTTTGCGCCAGGGCGGCCGATGCCGTGAGGCCGAGCACAACGCTCAGTGCCAGGAATGAACGCATGTCGATCCTCCCCCCGATGGTGAGTTCACTGGACTCCGAAGTGATAGGCTAGGCCGGCACGGACCGTCTGAGTCGTCGCCTGACCGGAGAGGCCGCCGGACGCGGCAGCGGCGAACTGGCTGTAGCGATATTCGAGGCGCGTCGCCCAGCCGTCGCCCAGCATCAGCTCGATGCCGGGACCGAGCGTCCAGCCACCCAGGACGTCGTCGTGCGAGACTGTGACACCGCCCAGGTTCACGGTGCTGGTGAAAGTGGCGTTGGTGTAGCCGCCGGCCGCATAGAGCAGGGTCGACGGCGTGGCGAGGAAGCCGAGGCGCCCCAGGATGCTCCAGTTGTTCTTCTGGCGCACCGACGCGGTGGCCGTCGTGCCGCCGAGCGACAGGCTCGAATTCGACTGGATGCCGGTCCACATGTAGTCGCCCATCACGCCGACCAGGGCCTGCGGGGCGACCTGATAGTCGGCGCCGCCGAAGAAGCCGCCGAAGATGCCGTCGCCGCCATTGTCGACATTGGCCGATGCATTGCCGAGTGTGGCGTTCAGCCGGTCGGTCATGGCGCCGGCGCCGCCGGCCACGCCGGCGTAGAAGCCGGTCCAGCTCTTGGCCGGCTCGGCCGAGGCGGGCGGCGCGTCCTGCGCTGCGACCGGCGCGCCGAAGCCGCCGAAATGATAGGTCAGGCCGACGCGCGCGGCATGGGTCGAGGGCGACAGCGTCAGCGTCGTGCCGGGCAGCGTCTTGGTCTCGTACTGGCTGTAGCGGTACTCGAACTTGGTCGACCAGCCGTTGCCCAACATGGTCTCGATGCCGGCGCCGACCGTCCAGCCATTGAAAGTGTTGCTTTGCGAGAAGCTCGGCCCGGCGTTGGCGGTGGTCTGGATGTTCTGGCCGGTGTAGCCGCCCAGGGCATAGAGCAGGGTGCTCGGGCTCGGCAGGACGCCGGCGCGCACCAGTGCGGCCCAGCTCCAGTCCGCATGCGTCGACAGAGTTGCCGTGGCGCCGAGGGCCGACGCCGAGGCGGCCGAATCGACGCCGCCATAGGTGAGCTCGGCCAGCATGCCGACCAGCATCCGGGGAACGATCTGATAGTCGACGCCGCCATAGATCGAACCCAGGGCGCCGACGCCGCCGAGATCGTTATTGAGCGTCGCGCCCCCGCCGGTGAGGTTGGTACGATCGATCAGCATGTCGGTGCCGAACGCCGCGCCGACGTAGAAGCCGGTCCACACTGGCCCGTAGGCCGAGGTGGGGATGTCGATGGTCTTGGTCTGGGAGAAGGCCGGCGTCGTGGCTGCAAGAACCGCCGCGACCGCCCAGCCGAGTTGGTGTCGCATACTGAGCGAATCTTAGCATAAAATTGCAGTTGTTGGTAGCAGCGGGGCGGCCGATAGGGCCGGTTCAGCCCTTCATCTTCTTGCGATTGATGAAGGCGTCCATGCGCTCCAAATGCTCGGCGTCGGCGACCGACTGCGCCATGGCGTCGATGCCGGCCTGCACCGCCTCGTCGAGCGATAGCCGCTCCCAGCGCCGCATCAGCCGCTTCTGCGCGCGTACCGCCTTGGGCGTGCTCTCGACGACATGGTCGACGCAGCGCGCGACGGCCTCGGACAGTTCGGCCGCCGGCACGACCTGCTCGACCAGGCCCCAGCGGTCGGCGGTGGCGGCGTCGATGTTCTGCGCCGTCAGCAGCATCCACGACGTGCGGCCCCAGCCGATCAGGCGCGGCAGCAGCGCCGCCTCGACGACCGACGGCAGGCCGACCTTCACTTCGGGCATGCCGAAGACCGCATTGTCGGCGGCGATGCGCATGTCGCAAGCGACCGCGACCTCGAGGCCGGCGCCCAGCGTGTAGCCCTCCATCTTGCAGATCACCGGCACGGGGCAGTCGCGGATCGACTGGCAGAGCTTGTGGATCTGGGTCAGGAAGCGGCGGCCGTCTTCGGGATGGCGCATCGTCGTCATGTGGTTGATGTCGGCGCCGCCGATGAAGGCCTTGCCGCCGGCGCCCGAGAACACCACGCAGCGCAGATCGTCCTCGCGCGCCAGCGCCTGGAAGGCCTCGGTGAGATCGAGCAGGGCGGGCGGCGCGAGCGAATTGAGCTTGCGCGCATTGTCGTAGACCACGTGGGCGACGTTGCCCGAGGGCCGGCGCTCCCAGGAAATGTCGACTTTGTGGACGGCTGTGGCCATGACCTTTTCCTTCATTTCTTCTATTACAGCACGGATGCCCGATTCCATCGACCTCGGACGCTACTCCGTCTTCACGCCGCCCGATCCGTTCGAGGATCACACCGGCCCTTTCTACTTCAAGGTCGAGGGCGACGCGCGCAAGCCGGGCAGCGTGCATTGCGTGCTGCCGACCGAGCCTCGCCACGCGAACTATGCAGGCGGCGTGCATGGCGGCGCGATCCTGACCTTCGCCGACTACGCGCTCTGCCTGGTGGCGGGCCGCGCCGCCGACGGCGGCACCAACACCTCGTTCGCCATGACCGTGAGCATCGCCGTCGAGTTCCTTTCCTCGGGCAAGGTCGGCAGACCGCTCGAGGCGGCCGGCGAGCCGCTGCAGGTGACCGGCCGCATGGCCTTCGCACGCGGCTCGATCACGCAGGACGGCAAGCTCATCGCCTTGTGGTCGGGCGTGGTGCGCCACGTGCCGCGCGTGAACACGATGGCGCGCAAGCAGGCCGCGGCAGCAGTCGCGCCGGCGGCCGTCGAACCGCAGGCGGTGCCGGCGGGCTTCGAGGTCTTGTCGACCGCCAGCGTCTATTCGCGCCACATCGGTCCGTCTTATGCGCGCCGGGAAGTGGACGGCGCGACGCTGGTCCAGCCGACCCTGCCGCACATGTGCAACTCGGGCGGCGTGCTGCATGGCGGCTACATGATGAGCTTCGCCGATTCGGCCGTCACACGCGCCGCCGGCATGGTGACCGGCATGGCGCCGTCGACCGTCTCGTTCGCGGCCGAGTTCCTGGCGGCGGGCGATGCGTCATCGCCGCTGACGACGCGGGTGGAAGTGCCGCGCCATGGCAGGACGCTCGCCTTCCTGCGCGGGCTCTTGGAGCAGAAGGGCAAGCCGTTGCTGTCTTATTCGGCCACCATCCTTCTGCGGCCCCGGCAAAAGGACGGACGTTGACTAACGTCCCCCCGAAGCCCATTTTCCGGCCGCTCGAGCCCCTTTGTTCAACCCCAACCGGAGGCCGGATGGCCAAGGAAGACCTGATCGAATTCAACGGCGTGGTGTCGGAACTGCTTCCGAACGCGATGTTCCGCGTGAAGCTCGACAACGACCACACGATCCTCGCCCATACCTCGGGCAAGATGCGCAAGAACCGCATCCGCGTGCTGGCAGGCGACCGCGTCACCGTCGAGATGACGCCCTACGACCTGACCAAGGGCCGCATCACTTTCCGCTTCAAGTAGGATTGCGCGGCCCCCTGATCCTGGCGTCAGCCTCGCCGCGCCGCCTCGATCTCCTGCGGCAGGTCGGCATCGAGCCCGCCGCGATCGATCCCGCCCAATTGGATGAGACGCCGCTGCCGGCCGAGGCGCCGCGCAGCTATGCGCTGCGCATGGCGCTCGCCAAGTTCGCCGAAGTGGCGCCGCGCCATCCCGGCGCCTGCGTCCTGGCGGCCGACAGCGTCGTCGCGGTCGGCCGGCGCATCCTGCCCAAGGCCGAAAGCGAGAAGGACGCGCGCGCCTGCCTCGCGCTGTTGTCCGGCCGCCGCCACAAGGTGCTGGGCGGGCTCGCCGTCGGCGTGGACGGCAAGCCGCGCACGCGGCTGGTCGAGACCGCGGTACGCTTCAAGCGGCTCGAGGCGGACGAGATCGAGGCCTACATCGAGAGCGGCGAGTGGCAGGGCAAGGCGGGCGGCTACGCTATCCAGGGCCGCGCCGCCCAGTTCGTGAATTTCATCTCCGGCTCCTATTCGAACGTCGTCGGCCTGCCCCTGTTCGAGACGATGATGCTGCTCAAATGAGCCGGATCGACCGCCTGATCTGCCATGTCATGCCACGCGCCTTCCTGATGGCGCTGGTGTCGGAGGGCCGGCTGGTCGAGCTGCAGATCGCGCGGCGCGACAAGGTCTCGCTAGTCGAGGGCATCTTTCTCGGCCGGCTCGAGCGCGTCATGCCCGAGCTCGATGCGGCGTTCGTTGACATCGGCATCGGCCGCTCGGGCTTCCTGCGCGCCGACGATCGCGCCGGCATCGACGACTGGCCGCCGCCCGGCGCGCCGCTGCTGGTCCAGGTGCGCGCCGACAACGAGGCTAGCGACAAGGGTCCGCGGCTCTCCATGAACGTCGCGGTAACGGGCCGCTATCTCGTCTATCACCCGATGGGCAACGGCATCTCGTTCTCGCGCCGCATCGAGGGCGAGGCCGAGCGCGAGCGGCTGGCCGGCCACGTCGGCAATCTGCTGGAGGGCGGCGTGATCCTGCGCACCGCGGCGGCCGGCGTCGGACCCGAATTGCTGCAGCAGGATGCGGGCCGCGTGCTCGAACGATGGGAGCGCGTGCTGCGCCATGCGCTCGACACGCCGCCGCCCGCCGACATCACCGGGCGCATGCCGGGCGAGCGCGACCCGATCGGCCGCGCGCTGCGCGACCATGGCCATGCGCTGGACGAGATCATCATCGACGATCGGGCGATGGCGCGGGCGCTGCAGGACGAGATGGATCGCAATCGCGAGCGCATCCGCGTGCGCTGGCACAACGGGCCGATGCCGGTGTTCGACATCGACGATGTTTCCGGCCAGATGGATGCCGCGCTTGCCGATCGGCTTGCCCTGGAGAGCGGCGTCGAGGTGCTGTTCGAGCCCGGCCAGACGCTGACCGCGATCGACGTCGACAGTGCGAGCGCTGGCAGTCGGCAGGGCCGAGCGCCAAGACGGCCGGTTGATGTCAATCTTGAGGCAGCCGCCTGCATTGCCCAGCAGTTGCGTTTGCGCAACACCGCGGGGGCAATCGTCATCGATTTCGTGAACATGCGCAGCGCCTACGATCGCGACAAAGTGCAGGTGGCGCTTGCAGAGGCCATGCGTGACGATCCTGTGCCCACGCAGCTCTATGGTTTCACTCGTCTTGGCCTTTTCGAGCTTACACGGGCGCGCCGCGGGGCCTCGCTTTCCGCCCAACTCGAAGCCCTCGAAAAAGGGCAGTGACGGATACCTATAGGGCAACCATCGAGGCTCGGCAGGCGTTGGCCTGACGTATCGAACCCCATCGATACGTATCCGTCATTGCCCGGGCAAGGAGGGCGTTCCATGTGTGACTATTCTCTCGAAGTCTATCGTTCCCAGCCTGCTGAGGCCGGCGAGCGCTATCAGCTCGAGCGGTTTGCCAGCGGTTCAATGGGATTCACGGTTGGCGGCCAGTGCAACACGGCCGTCTGCATTCCGGCCGAGGCTCGCATGATCCTCGGCGGCATCAGCGAGATCGTACAGCGCGCGTTCGGCGTCGGCGCCATCGAAGAAGTCTCGATGACCCGCCTCGAGCGCGGCCCGCACAAGGACGCGGTTGCGTTCTCCAACGGCAAGGTGGTGTCCCTGCAGAGCCTGAACGCGGGTCTCACGGCCGTCGTGACGTCGCTGCAGCCGGGTCGTGAAGAGACCAGCCGTGACACCGCGGCTCCGGTCATTCCTGATCTCATTGACGCCGACTAACGGTCGATCAAGTGGATGGAGAAACGACGCCGCCCGGTCTCTTCGGGCGGCGTCGGTCGTTGTGGGGTTGACGCCTGCGTCGCTGAGCGCAATTTCTATCGCCATGAAGGCGTCCGATCGACCCAATCCGCCGCTGCGCGCGGTGCGCACCGAGGCAAAGTGCCCGGTCTGCGGCAAGCCCGCCGACGAGAAATACCGGCCGTTCTGCACCAAGCGCTGTGCCGACATCGACCTTGGGCGCTGGCTCAAGGAGAGCTATCGCGTGCCCACCGACGAGGCGCCCGACGAACAGGGCGAAAGTCCGACCTCTCCGGGCTCGTCTGGACAGGATCGCTGACCCATCCTATACAGCCGCCCGCCAGCCAAACGGCGCGCCCAGGTAGCTCAGTTGGTAGAGCATGCGACTGAAAATCGCAGTGTCGGTGGTTCGATTCCGCCCCTGGGCACCATTCCTTTCAATTGGTTAGCAGTGCTGCCACGCGCCAAAGCGCGCGCCCCGTCTCTCAGCGGCCGAAGGCGGAGATTGCCCATGCTGAGCTACGTCATGATCGGGGCGACCTTCCGCGATCGGAACGGTTCTACAAGGCGGTCCTGGTGCCGCTTGGGTACCAAAAGGCGGAACAGAAGGACGCTGTGATTTTACACCCTCGGGCCGAACCAAGTTTACGTGAAGAAGCCGTTCGATGGGCGCGAGGTGACGGTCGGCAACGGCTCAATGCTTGCCTTTCAAGTCTCGACCCAGGCCGAGGTTCACAACCTCCATCGTGCCGGCATCGAGGCGGTGGCAGCGATGAAGGCGCGCCGGGCTATCGCGCGATTTATAGCGACAATTTCTCGCGTACTTGCGCGATCCGCTCGGCAACAAACTCGCGCTCTTCTGTAAGGCGGTCTCCAGAGCCGGCTGAGCCGCTGCTATATAGTCGGCCATGATCGCGCGCCTCAGCAACCTCACCCCGACCCGCATCGAAAAGCTCGAGACGTTCCTGGTCGAGCGCTGGTGTCTGTTGCGCATCCATTGCGAGGACGGCACGGTCGGCACCGGCGAGGCGGGCGTGCATGGCTGGCCGCGCCCGACCGCCGCCCTGCTCGAGGAGATGAAGTCCTATCTCGTGGGACGCGACCCGTCGACCATCGAGCACCACACGCAGGCCCTGCAGCGCCACTCGCATTTCATGGGCGCGCTGGTCGGCGGCGCCATCTCGGCGATCGACATCGCGCTGTGGGACATCAAGGCGAGGCGCTACGGCGTGCCGATCCACGAGCTGATGGGCGGCAAGACCCGCGAGCGCGTGCGCTGCTACATGCACGCCAGGGGCAACACGCTCGACGAGCTGGTGGCCGACGCGGTTGCCAAGCAGCGCCAGGGCTTCACGGCGATCCGCTTCTCGCCCTTCGCGCCCGACTACCATCTGCGCCGGTCCTTCGAGGAATGGGTGAGCGAGGCCGAGCGGCGCGTCGGCGCGGTGCACGAGGCGCTGAAGGGCGATGCCGACATCTGCATCGAGCTGCATCGCCAGATGAACCCGGCCGAATCGATCGCGCTCGGCCAGCGCCTGCAGAAATTCCATCTGTACTTCTATGAAGACCCGATGCTGCCCGACAGTCCGGCGATGATGGGCGACGTGCAGGCGCGAAGCGGCCTGCCGGTGGCGACGGGCGAGCGCTTCTCGTCGATCTTCCAGTTCCAGGAGCTTCTGGCGAACAACGGCTGCGCCTACGTGCGGCCCGATGTATGCCTCTGCATGGGGTTGACCGGCAGCAAGAAGGTGGCGGCGATGGCCGAGGCGCACCACGTCAAGGTGATCCCGCACAATCCCCTATCGCCGATCTCGACGGCGGCCTGCGTGCAGCTCGACGCCTGCATCCCGAACTTCGCGCTGCAGGAATATACAGGCGAGTCGGATTCGCCCAAGCGCGACATGGTCGTGCAGCCGCTTACACTGAAGGATGGCTACCTCGAGGTGCCGGACGCGCCGGGCCTCGGCATCGAGCTGAACGACGCTGCGCTGGCGCGACTGAAGCTGCGCGAGGTCGTGACCGAGCCGCCGATCGGCCGGGACGGCTCGGTGCAGGATTGGTGATCCCTAGTCGATGTATCTTTCGGGCCGGGTCTCGTTGACGCGGAACCAGACCACGGCGGCCCCCAGGCCGGATATCGCCGCCATGCTGAGGAACGCCACCCAATGGCCCGTCTCCTGGGCGATGAAGCCGAAGGCAAGCGTGCTGATAGACGCGGCGACGGCCATGACGAGGCCGACGGCACCGCGCGCCAGATTGAACCGGCCGGTGCCGGTGGTGAGATCGGTGACGATCACCGTGACCAGCACCGTGCGGGTCGCGCCGATCACTCCTTCGAGCGTCTGGATGGCGATGAGGGGAAGAGCGCCGCTGATGAATATGAACAGGATGGCGCGGACGATTTCCACGGCGAAGCTCGCGATCAGCAGCGGCTTGCGTCCCCAGATTTCCGAAAGGTAGCCGATCCAGGGCGCGAGCAGCGCGACCACGATCTGCGGCACCGCCAGCATGGCGGCCGCTACGAACGAGCTCTCGGCGGCCCGCGCCCTGCCGATGTTCTCAATGGCCAGGGGGAGCATGGAAGCGTCGGCGAGCTGGAACAGCGCGGCGCTCGCGGCGAACCAGAGGAGCTGGCGATTCTTGCCCAGCACCGAAAGGCCCTGCAGGCTGGCGCGACCTTCGCGGTCCTTGCCGGCGTTGCGCGCACGGTCGTAGTCGATCTCCTCCTTGCGCACGAAGCCCAGCGCCATGAGCGCCGGCACGCTCAAGCCCGCCGCCGCGAGGAAGATGCTGCTCTTGCCGAAAAAATTGCCGAGCGCGCCCATGAGGCTGGCGGTCAGGGCATTGCCGGCGCCGCTGAACCCGTAGTTGCGGCCGATCCGGGTGGACATCGCCTGGCGGCCGACCAGGCCCAGGCTGATCGCGGCAACGGCCGGCGTTATCAGGCCCGCCGTCAGGCCGTGCAGGACTTCGGCGAAGATGACGAAGGCGAATGTCGGATGCAGCGCCAGGATCAAGGCCGATGCGGCCAGCATGACGAGGCCCAGGGCGACCAGGGCTCGTTTCCAGCGCACCGCGTCCACCAGGGCCCCGCCCGGCACGAGCGACAGGGCGCTGACGGCGCGGCCGACCGTCAATGCCAGTCCGATCGCGCCCTGTAGCCAGCCTAGATCGGCGAGATAGAACGCCACGAAGGCGCCGAAGCCCTCCTGCACGTCGGCGATGAAGAAGTTCATCCAGTCGAGGGCGCGCCGGCTGCGGGTCGAGGCCTTGCGATCCAGCGACCGCTTGCCCTGGCGATGGTGGCCGACGACTGCCTTGATGTGCGAAAGTCGAGCGGCCGCAACCATGGCGGACTAAGAAACGCCCGTTACCCGGGTTGGTTCCTTTGCGCGTCCACCGGCGGTGGAAATCGTCGTCGAGGAGAGTGCCGATGCCCAAGCTTGGATACCTGTTGCCGACGCGCGAGCGCGTCATGGAAGGCCACCATGAAACCGGCTCGCTGCTGGCGCTGGCCGAACGCGCCGAAGGGCTGGGTTTCGACTCGATCTGGGTGGGCGATTCGGTGACGGCACGGCCGCGCCACGATCCGCTGACCCTGCTCGCGGCGGTCGCCGCGCGCACGCGCAAGGCCGAGCTCGGCACCGCTGTCCTGCTGCCGGCGCTGCGCAATCCGGTGCTGCTGGCCCACCAGGTGGCGACGCTCGACCGCATCGCCGAGGGGCGGCTGATTCTGGGCATCGGCATCGCCGCCGACATGCCGGCGATCCGGCTCGAGTTCGAAGCGGTGGGCGTGCCGTTCGACAAGCGCGTCGGCCGCATGAACGAGGCCATGCGCCTGTGCAAGGCGCTGTGGAGCGGCAAGCCGGTCGACTGGAACAAGCTCTGGACGGTGAAGCAGGGCACGGTCGGCCCGACGCCGCACCGCCCGGGCGGCCCGCCGATCTGGTTCGGCGGCGGCCTGCCGGCCGGCCGCGAGCGCACCGGCCGGCTCTATGACGGCTGGTTCCCCAACCTGCCGACGCCCGAGCAATATCCGGAGCAGATGGAGGAGGTGAGGGCGGCCGCCCGCGCCGCCGGGCGCGACCCGAAGGCGATCACGGCGGCGATGTACCTGACCCTGGCGATCGACGACGACACGGCCCGCGCCGACGCCAGGATCAACTCCTACCTCGAGAACTACTACAACGTGCCGGCCGCCGGCATGCGCGCCCGCCAGCGCTCGTTTGCCGGTTCGGCGTCAGCAGCGGCGGCATGGATCAAGAGCTATGCCGACGCCGGCGCCACGCACGTGATGCTGCGCTTCGCGGGCGACCACGAGCGCCACCTCGAGATCGCCGCGCGCATCAAGCGCGACCTCGGCTGGTAGGCGTCAGGGGATCTCCGCCACCGCCGCGTCGGCCGCGCGTTCCCTCGAATGGTCGGCCGCGATCATCAGGTAGACCGCCGGCACGACGAACAGGGTGAACAGCGTGCCGATCGCAATGCCGCTTGCGATCACCATGCCCATGGCGAAGCGCGACAGCGCGCCGGCGCCGGTGGCGAGGATGAGCGGAATGACGCCCAGCACCATCGCTGCCGTGGTCATCAGGATCGGCCGCAAGCGGATGCCGGCCGCTTCCTCGATCGCCTGGCGCTTGGACCGGCCTTCCTTCTGCAGCTCGTTGGCGACCTCGACGATCAGGATGCCGTGCTTGCTGATCAGGCCCATCAGCGTCACCAGGCCGACCTGCGTGTAGATGTTGAGCGAGGCGCCCGGCACGTTCATGGTGGCGAGCACCAGGGTGAAGATCAGCGCGCCGGCGATCGACATCGGCACCGAGAACAGGATGATCAGCGGGTCGCGGAAACTCTCGAACAGGGCGGCGAGCGACAGGAAGATGATGATGAGGGCGAAGCCGAAGGTGACGGCGAAGCCGCCCGACTCCTGGACGTACTGGCGCGACAGGCCGCCGTAGTCGACGGTGTAGCCCTGCGGCAGGGTGCGCGCGGCGAGGTCCTTTAGATAGTTCAGCGCATCGGCCTGGGCGACGCCCGGAAAGGCCACGCCCTGGATGGTGGCGCTGTTGAGCTGCTGGAAGTGGTTCAGCGACTCCGGAATCGTTGTCGTGGTGATCTTGGCCACCGTCGACAGCGGGACGGGCGTGCCGTCAGCGGCATGGATGTAGTAGTTCATCAGCTGGTCGGTGTTGAGCCGCGAGCGCTGCTGCACCTGCGGGATCACCTTGTACGAGCGTCCGTCGAGCCCGAAATAGTTGACGTAGGCGCCGCCCAGCATCGACGCCATGGCGCTGCCGACGTCGCTCATCTTGAGGCCGAGCTGCGAAGCCTTGTCGCGATCGATCACGACCGTCGAGAGTGGCTGGTCGATCTTGAGATCGGTGTTGAGGAACATGAACATGCCGCTGTGCAGCGCTTCCTGCAGGAATGCCTGGGCGACCTCGTTGAGCTGGTTGAAGTTGTTGGTCGTGGTGATGACGAACTGCACGGGCAGTCCGGTGCTGCCGGGCAGCGGCGGCAGCTGGAAGGCGACGATCTGTGCGCCGGCGACCTGGGCGACCTGCTGCTGGATGATCGGCTGCAGCTGGTTGGACGTCATCTTCCGCTGGTCCCACGGCTTCAGCACCATGCCGGCGATCGACTGGCCGGGCACGTCGAGCTGGAAGACGTGGTCGGTCTCGGGATGCTGCTTGAAGATGTCGAAGACCTTGCGCGAATACATCAGGCGCTGCTCGAGCGTGGCGTTGGGCGCCGCCGTCGACAGCGTGATCACCACGCCCTGGTCTTCCTGCGGGGCGAGCTCGCTCTTGGTGTTCGAATAGAGGAAATAGATGCTGCCCAGGACGACGACCGAGAACACCGCCGTCACCGGCAGGTAGTTCAGGCTGCCGTGCAGGCGCCGGGCGTAGTAGCTCCGCGTACGGTCGAAAATGCGGTCGATCAGGCGGATGAGGCGCGCCTCCCAGCCGCGATCCTCGGGATTCTCGGGCTTCAGGAACCTCGAGCACATCATGGGCGAGAGTGTCAGCGCCACGACCGCCGAAACAGTGACGGCGCCGACAAGGGTGAAGGCGAACTCGGTGAACAGAGCGCCGGTCAGGCCCTTCTGGAAGCCGATCGGCACGTAGACCGCGATCAGCACCACGGTCATGGCGATGATCGGCCCGCCCAGCTCGCGCGCGGCGCGGATCGCCGCCGGAATCGGGGCCTCGCCCAGCGCGAGGTGCCGGTTGACGTTCTCGACCACGATGATGGCGTCGTCGACCACCAGGCCGATCGCCAGCACCAGCGCCAGCAGGGTGAGCAGATTGATCGAGAAGCCGAACGCCGACATCATCGTGAAGGTGCCGATCAGCGACAGCGGAATGGCGACCGTCGGGATCAGCACCGAGCGCAGCGAGCCCAGGAACAGGAAGACCACCAGGGTCACGATGACCAGTGCCTGAACGAGCGTCATGACCACTTCGTTGATGGCGCTGTTCACGAACGCCGTCGAATCGTAGACGATCTTGCCGTCCAGGCCCTCGGGCAGCTGGGCCTGGATGTCGGGGAAGACGGCGCGCACGCCCTTGATGACGTCGAGCAGATTGGCCGCGGGCGCGACCTGGATGCCGATATAGACCGCCTTCTGGCCGTCGAAGCCGACCTGGCTCTCGTAGTCGTCGGCCCCCAGTGTGACGTTGGCCACGTCCTGCAGGCGAACGATCGCGCCGTTGCTCTGCTTCAGCACCAGCTTCTTGAACTCGTCGAGCGAATGCAGCGCGGTCGAGGCGGTGAGCGTGACCTGGACCATCTGGCCCTTGGTGGCGCCGAGTCCGGAGATGTAGTCGTTGGCGGTCAGGGCCTGGCTGACGTCGGCCGCCGTCAGGCCGTAGGCCGCGAGCTTCTGCGGATCGAGCCAGGCGCGCAGCGCGAAGTTCTTGGCGCCCAGGATCTCGGCCGTCTGCACGCCCTCGACCGCCTGCAGCTTGGGCTGCACAACGCGCACCAGGTAGTCGGTGATCTGGTTGGCCGCCAGAACGTTGCTCGAGAAGCCGATATACATGGCGTCGATGGTCTGGCCGATCTTGACCGTCAGCACCGGCTGCTGCGAACCCTGCGGCAACTGGTTCAGCACCGAATTCACCTTGGTGTTGATCTCGGTCAGCGCCTGGTCGGACGGATAGTTGAGCCGCAGGTTGACGGTGATGGTGCTGACGCCGGGCGTGCTTTGCGACGTCATGTAATCGATGCCGTTGGCCTGCGCGATCGCAAGCTCGAGCGGCGTGGTGATGAAGCCCGCCATGACCTGCGGGTCGGCGCCGTAATAGGTCGTGGTGATAGTGACGACGGCGTTCTCGGTACGCGGATACTGCAGTACCGGCAGCGCGCCCACCGCGCGCAGGCCGAGCACCAAAATCAGCAGCGACACCACCGTCGCCAGCACGGGACGGCGGATGAAGAGGTCGGTGAACTTCATCGCGGCACCCTATTGATCGGCCGGCTTGGGGTTGGGGTCGTCCTTGGGCAGCACCGAGTTGTTGACCACGACCGGCACGCCGTTGCGCAGCTTCATCTGGCCGCCGGTGACGACGACGTCGCCCTCCTTCACGCCCTTGAGCACGGCGACCTGGTCGCCGCGTGTCGCCCCGGTGGTCACGAAGGTCTGGCGCGCCGCAAGTCGCGGCTTGCCGTCGGGCCCCTTGCCCTTGTCGTCGACGACGTAGACGAGGTTGCCGTACGGGTTGTAGCTGATCGCCGTCTGCGGCAGCGTCACCAGCTTCTGCGGGCTGCCGGTATCGATGTCGACGGTGGCGAACATGCCGGGCAGCAGCTTGTGCTCGACGTTGGTCAGGGTGGCGCGCACCTGGACATTGCGCGTCGACGTCTCGACCCGGGGATTGATCGACGAAACCTTGCCGAAGAAGATCTTGTTCGGGTAGGTGTCGACCTTGACCTTGACCGGCTGGCCGACCTTGATCTGGTCGAGCGACTGCTGTGGCAGCAGGAAGTCGAGATAGATCGGGTCGAGCGCCTGCAAGGTGACGATCGCGGTGCCGGCGGCGAGATACTGGCCGAGATCAACCTGGCGGATGCCGAGATGGCCGGCGAACGGCGCCCTGAGCGTCTTCTTGTCGACGATCGCCTGTTGCTGCGCCACTTGTGCGCGGTTGTTGCGCAGGTTGGCCTCGTCGTTGTCGACCACCGACTTGGCTACCACCTTGGCGGCGAACTGCTTGACGTCGCGGTCGTAGGTGATCTGCGACAGGTCGGCGATCGCTTGCAGCGACTTCAGCTTGGCGACATCGTCGGCGTCGCGCAGCTTGAGCAGCACCTTGCCCGCCTCGACGTCGTCGCCGGACTGGAAATTGATCTCCTCGACCACGCCCGCGAGCTCGAGCGACAGATCCGAGCCGTTCACCGCCCGCAGGCTGCCCACCGCCTCGATCTGCGGCTGCCAGTCCGAGACCGTCGCCTTGGTCGTCGACACGGTCTGCGGCTGGTTGCCCATGCCGGCCATGAACTGCTTGATCTTGCCGTCGACGAAGCTCTTGAAGCCGAAGATCGAGCCCAGGGCCACGCCGACCAGCACCAGCATGATGATCATTCGCTTGATCATGGTACGTACTCTCCAGGAATCAGTGGCCGGCGCGCGGCAGATGGATCTCGTCGACGGGCGGCAGCGAGAACACGCCGGGCTTGCCCTTCGACTCGGGTCTCACGTCGTTGCGGTTCCACCAGCCGCCGCCCAGCGCCTGGAACAGCGCCGCGGTGTCGCTGTAGCGCGTTCCCTGCGCCTTCACACGGTTGAGGATGGCGGTCTGATAGGTCTGCTGCGCGTTCAGCAGCGACAGGTAGTTTGAGCCGCCGAGCTGATACTGCTGCTGCGCCAGGTTGAGGCTGGCCGCCGCCGTCTGCTCCGCCGCGGTTGCGGCGCTCAAGGCCTCGGCGTCGCTTTGCAGGGCGCGCAGCGCGTTGGCAACGTCCTGGAAGGCCGTCAGCACCGTGCTGCGGTACTGCGCCGCCGCCTTGTCGTAGGCCGCGACCGCCGCCTTCTTCTGGTGATCGAGCTTGCCGCCGTCGAACAGCGTCTGGGCAAGCGCCAGCCCCATGCTCCACACCTGCGAGCCCGGCACGAACAGCGTGGCGAGCCCGGCCGAGGTGTAACCCAGCGCGCCGGTGATCGTGAACTGCGGCAGCTGGGCGGAGACCGCGACGCCGATATTGGCGCTGGCGACGTGGACCTGGGCCTCGGCCGAACGCACGTCGGGGCGCTGGTCGACCAGTTGCGAGGGCAGGCTGAGCGGCAACTCCTCGGGCAGGTGCAGCGAGAGGAGGGTGACGGTCTGGCCGGCGTCGGCGGTCGGCGGCTTGCCGAGCAGCGTCATGAGCTGGTTGCGCTGCTGGGCGAGCTGCTTCTGGAGCGGCGGCAACTGAGCCTGCGTCTGGCGCAGCGTCGCCTGCTGGGCGAGCACGTCCGTCTGCGCCGCGCCGCCCAGTCCGAACTGCGTCTGCACCAGACCGAGCGCGTCGGTCTGCAGCTTGATGATCTGCTCGGTCGCCTCGATCTGGGCGCGCAGCGAGGCGAGATTGACCGCGGCCACCACCACGTTCGAGGTCAGGGTGAGGTAGGTCGCTTCGAGCTGGAAGCGCTGGAACTCGGCCTGCGCGGCCTGCGATTCGACCTGCCGGCGCGCGCCGCCGAAGATGTCCGGCGCATATGAGACGTTGAGCGAGGCCGAGGTCACGCCGAACACGAACGGCGGGCTTACCTGGCCGAAGGCCGCGCCGTTGGCCTTGGATTGCTGGGCCTGGCCGTTGGCGCTGAGCGTGGGGAACAGGTTGCCCTGCTGGGCATAGAGCGTCTCGTTGGCCTGGCGCAGGGACGCCTGCGCGGCGTCGAGGTCGGGATTGGCCTTGAGCGCCTCCTCGATCAGGCCGTTGAGCTCGGCCGAGCGGAACAACGTCCACCAGTCGCCGGGAATGTCGCGGCCTTCGACGAAGGACTGCGCGGTGCCGCCCTGGACCGGCGCCGACGCCGTCGTCAGGTCGAGTTTCTCCGGCGTGTAGCCCTGCTCCTTGGGCTTGTCGGGCCGCTTGAAGTCGGGGCCGGCCGAGCAGCCGACGAGCAGCACGAGGCCGGCGAGGGCGGGAAGGAAACGGGGACGACGAGCAGTCATGGTACGAGAGCGCCGAAGATCGCGAGTGTGTGGGCGCGCACCAAGCCGCGGATCTCAGCAACGCGCTTGGGCGGAAAATCCGCTGACTTCAGCGCATGGCGCACTCCCTTGTGGCAGAAGATGGTGACTTGGCCGAGCAATGCGAGAGCGCGCAGCGAAGTTATTTCATCCTCAGGCGAGCGGCCGAGCAGACGCGCGGTGAGGGCGAGGCACGGTTCATAGACCTGTCGCATGCCGCTTTCATGAAGATGTTGCAGGCCGGGTGTGTCTTCGACTTCAGCGCGCGCGAACAGCAGCCGCTTGCTTTCGACCTGGCCGCCGCCTGTGACGAGCGACACGAACGCCTCGAGCATCTGGCAGAGAAGCTCGAGCAGTTCCTCCCGTGGCGCGTTCTTGCGCGCGAGCGCCGCGCGCACATGCTGCGTGATCTCGCTCATGTGCTTTTCGGTGTGCTGGACGATCGAATCGATGACCGCGCGGAACAGGCCTTCTTTACTGCCGAAGTAATATTGAATGGCCGGCAGGTTGACGCCGGCCTGTTCGGCGAGCTGACGTGTGCTCGTGCCGTCATAGCCTTCGGCGGCGAACATCTCGAGGGCTGCCTCGAGGATGCGCCGGCGGCTCTCTTCTCCGCGGCCTTGATTGCTGGGACGAAAGTGCGTGACGGTGGCTTTCATGGCCGCTCCCCGACCGGCGACGAGCGGGCCACTTAGTATCTATCGAATGACTATGTCAAATGATACAAATTGTAGGGCTATCGATACTTTAGCCTATGAATGTCGCGCCCCTAACGCTCGCGAACTGTCGGCCACGATTACGGCCGAAGTTCGGGCCGCAGTCGCCGGCCACGAGACCGGCAGGCCATCCTGATCGATCGCGCCGCAACTTCGGTGTCGACATTGCCGCGCACTCCGAGAACGCGCGGCGTTTTCGTGAAGTGGCTGATGGCGGAGGGCTGCTTGTAGCGGCCGGTGCCCGGGACAGCTACCCTCCCGGAAAAGGGGTGGGAGGGGTGACGTGACGACGACATCGGCGGGCTTCGCGCCGCACAGGAACCGCTGGCTGCGCATCCTGGGCGTGGCTTTCATCATGTACGTGCTGTCGTTCATCGATCGCACCAACATCGCCATGGCGATGCCGGCGCTGCGCGGCGAGCTGCATATCAGCGCATCGGCGATCGGCTTCGCCACCGGCATGTTTTTCTGGGGCTACATCATCCTGCAGATCCCGGCTGGCCGCATCGCCTCCGTCTGGAGCGCCAAGTGGGTGATCCTGACCCTGCTGGTGTTCTGGAGCGTCGTGTCGTTCTCGACCGCCTTCGTGCGCACCGAGAACCAGCTCATCGCCAACCGTTTCATTCTCGGCTTGTTCGAGGGCGGCGTGCTGACCTGCACCATCGTGCTGATCCGCAAATGGTTCACGCGCACGGAACGGGCGCGCGCCAACACCATGTTCCTGATCAGCATCCCGATCGCCCAGGTGATCGCCAATCCGATCTCCGGCCTCGTGCTGCAGCACTTCGGCTGGCAGATGATGTTCGTGGTCGAGGCGGCGCCGGGCCTGGTGTGGGCGCTGGTCTGGATCTGGGCGATCACCGAGAACCCCAAGGACGCCGCTTGGCTCGATCCGGCCGAGAAGGCCCGCCTGGTCGCCGCGCTCGAGGCGGAGAACGCGCAGGCCGCGCCGGTGCAGGGCCACTGGGTCAAGACGCTGTGGCATCCCGCGGTGCTGCTGCTCGCGCTCTACAATTTCGCCGCGCTGATGGCGGAGTGGGGCGTCACCTTCTGGCTGCCCACGGTGCTCAAGGACACCGGGCTCTCGATCGTGACCGTGGGCTACCTGGCGGCGCTGCCCCCCGCCGCCGGCGCGGTAATGATGATCCTGGTGGCGATGAATTCCGACCGCACGCAGGAGCGCAAGTGGCACATGATCTGCGCGACCGCGCTCTCCGGCGTGTTCCTGCTGCTGGCGCAGCTCGCCGGCCAGGGCGGGACCGTCGGCATCCTGATCTGCCTCACCCTGGCGGTGGCCTCGTTCCTGGGACGGTTCGGCCCGTTCTGGGCCCTGCCGACGGAGGTGCTGCCGCCCTCGGTGGCCGGCGTCGGCATCGGCCTGATCAACGGCGCCGGCAATCTCGGCGGCACCGTCGGCCCATGGTTCTTCGGCCGCGCCAAGGACCTCACCGGCAGCTTCACGCTGGCGCTCACGGTGGGCGGCATCTCGCTGATCCTGGGCAGCCTGCTGGTCATTCCGATCCGTGCTGCGGCCAAGAAGACGTAGCGGCTCGCTGCGCCCATTGCCGGATGCAACCGGAAGGGGCAGCGCCTGCGCAACGTAGGGCTCGATAACGCGTTGTTGGGGTTCGGAGGTTGCCCCATGCCGGCGAGACAGCGCATCGACGACCTGAATGAAAAGGTGAAGAGCGCCAAGAGAGCAGCCCGCAAGTCCGGCGCAACCGACCGCGCGAAGGCGGACTTGAAGCTCCTCGAGCAGCAAGCCAAAGGCGAGAAGCTTCGTGCCAGGCACCCGCCGAAGCCACCTTCAGCCGCGCGCAAGACGGAGCGCAAGCTCGACAAGGCCCTGAAGGATACGTTTCCGGGGAGCGATCCCGTATCAGCGGCAGAGGCGGGGCGGCGCAAGGACGGCTGACAGAGGAGGCCGCTGCCTGTGTCCGCTGGGACGTCCATTGCGCGCCGCGCGATGCGGGCGATTGCCCTCGGGCTTGCCACGATCATTTCCGTGACGGCGGCGGCGCAAGCCGAAGAGCCGGCCAAAGATCGGCCGAAGTGGGCCGCGCCCTTCGGCGGCCAATTCAATGCGAACTTTACCGTCGCCACCGACTATGCCTTCGCCGGCATCTCCAACACGCAACTGGGCCCCGCATTCCAGGTCGGCCTGGATTATCGCACGGCCGACCTGATCGACGCTTTTCCCTTGTGGCTGTTCGTCACCAGCTTTGGCAGCAACGTCTCCTTCGCGGCGTCCGGTCCAGGCGTGGAGATCGACATCGGCGGCGGCTCAAGGCCAAGCTGTTGCAGCGGAAATTGTCCGTCGACATCGGCTACACGCGCTACACATATCCCGGCACTCCCGCGAGCTTCGCCTACGACTACGGCGAAATCGTCGCCAATCTGGGATACGACTTCGACGTCTTCGAACTCGCCGGCCGCCTGCGCTATTCGCCCAATTCATTCGGTGCGTCGGGCGCAAGCTGGAACAAGCGCGTCCTGCTCACAGTGCCGATGGACTTCCTCAAGTTGAACGCGGTCAAGCTCAAGGTCTACGGCTCGGTGGGCAATCTGTGGGTCGAGCGTTTTCTTCAATACGGTGTTCCCAGCCAGGACTACTGGTACTGGCAGACCGGTATCGTCGCTTCCGCCTTCGGCCTCGACCTTACGCTTGCCTACACTGACACCAGCATCGATCCGGCCGGTTGCGGCAACACGGCATACTGTTCCGGGCGGTTGTTCGCCAGCATCACCAAGACGTTTTGACGGGGAAGGCTGGCCCCTGAGCTCGCGCGAAGTTCTATACGACAGAATCGGGTTCCTGCTAACACCGGGGTTAGGGTGGCGACGCCATGATCGCCATTACACACCTTGTCGTCCTGAGCGCAGCGAAGGACCTACGGATTCAACAACGCGCTGTCGCGATGCCAGGTCCTTCGCGCGCCGCGCCCGCTCAGGACGACAGGAGGGGCCGGTTAGCGCAGTTAGCGCTAGTGCGCTACCCCTCGAACCTGCGTGCGCCAGCCTGGATGGAGATGCATGAAGGCAGGCCTCAAGCGATTCGAAAATCGTCAAAAGCGCCATTGTTTCAAAGTCTTGGATATATCATCAGTTCGTTTGGCGCGTTTTGGCCGGTAGTGGCTCAGGAAATTGCTCGCCCCGACTCACCCCTTGAGCAGGATGGGCAGCGCCTGTTGGTAGGCGACCTCGGCGCGCTGCTTGAGCTCGGGCAAGGTGCAACTGCCGATCGGGTGCTGGACCTTGAGGAACGGGTAGTCGGGCAGGCCCAGCACGCGCGCGATGTTACGGGCGGTGACGACGAACGGCTCGGTGCACAGCACCACCGCCCGCTTGCCCAATTGTTCGAAGGTGATTCCGTCGTGCAGACTGCACGTCGAGCAGGACCCTCAATCGCCGAGGCCAGTGATCAGGAAGTCGACCTCCTGGGCGACCTGCGTCAGCGTGGTGGAGGGTGCGGGCGCACTGGCATTGCTCTTGTGCGCGAGCTTCTTGACCGTGCAGCCGTGGCGCTGCACGAACAGCGCCGCCACTTCGTTCAGCATCTCCTCGGCATTGAGCTTGCCGTTCTCGAGGATGCCGATGCGCGCGCCGTCGAGGCTGGCGAGCACCGGCGCGCGCACGGATTTGCGCTTGGGCGTGGTCGAGGTGGGTGCATAGAGCTGCATGCGGGACTCCTTTTACGTTCTCTCGCGGATGGGGGCGTGTTGCATGATCGAACCGCGGCCGCGGCTCCACGACGGGATGAAGCACGAATGGCCGCCGGCATCGCCGCCACCCATGGTGATCAGGATGTCGTCGGGCTTGAGGCCGCGATGCAGGAAGCCTTCGGCGGCGAGCGGATGTGCGCCCTCGCCATGCTGCGTGTCGTATTCGCGGTCGCGGTACTTGCCGACGCCCTTCATGCCGTCGACCGAGCGCCTGGCGGCGGCGAACAGGAAATCCTGGGCCTTCTCGCGCGACCAGCCAGCCTCGCCCACGATCTTCATGTGCTCGGGCGCCAGGATCACCACGCTCTGGCCCAAGGTGATGCAGCCATAGTTCGCCATCGCGTCGGCGACCGAGCCCAGGATCTGCTCCGGCGTGTTGCCGCCGTGATTCTCGACGTTGCAGAAGCCGCCGCCGGCATAGGCGGTCACGCTCGACGTGCCTTTCGGGTAGCCCTGCGCCTCGCAGAGCAGCGGCCACGGATTGCCGCGCGCGCGCTCGGCGATGCAGAAGCTGTACTTGCCGGGATTGCCCTGCGTCGACTTGTCGGAGATGCCGGGCAGCATCTGGAAGACGTTGCGCAGGATGAGCCGAGTCGCGCGGCCGATCGTGGCGTTCGGCCGGTTGCCGGGGCCGAACAGATTGACGTCGGAATTCATGCCGATCTTGTCGGCGTAAGGCCCGCTCACGATGAGCAGCGGCGCCGAGCCGCCGGTGCTGGCGGTCGAGCCGTGGAAGTTGAAGTCGGGCCGGTTCATCGCCTCGAAGGCGGCGACGACGATCGGGAAATAGTCGGGCAGGCAGCCCGCCATCACCGCGTTCACCGCGGCGGAATGCAGCGTGAGCTCGAGACCGGTTGCCGGATGCGTGGCGATGACCGTTTCCGGCGGCCGCGCGTCGGCGGCGAGCATCGCCTTCACGCGATCGACCTGCGGCGGCACCACCGGCAGGCCGTCGGTCCAGCCCTGGTCGAAGCAGAAATCGATCGCCGCCAGCACATCGTCCGGCACCTCATGAATGCGAGGCGATGCTGCTGCCATTTGCGTCTGCTCCCGTACCGTCGCGGCGAATTGCATTGCGAGAAAAGCCTACCGCCGCGCATCGTCGTTCGTCAAAACCAGCGATTTGGCGCTGCGAAATTGTCGGCAACAACGGTTCGACGAGGGGCGTTGAGGTGGCGGTCCCCAACGAGGAGATTTTTCATGAACAGTACGACCGACAAGATCAAGGGCAAGACCAACGAGGCCGTCGGCAAGGCCAAGCAAGGCGTCGGCAAGGCGGTTGACGACGACAAGTTGAAGGCCAAGGGCGCCATGCAGGAAGCCAAGGGCAACCTGCAGGAGGCGAAGGGCGACGTGAAGGACGCGATCAAGAAGACGGTCGACGACGCCTGAGCAACGTCAGTTGTCGCGGCCGAGCTCGCTTTCGTGCCAGCGCCGCAGCAGCAGATGTGACAGCAGGCTGAGCGCCAGGAAGATCACGATGCCGCTCAGCGAGATCAGGACGAGTGCCGCGAACATGCGCGGCACTTTGAGTTGGTAGCCCGCCTCGAGGATGCGGAAAGCGAGGCCCGACGCGGTGCCTCCGGTGCCCGCCACGAACTCCGCGACGATCGCGCCGATCAGCGACAGGCCGCCCGAGATGCGCAGGCCGCTCAGGAAGTAGGGCAGCGCGGCGGGCAGGCGGAGATGGATCAGCGTCTGCCAGCGACCGGCGCCATAGAGCTTGAACAGGCTCACGAGATTACGGTCGGCCGAGTTGAGGCCGAGGATGGTGTTGGACAGGATGGGGAAGAAGGCGACGATCCAGGCGCAGATCAAGAGCGACGCCAGCGTGTTGTTGACCCAGATCAGGATCAGCGGCGCGATCGCCACGATCGGCGTCACCTGCAGGACGATCGCGTAGGGCAGGAGCGAGAGCTCCAGCCATTTGGATTGGGTGAACAGGATCGCCAGCAGCCCGCCCACGACCACGGCGGCTAGGAGGGCGAGCAGGGTGATCTCGAGGGTGATCCAGAGCGATGGCAAGAGCGTGCCCCAGTCGTCGATCAGGGTTTGCAGGATGAGGATCGGGCCGGGCAGGAGGTAGGGCGCGATGCCGGCGCGCCGGACGATGAATTCCCACAGCGCCAGTACGACGATGCCGATTGCGATCGGGGCCACGATCTTCTGCCAGAAACCGCCGGTCATGCCGCGATCGCCTGCTGGAGCTCGGCCGACACCGCCTCGCAGGCTTCGGCGTAGGGCCGCGAGGTGCGGAAATGAGCGTGGCGCGGCACCGCCGCCTCGGTCGGGATGCTGGCGATCACCCGACCCGGCCGCGCCGACATGACCGCGACGCGCTGCGACAGGTAGACCGATTCGAACACCGAATGGGTGACGAAGACGACGGTGAAGCGGCGCTCGGCCCACAGCGCGAGCAGGTCGTCGTTCAGTCTGTGTCGGGTGATTTCGTCGAGCGCGGCGAACGGCTCGTCCATCAACAAGAGGCGCGGCTCGGTGACGAGGGCGCGCGCGATCGAAACCCGCATCCGCATGCCGCCCGACAGCTCGCGCGGATAGGAATTGCCGAACGCCTCCAGGCCCATGGCGGCGAGGGCTTTCGCGGCGCCCTCGGCGGCGTCGCTGGACGGAAGCCGCTTCAGCTTGAGCGGCAGCAGTACGTTCTGCAGCGCCGTCGCCCACGGCATCAAGGTGGCCTCCTGGAAGACGAAGCCCAGGTCATGCCCGTGCCGGCGCTCGATGGTGCCGGCGGTGACGTCGGTGAGGCCCGCGATCAGGCGCAGCACCGTGCTCTTGCCGCAGCCGGACGGTCCCAGTAGGCTCAGGAACTCGCCGGCGCGCACCTCGAGATCGAGGCCGGCCAACGCCTCGGTGCCATTGGCGTAGCGCTTGCCGACGCCACGGAGTCGGACGAGAGGGGAAGCTTGAACGGGGCCGGACTGCACGGTCCCACTATAACGTGGTTTTCTCGCGGGCCGGGCGCCACTCCGGCTGGCCATGTCATGCTACCTACGCACCGTGAGGTCATGGCCGCTTGCTGTCGGATTTCCGCTTTGGGTTTTTATTCCCTCCCCCGGCTCCCGTGCGTAAAGCTGCGTGTCTGCATTCCACGCCGCCGCGAGTGCTCCCTTTCTAAGCGCCTTTCAACGCGGCTTGAATGTGGAAAACAGGGCCACTGTCTGCCCAGGCAGCGACAGTTCCTCGCCGTCGATCGTCGCGCCGCCGCCCAGCGCATCGAACAGCGTGAGCTTCGACGGCAGTCTGAGTGCCACGTCGCCCACGATGCCGCCCAACCGTGGCACCATGACCACGGCCGCGTCGTTACCGTGCCGGCGCACGAAGGCGACGATCTGCTCGGGCGCATCGATCGGCTCGTAGCTGCCCTCGGCAAAGAGCCCGGGCAGCGCCTTGCGCACGGCCAAAGCGCGGACGATCAAGGCCTGCTTGGGATTGTCCATGCGCTGGAGGCAGGTATAGTCGACGGGCCGGCGGTTGTCCGGATCGACCAGGCTGAAGTCCCAGCCTTCACATCCCTGATATATGTCGGGCACGCCCGGCACGGTGAGCTTGAGAAGCACCTGCGCGAGGCTGTTGCGCATGCCTGCCGGTGCGATCTCCTCCACCAGGGCGTGGATAGCGGCAAGCAGGTCCGGTGCGCGGTTTTCCGCCAGAAGCTTGATCAGCAAGCCGCGGGCCGCCGCCTCGTACGCCTCGTTCGGATCGGTCCAGTCGGTGTGGAGCTTTGCTTCACGCAACGCCTTTTGCTGCCAGCCGGCAAGCCGCTCGGCGAATTGCCGCCGGCCCGCGTCGTCCTCCAGCGCCAGATCGGGCGGCCAGGCGCCCACGATCATCTGCAGAAGCATGGCGATATCGCCGTTGGACGGCCTGCCGCTCGTCCGCAACGGCGCGCAACGGGCGAGCCAATCGCGGCAGCGTGCGATCCACGGCTCGGGCCGTTCGCTCAGCACGGCAAGCCGCGCCCGCACGTCCTCGCCGCGCTTGTGATCGTGCGTGGCGGTGGCGAGCATCGCCTGCGGAAAGTCGGCCTGGCGACGCTGCATCCGGGCATGGAACTCGTCCACCGGCAGGCCGAAATGTTCGACATCGAAACCGACGTCGTTGCGCGAAAGCAGGCGGCCATAGCGGTAGAACGCCGTGTCCTCGACCGCCTTGGCGGCGATTGGCGCGCTGAGCTGCTGTAAGCGGCTGACCGCGCGGTCTGGCGCACCGTCCGACATCCAGCGATGAAGGATGTCGATGACCCAGCCGTCCGAGGGCAGGCCGGTCCGGCGGGCATGGGCGGCCGCCTCGTCGAGGAAAGGCGAGGGAGCCGCGCCGTAAGAGCGATAGACGGGATAGTTGGCCAGCAGTTCCGTCACTGCCCGGCGCAGCGCCGGCCGGCTGAGATCGCGCCCGGCCGGATCCGAGCGGGCGCGGACGTCGAAGGCTGCGACGCAGGCCTCGAGCGCGGCCGAGAAGCTGCGGCGAATGACGTCGCGGCGTGCCGCCACTTCCTCATCGGCGAAGCTGGCCGATCGGCCGCTCAGATCCGCCCAGGCGCGGGCGAGAAGATTTTCTGCCGATGGCGCATGCTGCAGGGCGCTCACTTCGTCCATGAAATCGTAGCCGGTCGTGCCGTCGCAACCCCAGTCCGCCGGCAAACGCTCGCCGTGCAGCAGGATCTTTTCGACGATGAGGTAGGGGCGCTCGGGGTCGTGCGGGTCGAGGCGCTGGCGCAGCTTACCGCAATAGTCTCGAGGGTCGGTGAGGCCATCTATGTGGTCGACCCGCACGCCATCGATGACGCCCTCGGCGTAGAGCCGCGCGACCGTCGCGTGAACGGCTTCGAACGCCTCATCATCCTCCATGCGCAGGCAAACGAGGTCGTTGATGTCGAAGAAGCGCCGCCAGTTGATGCGGTCATTGGCGGTGCGCCACCAGGCGAGCAAATAGGCGCCAGGCTTGGGCAGGCCGAGCTGCTCGATATCGCCCGATCGCTCGGCATCGACGCGCGGCTTCGAAAGCCAGGGCAGGAAAACCTTGCCGCGCAGTTCGGCGTCTTCGCAATCCCAGTCGATGTCGAAGAAGCGCGCGTAGCGGCTGCTGCGGCCGCGGCGCAGCACATCGGCCCACCAGGCGTTCTCGAGAGTGGCCGCCATGTGGTTGGGCACGATGTCGACGATCAGGCCGATATCGTGCCGGCGCGCCGTCGCGCACAGGCGCTTCAATCCTTCTTCGCCGCCCAGTTCAGGGTTGATCCTCGTCGGATCGACGACGTCGTAGCCATGCATCGAGCCGCCGCGCGCCGCCATGATTGGTGAGGCGTAGATGTGACTCACCCCGAGCCTCGCCAGATACGGCACCAGCGCCTCGGCGTCGGCAAAGGTGAAGCCCTTGTTGAATTGCAGGCGATAAGTCGCCCGCGGCACCACCTGCGACGTCACGATTTGCGTCCGTCGAGCAAGGCCAGACGCCGCCGGGCGTCGGCGGTCTGCAGTATCTCGTCTGCCGGAAGATCGAAGCGGCGGCGCCAATTCGGATGTTCGCTGGTCGTGCCGGGCAGGTTGGGTTGCTCGGTCAGTCCGGCGATGTCTTCCAGCGGCACGAGGGCAAGCGAGCCCGGCGACTGCGCCACGAAATCTACCGCGCCATCGACGGCGCGATCGGTTTCCTCGGGTGCCGGAACAGGCCCTGCTCCAACCTTTGCGTCCACGAAGGCTTGCCAGAGAGCCGCGCGCTCTTGCGGCCGGTTATCGGCTTCGTCGGCCGTCGCTCGGCCGAGAGCGCGGCGGGTTTGCAGATCGCTGCCCTTCCACCAGCCGGCCACGGTCGGCAGGTCGTGCGTGGTCGTCATGGCCGCCGCGTCGTCGCGCCATTTGTCCGGCGGCAGGAAACGGTCCTGTTCGCGCTGGAACCACAATACGTCCATGCCGGCGATTCCGAGATCGTGCAGTCGGCTGCGGAATCCCTCCGGCACGGTGCCCAGGTCCTCGCCGATCACGATCGCGCAGTTGCGATGCGACTCCAGGGCGAGGAGGCGCGTCAGATCCTCGAACGGATAGGTGAGATAAGCGCCTTCCGTCGGCGGGGCACGTTCGGGCAGCACCCACAGGCGTCTGAGCCCCATGGCGTGATCGATGCGCACGCCGCCCGCCGAGCGCATCGCCGTGCGCACCATGGAGATGAAGGCCTTGAAGCCGCTCGCCCTGAGACCGTGCGGCGAAAAGGTCGTGAGGCCCCAATCCTGTCCCTGGGCGTTGAACATGTCGGGCGGCGCGCCGATGCTGAGGCCGCCCAGGAAATCGCGCGGACGCAACCGCGCCTCGGCGCCCGCGCGGTCGAGACCGACGGCCAAATCGCTGATCAGGCCGATGCGCATGCCGGCGTTCCTGGCGGAAGCTTGCGTCGCCGCCAGGGCGCCCGCTGCCAGCCACTGCAGGAACGCATAGTAGAGGATGGGCGCGGCCCAGCCGCCTTGCTCGGCCTCCAGCCGCGCATGACCGTCGAGCGCGTCGCCGCCCTGGGCGACAAATTGCCGAAAGCTCCGGCCCAACGCGCTGTCGGTTGCGAGGTCGTCAATCGCAAACGCGTCGAACAATCGGCGCAACATTGCGAACTTGCGTCGACCGACGTCGGGCCAATCGATCAGTCCTGTCGATGGTGCCGCTTCGGCCGTCGCCGCGGCGACCCGGTCACGGCCCAGGACCGCCGTCGGATCGATCAGCAGCGGATTGAGAAACAGCCGGCTGGACGGCGCGTAAGGGCTGTAGCGTGTGAGATCCGCCGGGAAGAGGCTGTGCATGGGGCTGAGCGCCACGGCATCGGCGCCCTGGCGGGCCGCGGCGCGGGCAAGCAACTCGATCGACGTAGTGTCGCCGATGCCGTCGTCCTCTTTCCGGCGCAGGCTGTAGACCTGCACCGCCAATCCCCAAATTTTCTGACCTTGCGCGATATCGCCCACCGTGAGGCAGCGCCGCGGCGCCACCGCCAGCGTCACCTCGTCGTCGCCATAGCGCAGTTTGTGATAACCCATCGGCAAGGGCGGCAACGCATCGCCGGCACGCAAGCGAAGGGTCTGCCTCGTGCCGTCCTCGAGCTCGAGCGTTGCCGGCCGATGCTGGTCGGCGATGTGCAGCTCGATCGGTTGTCCGACCACGCCCGTCAGCAGTGTCGAAGGGTTCACCTCGTCGGGTGCGAGTGCGTCGAGGATGCGAGCGAGCGATCGCGGCGAGACGCTCTGCTGCCGATCGGCAGCGTCGATCCAGTCGACGGCAATGCCAGCCTGCTTCGCTCGCTCACGGACCGCCTCGTCATTCATGCCGCCGGTCCGATATGAACCGCGGTGCAGAAGCCTGGAAGCGTTCCGCCGGCCGGCTCGCCGAAGCGCGAGCTGAACACGAGCTTGCCCGCGAGCGTCGGCGCCTCGCACGGCTCGGCGCCGAGATTGGCTGCGATCTCGAGTATCCTGCGGTCGCCTATCCGCCAGCGGGCGACCACGGCAGTCGGCCCGATCGCCGAAGCGCCGAGCGCGCGTGTGCCGGCGAGGTGAGGCACGATCTCCGCCTGTCTCAACGCAAGCAGCTGCCTGTAGAAGGAATCGTCGCCTCGTTCGGTGAAGCGGCTGTGGGTGAAGGTCTCGATGGCATTGGGATCGGGAATGTCGTCGCCATCGAACGATACGAAGCGCTTGAATTCGCTGCGCCGGCCGTTGCGCACGGCATCGGCCAGGGGTCCCTGGTAGTCGGTGAAGAACAGGAACGGCGTTTGGCTCTGCCACTCCTCTCCCATGAAGAGCAGCGGGATCTGCGGGCAGAGCAGCTGCAGGGTCGCGGCAGCGCGCAGCGCTTCCGGGCTGACCTGGGCCGTCAGCCGGTTGCCGAACGGCCGATTGCCGACCTGGTCGTGGTTCTGCAGGAACAGCACGAACGAGGTGGGCGGCAGGTCGGCGCTTGGCCTGCCACGAGGCGCATTGCCGCGATAGGCGGAAGGTTCACCCTGGAAGGCAAAGCCTTCGGAGAGGCAGCGCGCCAGCTGCCTCGCCGGTGCCTGGGCGTAGTCCCCATAGTAGCCGTCGCTTTCGCCGGTCAGAAGCACGTGCAGCGCATGATGTGCATCGTCGTTCCACTGCGCGTCGTAGCCGCGGCGCAGATGGCGGGCGTCGTTTTCGTCATGCTCCAGAACCAGATGGACATGCCGGCCTTTCTCGACCGTGCGGCGGATCTCGCCCGCCATTTCGTCGAGCCAGTTCTGATCGCCGATCGCGTGGGCCGCGTCGAAGCGCAACCCGTCGAAGCGGTACTCCATCAGCCAATAGAGCGCGTTCTCGACAAAGAATCGGCGGACCGGCGGCTGCCGGAAATCGATCGCCGCTCCCCACGGGGTCTTCACGTCGTCGCGGAAGAACTGCGGTGCGTAGCTCCCGAGGTAGTTTCCGTCGGGCCCAAAATGATTGTACACGACGTCGAGGAACACCATCAGGCGGCGGGCATGAGCGGCGTCGATGAGCGCCTTGAGCTCATCGGGGGTGCCATAGGCACGATGCGGCGCAAATGGCAGGACGCCGTCGTAACCCCAGTTGCGGGCGCCCGAGAAATCCGAGATCGGCATGAGCTCGAGTGCCGTCACACCGAGAGTGGCCAACCGGTCGAGGTCGGCGGCGACGGCTTGGAAGCCGCCGTAAGTGCCGACATGGAGTTCGTAGAGAACTGTCTCGCGCCACGGCCGGCCGCGCCAATCGGCATGGCGCCAGTCGTATGTGGCCGGATCGACCACGACGCTGGGACCGTGCACATCGGCTGCCTGCTGCCGCGAAGCCGGATCCGGAACCAGTTGTCCGGATTCCAGGCGATATCGATAGCTCGCACCGGGAAGACAGTCGGCGTCGGCTTCGAACCATCCATCGCCGACGAACTGCATGCCGACGGCCGATCGGCCTTCGATCACCAGGTCGACGTGGCGCTGGCCCGGCGCCCAGAGCTTGAAATGCGTGCGGCGATTGCCCATCCAGGTCGCGCCGAACGGGAACCGATGGGCAAACGTGGTCATGTCGGTTGTGCTGGTTGAATGCGAAGAGTGAGCACGACGCTGCGCGACTTGATATTGAGAACGTCGACATCGAGCGGCCGTTCCGGCGCGGCCGGCTCGCTGCTGTCGAGCAGGAGGTCGGTCGGTCGATAGGGCTCCGGCAGCTTGAAGCCGTAATCCTGGCCGGTGGGATTGAAGTAGACGGACAGGATCGGCACCGAGCCATCCGGCTGGCGGCCGGCGCGATGCAGGACCATGAGGCGGCCCTGGACGTTGTTCCAGTCGTCGATCGACATCTCGACACCGCGCTCGTCGTACCAGGCGATGTCGCGCACGCCCGGAGCGGGATTGGCCTTGCCGTGCAGGAAGATGTCGGAGCGCAGGATGGGGTATTTGCGCCGCAGCGCCGTCAGCCGCGCGACGAAGGCAATGAGCGCTCGGCCCTCGGTGCTGTTGGCGAGCTCCCAGTCGATCCAGGAGGTCTCGTTGTCCTGGCAGTAGGCGTTGTTGTTGCCGTTCTGGGTGCGGCCGAACTCGTCACCGGCGAGCAGCATCGGCGTCCCTTGCGACAGGAACAGGCTCGCCAGCATGGCGTAGCGCAGGCGCGTACGGATTGCATTGATCGCCGGATCGTCGGTCGGGCCCTCGACTCCCCAGTTCGAAGAAAAGTTCTCGGCCTGGCCGTCCTTGTTGTCCTCGCCATTGGCCTCGTTGTGACGCTCGTTGTAGCTCACGGTGTCGAGCAGCGTGAATCCATCATGGCTGGCGATGTAGTTGATCGAAGCCCAGGGCCGGCGCCCACGGTGCTCGAAGATGTCGGCCGAGCCCGAGAGGCGTGCCGCGAAGTCCGAGCGGCGGTCGTCCTCGTCGCGCCAGAAGCGACGCACCCCGTCGCGATAACGATCGTTCCATTCGCTGAAGCCAGGCGGATGCTGGCCGAGTTGATAGCCGCCCAGCCCGGGATCCCACGGTTCGGAGATCAGCTTCACCCGCGACAGCACGGGATCCTGGCGGATTGCATCGAAGAAGCCGGAGCCGGGATCGAAGCCGTAGCCCTCCCGACCTAGGGTCACGCCAAGATCGAAGCGAAAGCCGTCGACGTGGAACTCGGTTACCCAGTAGCGAAGGGAGTCGGTGACCATCTGCAACACGCGGGGGTGCGAGAGGTTCAAGGTGTTGCCGGTTCCGGTGTCGTTGATGTAGTGCCGCGGGTTGTCGGGAACGAGGCGGTAGTAGCTCGCATTGTCGAGCCCGCGAAAGGAGAGGGTGGGCCCGAACTCGTTGCCTTCCGCGGTATGGTTGTAGACCACGTCGAGCAGGAGCTCGATACCGCCGGCGTGCAGGCGCCGCACCGCGACCTTCATGTCTTCGACCGAGCCGTTGGTGAGATATTGCGGCTCGATGGAGAAGTAATTGAGGGTGTTGTAGCCCCAGTAGTTGCGCAGGCCCTTCTGCAGCAGGTGCCGGTCCTGCATGAAGACGTGGATGGGCATGAGCTCGACCGCCGTGATGCCGAGCCGTCGCAGGTAGTCGATGATCTCGGGATCGGACAAGGCAGCGAACGTGCCGCGCTCACGCGGGATCATGTGCTCGCGCCGATTGGTGAAGCCCTTGAGATGCATCTCGTAGATCACCGTGTCGGCCCACGGCACGTTGGGCGGGCGGTCATCACCCCAGTTGAAGCTCGAAGCGGTGACGACGCCCTTTTGAACGCCGGGCGCGCTGTCGCGGCGGTCGAATGAAAGGTCGCCGCGCGGCGAATTCACACGATAGCCGAACAGGGCGTCGGCGGTGCGCATTTCGCCCACCACCTGGCGCGCATAGGGATCGAGCAGCAGCTTGTGCGGATTGAAACGGTGGCCGTGCTGCGGATTGTATGGCCCGTAGACGCGATAGCCGTAGATCAGCCCGGCGCGGCTGCCCGGCAGATAGCCGTGCCAGACCTCGTCCGTGCATTCAGGCAATGCCAGCCGGGCGATCTCGCGTCGCCCGGACGGATCGAACAGACAAAGCTCGATCCGCTCGGCGTTGGCCGAGAACACGGCGAAATTGGTTCCGAGGCCGTCCCAGGTAGCACCCAGTGGATAGGAGGCGCCTGGAAGGAGGCGATCGATGGGAGCGGCCACGTTCAGGTCTCGGTGCGCAGTAATATGGTTGAGAGGGGAGGCAAGGTGAGCTCGACGGACTGGCGTTCGCCATGTGCCGGCACCGCCTGGGTCGCGACCAGGCCGGCATTGCCCATGTCGCTGCCGCCGTAGAAGCGCGAGTCGGTGTTGGCGATCTCGCGCATCAGCCCTTCACGCGGCACGCCGATACGATAGTTGTGGCGCGGCGCCGGCGTCATATTGCAGGCGACCAGAATCGGCGCATCGCCTTCGGCGCCCTGCCGCATGAAGACGAAGACGGAATTGGCCCGATCGTCGCCCACGATCCAGCGAAAGCCTTCGGCCTCGGTATCGCGCCGGTGCAGCGCGGGCTCGGCGCGGTAGAGCCGATTGAGGTCGCGGACCAGGCGCTGGATGCCGGCATGCTCGGGCCTGTCGAGCAGGAACCAATCGACCTCGCCGTCGTGGTTCCATTCATGCTCTTGGGCGATCTCGCCGCCCATGAACAGGAGCTTCTTGCCGGGATGGGCCCACATGAAGCCGAAATAGGCGCGCAAGTTGGCGAATTTCTGCCAGCGATCGCCGGGCATGCGGCCGATCAGCGAGCCCTTGCCGTGCACGACTTCGTCGTGGCTGAGCGGCAGGATGAAGCGCTCGGAAAAGGCGTAGAGCAGGCCGAAGGTGAAATCGTCATGGTGATATGAACGATGAATCGGATCGCGCGCCATGTAGCGCAACGTGTCGTGCATCCAACCCATGTTCCATTTGTAGGTGAAGCCCAGGCCGCCCTCGTTGGTCGGTCGCGTGACGCCAGGCCAGGCCGTCGATTCCTCGGCAATGACGACGGCGCCCGGGCAGCGTTCCCGCACCACGGCGTTGAGGTGCTGCAGGAAGCCGACGGCTTCCAGATGCTCGCGGCCACCGTAGATGTTCGGAATCCACTCGCCTTGCTTGCGGCTATAGTCGCGGTAGAGCATCGAGGCGACGGCATCGACTCTCAATCCGTCGACATGGAAATGTTCCAGCCAGTGCAGCGCGCTCGCGATCAGGAAGCCCTGCACCTCGCGGCGCCCGAAATTGTAGATGTAGGTGTTCCAGTCGTGATGAAAGCCTTCGCGCGGATCGAGGTGCTCGTAGAGCGCGGTCCCGTCGAAGCGCGCCAACCCGTGGCCGTCGGTCGGGAAGTGGGCCGGCACCCAGTCGACGATCAGGCCGATCCCGGCATTGTGCAGCCGGTCGACGAAACGGGCGAAGCCCTGCGGCGAGCCGAAGCGGCCGCTCGGCGCGAACTGTGACAAGGGTTGATAGCCCCATGATCCCCCGAACGGATGCTCGGCGACCGGCAGCAACTCGACATGGCTGAAACCCATATCGACGACGTAGGGGATCAGCCGGTCGCCCGCCTCGTCCCAGGAAATCGTGTGCCCCGGCCGCATCCACGACTCGAGATGAACCTCATAGATGGAGATCGGCGCGTCGGGCGTCTGACGCCTGGTGCGGGCATTCATCCAGGCTGCGTCGTGCCAGTTGAAGGGCTCGGGCGAAGCGACAATTGACGCGGTCGCCGGCGGCGGCTCGGTCTGCTTGGCGACCGGATCGGCCTTCTGGGGCAGCGGCATGCCGTTGGCGCCGAGAATGTCGAACTTGTAGCGCGCGCCCGGCCCGACACGCGGCACGAACAGTTCCCACACGCCTGCGGGATAGCGCAACCGCATGGGATGGCGGCGGGGATCCCAGGTGTTGAAATCGCCGACGACGGAGACACGGCGGGCATTGGGGGCCCACACCGAAAACGCCGTGCCTCGCACCCCTTCGAAGGTCATGACGTTGGCGCCAAAGGCCGCTGCCATCTCGAAATGGCGGCCTTCGTTGAACAGATGAAGATCGAGCTCGCCCAGCACCGGGCCGAAGGAATAGGGATCCTCCGTCTCCTGCACGGCACCGGGCCAGCTGATGCGCAGGAGATATGGCGCGGTGTCGTCGACCGGACCTTCGAACAGGCCGTCGGGCGCGACGCGCTCGAGGCGTCCGACGAGCGCGTGGTCGCCCCGGCGGAGGACCTCGACCGCATGCGCGTTGGGAAGGAAGACTCGCACGATTCGCCCGTTCGGCCCGTCGTGCGGACCGAGCACACCGAACGGATCGCCGTGACGCGCGCCGAGGAGAGCTTCGACATCGCCGGCCGCCAGTAGTGTGGATGGCGCGATCACGCTGTTCATGCGTCGACCTCGGCGAGGATGCGCATGGCGAGGCGGTGCAGCCCGTGCAGCGGGATCGTCACCCAGGCCGGCCGGTTGGACTCTTCGTAGAGCAGCTCGTAGGCGGCCTTCTCGAGCATGAAGAAGTTCAGGAGGTCGTTGTTGGCCGCGCCCGGCAGATCGGCGGCGGTAAGACGATAGGCCTCGAGGAATGCCTCCTGCGCGCCATCGCGCAGGCGCTTGATGAATTTGGCGCGCGTGGCTTCGGGCAGCGGCGTTGCCTGCGGCGTCTTGGGATCGAGGGTGGTGGCGACGGCGTAGTCCAGCGAGCGCATCAAGCCCGCGACGTCGACCAGCGGGCTCATTTTGGCGCGGCGTTCGGCGAGCGGCCGGCCAGGCTCGCCCTCGAAGTCGATGATGTAGGCATCGCCGCTTGCGACCAGCACCTGGCCGAGATGGAAGTCGCCATGCACGCGGCACATCAGGCCGCCGACCCCCGATCGGGCGAGGCGGCTCATTTCGCGGGTAAGCCGCGCACGCCCGGCCGTCAGGGCCGCCGCGGCCTCGTCGTCGGACTCGCTTTCGCCGGCTTTATGCTTGCCGATGATGTCGAACGCCTTGTCGAGTTGCGCCATTGCCCGCGCCAGCCAGCGGTCGGTGTCGGCCTCCGTCGCGACCCGTGGCGCGAATGCCTCTTCGTCGGTCGGTTGCGCCAGCACGCCATGCATGCTCGCGAGTTGCTTGCCGATCGTGGCGGCAAAGGTCTGGTAGTCCTCGATGTTTGCCGCGCGTGCGTCCACCGAGGCCTCATGTGTGGCGAGATCATCCACGGCGCGCTTGAAGAGATTGAGCGTCCAGGTCCAGGCGTCGCCCTGGTTGCGGATGAAACCCTGTGCGATCGCCAGCGAATGCCGCTCGCCCTCCTTGTCGATGCGCGTCACTTCGCCCAGCAGGATCGGTGCATTGGCAAAGCCGTGTGAGGTGAGATAGCGCCCCATCTCCGCTTCCGGATGCTGTCCGGTCGTGATGCGGCGGAACACCTTGAGCATCACGGTATCGTCGACGGTCAGGGAACTGTTCGATTGTTCGGCGGCAATCCATCCGACCGACGCGTCCGGCCTGCAGCGAAGGACATCCGCCTTGTCGGGCATCGGCTCGAAGACGATCCGGCCCTCGGAAGTCTCGAGTTCCAAGCCGTCGGCGAGCGCCGTCAGCATCTGGATGGCGAAGCTCGGGAGGGAGAAGCCGTCGGTCAGCAATCCAACGCGGCGGCCGCGGCGCACCCGCGCCATCGCCAGCTGCCCGGGAAGCGCCGAAGTCGGTTCGTCTTCCCAGATCATCGAGAGCGGCAGCACCCAGCGTTGCGTGGTGCCATCGGTGCGCGTCTCGATCTCGCTGAGAAGGACTTCCCGATCATCGCCCGGCAGGCGCGCTGTGTAGATCAGCCGAGCCGACTGAAGTGCCTGACCCTTGGCCGAGAACCATCGGCGCTTGGAGAGATAGGCCGGCAATGTGTCGCGTTCGAACAAGGCGGCGGCCGACTGCTCCAGCACCGAGGCCAGGCTGCCGCGCAGGACGAGGGTGACGTAGTCGGGCATGGGCTCCGGCGCCGGTGTGTGCCACGACGGCGCCTCGCTCTCCTTCGCCAGGATGAACCAGTAGAAGCCGTACGGCGGCAGCGTCAGCAGGTAGGTGAGCTGCCCGATCGGGGGAAACAGCGAACTGCCGTGCAATTCGATGGGCACGTATCCTGCGAACTCGGACAAATCGAGCTCGACCGCCTGCGGCGTTCTCGCGACATTGGCGACGCACAGGATCGTCTCGCCGCCATATTCGCGCAGATAGGCAAGGATCTTGCGGTTCTTCGGATAGAGGAAGCGCAGGATGCCGCGGCCGAACGCGCTATGGGCGCGGCGAATCGCCAACGTCCGGCGCATCCAGTGCAGCAGCGAGTGCGGATCGCGCGACTGCGCCTCGACATTGACGACTTCATAGCCGTAGAGCGAGTCCATGATCGCGGGCAGCGCGAGCGACGCTGGGTCGGCGCGCGAGAACCCGCCGTTGCGGTCGGGCGTCCACTGCATGGGCGTGCGCACGCCATTGCGATCGCCGAGATGGATGTTGTCGCCCATGCCGATCTCGTCGCCGTAGTAGATGACCGGCGTGCCGGGCATGGAAAGCAGCAGGTAGTTCATCAGCTCGATGCGCCGACGGTCGCGCTCGAGCAGCGGCGCCAGCCGTCGGCGAATGCCGAGATTGATGCGTGCGCGCCTGTCCGTGGCGTAGGTCTGCCAGAGATAGTCGCGCTCGGAGTCGGTGACCATTTCAAGCGTCAACTCGTCGTGATTGCGCAGGAAGATCGCCCACTGGCAGTTGTCGGGGATCTGCGGCGTCTGGCGCATGATGTCGGTGATCGGGAAGCGGTCCTCGCGCGCCAACGCCATGTACATGCGCGGCATCAGCGGGAAGTGGAACGCCATGTGGCATTCGTCGCCCTGGCCGAAATACTCCTTGGTGTCCTCGGGCCATTGATTTGCCTCGGCCAGCAGCATGCGTCCGGGATAGCTGCGGTCGAGCTCGGCCCGGATACGGCGCAGGACGGCGTGTGTTTCCGGCAGGTTCTCGTTGTTGGTGCCCTCGCGCTCGCAGAGATAGGGAACGGCGTCGAGCCGCAGGCCGTCGACGCCGATATCGAGCCAGAACCGCACGACGCCCAGCACCGCCTCGAGAACCTTGGGGTTGTCGTAGTTGAGATCGGGCTGGTGCGAGTAGAAGCGATGCCAGTAGTAGGCCTTGGCCTCGGGATCCCACGTCCAATTCGAGCGCTCGGTGTCGACGAAGATGATTCGTGTGCCGGCGTATCTCTGATCGGAATCCGACCAGACATAGAAATCGCGGTGGTTGGAACCGGGCTTGGCCCGGCGCGCCCGCTGGAACCAGGGATGCTGGTCGGATGTATGATTGACGACCAGCTCGGTGATCACCCTCAGGTTCTTGCGGTGTGCCGCCGCGATGAAGCGCTTAGCATCGGAGAGCGAGCCATATTCGGGGTGAACGGCACGATAGTCGCTGATGTCATAACCGTCATCGAGCCGCGGCGAAGGATAGAAGGGCAGCAGCCAGATCGTGTTGACGCCCAGATCCGCGATGTAGTCCAGCTTGGAGATCAGGCCGGCAAAGTCGCCGACGCCGTCGTTGTTGGCGTCGAAGAACGACTTCACATGCAATTGGTAGACGATGGCGTCCTTGTACCAGCATGAATCGACGGCCGGCGCGGCGGCAAGCTCGGGCAGGGGTGCATTCATGGCGCACCGCCGGGCCACAGGCGCCAAATGACGAAAGGCTGCGCGGCTGGGTCGAGCCTCAGCCATTGCCGCTTGCCGTGCAGGGTGAAGGTGCGGCCGGCCATCATGTCTTCGGCCTGCAGCGTGGCGCTGTCCGGCAATTGCCATTCCCACAGCGGGATCTCGAAGCTCGTCTCCTGGGCATGGTGCGGGTCGAGGTTCACGACCACGAACACCATGTCTTCATGCGATGCCAGGGCCTTGCCGTAGACCAGCACCTGATCATTGCTGGAATTGTAAAAGCGCACGCCGAGGTGGCTTTGCAGCGCGGGATGGCTGCGCCGCAGCCGATTGAGGGTGGTGATTTCGGCGACGATGTTGCCCGGCGCATTGAAGTCCCGAACGCGGATCTCGTACTTCTCGGAGTCGAGATACTCCTCACGGTTGGGAAGGGGTGCGGCTTCGCAAAGTTCGAAGCCGGAATAAACGCCCCACAGGCCCGACAAGGTCGAAGCGAGCACGGCCCGAACGAGGAACCCGGGACGGCCCGAGCTCTGCAGGTAGTATGGGTTGATGTCCGGCGTATTGACGAAGAAGTGGGGTCTGAAGAAGTCGACGACATTGGTCGTCGTCAACTCGGTCAGATAGTCGGTCAGCTCCTGCTTGCTGTTGCGCCACGTGAAGTAGGTGTAGGACTGCGAGAATCCCACCTTCGCCAGCCGATACATCATGGTCGGCCGCGTGAAGGCCTCGGCGAGGAAGATCACGTCAGGATGGCGGCCGCGGATATCGGCAATCATCCATTGCCAGAAGGGCAGGGGCTTGGTGTGCGGATTGTCGACACGGAAGATCTTCACGCCCTGTCCGATCCAGAACAGCACGACGTCGCGCAGCGTCTCCCACAGCGAAGGGATCGCGCCGTCGGCGTAAAAATCTACGTTGACGATATCCTCGTACTTCTTGGGCGGGTTCTCGGCGTACTTGATCGTGCCGTCCGGGCGGCGGCTGAACCAGTCGGGATGCTGCTTGAGCCAGGGATGGTCGGGCGAGCACTGGATGGCGAAGTCGAGCGCGATCTCGAGTTCATGTTCGCGCGCCGCTGCGACCAGGCGGCGGAAATCCTCGAGACCGCCCAGCGCCGGATGGACGGCGTCGTGTCCACCGTCCGGGCCGCCGATCGCGTAGACACTGCCGACGTCGTCGGGTCCGGCGGTCAGGCTGTTGTTGCGTCCTTTGCGTGCCGTCGTGCCGATGGGATGGATCGGCGGGAAATAGAGCACGTCGAACCCCATGTCGCGGATGCGCGGCAGCCGCTGGATCACGTCCTCGAACGTGCCGGGCCGGCTGGGGTCGTTGGTTTGCGAGCGCGGGAAAAGCTCGTACCAGCTTGCAAAGCCCGCCTCGCTGCGTTCGACGTCGAGCGGCAGCGGTTCGTGCTGGGTGGCAAATCGGCGATGATGGCTGTCGCTCACCAGCTTGCGCATCTCGGTCGACACGAGCGCTTTCACGCCCGCATCGAGGTCGCGTCGGCCGAACGCATCGGCCATCTTGGCCAGCGTGGTACGCGAGCAATCCTTGCCGGCGAGAGCCCGCTCGATCAGTCCGCGGATCTCGGCCAGCTCGGTCGAGATGTCGAGCCGGGCCTCGTGCTTCAGAAGGAGCGCCCGGCAAAGGGTCGCGTACTCGTCGAGCCATGCCTCAACGGTGAAGCGCCACCGGCCGACACGATCGGGCGTGAAGCTTGCTTGCCATCGGTCGTTGCTGCCGGCCGACATCGGCACGCGCCGCCACTCGCGCTCATCGGCGGCCTTCCACAACAGCTCCGCCGCAAGGACGTCGTGACCATCCATGAAGACGTCGGCCTCGACCCTCAACGATTGGCCGATGAGGCATTTGGCCGGCAAGGATCCGTGATCCACCGAAGGGGAGATATTCTCGATGACGATCCGTGGCGACTGCGTCGCCGATTTCAGGGACCGCTTCCGGTTCCGGAGCCTGTCGACGATCGCCGGTTTGCGTTCGACGGGCGTGAGATGCACGTCGAGGCCGGCTTCGACGATCACGTGGCGTTCGACCATCTCCAGTCGCATCACCGGGGCGGCGGGGCTCGTCAGCGGCCTCAAGCGGCACCCCGCACCGCGTTCGCTCCATTGGTCGATGAGGGCGTTGGCCGCGATGATGTCTTTGCGCAGTACCGAATCGTCACCGGCCTCCAGCGGCGTCGGGAAGCGCGCATCCATGGATTGGGCCGACATCGACTCGAAGCCCATCGGCACCAGCAGTCCATCGGATGTGGCCGCCGCCAGACGGAGCATGCGCTTGTAGAGGGCGACATCGGGACCACGTTGAGCCAGGCGACTGCCGAAAGGCGCTTCGACCGGTGCGATGACGGGCGCTATTCGCCGCAAGATCTCGTGCTCGCCGAGATACCAACTTGCCCTGCCGTCCCACCATGCCGTCGAGGCAAAGACGGCATCGAGGCCGATGTCTTCGAGGCGTGCGGCGCGCTCCCATTTCAGGCCCGGCGTCCACGCCAGAAGGCGGCAGCCGTCCAGACGTTGCACGAGGGTTGCGACGAAATCAGCCGGTGTGCAGTCGAGACCCAGCAGCCGGAAACCTGTGGCGCCGGCATCGCGCCATGCCGACAGGCGTCGGCACCAATGGTCGGCCAGCGTTGAACGACTTTCGGGGTCTTCGAATCTGGCCATGGCGCTGCGAATGCTCGACGCCGGATGCCGGGGATCGACAACGTTGTCGTGTTCACGTGGCCGGGCGTAGAGCCCAGGATGGGCTTTGGCAGTCGCACCGGCGGCGTCAACGCGGTCGAGGACGACGTCTATCAGCAGCTCGAGGCCGGCGCCCTCAGCCAGCGCCGAAACGCTCCTGATCGCTTCGCAGACATCGTCGCCGGCAGCCAAGCGCGGCTCGGTGCGGTCGAGATCATCGGCCAAAAAGACATCACCCGGGGCGCAAGCAGCGACCAGCGGCGCTACGCAGATTTGGGAAAAGCCCACGGAACGGGCACGTGCCAGCAGCGGCTCCCACCTGTCCGTGGGCCCGGCCAGAAGCGACGGAATATAGTAGATTTTCAGTGGCCGCGGCGACGTCACGGCCCCCGCGCTGCCCTCATTCACCCGCCGCCGCATGCGGATTAAAGCGCGAACAGGCCAAATTGTTCCCTAGTTTTCAGGTCTTTAGCAAAAAAATAAAGCCGGCGGCCGGTCTTCGGCGATCAGCGATCCAGCATGGATGACAGGCGTGCGACGTCGCCATCAGCGACGAACATGTCGGTGGGCACCGCCCGCAAGCGGTTCCTGATACGATCATACTCGGCCTGATCGAGTGTCTCGAAAAACCTGATCAGGGTCTCTTCAAGCGGCGATTCGAAAGTCCAGCCGATGTGATGGCGTTCCAGCAGCGAGCCGACTTCGAACCCATGCACGGCGAGACAGGGAACGCCAAAATATCCCGCTTCATAGAAACGGCACGGCAGCAACCAACGCGAATTGTGGTCGGCATGCTCCAGATCGATCGCCCAGGCGAAGTCGACCTCACGGTAGATCGATTCGAAGTCCCGATAGGGGACATAGGGTCCCTCGTAGTGCATGTTCGGGCGATCACGCAAAGCGTCCTCGAACTTCGCGCGATCGACGGTGGTGAGAACACCACGGAACTGGAACACCACCTTGCCCTTCAGCCGGTCAGCGAGCCTGGTCATCAGATCGAAGGTTTGTTGCCCACGTATCAGGCCGAAGTACCCGACGACCCAGGGCCGTCGGCGATGTTCCTCCGTTCGTGTCGGCTTCTGCGTGCGAGGTTCCGACTGATCGGCAATCGAGGGGTGCAGCTTGTTCTCAAGCAGAAACCATGTGCCCCGGTATTTCTGGATGGGCGCATAGTAGCCACGATGGAATCCCGGCGAGGACAGGACGAGTACCCGCGTGAAGCGCAGGCAGAGGCGCTCGACCAATCTAAGGAGCATCGCCACCGGACCGCGGCGCATCAGGATCGGGGGGATGTCGAGGACCTCGTAGGCGATGGGCGCGCGGGAGAAGGCGAACAGGCGCGCGAGGATCGCGAGAAGCAACTGATCGATGTTGCGGGCGTAGAAGACCGTCGCGAGCCTGAGCGTCGGCCGGTGTGCGAGGAGGGCGGGCAACGCTTGGACAAGCGCCCGCATGCGATGCCAATACTTGCCGTCCGCCGTCAGGCCCAGCGGCACGTAGGGCCAGTCGGGCTGATAGCCCATGTTGTAGCGCTTGCGGCGAAATCCGAAGACGGTGACCGAATAGCCGTCGTCGATGAACTGCTGCGCACGCGTCAGCGTGCTGGTTTCGGTGGCGTCAGGGCACAGGAACACCAGGCGACGCGTGGTCTTGGCCGCGGCCCGATCGTACGCCTTCGCCAGCCTCGTCGCGTTAATGCTGCTCTGGTCGACCACGTCGAGCGATCCATGCATGCGATGCAGTATCGGCGAGCACACAGGCGTGACAATGTGATCAATCTGTGGCGCTTTTTGCGACTCTAGGCGTCACAGGTTGATCACTGGCGACACCGGTCGAGCCGCGATTTTCTACGACGATGGACGTGGCTCTGGCTTCCGATATTCCCCTCGCTCCATCGCACTCGCGCTCGCCTCGTTTCGATCGCCTCGCCGTGACCTCGGTGTTCGGCGATCCGCGTTCGCCGCGGACGTGGTCGGGGGCGCCGGCGAATATTGCCGCGTCGCTGGAGCGACTGGGCGTCGAGATCGAGGCCATCCATCCGCGCATCGGCCGTATGGCGAAGCTGCGGATCGCTGCAGCGGATTTTCTGGCCGGCCGCGGCCGGCCGCTGACCGGCGAGCAGATCTACCGCAGCCTGGCGAGCCGCAGGTTGCTCGCCGCTCAAGTCGCCGAGCAGGCGTTGCGACTGGGCGTCGATCACGTGCTTCACACCGGTTCCTTCGATCTGCCGGCCGTCGCCGACGATGGCCTCCAGCATTATCTCTATTGCGATCACACCTGGGCGCTCTCGCGCGAACATCATGTGCATGCCGATCGCTTCACGCGCCGGGCGCTGCGCGCATTCGAGGACAGTGAGCGCGCCGCCTTCGCCGGTCTGGCGCATGTATTCACCTTCGGCGCCTACGTGCGCGACAACCTGATCACACATTACGGCCTCGCGCCCGAGCGGGTGACGGCCGTCGGCTCGGGCATGGGTGCCATACGCCCCTATGACGGCGCCAAGCAGTACGATCAACCGAGGCTGCTGTTCGTCGCCAAGCATCTCTTCCAGGCCAAGGGCGGCGTGCTTCTGCTCAAGGCCTTCGAGCTGGCGCAGCGGCATCGACCGGATCTGACGCTCACGATCGTGGGCGACAAGCGCAGCCGCCGGTTTGTGCCGCCGATGCGTGGCGTGGCGTTTCTCGAGCACCTGCCATGGGACGAGCTGCAGCGGCTCTATCGGCAGTCGACGCTCCTGGTGCAGCCGATGCTGAACGACCCCTGGGGACAGGTCTATCTCGAGGCGATGATGTCGCGCACGCCGGTCATGGGGCTGGCACGAAACGGCTTGCCCGAGCTGGTCGACGGCGGGCGACACGGATTCCTCGTCGATCGCGCCGAGCCGGCGGCGCTGGCGCAGGCGATGGTCAGTGCCCTGGCCGATCCCGACCGACTCGAGCGCATGGCGATCGCGGCGCAGCGTCATGTTCTTGGCACCTACTCTTGGGACCGCGCCGCCGAGAGGATGCTCTTCACCTGAACGACGAAAGGTAGCGTATGTCGAACAAGGTTGCCCTGATCACCGGAATCACCGGACAGGACGGCGCCTATCTCGCCGACTTCCTGCTCAATCGAGGTTACACAGTGCACGGCATCAAGCGGCGGTCCTCGTTGCTCAATACCGAACGCATCGATTACCTCTATCGCGACCGCCACGACGCCGACGTCCGGCTCTTCCTGCATTACGGCGACATGACGGATTCGAGCAATCTCCTGCGTCTCCTCGGCGAAGTGAAGCCGACCGAGGTCTACAATCTTGCCGCACAGAGCCATGTGCAGGTGAGCTTCGAGACGCCGGAGTACACCGCCAATACCGATGCCCTCGGAACGTTGCGCATGCTCGAGGCGATCCGGATCCTGCGCATGAACGACGATGTGCGCTTCTATCAGGCCTCGACATCCGAGCTGTTCGGCAAGGTCCAGGAGACGCCGCAGCGGGAGCTGACCCCGTTCTATCCGCGCAGTCCGTATGCGGTGGCCAAGCTCTACGCCTACTGGATCACGGTGAACTACCGTGAAGCCTATGGCATGCACGCCTCCAACGGGATCCTGTTCAACCACGAATCGCCGATCCGCGGCGAAACCTTCGTCACCCGCAAGATCACCCGCGCCGTGGCGGCCATCGAGCGCGGCTTCCAGGACCGGCTCTATCTGGGCAACCTCGATGCCAAGCGCGATTGGGGCCATGCGCGCGACTATGTCGAGGGCATGTGGCGTATCCTGCAGCAGGACGAGCCCGACGACTATGTGCTGGCGACCGGCGAGACGCATACGGTCCGGGAGTTCGTCGAGCTCGCGTTCCAGTGCATCGGGCGCCCTATCACGTGGCGCGGCAGCGGCATCGACGAGTGCGGCCACTGTCGGCGGACCGGTGAAGTCCTGGTGGCGCTCGATGAGCGCTATTGCCGGCCGACCGAGGTCGATCTGCTGCTGGGAGACCCGGCGAAGGCCGCCACCAAGCTCGGCTGGCACCACCGCACCAGCTTCGAACAGCTCGTCACCGAGATGGTCGAGGCGGACCGCACCATTCTGCGCGCTACGGGAGCACGGCATGAACCCGTCCTACACGCTGCACAATAAGGTCGTCTGGGTCGCGGGCCACCGCGGCCTGGTCGGCAGCGCACTCGTGCGCCGCCTGCAGGGCGAAGGCTGCAAGATCGTCACGGCGCCCCGCGACACCGTCGATCTGCGCCAGCCCGAGCAGGTCGAGCGATGGCTCCGCGAAGCGCGTCCACAGGCCGTGTTCCTGGCGGCCGCGCGCGTGGGCGGCATCCACGCCAACAGCACGCGGCCCGGCGAGTTCATCTACGACAATCTCGCCATCCAGACCGTCGTCGTGGAAGCGTGCCGGCGCGCCAATGTCGAGAAATTGCTGCTCATGGGCTCGTCCTGCATCTATCCGCGCCTGGCGCCGCAGCCGATCCCCGAATCGGCGCTGCTTACCGGTCCGCTCGAGCCGACGAACGAATGGTACGCGATCGCCAAGATCGCCGGCATCAAGCTCGGCCAGGCCTATCGGCGCCAATACGGCTGCGACTACATCTCGGTGATGCCGAGCAACCTCTACGGACCGGGCGACAATTTCGACCGCATGCAGAGCCACGTCGTGCCGGCCCTCATCCTGAAGGCGCACGAGGCCAAGCTCGCCCACAGCCCCAACATCGAGGTATGGGGGACCGGCGCGGTGCGGCGCGAATTCCTCTACGTCGACGACGCGGCCGACGGGATGGTGCATCTCATGAAGCATTATTCGGGCGAGGACATCGTCAATCTCGGGCCGGGCCGGGATTATCCGATCATCGATCTGGTCGAGATGGTGTGCAAAGCCGTGGGCTACGGCGGCAAGATACGCTTCGACTCGTCGCGGCCCGACGGCACGCCGCGCAAGATGGTCGACGTGAGCTTCGCCAGCAGCCTGGGATGGCATGCGCGTACGTCGCTTCCCGAAGGGCTGTCCCGTACCTACCGGTGGTTCCTCGACAATGTCGCGTCGGAAAGCCGGCGCGCCGTCGCCTGACGCCGAACTCGGCGTCGACCACCTGATCCACGACGTCGGACGCCGCAGCCGGCGCGGCGGCGTCATCCTGCTCTCGACCCAGGTGCTGCGGGCGCTGGGCCAGATCGGCACGCTGGCCGTGCTGGCGCGGCTGCTGCCGCCATCGGCCTTCGGCCTGCTGGCGATGGTGGCCGCGGTCGGGATCCTGCTCGACCTCGTCAAGGAATTTGGCCTCTCGGCGGCGACGATCCAGAAGCCGGACATAACGCAGGCGCAGGTCTCGGCGCTGTTCTGGATCAATGCCGTCATCGGCGCCGGCCTCGGCGCCGGCCTCTTCCTGGCGGCACCCTTGTTGGCTGCGTTCTACGGGCAGCCTGAGCTCGCTCCCGTGACACGGTGGATGGCGCTGGCCTTCGTGGCGAGCGGCTTGACCGTGCAGCACTGGGCGTTGCTGCGCCGGCAAATGCGTTTCACGGCGATCGCCACGCTGGAGACCAGCGCCGATTTTGCCAGCTTTGCCACCGGCATCGGCCTCGTGCTCGCCGGCGCCGGTTACTGGGCGCTGGTGGCGCAACGGTTGCTCGCGCCTTTGTTTTTGCTGGTGGGGAGCTGGTTGTCCTGCCGCTGGCGGCCGACCTCTCCCGCACGAACGCCGGGGCTCGGCGCCCTGGTGCGCTACGGCGCCTCGGTGACTGTGAGCGGTCTCGCCGTGGCGTTCTCCCGCAGCATCGATCAGATCCTCATCGGCTGGATGTGGGGCCCGGTCCTTCTCGGCCTCTACGAGCGCACGACCCGGTTGCTCATGATGCCGATCAACACGATCAATGCGCCGGTCTACGCCGCCGCCATGCCGGCGCTCAGCCGTCTGACCGACCAGCCGGACCGCTATCGCGCCCTTTGCGGCCAGGTCCTGCAAAAGGTCGGCCTGCTGACGATGCCGGCCTTCGCCCTCGCCGCGGTCACCGCCGATTGGGTGGTGGAGATCCTGTTCGGCCCGTCGTGGCGGCAGGCCGTGCCGCTCGTTGCCCTGTTCAGCCTTGCCGCCATGGCGCTGCCTGTCCTGCAGGCGGTGGGTCTCCTCTACATGACGCATTCGCGCATGACCGAAATGGTGCGCGCCAATTTGATCGACTCCGGCCTGTGCGTTTTGTCGATCCTGGCGGGCTTGAGATGGGGTGTCGTTGGCGTCGCCGCGTCGCTCGCGGTGACGGTCCTCGTGATCCGGCTGCCGCTGGCTTTCTGGTTCGCCACGCGGCGAGGCCCGGTCTCGATGGGCATGCTGTGGCGGGCCATTGCGCCGCCCGCCTCGGCCGCCATCGCCGTCGCTCTGTCGGTCGGCGTATTGAGGCGCTTCGAGGTGCAGGCAACGCTCCCCGCGCTGGCCTCGGCCGCCGCCCTGGCCCTCTCGGTCTGCGTGTGTGTGCTCGCCCTTTGGCCCGAGACAAGGCGGGAGCTGCGGCAACTGCTCGACCGCCGTACGGTCCCGGTGCCGGAGCGCCCCAGCGCGACGAAGGTAATTTCCTGACCCACTGCTAATGGTATGGGTTGGCCCTGCTTCGAATTTAATAACGAGAATCTAACGAGACGGTTGTGGCGCGTTTGTTGACTATCGTGCGCCGTCGCGCACGAATCTTGCGCCAAGGTTGAGCAATTTTCTACACCACAATCTGTGGTGCTGGTTACCTGATGGTAACGCTTATTAAATGGAAAGATAATGGACCTTCTTGTGGCGCGTTTGTTTACCAATCGCGACACGCGACCGAATCTTGCGCGCCGGTCCCAACGACCAGTGCGAATCACTAGCGCACTAGCGCTAACTGCGCTAACCG
>DASRFX010000080.1:0-15862 GCA_035651335.1 Reyranella sp. | reverse complement strand
CAGGGCGCGCAGGAAGCCCAGGTTCGACGGCGCGCCCTCCAGGCGGAACCCCGCCAGCGCCCGCTCGGCCCGCGCCAGCGCCTGCTGATAGCTCGGCGCCTTGACGATCACCTTGGCGAGCAGCGAATCGAAATTGGGATTGGTGCGGTAGCCCGCATAGCCGTAGGTATCGACCCGCACGCCGGGCCCTGACGGCGGCTCGAACACCGTGAGCGTACCGCCGCCCGGCTTGGCCGAGCCGTCCTCGGTCATCGTCTCGAGATTGACGCGCAGCTGGATCGCCGTCCCCTGCGGACCCTCGGCCTTGGGCCGCGCGCCGCTGAGCTGCGCCTGCACCAGATCGACGCCCCACACCTCCTCTGTGACGGTGTGCTCGACCTGCAGGCGCGGATTGGCCTCGATGAAGAAAAAGTCGCTGCCCTCGACCAGGAACTCGAAGGTGCCGAGGCTGCGATACTTCGCGGCCTTCGCCATCGCCACGGCCGCATCGACGATCTTCTTCCGCAGCGCCGGCTTCAGGCCCGGACTCGGCGCCAGCTCGACGATCTTCTGGCTGCGGCGCTGCAGGGTGCATTCGCGCTCGCCCAGGGCGACGACGGAACCCTTGCCGTCGCCCACGACCTGCACCTCGATGTGGCGCGCCTTGGCGACCAGCCGCTCGGCATAGAGCGCGCCGTTGCCGAACGCCACCTTGGCCTCGGCCGACGCGCGCGCGAAGGCTTCCCTGATCTCGCTTTCGTTCTTGATGAGCCGCAAGCCGCGGCCGCCGCCGCCGGCGATCGCCTTGAGGGCAATGCCGGCCTTGGCGTGCTTCTTGAAGAAGGCGACGGCGCCCGCGGCATCGACCGGCCCGTCGGTGCCGGGCAGCATCGGCACCTTGCACTTGGCCGCGTGCGCTCGCGCGCGCGCCTTGTCGCCGAACAGGTCGAGCTGCTCAGGTGTCGGGCCAACGAAGGCGATCTTGGCGGCCGCGCAGGCCTTCGCGAACTGGGCATTCTCCGACAGGAAGCCATAGCCCGGATGGATCGCATCGCATTTGGCGGCCTTGGCCGCTTCGATCACGCCCGCAATGTCGAGATAGGCCGCCGCGCCCTTTCCCTTCAGCGCCCGCATTTCGTCGACTCGTCTCAGATGCAGCGAATTGGCGTCGTCCTCGGAATGCACGCCGACCGTCGCGATGCCCAGCGCCGAGGCGGCCTCGGCGATGCGGATGGCGATTTCCCCCCGGTTGGCGATCAGCAGTTTCTTGATCATGCTAAGTCCCGGCCATGGCAAAGGTCCTGCTCATCGTGGCACATGCCCCGTCCGACAACACGCGCGCTTTGCGCGACGCGGTCGAACGCGGCGCGCGGAGCGAAACCGCCGTGGAGGTCCGCGTCGTGGCGCCGTTGCAGGCCGGCCCGGACGACGTACTGGTGGCGCAAGCCGTGATCCTCGGCACGACCGAAAATCTCGGCTACATGAGCGGCGCGCTGAAGGACTTCTTCGACCGCTCGTACAATCCGCTGCTCGACAAGACGCAGGGCCTGCCGTGCGCGCTCTACATCCGCGCCGGCAGCGACGGCACCGGTACGCGGCGCGGCGTCGAGACCATCCTCACCGGCCTGCGCTGGAAGGCCGTGCAGGAGCCGCTGCTGTGCAAGGGGCCGTGGCAGGACGCCTTCGTCCAGCAATGCGAGGAACTGGGCGCGGCGATGGCGGCCGGTCTCGCCGCCGGAATCTTCTAGAAGATCCCTCGCCAATGCTCGGGATGACGGCGGAGGGCCGTCACTCCGCCGCCTGCTGCTTTTTCTTCTTGTCGGCCGGGTCGTTCATCATCACCGCGATGTCGGCCGCGATGTGATGCGTCGGCCCCTCGGTCGGCTGGTCGGCCTGCACGACATTGCGGCCATACGCGGTCACCGTCGGAATGGCTGACGGCGCAACCGGCGGCATGCGCTTCTTGCGCTTCAGTGCCGCCTCGATGAACGGCGCGAGCTCGCGCTGCTTCTTCGCATCGCGCTCCGCCTGGCCGGCCTTGAGCACCGGCATCACCCGGGCGGCGAACAACTCGAGCGCCTGGCAGATATGCTCGTGCTTGTTGCGGCCGCCCTGCTGGATGAACACGACCTGGTCGACGCCGGCCTCCTGGTACTGCTTGAGATGCCCGATCAGCTCGTCCGGCGTGCCGATGCCGCTGCCGCGGCCGGCCGGCGGCAGGCTATCCTTGGCCGCCTCGAAGCGCTGCCAGACATTGGTCACGCCGGGCTGGTGATTGCCGTAGACGTAGAAGTGGCCGAGCGAGTAGCCGAAGAACTGGAAGCCCTCCGAACCGCGGCGGCGCGCCTCGGCTCCGTCCTCGTGCACCGAGAAGCCCGTCACCATGGCGATGTTGGCGTTCACCGTGTGGCCGATCGGCACGCACTGGTCGCTCTTGATGATGTCGTAATATTCGTGCGCCCATTTTCCGGCCTCGGCCGGATCGACGAAGGCGAAGGTGAGCGCGCCGATGCCGGCGCGGGCCGCGGCATGGATGGTTTCGCGTTTGGAGCACGCCACCCAGATCGGCGGATGCGGCTTCTGCAGCGGCTTGGGCACCACGTTGCGCACCGGCATGGAGAAATACTTGCCCTGGAATCCGGGGTACGGGCTCATCGCCATCATGTTGGCGGTCTGCTCGACCGCCTCGGCCCACATCGCCTTCTTCTGTTCGGGATCGATGCCGAATCCCTCGAGCTCGACACGCGAGGCCGATTCGCCGGTGCCCCAGTCGACCCGGCCGTCCGAAATCAGGTCGAGCGTGGCGATGCGCTCGGCGACCCTCGCCGGATGATTGTAGCCCGGCGGCGCCAGCACCACGCCGTGGCCGATCCGGATGCGCCTGGTGCGTGCCGCACATGCCGCCAGGAAGACTTCGGGCGCGGAGGAATGCGCATACTCCTCGAGGAAGTGATGCTCGACCTCCCAGATGTGATCGATGCCCAGCCGATCGGCCAGCTCGACCTGGGCCAGCGCGTCCTTGAACAGGCGATGTTCGGTGTCGCCGTCCCACGGCCGCGGCAGCTGGTGCTCGTACAACAATCCGAAACGCATCGACCTTCTCCCTAATGTGCCGTCCAGCCGCCGTCGACCACCAGCCCGGCGCCAGTCATGAAGCTCGCGTCGTCCGAGGCGAGGAACACGATGCCCTTGGCGATATCCTCGGCAACGCCCAGCCGGCCGATCGGATGCAGTGCCAGCGTCGTCTTGCGCGCCTGCTCGGTGTCGTTGGTGCCGACCTGTTGGGCGCGCATCACGAAGGTCTTCTGGCCCATGTCGGTCTCGATCAGGCCGGGATGGATCGAGTTGACCCGGATGCCGTAGCCCTTGCGGCCGAACTCCAGTGCCGTCGATTTGGTGAACAGGGTGACGCCGCCCTTGGTCAGCGAATAAAGCGGATCGAGCTGGCTGCCGACCAGGCCCGCGATCGAGGCCAGGTTGACGATGTTGCCCTTGCTCTTCTTGAGGTGCGGCAGCGCCGCGCGCGTGCCCAGCACGACACCGGTCAGGTTCACGGCGACCAGCCTGTGCCAGTCGTCCAGCGAGGCGTCCTCGACACCCTTGCCGTTGAAGATGCCGGCGTTGTTCACCAGCACGTCGAGCTTGCCATGCGCCTTGATCGTGGCGTCCATCGCGGCGGCCCAGCTAGCCTCGCTGGTGACGTCGAGATGCAGGTAGGTCGCGCCGATCTCCTTGGCGTGCTTGGCGCCGACCTCGTCGAGCACGTCGCCGATCACCACCTTGGCGCCGGCTTGCACCATCAGCCCTGCGGTGGCGCCGCCGATGCCGCGCGCCGCGCCCGACAGGAACGCGACCTTGCCGTCCAAGCGGTTCATCGCCCGCCTCCCTACTTCATCTTGTTGAAAGGCACGTCCTTGTCGACCCGCACATCCTGCGGCAGGCCGAGCACCCGCTCGGCCACGATGTTGCGCAGGATCTCGTCGGTGCCGCCGGCGATGCGGAAGCCCGCGCCGCCGACCCATTGCGCCTGGAAGCCGGCCGCGTGCGGCACGTCCTCCTTCATGATGCCGGCCGGACCCATCAGCTCCATGGCGAAAGCCCCCATGTCCTGCATCTTGGGCGCGGCCACGATCTTGATGATCGAGGATTCAGGCCCTGGAGTCTGGCCCTTGGAGAGCGCCGTCAAGGTGCGGAAGCGCGTGAGTTTGAGGCCCTGCTGCTGCACGTACCAGTCGGCGATCCTCGAGCGCACCTGCTGATTGCGGATCGCGGGGCCGTCCTCGAGCTCGGTGTCGCGCGCCAGCTCCATCAGCTCGTCGACATCGAGGCCGCCCGACGGCAGGCCGACCGCCAGTCGCTCGTTCATCAGCGTGGTGAGCGCCGCCTTCCAGCCCTCACCCACCTTGCCCAGCCGGTGGCTGTCGGGGATGCGCACGTCGGTGAAGAACACCTCGTTGAAATTCGCGCCGCCCGAGATCTGCTTGATCGGCCGCACCTCGATGCCCGGTGTCTTCATCGACAGGAAGAACATCGTCAGGCCCTGGTGCTTGGGCACGCTGGGATCGGTGCGGGTGATGATGATGCCGTAGTCGCAATAGTGCGCGCCCGACGTCCACACCTTCTGGCCGTTGATCACCCAGCCGTCGCCGTCGCGCTCGGCTCTGGTGCGGATGCCGGCGACGTCGGAGCCGGCGGCCGGCTCGGAGAAGAGCTGGCACCACACTTCTTCGCCGTAGAGCGCCGGCTTGACGTAGCGCTTGAGCTGCTCCGGCGAGGCATAGGCCATCATGGTCGGGATGCACATGCCCAGCCCGATATCGAAAAAGCCGAGCGGCACCAGATAGTTCGACTCTTCCTGCTGGTAGATCACCTGCAGGATCGGCGAACCGCCGCGACCGCCATATTCTTTCGGCCAGGTGATGCGCGCGTAGCCTGCCGCGGCCTTCTTGGCCTGCCACTCCTTGGCCTTCTTCAGAAGGTTGGGATCGTCGTTGCGGGCGCGGAAGCTCTTCTGGTCGTCGCTCTTGCGCGTGGCATTGGCGTCGAGCCAGGCGCGCACTTCCCTGCGGAACGCAGCTTCTTCGGGCGTGTCGTTGAAGTCCATGGTCGTTTCCTTCCCTTACGCCGCGTTCTTTTGTTCGAGCCGATTGACCAGCTTGTCTTTCCACGCCATTGGCCCGCCGATGTTCAGCGCCATCAGCTTGGCGCGGCGCAGGTGGAATTGCGTGTCGGCCTCCCAGGTGAAGCCGATGCCGCCATGGGTCTGGATGTTCTCCTTGGCGGCGAAGTCATAGGCCTCGGTGGCGGCGATGCGTGCCGCCGCCGCCGCGACGGCCAGATCAGCGCCGCCTTCGCTCAACATCATGGCGCCGTAGTAGGCATTGGAGCGCGCGAGCTCGAGCTTGACGTAGCAATCGGCCAGCTTGTGCTTGATCGCCTGGTAGGAGCCGATCGGCCGGCCGAACGCCTGGCGCTGCAGGGCGTAGTCGCGCGCCATGTACATGGCGGCTTCGGCACCGCCCACCTGGGCGAAGGCGAAATACACCGCCGCCGCATCGTACAGCCGTTCGAGCAGGCGCCAGCCCTCGTTCTCGCCGCCCAGCAGCTCGGCCGACGCGTCGTTGAAGACGAGCTCGGCATGCTTGCGCGCCGGGTCGATGGTCTCGACGCGTTTCTTCGTGACGGCCGCCCGATTGAGATCGACCAGCACCAGCGCGTTCTTGGACATCACGATCGCGAACGTCGCCACATCGCCGTCAGCCACCGGCACCTTCCTGCCGTTCAGCCGCCCGCCGCCGTAGGTCGTCGAGATCGTGCGCGGCCTGGGCGGTTGCGCGCCTTCGGCCACGGCGAGCGTGCCGATTGCCTTGCCTTCGGCCAGCAGCGGGAGCCACCTCTTCTTCTGCGCCTCGCTGCCCCCCAATTTGAGCGCTTCGGTCGCCAGCACGACGGAGGAGTCGAATGGCACGGGAGCCGCGGCGCGGCCGATCTCCTCGGCGACGACGCAGAGCTCGAGCGGCGAGAGGCCCAAGCCGCCATAGGCTTCGGGGATGGCGGTCGCCGGCACGCCGAGCTCGACCAGGCCCTTCCACACCTCATCGGCGAAGGCCTCGTTGCCGTCGAGCACGCGGCGCACCACCTTCATGGGGCACTTGTCGGCGAGGAATTTGCGCACCTGCTCCTTGAGGAGCTTCTGGTCGTCTGAGAAATCAAAGTTCATGATACGGAAAGGCTAACACACGGTCCGACGATGGAAACCCCGCAGATCAAAGACTGGCACGCCCACGTCTATTTCGATGCCGCCACGCGAGACGCGGCATGGGCCCTGCGCGAAAGAATCGAAAAGAGTTTCGACATCGACATGGGCCGCTTCCACGAAAAGCCGGTCGGGCCGCACCCGATGTTCAGCTACCAGGTGCATTTCCAGAAGGAGCAATTCGCGCCGCTGATCTCCTGGCTGACGCTCAATCACGGCGATCTCACCGTGTTCATCCATCCCAATACCGGGCAGGATCTCGAGGATCATCGCGACCGCGCGCTGTGGATCGGGCAGTCTCAGCCGTTGGTGCTCAAGATCTTCACCGACCGAAAGGAATAGGCAGATGGACTCGTTGTTGCCGCTCGCCAAGCAAGTCGGCGAGAAGCTGAAGGCGCGCAAGGAGACGGTCGGCGTTTCGGAATCGTCGGCGGGCGGCCTGATCTCGGCGGTGCTGCTCGCCGTGCCGGGCGCCTCGGCCTATTTCATGGGCGGCGCCGTCGTCTACACGGGGCCGGCCGGGATCGCCTTCCTCGACGCGACCAAGGAAAAGCGCGGCGACATCCGCTCCTCGTCGGAACCCTGGGCGTTGCTCGCCGCCGAGCTTGTGCGCGGCCGCCTGCGCACGAACTGGGGGCTCGCCGAGACCGGCGCCGCCGGTCCCACCGGCAATCGCTACGGCGACGCCGCTGGCCACACCTGCGTCGCCGTTGTCGGTCCCAATGGCAAGATTGCGCGCACGCTTGAAACCCGCTCGAACGACCGCGTCGCCAACATGCGCGCCTTCGCGGCCGAAGCGCTCAAGCTTCTCGACGAGCAACTTGGCTAGGGCTCATCGCGGCACTCGATAGAGGCCGACGCTCCACGTCTCGGCCGGGCCCCGCGCCGGCAAGGTGCCGCTGCACTGCACGATCTCGCCGTTCTGCCGGCAGTCGAGGTTGCCGAGCGGCAGGGAGCGGCCGTCGCTGCAGGTCGGCGCAAGGCTCTGCAAGCTGAGCACGCCGCCTGAATAGCGCGCCTCGGCCTGCGCGTTGCAGGAGTAGGCCGGCTGGTCGATGCGGGTGTAGAGCACGCGGCCAACGCCCTTGTCGTTGAAGCACCAGGTGGTGAGACCGTGCTGCTGCTCGTAGAGGAAGACGTCGGTCCGCCAGCAGCCCTTGAGGAAGGCGAGGCTCGCCGTCTCCGCCGGCGGCGGGGTCATCGGCACGACCGACGGTTTGCGCTGGTGCGTGGCGTAGACAGAAGATGGCTGCGGATAGTTGTTGGGCCGCGCCGTCGACAGTGCGGCCGGCGGCGGCGCCGATGGCAGCGTGCCGCCGCCGGGCGTGATCAGTGTGATTGACGGCTGCGGCGCCTGGTTGGTGCCGTTGGGCCACCCTGGCCCGGTGCCGCCGGTCACGCCTCCCAGTCCGCTGCCGATGCCGGTCGAGTTGCCGATCGGTCCGCCCGGTGGCACGCCCTGCGCCGACACGTTCGCCGTATACAGGCTCGTCACACACGCGATTATCGCGGCAATCGCGAACGACCTCAGCTGCAGTGCATGTGAGTCGCCAATCATTTTGCCAACAATGCAATTTGTCTCTTCTTGCCAAGCAATTTCAAACTCGATGTTATTGCAGCGGGGATGTGGGGAGATTTCGAATGAAAAGTCGTCACGGCCTGCTGGCCGCAGGCTTGCTTGCGCTCGCGTGCGCAAATCCGGCCGCTGCGCAGTTCGCGAACAAGCCAGCGCTCATCTACAGCACCGGCGGCAAGGCCGATAAGTCGCTCAACGAAGCAGCCGCCAAGGGCGCGCAGCGCTTCATGCGGGCGATGAACGCGCAGGTCACCGACTTCGAGCCTGCCAACGAGGCGGATTTCGAAGTCGGGCAACGCGCGGCGGCCCAGAACGGCTTCGACCCGATCGTCCTGGTCGGCTTCGCGCAGGCGGCGGCGCTGGCCAAGGTGGCGAAGGAGTTTCCCAACGCGCGCTTCACCATCATCGATGCCAAGGTCGATCTGTCGAACGTGCGGTCCGTCCTGTTCAAGGAACAGGAAAGCACGTTCCTCGTCGGCATGGCGGCGGCCCTCTCTTCGAAGAGCGGCAAGGTGGGCTTCATCGGCGGCATGGATAGCCCGCTGATGCGCCGCTACCAGTGCGGCTACGAACAAGGCGTTCGCTATGCCAATCCGAAGGTCGAGGTCATCGCCGACATGGCCGGTACGACGCCGGCGGCATGGAACGATCCCGCCGCCGGCACCCGGCTCGCGCTCGCGCAGTTCGGGCGAGGCGTCGATGTGGTCTACACCGCCGCCGGCACGACGGGCGTCTCCGTCATCCAGGCCGCCAAGGAAAAGGGCAAACTCGCGATCGGCAGCACCAACAAGGGCGCCGATGCCGACACGATCATCACCTCGACGTCCAAGCGCGTGGACAATGCGGTGTTTCAGTCGTTCGTGAGCGTGCTGCAGGGCAAGTGGAAGGCTGGCGAGTTCATGATCGGCCTGGCCGAAGCCGCGATCGACTGGACGCCCGAAGACTACAACAAGAAGCTCATCTCGCCCGAGATGAAGGCCAAGGTCGACGCTGCCAAGGCTGACATCATCGCCGACAAAATCAAGGTGCACGACTACCTCGCCACCAACTCCTGCAAGGGCTGACGGCCGTGAGACACTTCATCGAAGCCTTGCAGTCGCTCGACGCGATCGAGACCTTCGTCGTCGTCTGCTCGGGCATGATGACGCTGATCGCCGCGATGCCGTGGCTGAGGACGAAGCTGCTGCGTTTCAACGTGAGCCGTGCCGTCAACGACGGGGCAAGCGATGCAATCAAGGCCGTCGCCGGCTTCACCGTCTTCGTCGTGGCCTTTTCCCTGGTGCAGGTGCAGAGCCAATACCGCATCACCGAGGATCTGTCTCTCAAGGAGGCCAACGCCGTCGGCACCCTCGATCGTGCGCTGTTCCATTTCGGAACGCCGGCCGCTCAGGCAGCGCGCGAGGACCTGCAGATCTACGTGAAATCGGTGATCGAGGACGAATGGCCGCTGCTGGCGCACGACCAGCGCAGCCCCAAGACCGACGCTCTGTACAAGAAATTCGGCGCCGATATCCGGCGCCTGGAACCCGAGACCCGCCGCCAGGAGGCCACCGAAACCCAGATGTTGCGGGCCCTCGACGAAATGGGCGATCTGCGCGAGGCTCGGCTTGCCGCGACCGACTTCGGACTCCAGCCGCTCTACTGGTGGGTCATGGTCGGGCTGTTCGGCATTTTGCTGGTCTTGGCATTCTTCACCTCGGCAACCGTCGACAAGATGCTCGCCAATTGCGGCCTTGTGTGCGCCCTCGGCATGATGTTCTCGCTCGTGTTGATCTACGAAGATCCCTTCGCCGGCGACATCAACGTCGCTCCCGTCGCGATGAAGCGCATCCTCGGCGTCATGATGGAGCGCTAGAACCGGCCAAAGAAGATGCCGGCGTCTTGCGACGCCGGCGATCCTCTTCACGCTACAAGGTATTAACGCTTGTCGGCGTCCGGCGCGTTGTTGTGCTCGAGCCCTTGAGGGCTCATGCGGTCGCGCGCCCGGTCGAGGCCCTTGTCGCGATCCTGGGCGTTGATGCCGTTGCTGTTGTTCATGCGAGCGTCCGGCGCCTGGGCCTGTTCGCGGTCCTTGATTTCGGCGCCACCGAACCGGCCGTTGCCGCTCGTATCCGCGTTGCCGGAAACGCTGCCGCTGGCAGCCGGCGAGTTGACCGAACCGGAACCGGTGGCGCTGCCGCTGCCGCCCGCAGATACCTGCGCGTACGCGGCCGAACCAATCGTCAGCAGAGCCAGGATGATCAGGGGTTTCTTCATCTCAGGTCCTCCTCTCTGTTGGCGAGAGGTCAACCCATGCGCCGCGCCGATGTTCCTTGCCCGGCCGGTAGCCTCATGGAAACACGATGGCAAAGCTGTGGAAATTTCGGGGAATGCTGGTTCCTAGGACGGCCTTTGCGGCGGCCGGCCGCCGGCCGTCATGCCACCGTCGATCACCAGCTCCTGCCCGGTGATGTAGCTCGCGGCCTCCGTGCACAGGAACAGCACGCCATTGGCGATGTCCTGCGCCTCGCCGACGCGGGCGAGCGGCACGACCGAGTGGGCGCGCTCGCGCGGATCGATCGGCGCATTGCGCCTGTTGCCTGCCGCGCCGGTCGGGATCTTGTTCCAGATCGGCGTCGCGATGATGCCGGGATGCACCGAATTGCAGCGGATCTTCTCGTGGGCATGCTCCATCGCCACCGACTTGGCGAGCAGCCGCACGCCGCCCTTGGTTGCCGAATAGGCGGCCAGCGTCGGCGCGCCGCGCAAGCCCGCGACCGACGACATCAGCACGATCGAACCGCCACCCGCCCGCCGCATGGCGGGGATGGAATGCTTGATCGACAGGAACACGCCGTCGAGGTTGATCGCCTGCTGGCGCTGCCAGTCGGCCAACGTCATCGTCTCGATCGGCGACATGATGCCGATGCCGGCATTGGCGACCATGATGTCGAGCCGGCCGAAGCGTCTCTCGGCCTCGGCAATCACCTTGGGCCATGCCGCTTCGTCGCAAACGTCGTGCTTCAGCCAGGCGACCTTGCCGCCCGCCTTCGAGATCTTCTGCACGACTCCCTGGCCCAGAAGCTCGTCGACGTCGGTGACCAGCACCGATGCGCCCTCGCGGGCCAGCGTTTCGGCGCACGCCTCGCCGATGCCGGAGGCGCCGCCGGTGACGATCGCGACCTTGCCGGCGACCTGCCCCGTCGCGCCTTGCGCCATCTCAGCGGCCCTTCCAGTTGCCCGGCCGCTTTTCGGCGTAGCTCTTCACGCCCTCCTTGAAGTCTTCGGTCTTGCGCGTCCAGTCCTGCTCGGTGAGCTCGCGCTCGGTGGCGACCTCGGCGGCATCGGCGAAGCCGCGCCGCATGGTCTCGCGCGTCGACATCACGGCGAGCGGTGCGCTCTCGGCGATCTCGGCGGCGAGCTTGATCGCTTCCTTACGCACGTCGGCCAACGGCACGAACACGTCGGCCATGCCCCATTCGTAGGCCTGCTGCCCCTGGATGCGGCGACCGGTGTAGAACATCAGGTTGGCGCGTTGCTGGCCGATCAGCCGCGGCAGCGTGTAGGTGAGCGAGAAGCCGGGATGGAAGCCGAGGCGCGTGAAGTTGGCGGCGAAGCGCGCCTCCGCGCAGGTGACGCGGAAGTCGGGCATCAGTGCGAGGCCGAGGCCGCCGCCGATCGCCGGCCCCTGGATCGCGCCGACCGACGGCTTCCTGGAACGGAACAGCCGCGTCGCCTCCTTGTAGAGATGCTTGCCGCTTTCGCCGGATGCCCCCGTGGCCGGCCGGTTCTGGAAGTCGGCGCCGGCGCAGAACGACTTACCCTGCGAGCACAGCACGTAGCTTCGAATGTTGATATCGCGGTCGAACGCCTCGAAGGCGTCGGCGATCTGGTTGATCAGCGCATTGTCGAAGAAATTGTGCGGCGGGCGCTGGATCTCGACGATGCCGACATGACCTTCGGTCGATACGCCGATATCCTTGTATGTGCCGCTCATGACGTTTCCCCTTGGACGGATGTGTGAGCGCGATATTGCCCCGCACCGGCGGGCGCGTCGAGTTGGGAGGATCGAGAATGTCGCAAAGCGAACACCCGTTGGCGAAGCACGCGCTGGTTTTGGGCGGCGGCACGATGGGCGTCGGTATCATCGCCATGTTCCTGGGCGGCGGCTGGAAGGTCGATGTCGTCTCGCGCTCGGCCAGCACGCGCGACGGCCTCCCTGCCGCCTGCGCCAAGGCACTTGCCGGCATGGGCAAGCCCGCCGACACGTCCGGCCTCACGGCCTACGCGACGTTGGCCGAGGCGGCGTGGGACAAGATCTCGATTGCCGTCGAGACGGTGACCGAGGACCTGGCGCTGAAGCAGAAGCTGTTCGCCGACATGGAGGCGCTCGCCAGGCCGGACTGCGCGCTGACCTCGAATTCGTCGTCGTTCCCGATCAGCCAGATCGGCAAAGGATTGAAGAGCCAGCAGCGCATGATGGGGCTGCACTTCTTCATGCCGGCGCATCTCATCCCGCTGGTCGAGGTCGTGCGCTCCATCCACACGGACGCGGGACTCGCCGAGCGGGTCGGCGCAGTCATGGCATCGCTCGGCAAGCGGCCGGTGCAGGTCAAGAAGGACGTGATCGGCTTCCTCGGCAATCGCATCCAGGGCGCGCTGATGCGCGAGGCGCTGTGGCTGATCGAGCAGGGCGTCGCCTCGCCGGAGGACATCGATGCCACGGTACGGCTGTCGTTCGGCTTTCGTTATGCCGCCGCCGGCCCGATCGTGCAGAAGGAGCATTCCGGCTGGGACACGACCTGCGCGGTCGCCAAGATCATCTACCCCGATCTCTGTAACGAGAAAGGCCCGCCGCCGGTGCTGCAGCGGAACGTCGATCAGGGCCGCATCGGCTTCAAGACCCGGAAGGGCTTCTTCGACTGGAACGAGGACTCGATGGCAAAAGAGCGCGCCCGTTACGAGCGCGCTCTTCGCAAGTGCCTGGAGATCTTCCGCGAGGAAGGGATCGTCTAAGCCGAGCGGCTGCGACCCCGGCCGCCGCCGAAACGACGGCCGCGCTGTTGCTGGCCGCCGAACGGACGGTCGCCTTGCGGACGCGGCGTGTAGGGACGCTTGACCTGCGCACGGGCAGCGAAGCCGCTCTGTTCCTGCGGCCGCTCGTCTTGAGGCTGATCGCGGTAATCGCCGCGGGCCCATTGGTGCTCGGCCGGCGCATGGCCGCGATGATGATGGCCGCCTGCGTGATGGCCGCCCCCGTGATGGCCATTGCCGCGACCGCGATGGCCGCCGCGTTGCGGAGGGCGACGGAAGCGGCCCTCGCGCTGCTCGCGCTCGGCGTTGTCGTTGGCCTCGCGCTCGGCCTTCGGACGCATCGGCGGGGCCTGCGGCAGGTCCTCGTTGGCCGGCGTCGAGACGACGGCGATGCGCTGGTTGGTCAGCCGTTCGATGCCCTTGAGCTGGCCGCGCTCGCTGCCGTCGCAGAACGAGATGGCGATGCCCGAGGCGCCAGCGCGCGCGGTGCGGCCGATGCGATGGACGTAGCTCTCGGCGTCCGCCGGCAGCTCGAAATTGATGACGTGCGTGACGCCCTGGACGTCGATGCCGCGCGAAGCGAGATCGGTGGCGACCAGCACGCGGGCGCGCCCGCGGCTGAAATTGTCGAGCGCCTTCTGGCGCGCATTCTGGCTCTTGTTGCCGTGGATCGCTTCCGAGGCCACGCCGCGGTCCTCGAGCGCTTCGGCGACGCGGTTGGCGCCGCGCTTGGTGCGGGTGAAGACGATGACGCGCTCGAGCGCCTGGTCGGCCAGCAGATGCGCGAGCAAGGCCCGCTTGCTGGCGGCGTTCACGAAGTAGACGCGCTGCTCGATCTTCTCGACCGTGCGGCCCTGCGGGGCGATCTCGACCCGCTCGGGATTGCGCAGCACGTCGGCCGCGAGCTTGGCCACGTCGCCCGGCATGGTGGCGGAGAACATCAGCGTCTGGCGCTCTTTGCCGACCGACGCCGAGATGCGGCGCACGTCCTTGATGAAGCCCATGTCGAACATGCGGTCGGCCTCGTCGAGCACGAAGAAACTCACGTTGCCGAGCTTGCAATGGCCCTGGCTCATCAGGTCGAGCAGACGGCCTGGTGTCGCCACCAGGATGTCGACGCCCTTCTGCAGGGTGTCGATCTGCCGGCCGAAGCCCAGCCCGCCGATCACCATGCCGAGGCGCAGCCCGAGACCGCGTCCATAGGTGTCGAAGCTGCGCGCGATCTGCACGGCGAGCTCGCGCGTCGGCGCCAGCACCAAAGCGCGCGGGCTCCTGGGCTCGGCGCGCCGGTTCTGGGCGGCGAGATGCTGCAGCACGGGCAGCGCGAACGCCGCCGTCTTGCCGGTCCCGGTCTGGGCGATGCCCAGCACGTCGCGGCCCTGCAGCAGCAGCGGGATGGTGCGCGCCTGGATGGGCGTGGGCACCGTGTAGTTGGCCGCGGCGAGGGCGCGCAGCAACGGCTCGGCGAGGCCGAGATCCGCAAACGAAACGTTAGTCACTGGAAATATAATCCTTACGGCCGCCAACACGATCGGCGGCTTGCGGCTCGCTCACCGGCGCGGCGGTGGCAGCTCTTGCTTCTAGGAGATTGTCCCGGGATGAAGCGCCATCTTTAGGGGCGCGTCGCGCAATCGCGAGAAACCTGTACGAATCCGCATCCTGCGGACGGCGCGTGTATGATGCCGCACTGCGGCAATGTCAAGGCGACAGCCGCGTTACGGGGCGGTTCGTCGGTATATTGCGCCGCCCGGCGCATACCATTTGGCTTTCTTGCGTACGGCGGGGCTGGAATCGCCCGTTCCTGCGGCGGCGATGGCAGCGGCCGCTTGGTCGCTGCCATGAACGAATCGGCCGACGACCTCGAGCGCCATCGCCCGCACATGGCGATCCGGATCGCTCGTCAGCAGCCCGATGGCGCGCGGCAGGATCTCGGCCTCCTCCGGCCGGCAATCGCCGACCTTGCAGCGATCACAGGCGAGCGTGTGCAAGGTCGTAAGGCGTACCCGTGCGTCTACGTCGTCGAGCATCGTGACCAGTTCGCCCACCACCTCAGGCTCGAGGAAGCGATCGAGGTACTGGCAGCACCAATATCGCACGTCGGCGCTCACATGCTTTAGCCCGCGCCGCATCGCGGGCATGGCGGCCGGTCCCGCTTTCAGCAGCGCGCGATATGCGGTCTTCGCGCGATGCGGGATCGCGAGCTCGGCCAGTAGCGAGTCGTAGGATCCGGTCGCCGCGACCATTCCTAGCGCTTTTTGCGCAACAACCGGCCAGGAAGATTGCCGGTGGGCTCATTATCGCGCAGCAGGACCTGGCCGTTGACGATCGTGGCCTTCATACCGTCGGCCTTCTGGCGCAGCCGCTTGGCTTTGGCCGGCAGGTCGGTGACGACCTCGGGCATGCGCGGCGCCACCGTGTCGGGATCGAACACGGCGATGTCGGCGGCGAGGCCTTCGCGCAGCAGGCCGCGATCGTGGAAGCCGAATTGGGTGGCGATGTCGCAGGTCAGCATCTTCACCGCCTCTTCCAAGGTGAAGACCTGCTTGTCGCGCACCCAGTGGCTGAGCAGATGCGTCTGCAGCGAGGCGTCCATGATCTGCGACACGTGCGCGCCCGAGTCGGAGAACGTCACGACCGAGCGCGGGTGCTTCATCAGCTCGACCGCCTCGGCCTGGTTCTCGTTGGCGATCGGCTGGATCATGAAGAACTTCATGTCGCGTTCGAGCGCCATGTCGATCATCACCTCGACCGGATGAGTGTTGCGGCCGCGCGCCAGGTCGGCCATCGATTTGTGCGGGCCCTTCATGTCGGTCATGGCGTAGATCCAGTCCCACTCCGGCGGCCGTGCCTCGGTGCCGCGCACCTCGGGGCCCTCGTAGGGCTTGGACGCGATCTCGACCAGCTTGCGGCGCTTGTCCGAGTCGAGCAGCCATTTCTTCTGCTCGGCCAGCGGCAGCGCGCGCATGTCGCGCCACATCTCCCACTTGTCGAACGGCAGCTGGGTCTCGAACGACAGCAGCACGTTCAGCGCCCGGCTG
>DASRFX010000079.1:0-5023 GCA_035651335.1 Reyranella sp. | reverse complement strand
GCAGGGCAGCGCATCATATCGCATTTGGGTGAGATGGCACCCGCGGGCAATGCCTGGGCCAGCTGCCGCTGGGAGCCTGCGGCAACAGTTGATCCCACAAGTTTGCAAGACGCCGCGGACCGCATTGCGCCGCAGTAGATTCGCCTGGCCGGTGATCAGAGCCGAGGCCTCGAGGGCCTTTCAGTTATTGCAGTTAGCCCGCTTCATCGCTATATTGATCGGCGAAGGAGAACCGGCCATGGCCAGCCAAGTCGTCAAATTTGCCGGACTTTCGGATCGGGAGCGCAAGAAGGTGTCGCCCCTGCCCAAGCTTGCCCAGGGCGACCGCCTCGAGCTGCACGTCCGGCGCCGCGGCGGCAAGGACCAGACCGTTGTGCTGCCGCCGGCGGCGGTCAGTGCTATGGAGACCCTGTTGGCGGGCTTGCTCAGTGGCGAGCGCGTCGCGATCCTCACGGAAGATCAGGAGCTGAGCCCGACCGAGGCGTCGGCCATCCTCGGCATGTCGCGCCCGCTCGTCGTGCACCGCATGGACATCGGCGATCTGCCGTTCCGCTACGTCGGCAAGCATCGTCGTGCCTTGCTCAAGGACGTGCTGACCTTGAAGGCGAAGCTCGACGTCCAGCGCAAGGCGATGGAAGACTTGGTAGACGACGCCGAGGATCTCCATCGCCGCCATGGCATTTAGTCCTGTCGTCGCCGTCTTCGACGCTTGCATCCTCTACCCGTTCCACCTGAGGAACGTCATCGTTCAGGCGGCAGTCGACCGCCTGGTTCATGCGCGCTGGACCGAGGAGATCCACGACGAATGGATGCGCAACCTCGTCGCCAACGCTGCGGACCTTTCGTTCGAGCGCCTGAGCGCGACGAAGCAGCTCATGACGATCGCCCTGCCGGAGGCGACAGTCTCCGGATACGAGAAGCGTATTGAGACCATCAGCCTGCCCGATCCCGGCGACCGCCATGTGGTGGCGGCGGCAATCGAGGCCAAAGCCACGCATATCCTGACCTGGAATTTGCGTCACTTTCCTGTTCGTGTCCTGAGGGCACACGGCCTCGTTCGCCGAACGCCGGACGCCTTTCTGGCCGATCTCTATGACCAGGTACCTCAGCTTCTCCTGGCCTCGCTGGCCAATGCCCGGCGCAACCTGTCGAAGTCAGGTCTGTCGGCCGAAGAGTTTCTCGATGTGCTGCGTGAGCAGAAACTGACCCAGCTCGCCAAGCGGCTGCGACGCCATGTTGGTGATCTGTGACAGCCGGCTCAGTCATTCAGCACCAGAGCGCCCTCACGCACGAGGCGGCAGTCCGCGCCCGCGGTCGAGCGTCCAGCTCACACGGTTTGGTCCGATGACTCCCGTGACGGCCCGTCCACGGTACGGCTCGAGGGTCGGCCGCCACGGCGCCAGCGTGAACGTGTCCTCACTCCGGATGACGGCCATCCTGCCGCTGGGCGTCGTGATGGCCTGCTCGTAGACGCCGGTGATCCGCCTGCCCGGCTCGGCAGGCACGTAGCTGCTCTTGAGCTGATGCGACAGATGCTGCACGAGACGTTCGCTCTCCCTCTGGCGCAGCGTGCGCATCATGTCTGGTGCCGGCTGGATATCCCCGCCGGGAGACTGGCTGGCGAGCTGGCGGTCCGCCAGCCACCCTCCCCGAGCTGCGATGGCGGCTCGTACCTCCGCGGCAAAGCCCGGCATGCCGGGCTCGGGCTGCCAGCGGGCGACGATGCCCTGATCGAGCCAGGTCGGCCCCTCGTAGGCGACCTGCTCCTCGAGCGCGACGGGCGAGAGCTCCTGCACTTTCGGCACGGGCGATGGCTTGCCGTCGAGGCCGTCGCCAGCGAGCGCCACCAGGGCACCCCGCGGGGGCACATCGACCGGCTTCAACCGACCAAGGTCGGCATAGTGCACCCGGCCGTCGACGGCATCGACGATCACCCAGGTCCGGTCGGAGATCTCGTCGACCAGGCCGACGCCAACCACCTTGCCGATCAGCGGCGCCCTGCGCGGGCCACGCTCGAACAGCGCCATGGCGGCGGCCCCGCGCTCGATGCCGGCCTCCCTGAGCGCCTGCTGCATCATCTTGAACTTGTCGGCGCGCTCGCCGAGCTGGCGCAGCTTCGTGTCCATTCCCGCATCGAGCTCCCATACGCCCTGGCGGCGTTCCCGCGCCAGGCCGAGGCGCTCCAAGGTCCTTAGCCTGCCGACGCGGAGAGACTGCTGGACGGAGTCATTCTCCTCGGCATTGGAAACGACCAGGATTCTATCCCTGGCGCGGCTCATGAGGGAGCGGTCGAGCCGGGTGAGCCGCTCCTGCCCGACCTCGTTGAAGAGTTTCTGCCGTCTTTCCAGCTCTGTCTCGGGACCGAGTTCGAGAGTAATGAGGGACTGGGCGCGGGCGCGCACGCCATGGGCGATGTAGTCCCGTGCCATGACCAGATCATCTCCGTTCTGGTCGCGGCCACGGATCACGATGTGGGTGTGGGGGTGGCCGGTGTTGAAGTGGTCGACGGCCACCCAGTCGAGCCTGGTGTCGAGGTCGCGTTCCATCTGGCCCATGAGGTCGCGGATGAAGGGCTTGAGATCGGCGAGACGCGCGCCTTCATCGGCGGAGACCACGAAGCGGAACTGGTGCGGGTCCTTCTCGGACCGGTCCAGGAAAGCCCCCGCATCCATGTCGTCGCTCGTCGGCCCATAGAGACGGCCCGGGGCTCCCTCGCGGGTGACGCCGTCGCGGACGATGTACTTGAGATGCGCGCGTGCTGCGCCGAGATCGCCGCCGACGATGCGCGTGTAGCGCGCCTTGACGATGACACGCCGGCTGCCGGGCGCGATGAGACCGGCAGCGGCGCGCAGTCCGGCGCCCATGCCGCGTTTCGGGGTCGCCGGCGAGATGTGGCCGCGCTGCCGCAGCGCGCGGGCCCCTTGCTTGCCGGCTTGCCGAAAGACCAGAGCCGCATGGCGCTGGGCGCGCGCCCGCCGCGCATCGCGGATGCGGCCGAGCTTCACATCGAAGTCCTCTTGGGCCATGAAACTCACCTCGAACTGGCGTGATGGCCAGACGAGATGTGGTCTGAGGCGTGGAGTTCAATACGGCGTCAACAAGCGCTCTGATGTGAAATGCCAATCTCGAGCGGTGACGTTTCGATTATTTCGGACACGTCAAAAATAGCGGCGTGTTTCCTGTGCTTGGTGTTGAGTTGACGCCACCTCTTTATCCTGATCTCCAAAATCCGGCGCTGAAACATCCTCCAATTTCCCGCAGCTTCCTTGGTGAATTGTGGGGTGCGAGCAGAGCCGAAGGCCGACCGCAGAAACCGATCTGCTCCAGTCGCGACGCGTCTCGATGATGCCGATCGCCAAGTGGAACTGCATCACGATCGGAATGCCGAATTGCGGGCGTGACCGCATGAACCAGAGGCGCGCGCGCCACACCGCGATGCGATCCGGGATCCACAGTGGGCAGGCTGACGTCACAGTGAACGGACACGGCGTACGCCCCCGGACCAGGGGAAGTGGTCGCAGCGGTGCGATCGTGCCAGGGTGGTGGGTGGGGGCCGGCGGGCGGCTGTGCAAAGGCATGGAAAGAGCCCCCGCGCCGTTGCCGGCGCGGGGGCGAAGACGAGCGGCGCTCAGTCCTGTGGATTCCAGATCAGAGCGAAGACGTTGGGATCGGTCTGGCCCGCGGCGCGGCCGAGATTCGCATAGAGCGTCTTCGAGCCGAGCTCAGGCGCCGAGATCGACAGCGACACGTATTCCTTGCCGGAGATCTGGCCCCGGCGCAGCCAACCGGCGCCGATCTCTACGCCCTGGGAGAGGACGCGGTAGTCGGGCTGGCCCTCGGCGCTCTTCTCGCCCATGGGGATGATGACGATGTCGGCCCGGACGGAGAGGGTCTTGAGCTCGCCCTCGTAGCGGCCGTCTTCGCGCTTCGTCACAGATCCGATGGTAGCCATGAGACAACTCCTTTGGCTGTCCGGCGGAGGCCTATTCCCCCGCCGGCGTGCGCGGAACTGCGGCCGGCGGAGCCTGAGGCACCCAAGCGACGCTTGCGTCGCGCAGGGCCGGAACGCAGTGGAGGACCCGCCGCAGGCGGGTTGCCTCTAAGGCGACGGCTGCCGCACCGTCGCACAATTGCGGCGAGGGATGGCCTCCCGGACGGAGAAGATGGCGAAGTGGCGAGACGGCGGTGACACGCGATCCGCGGCGCAGAGACGAGCGACGATCCTCACGTCAGAGGTCGCGCCAAGTCACCCGTGTGCGCTGATGAACAGAGTTGAGCGAGACCTCGGCGAGCGGAAGGCTTGCAGGCGAGTGCGGTCAATCGAGTGTGCACTCTGATGCGTGCCGCGAGGTCGCGTTAGGGACCGTAACCGGAATCGGACGAGACGCCGAAGGCGGCTCGGTCGCGCGGCATCTTTGGCGCGCGATAGGGCCCGACCCGACCGACGGCGACAAGCCCGAGGGAGGGGAACGCCCAAAATTCCTTCGTACTTGGAATCGCTTAGCCCCAATCTTTGCGGATCAGAGGCTTGAACGGAAAACGCGGGCGCGGGTTTATCTTGCTCAGAAGCGAAGAGCGCACAGCTGTGTTGCGTGTCGGCACTGGTGCCGCGCTCTGTGCCACAGGTCTAAACTCGCCCTGGCTTTGCGCAGCTGTGGGAGGGTTCGACGGCTTTGCCGAGTAGAAGGACAAGCGTCCTGGCAGCTTTGTGCAGACGAAGGACAGCAAATCTAGCATTCGCCGCGGTCAACGATGTCGATGACCTGGCGCAGCAATGCCACAGGTTCGACCCCGAGCGCGCGGGCGACATGGATGAACTCGATTGCACTCAAGCGGCGCTCTCCGCGCTCGTATTTGGCTACAAACGACTGCGGCTTGGAGAGGCGTTTGGCAACCTGTCGCGCGCCATGGAAAATTGCCCCCTTGGCGTCACGAGGAATTGCCCCCTCCTCTGAGGCTTGAGGAGAGAGCGAATGGAAGAGGAACGAATCACCGAAAGCGCCTTGCAGGACGGGATTCTGCG
>DASRFX010000078.1:0-13660 GCA_035651335.1 Reyranella sp. | reverse complement strand
CATGGAGCGCACCTACAGGTGGATCCACGACGAGATGACCTCGGGCCGCAACTCCGTCGTCAACGCACTCCCAAAACAGCTCGCCGCACAGTAGGCGCTAACGGCCGACCCTGCTGACTTCCTTGTTGCTCTTCAGCAGCTGGTCGAAATAGGCGATCGTCTTGGTGAGCCCCTCGTCGAGGCTCACCTTCGGCTCCCATTTCAGTTCCTTGCGCGCCAGCGCGATGTCCGGGCAGCGCTGCAGCGGATCGTCGATCGGCAGCGGCCGGCTGTGCACGATCTTGGACTTGCCGTTGTTGACGATCTTGACCACGCGCTCGGCCAGCTCCTTGACCGGCATCTCGACCGGATTGCCGAGATTGACCGGACCGGTGAATTCGTCCGGCGTATGGTCCATCAGCCGCAGCCAGCCCTCGATGAGATCGTCGACGTAGCAGAAGGCGCGGGTCTGCATGCCGTCGCCGTAGAGCGTGATGTCCTCGCCCTTCAGCGCCTGGACGATGAAGTTCGACACCACACGGCCGTCGTTGGGATGCATGCGCGGGCCGTAGGTGTTGAAGATGCGCGCCACCTTGATGCGCAGCTTGTGCTGGCGCCAGTAGTCGAAGAACAGCGTCTCGGCGCAGCGCTTCCCCTCGTCGTAGCAGGCGCGCGGCCCGAGCGGATTGACGTTGCCGCGATAGCTCTCGACCTGCGGATGCACGGTCGGGTCGCCGTAGACCTCGCTGGTCGAGGCCTGGAAGATCTTGGCGCGCACTCTTTTCGCCAGGCCAAGCATGTTGATGGCGCCGTGCACGCTCGTCTTGGTCGTCTGCACCGGGTCGTGCTGGTAGTGGATCGGCGATGCGGGACAGGCGAGGTTGTAGATCTCGTCGACCTCGACATAGAGCGGAAACGTCACGTCGTGACGCATCAGCTCGAAGTGCGGGTTAGCGAGGCACTTCACGATGTTGTCCTTGGTGCCGGTGAAGTAGTTGTCGACGCAGAGCACGTCGTGGCCGTTGGCGAGCAGCCGTTCGCAGAGATGCGATCCGAGAAATCCGGCGCCGCCGGTGACCAATATGCGCTTGCCCATGAGGCCCTTGAACGCTCCCCGTTTGCCGTCCGACACTAGGCCCCATGACGATCCGAATCGCAAGCCTTGCAGACATCGTGCGCATCCACGGCGCCGCGCGGCCGCATGCCGCCGCCATCGTCTATGAAGGCCGCACGACCACGTATGGCGCGCTCGATGGCGCCGCGAGCCGGGTCGCCAACGCTCTGATCGCCGACGGCGTCAGGCCGCAGGCGCGCGTCGCCCATCTCGACAAGTCGAGCGACGTCTTCTTCGAGCTGCTGTTCGGTGTCGCCAAGGCCAATGCCGTGATGGTGTCGGTCAACTGGCGGCTGGCGCCACCGGAAGTCCTGCATATCGTCAACGATGCCGAAGCCGAGATTCTGTTCGTCGGCGAGGAATATTTCCCGGTCGTCGAGAAGATCCGGCCCGAGCTCAAGAAGGTCCGCAAGATCGTCACGTTGAGCGGACGCCATCCGGGCTGGGACGATTTCACCGTATGGCGCGATCGCGCACCGGACTCCGACCCGCAGCTGCCCACGAAGCCGACCGACACGGCCGTCCAGTTCTACACCTCCGGCACCACCGGGCTGCCCAAGGGCGCTGAACTCACCAATGCCAATTTCGGCTGGATGCTGCCGCTTTGGACCGAGAGCTGGCTGCTCGCGCCGGGCGTGCCCAATCTCGTCTGCCTGCCGATGTTCCATATCGGCGGCGCCGGCTGGGGCATCGCGGGCCTGTTCTCCGGCGCCGTCAACCATGTCGTGCGCGAGTTCGTGCCGGCGCAGATCCTGCAGCTGGTCGAGCGCGAGCGCCTGCAGGTGCTGCTGCTGGTGCCGGCGATGATCCTGTTCCTGGTGCAGGCGCCGCAGATTCGCGAGACCGACCTGTCGAGCGTGCGCCTCATCGTCTATGGCGCGGCGCCCATTCCGGCCGAACTGCTGAAGCAGGCCATGGCGATCTTCAAATGCGGCTTCCAGCAGGTCTACGGACTCACCGAGACCACTGGGGCGATCACCTTGCTGCCGCCCGAGGACCACGATCCCGCCGACGCGCAGAAGCTCTTGTCGTGCGGCTACGCCAACAAGGGCACGAAGCTGCGCATCGTGGGCGACGATGGCAAGGACCTGCCGGCGGGCCAGGTCGGCGAGATCGCCGTGTGCTCGCCCCAGGTGATGGGCGGCTATTGGCGCCTGCCCGAGGCCACCCAGCGCGCCATCCAGGGCGAATGGTTCTTCACCGGCGACGCGGGCTACCTCGACGAGCAGGGCTACCTCTACATCTACGACCGCGTGAAGGACATGATCGTGTCGGGCGGCGAGAACATCTATCCGGCCGAAGTCGAGAGCGCGCTGTTCGGCCATCCCGCGGTGGCCGACGTCGCCGTGATCGGCGTGCCCGACGAGCGCTGGGGCGAAGCGGTGAAGGCCGTCGTGGTGAAGAAGCCCGGTGCCGAGGTGACGCCGGGCGAGCTGATCAGCTGGGCGCGCGAGCGGATCGCGGGCTACAAGCTGCCGAAGTCGGTCGACTTCACCGAAACCCTGCCGCGCAACCCGACCGGCAAGATCCTGAAGCGCGAGCTGCGCAAGGCCTATTGGGCCGGCAAGGAACGCCAGGTCAACTGACGTCGAGCGAAAACCGGCGGCCCCGTGAGAGCCGCCGGTCCTTCATCTCAGATCGGCTTAGCGGTGGCGACCACCGCCGCTGAAGCCGCCGTAGCTGCGGCCGCCATAGTTGGCCGAGCCGTAGTTGCTGTACGACGCCGTGCGGGTCTGGCCGCCCCAGCTGTGCGTGCCGGTGGTGGTGGGCGTCGTGGTCGTGGGCGTCGTGCCGCCCGTCGTCCCGCCATGGTTCCAGCCGCCCCAGCTGTGGGTGCTGGTGTTGCCTGCGGTGTTGGTGCTGGTGCCCGTGCCCGGCGTGCCGGTGCCATGATTCCAGCTGCCGCCGTTCCAGGCGTGCGTGCCGCCGGTGGTGCCACCGGTGTTGCCGCCGGTCCAGCCGTTCTGACCATGGTTCCAGCCGTTGGAGGCGGTGGTGGTGCCGCCATGGTTCCAGCCGTTCTGATCATGGCCCTGGTTCTGGCTCCAGCCATTGTGGTCGCGGCCCTGGTTCCAGCTGCCGTTGTTATGGTCGCGTCCCCAGTCGCGGCGATCGGCGTCACGCCAGCCTTCGCGACGATCTTCGCGGCGATCCCAAGCTTCGCGACGATCCTCGCGCCGATCGCGCCAACCATCACGGTCGCGATCGCGCCAGGCGTCGTGATCGTGGTCGCGCCAACCATCGCGGTCGCGGCCCCAGCCGTCATGGCCGTCGCGGCCCCAGCTCTGGCCGCGATCCCATGCCTGGCGATCGTTGTGGCTGTCGCGATAGATCTCGCGGTTCTCGCGGTTGACCATCTGGTCGATGTGCGCGCGCTCCTGCGGCGAGACATGGCCATCGGCCTCGGCGCGGGCCTGTGCCCGGTTGATGTTCCGCTCACCCTGCTCGAGGCGATACTGCTCGCCACGGGTGATCTGACCATCGTTGATGCCGCGGTTGATGCGCTCCTGCTGCCACCGCTGTTCCTGGTTGATGTCGTACATCGACTGCGCGTTGGCGCCGCCGCTTGCGGCCACTAGGCCGCCCGCCGTCAGCACGGCGTAAGGGATGAGACGAAGTTTGGGCATAACTCCTCTGGGCGTTTATCGACGGCGTATTGGCCGCCTTAAGAGTCGCTACGCCGGTCCATCCCCAATCATCCCTCGAAAAAATTCTGTGACACGGCTAGAACGGTTCGATCTTCGAATCGCCACAACCGCGCCACGCCAATGTCCGAATTGCCCTCGAACCTGACACCCGTCCGCAAAGCGCACGTCTTCGACGAGCAGCGCCTGTCCGACTACATGCAGGCCAATGTCGACGGATTTCGAGCGCCCATTCGCGTGCTTCAGTTCGAAGGCGGACAGAGCAACCCGACTTTCCACGTCACGGATGGCGCAGGCCGCATGTACGTTCTGCGCAAGAAGCCGCCAGGCAAGCTGCTGCCGTCGGCCCATCAGGTCGACCGCGAATACCGGGTGATCAAGGCGCTGGCGGACCACACCGACGTGCCGGTGCCGCGCCCCTACGCGCTCTGCCAGGACGACAGCGTAATCGGCACCGCCTTCTACATCATGGAGTTCCTGCCCGGCCGCATCTTCGCCGACCCCAGGATGCCCGGCACCTCTGCCGCCGAACGCGGCAGGATATTCGACTCGATGAACGACGTGCTGGCGCGGCTGCACAATGTCGACTACCGCAAGATCGGCCTCGGCGACTACGGCCGGGAAGGCCAGTACATCCAGCGTCAGATCTCGCGCTGGTCGAGCCAGTACGACCTGTCGCGCACGCACGACCTGCCGGCGATGGAGAGCCTCAAACAGTGGCTGCCGCAGAACATCCCGCCGGGCGACGAAACGCGCATCAATCACGGCGACTACCGGCTCGGCAACACCATCGTCCACCCGACCGAGCCGCGCATCGTCGCCGTGCTCGACTGGGAGCTCTCCACGCTCGGCCATCCGCTGGCCGACCTCGGCTACAACTGCATGATGTATCATTTCGGCGAAGGCTTCGGCGCGTCGGGCGGCTACGCCGACACCGACCTCAAGTCGTTCGGCATTCCGACGGAGCAGGAATATCTCGCAGCCTATGCCCGGCGCACTGGACGCGCCGGCATCGAGCACTGGGACTTTTACCTGGCATTCTCGCTGTTCCGGCTCGCCGCCATCGTGCAGGGCGTCTACAAGCGCGGCCTCGACGGCAACGCGTCGTCGGAAACGGCGAAGAACTACGGCGACCGCGCGCGCGTGCTGGCCGAGCTGGGTTGGTCGATGGTCGAGAAGCGCGCCTGAACCGGGGGTGGTGCCGCCAATGACGGTAATTTCCTGACCCGCCACTAATGGTATGGGTTGGCCCTGCTTCGAATTTAATAATGGGAATCTAACGAGACGGTTGTGGCGCGTTTGTTGACTATCGTGCGTCCCCGCGCACGAATCTTGCGCGTCAATGCGGATAGCGGCGAGCAGTGGGATGGCGGTCATTGGCGCGCCATCATAGGGCCGGTGCTAGAAGGAACCCGATTCTGTCGTATAGAACTCGGGACAATCCCTATTCGTCAGCCAGCGGCACCATCGAGGCGTCGTTGCCCTTGGGGCAATTCTCGCTGTCGCTGAACTCGTTCGCCGGGTTGCGGTACTTGGCGATGTCATAGGGCGCCGCCGAATCGTTGGGCAGCCGCGATGGCGGCGTGCGCAACGTCCACGGCACGAGCCGCTTCACGACGCTGCCCAGCGCCTGATCGAACGCCTCGACGACCTTGGGCACCTTGTCGGCGCGCGCGCGCACGCAGCGCTCGAACGAACCGACGCCGATGATCTGGCGGTCCGGCATGCGCACCAGCTTGGCGACGATGCGGACATGCACGATGGGCGTGCCGCCATAGAAGTACATCGCCTCGAAGTTGCGCAGGTCGGGCTGCAGGACGTAGTTCGCGCGCAGCCCGATCGATTCGCGCGCCACGGCCACGATCTTGTGGCTGTTCTCGAACGAATCGACGATGCGGGTCTGGATCATCAGCGGCGCGCGGTCCGTCCAGGCCGCCTTGGCGTAGTAGTCGGAGGATGTGGGCGTCAACGCGATGGCGATCCGGCCGGTATTGAGGTTCGCCGCCGCCGCCGGCACTTCGACCGCGAGCTGCCAGAAGACGTCGGGTACGTTGGCGAGGTCGAACGTGCTCTTGGGCGTAACCGTGTAGAGGTCGGTCGGTTCCTCGGCCGCCTTGATCAGCTCGCAACCGGAGAGCGCCAGGCCAAGCGCTGCGCAGGCGATCCAGCGAACGATCATTTCGGCGTGTATCCTTGCTTGCCGCTGAACACGAAGCCGGCCGGGTCACGCTCGAGCTTGGTGGTGATGATGTTGAGATTGGCGGTGAGCTGCCGCAGCTCGCGGATGGCGAGCGACAACTCGACGAGCCCGCTGTCGGAAAATTGCTGGACCGGCCCCCTGCTGTCGGCAATCAGCCGGTTGAGCTGGCCGGCCGCGCCGTCGATCTGCGCCATTGCCCGCCTCGCCTCGCTCACCGCCTGGGCCAGCTCGCCCGGCTGCTTGCCGGCCAGCGCCTTCCTTGTATTGGCGTCCTGAGGCCCGAGCTCCATCGCCATCAGGTTAAGCGAATCGACCACGCCGTTCAGCTTGTCGAAGGTCTTGCGGAACTCCGCGACGGCTCCCGGCAGGTCGGCCAGCGTCTTCTGCAGCGCCACGTCCTGCTTGGCGAAGGAGCCCGACACCGTCGAAAGATTGCGCAGCGTGTCGCTGACGGCAGCGATGTTCTCCGAGCTCAAGAGTTCGTTCAGGCGATCGACGGTCGTGCTGGCCTTGGTCAGCAGTTCCTGGGCCGACGTCGAGGTCGCCTGCAGGAACGAGGCGCCCTCGCGAATTTCCGGGTAGGGCTTCTCGCCGAGCTTCTTCTTGGGCTTGATCTGGTCGACGTCGACGCGGCCCACGATCTGGACATAGGAGGCGCCGGCGATGAACGGCTTCTCGAAAACCGCGTAGGAACGTTCGCGAATGTCGATCGAATAATTGACCGCCACGGTCACTTCGATCTTTTCCGTGAGCCGTTCGCGGCCGGTGCTGCGCTGGACGTCCTTGCGCTGCGAAAGCTCGATGTCGTGCACGCGTCCGACGCGGATGCCGCGATAGAACACCGGCGAATCGACCGACAGCCCCTGCACGTCGCCGGAAAAGAAGATGACGTAATAGGCGTAGGCCGTGCGGTCGCCGGCGCGCAGCTTCCAGACCATGAAGCCCGCAAGGGCTGCGACGAACAGCAGGACCGCGGCGCCGATCAGGACGTAGGGCGACTTGTTTTCCATCCGGAGCTGCTAGCCCTGCTTCGCGGCGGCGCGCCCGCGCGGTCCGTGAAAGTATTCCCGCACCCAGGGATGATCGTATGCCAGCATCTCCTCCATGGTACCCGCCACCACGCGCTTGTCGAGCAGCACGGCGACGCGATCGCATGCGGCGTAGAGACTGTCGAGGTCGTGGGTGACCATCAAGATGCTCAGGCCGAGCGTCTTCTGCAGGCCTTTGACGAGTTCGTCATAGTGCGCCGCTCCGATCGGGTCGAGCCCGGCGGTTGGCTCGTCGAGAAAGAGCAGCTCCGGGTCGAGTGCCAGGGCGCGGGCCAGGCTGGCGCGCTTGCGCATGCCACCGGAGAGCTCCGAAGGCTTCTTCTCGCCGGTGTCGGGTGGAAGTCCGACGAGCGCGATCTTGAGCGCGGCGATCCCGCGCATGGTCTCCTCGTCGAGACCGGCATGCTCGCGGATCGGGATGATGATATTTTCCGCCACTGTGAGAGAAGAGAACAGCGCGCCGTCCTGAAACTGCACCCCGGTGCGCGCCTGCAGCTCGTGCTCCTTGCGGCCGCGAAGCCCGCGCCGGTTGATGCCCAGGATCTCGATCTTGCCGCGCCGCGCCGGGTTGAGGCCGATGATGGTCCGCAACAGCACCGACTTGCCGGTGCCGGAGCCGCCGACGAGGCCGACGATCTCGCCCTTGAACATGTCGAAGTCGAGCTTGTCGTGGACGACGTTGTCGTCGAACTGCGTGCGCACGCCGCGCAGGCGCAGAACGACCGGGCGGCCGTCGCGATGATCGACGAGTTGCCCGCCTTCGGCCATCACACGCCCGCCAGGAGGAAGACGATCGAGAAGATCGCGTCGAGCACGATGACGCAGAAGATCGACTCGACCACCGACCGCGTCGTGAGCTGGCCGACGCTCTCGGCGCTGCCGCGCACCTGAAGGCCCTCGAAGCAGCCGATCGCGGCGATCACCATGCCGAAGATCGGCGACTTGATCATGCCGGTGTAGAAATGCCAGGGGCCGACAGTGTCACGCAACCGCTCGAAGAACTGCGCGAAGGTGAAGTCGAGATAGATCGTGCAGGCGAATGCACCGCCCAGCAGTCCGGCCATGTCGCCCCAGAACGCCAGCAGCGGCATCGACAGCACCAGCGCCAGGATGCGCGGCAAGACCAGCCATTCGATCGGATTGAGGCCGATCGTGGCCATGGCGTCGATCTCCTGGTTGACCTGCATCGTGCCGATCTGGGCGGTGAAGGCGCTGCCCGACCGGCCGGCGACGATGATCGCGGTCAGGAGCACACCGAGCTCGCGGAACATGCCGATGCCGACGGCCTCGACGGTGAAGGTCTCGGCGCCGAACTGCCGGAGCTGCTGCACGCCCTGGTAGGCGATGACCACGCCGATCAGGAAGCAGAGCACGCCCACGATCGCCAGCGCCTTGACCCAGACCTCGTACATCTGCCGCACGATCGCGTTCGGCCTGAAGCGCTTGGGTTGCACGCAGGCTTCGGCGAAGATCACCACGATCTCGCCGAAGAACGCGCACAGGCTGATGAGCTGTTGGGAGAAATGGATGAGGCTCAAGCCGACTTCCTCGAGCCAGCGTCCCAGCCAGTTGACGTGATGCTCGGGCGGCGTCTCGCGCATGTTCGACTGCACGACCCGGAACAGATCGGCGTGCGCCTTGTCGGCCGCCTGCACTTCGGCGGTCGCGGCGGCGCCTGAAAGCCGCAGGATTTCCAGGATGCCCGCCGTGTCGAGCTGGGTTACCCGCGTGGTGTCGACGATGGCGGCCTGCCGGGCTTCGGTGGTCTTGCGCTGTTGCAGCTTCTTCGCCAGCTCGCGCACGCTGAACACCGTCCAGGCGCCGGCAACCTCGAGCACTGTCGCCCCGTTGCGATCAGCGAAGCGATAGGTGGGAAGCGCCTGAGCCATCGCGAAGAATAGGCGTCGGGCCATCCATCCTGTCAATCGCCACACATTGCCCGACCCATCGGCGGCTGGCACGATCGAACTCGGAGGAAGCAATGGGCAAATGGCCGCCGCTCGACAAGATCGAGATGGTCGACGACCCGATCGACGACGACGAATACGAGCACAAGCTGAAGAAGCTGCAGCACCGGCTGCTCGACTTGCAGGTGTACCATCAGCGGACGGGCGGGCGGGTGGTGATCGGCATCGACGGTTGGGATGCCGCCGGCAAAGGCGGCCTCATCCAGCGGCTGATCTACGGCCTGGAACCGCGGTCGACCCATGTGTGGCGCATCGGTCCGCCGACGGCCGACGAACAGGGCCATCACTACCTCTGGCGCTTCTGGCAGCGCCTGCCGGCGCCGCGCAACTGGGCGATCTTCGACCGCACCTGGTACGGAAGGGTGCTGGTCGAGCGCATCGAAGGGTTCTGCACCAAGGACGAATGGAAACGCGCCTATCGCGAGATCAACGAATTCGAGCGCCAGCTCACCGATGACGGCGTGCGCATCGTCAAGCTCCTGGTCCATGTCAGCGCCAAGGAACAGAAGAAGCGCATGATCGAGCGGCTGGAAAAGCCGCACAAACGGCACAAGGTCGGCCTGGAAGACTTCCGCAACATCGCCAAGCGCAAGCAGTACCTCGAGGCCTACGACGAAATGCTCGACAAGACCGACACCGAACACGCCCCCTGGCACGTCATCGCCAGCGACAACAAGAAGCATGCCCGGCTGATCGGCCTCAAGGTCGTGGCCGACATCCTGGGACGCGGGGTGAAGCTCACCGACAACGATCTCGACCCGCAAATCGCCGAAGCCGCCTACAAGCTGTGGGGCTGGAAACCGGGTGACAAGAAATAGCGGTCGGCGCCCAGGGCCTGGGCGATCCACGGCAGCGCCTCTCGCATCGCTTCGTCGAATTTCCACGGCGGGTTGATCACCAGCATGCCGCAGGCCGAGAGCCTGGCCGGCTCCGTCGCCGGCATGCGCAGTTCGAGATGCAGGCTCTTCAGCGTGGAGAACGCCTGCACGAAAGCCGCCACCGCGGGCTCGTCCTTGATCGGGTACCAGACCGCGTAGCATCCGGTCGCGAAGCGGCGCAGGCCGTGGCGCAGCGCCCGCCCGAGCAGCTCGAACTCGTTGGCCGCCTCGAACGGCGGATCGATCATGATCAGGCCGCGTCGCTCGGGCGGCGGCAGTAGCGCCTTGATGGCGTGATAGCCGTCCTCCTCGCGGACGTCGACGGTACGGTCGCCGGCGAATTCGCGCTTGAGGGCGAGCATTTCCTGCGGATGCAATTCGCAGGCGGCAAGACGGTCGCCCGGTCGCAGGCCGGCACGGATCAGGCGCGGCGAGCCCGGGTAGTGGCGAATGGTGCCGCCGGAAGCGCCGAACTTCCGGTCATAGGCCGCCACCGCCGCGAGGTAGCGCGACACCGCCGCCGGCATGCCGGACCGCGGAGCGGCCATCAGCCGGTGAATGCCCGCCTCGGCCTCCTGCGTGCGTGCCGCCAACGGACCGCCGAGATCGTAGCCGCCGGTGCCGGCATGCGTGTCGAGCACGAACAGCTTCTTGTCCTTGGCCGCCAGCAGCCGCAGCAACTCGCAGAGCACCGAGTGCTTGATCACGTCGGCGAAATTGCCGGCATGAAAGCCGTGGCGATAGTTCATCGGGGCGCCGCCGCGACCTCGTTGCAGGCGCCCGTTTGCCGCTCCTTCAGGATGCCGGCGGCGACCAGGCGCTCGTGATCGTCCGGGCAAAACCGATCCGGCTTGGCGTCGAGTTCCGGCAGGCTGCGCGGGAACATCATGATGCATCCTTGGCTGCGCAATCCGGCCAGCAAGGCGATCGATTTCAACATGAGCTTGTAGAGGCGATCACCCGTCACGTCGGCCACCCGTTTGCGCGACAAGCCCGGTTCCTGCGGCATCAAGCGAATGGTCGACATGATCGCCGCCGGCTCGCCGTCGAGTTCGGTATCGGCGAAGACGTAGTTCAAGAAGGCGACCTTCAGATCGTAAGGCACGATCAGATAGTGGAAGGCTTTGCGATCGTCCTGGATTGTCTGCACGAAACGAGACCGGACTCTGACGGCATCAAGCTGCGTCTGCGTCATGAGATCCATGCGAGTGAGCGGCAGCGTGCTTTCGGTCGATCGGACCGGTGACCGCAACACGCGCCCGAGCTCGCACATCAGCCCTTCGACAAAGTCGGTGTTTTTGAAGTCCTTGTGGATGTGAATCACGATCTCTTCCGGCGACCGAAGGCTCTGCGCCGACGCAGCCGCGCCCATGAGCAGGCCCAAGAGACCAAGAATTGCCCCGCTCCCATTCATGCGCGCGAGTTTACCCGGGGCATGGATCGTGCTTCAAACCTTCTCGAAAAATGGGAGATCACGTTGGCCACGCACGAGCTTCATTCCTCGCCTGAGACCTGCCACTGGGGCTATTTCGACAGCAAGCTGAAGCCCGCCCTGCGCATCAAGTCGGGCGACATCGCCACCATCCATTGCCTGTCGGGCGGCAAGGACATCCTGCCGGACAAGCCGCCGATGAACATCCTGCCCGAGCATCTGGAGGTGGTGAGCAAGCTCACGCCCTATCTCGGCCGCCACATCCTGACCGGGCCGGTGTATGTCGAGGGCGCCGAGCGCGGCGACGCGCTGGCGGTCGAGGTGCTCGACATCAAGTTCCGCACCAACTGGGGCTGGAACGCCCAGCGGCCGCTCGCCGGCACCTTGCCCGAGGATTTCCCCTTCTATCGCCTGACGCACATCCCGATCGATTCCAACCGCGGCATGGCCACCCTGCCGTGGGGCACCGAGATCGAGCTGCGGCCGTTCTTCGGCATCATGGGCGTGGCGCCGCCGCCGGAATGGGGCGCCTGCAGCTCGATCGAGCCGCGCGCCTTCGGCGGCAACATCGACAACAAGCACTTCCAGGTCGGCAGCACGGTCTATTTGCCGGTGTTCGCCGACGGCGGCCTGTTCTCGACCGGTGACGGCCATGGCGTGCAGGGCGACGGCGAAGTCAACCTTACCGCGCTCGAGACGGCGTTGTCGGGCACGTTCCGCTTCACCGTGCGCAAGGACATGAAGCTCAACAATCCGCGCTGCGAGACCGCCACGCACTGGATCACGCACGGCTTCGATTCCGATCTCGACGATGCCGCGAAGGAGGCCCTGCGCGACATGATCCGGTTGATCGTCGCCAAGACCGGCATTTCCTCGGCCGACGCCTACATGCTGTGCAGCCTGCAGGCCGACCTTCACGTCACCCAGACAGTGGACGGCAACAAGGGCATCCACTGCATGATCGCCAAGAAGCTGATCGGCGGCTGACCGTCGCGACGGGGGGAATCACATGAACGGCAAGTCTTTGCTCGGGGTCCTCGTTGCGACCTTCGTGGTATTGGCGGCGGCGGCCTACGCGCAGTCGATTCGGGTGCCTCCGCAAGGCAGTCCGGCTTTGACCGTCGACCTGCCGCCCGGTTGGACATCCAGGGTGGACGAGAACGGCAACGTCGACATCACTCATCCCAGCCATCATGCGCAAATGCGCATCGCCATGATCGTCGACGACGGAATCGAGGCGACGTCGCTTCAGGAACTGGCGAAGAACATGCTGAACGCGGCGCATTTCGCGCTCTACACGCGCACCGAGCCGGCAGCGATCGGCGGACACCAAGGGCAGGCCTTCTATGGCTCCGCTGTCAATTCCAGCGGCGTGCAGCTGACCTACAAGATCGTCTGGGTGAAGCTCGACGCGAGGCATGCCGCGACCACGGCCCGACTGGCGGCCGTCGGCGCGACGACTGCAGAGACGAACTCGCTCGATGCCCTGGTCAGCAGGGTCCGGGTGATCGGGGCGAAATAGACGATCCTACTTCGCTTCGGCCGGCACGATCTTCATCACCAGGCCGACCGGCTTTTCCGTCGGACCAAACGGACCCAGCACCTTGTTCTTCACGGCCGGCACGGTGCGCAGGAAGGCGACGATCGCCTTGGCATCCTGCGGCGTGAGGTTGGCGAAGGCGTGCCACGGCATGATCGGGGCCAGCACCCTTCCGTCCGGGCGCGTGCCGGTCTGCAGCGCCGCGATGATCTGGGCATCGGTCCAGCCGCCGAGGCCAGTCTCCTTGTCGGGCGTGAGGTTCGGGCCATGGAAGACGCCGAGGCCCGGAATCTCGAAGCCGACGTCCGATCCGCCGAGGAAGCGCGCCATGTCGGGCTTGCCGAGAAAATATCCCGGCGTGTGGCAATCGTTGCAGCCGGCGATCGTCACCAGGTACTTGCCGCGCTCGACGGCGGGATCGGCGGCCAATGCCGACGCAGACGACACGGTGACGGCCAGCGCCGCGGCGGCCAACGACTTCTTGTTCATGAGTACTGCCCCCTTTTGCTCAGGGGGCAGTCTGTCGATCGCGAATTTGCAGTCAACCCCTATGCGGGCTGCGGCTTCGCCGCCTGCGACGGGAACGGCGGGAAAAGCAGCGCGATGCCCGCGGCACCCAACCCGACCGCGAACGAGCCGACATAGAGCCAGCCGTAGGTGCCGAAATGATCGAACACCCAGCCGCCCAGCGCCGGCCCGAGCGACATGCCGAGGCTCGAGATCATGGCGGCGGCGCCGAACACTGTGCCCATGATGCGCATCGGGAAGTATTCGCGCGCGATCACGGCGTAGAGCGGCATCACGCCGGCGTACGTCATGCCGAACACGATGGCGACGCCGTAGAACTCGCCGAGCT
>DASRFX010000077.1:0-17886 GCA_035651335.1 Reyranella sp. | reverse complement strand
GTGGACAAGCTGCTCGCCCAGTCCGGCACGTTCGCCGCGCACCAGCAGATGGGCACGCGCGTCATGGATTCGAACGATCTCGAACGCGAGCGCGGCATCACCATCCTCGCCAAGGCGACCTCGGTCGTCTGGAAGGGCACGCGCATCAACATCGTCGATACGCCGGGCCATGCCGATTTCGGCGGCGAGGTCGAGCGCATCCTGTCGATGGTCGACGGCGTGGTGCTGCTGGTCGACGCCGCCGAAGGCCCGCTGCCGCAGACCAAGTTCGTGCTCGGCAAGGCGCTGCGCCTCGGCCTGCGGCCGATCGTGCTGATCAACAAGGTCGATCGTTCCGACGCCCGGCCGCACCAGGTGCATGACGAGGTGTTCGACCTGTTCGCCAATCTCGACGCCAGTGAGGAGCAGCTCGACTTCCCGACCCTGTTCGCCTCGGCGCGCCAGGGCTGGGCCGCTGAATCGCTCGAAGCCGCGCACAAGGACATGGCGCCGCTGTTCGACTTGATTCTGGATCACGTGCCGGCGCCCAAGGTCGACGCCGATCCGGAGTTCAGGATGCTGGTGACGACGCTCGAGTCCGATCCGTTCCTCGGCCGCATCCTGACCGGGCGCATCCAGTCCGGTATTATCAAGCCCAATTCGATGCTGAAGGCGCTGAGCGGCCACGGCGACAACAAGGGCGAGAAGATCGAGGAGACGCGCGTCACCAAGCTGCTCGCTTTCCGCGGCCTCGAACGTCAGCCGATCGAGCAGGCCGAGGCGGGCGACATCGTGGCCGTCGCCGGCTTCAAGATCGCGACCGTGGCCGACACGCTGGGCGATCTCACCATCGAAGCTGCGCTGCCCGCCCAGCCGGTCGACCCACCGACCCTGGCGATGAACTTCATGGTCAACGATTCGCCGCTCGCCGGCCGCGAGGGCGACAAGGTCACGACGCGCATGATCCGCGCCCGCCTGATGCGCGAGGCCGAGGGCAATGTCGCGATCCGCGTGCGCGACACCGACAATGCCGACACCTACGAGGTGGCCGGTCGCGGCGAGCTGCAGCTCGGCGTGCTGATCGAGACCATGCGGCGCGAGGGCTTCGAACTGGCGGTCGGCCGGCCGCGCGTTCTGTTCCAGACCGACGCCAAGACCGGCCAGCGGCTGGAGCCGATCGAGGAGGTCGTGATCGACGTCGACGACGCCTTCACCGGAACTGTCGTCGAGCAGATCTCCCAGCGCAAGGGCGAGCTCAAGGATATGCGGCCGTCGGGCGCCGGCAAGACGCGGCTGGTGTTCCATGCGCCGTCGCGCGGGCTGATCGGCTATCACGGCGAATTCCTGACCGACACCCGCGGCACCGGCGTGATGAACCGGATTTTCCACGAATACGGGCCCTATCGCGGGCCGATCGCGGGCCGGCGCAACGGCGCGCTGGTGGCGAGCGAGGAGGGCCTGTCGGTCGCCTATGCGATGTGGAAGCTCGAGGATCGCGGGCCGATGTTCATCGATCCCGGCGTGCCGGTCTATCAGGGCATGATCGTGGGTGAGCACACGCGAGGGAACGATCTCGACATCAATGTGTTAAAGGGCAAGCAGCTCACCAATATCCGGGCTGCCGGCAAGGACGAGGCGGTGCGCCTCACCCCGCCGCGCCGGATGAGCCTGGAACAGGCGATCGCCTATATCGACGACGACGAGCTCGTCGAGGTGACGCCGAAGTCGATCCGGCTGCGCAAGCGCTTCCTCCATCCGGAGGACCGCAAGCGGGCCAGGAAGCAGGCCGCGGCTGCCGCGGCCGAGTAGTGGTAGTCAGACCAGTAGAGGACAAGCGTTGAAGAACAAAGACACCTTCGCCGACCGGTTGGAAGCCCAAGCCAAAGCCAAGCAGGCCTTGCTCGAGAAGGCCAAGAAGAACGACCCCACCAACGATCCCGAATTTGCCGCCCGCCAGCAGGCGCGGCTCGAGGCCGCCCGGCTGCGCGAGGAGCGTGAAGCCGAGCTGCGGCGTGCCCGGGAAGCCGAGCGCGAAAGGCAGAAGGCCGAGCGTCTCGCCAAGGCCGCCGCCAAGGCCGAGGCCGCGCGGCTCGCCGAGGAGGAGCGCCGGCGCAAGGCGGACGAAGCCCGGCTGGCCGCCGAGGCCGCCGCCAAGGAAGCGCTGCGCCAGAGCCGCAAGGTCAAGCCCACCGCGCTCGGCCTGCAGGACCTCAAGGCCGCGCTCGAATCGCGCGGTAAATAGGCCTAGAGCCGGCCGCCGGTCAGGCTGGCGCGCTGGCTGATCTCGATGTGATTGCCGTCGGGATCACAGACGAAGGCATAGCGCACGGTCTCGCCCAGCACACGGACGTCGCCGCCTGAGGCGCCGCCGCGGGCGAGGATGCCTTCATATTCCCTGACGCAATCGAACACCTGCACCGTGGTGTAGCGGTAACCCAAGCCGCGCCAAACCATGCCGCGATGCTCGACCCGGCCCTGTTCGGCGATGACGACTAGGGAATCGCCGCAGCGATAGCGGCCCTCGGCCACGCGCTCGTATTGCATGGCGTGCGTCCAGAAGCGGTCGTGCGCCGCGGGATCGTTGACCCGCAACAGGATCGCGATGCCATCGACGCCGTTGGCGCCTTGGGGCACCAGCGTCACCCGGTTGCCGTCCGGATCGGCGAGCTTCCGTGGTTCTTTCAGTCCAGCGCGCGCGATCTCGATGCCGATGATGCCGGACGGCGCCACCGCGGGCAGCGGCTCGCGCGCATGGTTCATCTTCAGGATCGAGCCGTTCATGTGATGGCGGTGCTGCTGCACGCCGCTCCCAAGCTTGCCGACATGATCGTAGGGAAGGCCCACCGTCTGCTGCCAAAAAGCGAGCTGCTCGTCGCGCTTGTTGGAGAACAGGCCGACATCGAGGTGCTGCTTGGCAAGATTCACAGGGGTCGTTCCTCAGCCAGTACTTCATCTTCGCTTAGGAGCGTATTGAATCGCATCGTTGAATCGCGATTCGGCACGTCCGGACGCACGGAAACAAACTATACAAACAGCGTCCGGACTCAATCTCTCGGCGGTTGCTAGAAGGGCGGCGGGTGAAGGGTCGGCAGATGGGGATCTGCCGCCAGACAATGTGGGAAGGAACCATGACCATTCGGGCCATCATCGGCGCGATTGCCGTGCTCGCGGGCTTTGCCGTCCTCGAGGAGTCGGTCGACGCCAGCACCGGCCAAGCCGGTTCGTGCAAAGCACCGCAAGCCTACGCACTGCTCCATCGCGGCGAGACCGTGGCGGTGCGCGAGCAGCCGACGCCGGAAGCGCCCGTCGTGGGCGTGCTCGCCGCCAAGCCGTCGGGCGAGGAGCTGCAGCGCGCCGCCGTCACGCTGACGGCGAGCCAGAGCGGCTGGGCGCGCATCACGCTCGCCAAGGCGGAGGGCTACACGGCGCTGGAAGGCGGCACGCCGCGCCAATACGGCTGGGTGCCGGCCGACATGCTGGCGGTGAACACGCGGGTCGACGGCGCGATCACGACGTACAGCCGTCCGGGCCTGATGGGCACGGCGACCGGCCATATCGAGAATGAGAGCGACCAGTTCCGCGTGCTGGGCTGCCGCGGCGAGTGGCTGCAGGTCATCAACGAGGCGCGCGGCAACACCTGGATCGACCGCTGGTGCGCCCGCGCCGAGGGCTGCCGCAAGGGCTGACCCTTCGTTCGCAAGCGAGTTTTTGGGAGCGACGCTCGATCCTCTGGGATGGATCGATCGTCGCGGGACAGCAAACTGTACCCCGGGAGGCGACTCCCGGGGTCTTTTTGTCGGCTAGATCTTCAGGTCGCTGAAGAAGTCGTTGCCCTTGTCGTCGGTGACGATGAAGGCCGGGAAGTTCTCGACCTGGATGCGCCAGATCGCCTCCATGCCGAGCTCGGGATACTCCAGCACCTCGACCTTCCTGATGCAGTTCTTGGCGAGGATCGCCGCCGGCCCGCCGATCGAGCCGAGATAGAAGCCGCCGTGCTTCTTGCAGGCTTGCACGACCTGCTGGCTGCGGTTGCCCTTGGCCAGCATCACCATCGAGCCGCCATGGGCCTGGAAGAGATCGACGTAGGCATCCATGCGGCCGGCCGTGGTTGGCCCGAACGAGCCCGACGCCATGCCGGTCGGCGTCTTGGCGGGACCGGCGTAATAGACCGGGAACTGCTTGAAATAGTCGGGCAGCCCCTGGCCCGCATCGAGCCGCTCCTTGAGCTTCGCGTGGGCGCTGTCACGCGCCACGATCAGCGTGCCGGTGAGGTTCACCCGCGTCTTCACCGGATGCTGCGTCAGCACCGCGAGCGTGTGCGCCATGCCCTTGTCGAGATCGACCGAGACCACGTTACCGGAAAGCTGGGCCGGCTCGACCTCGGGCAGGAAGTGCGCCGGGTTGGTCTCGAGCTGCTCGAGGAAGATGCCGTCCCGGGTGATCTTGCCGAGCGCCTGGCGGTCGGCGGAGCAGGAGACGCCGATGCCGATCGGCACCGAGGCGCCGTGGCGGGCGATCCGGATCACGCGCACGTCGTGGCAGAAATACTTGCCGCCGAACTGCGCGCCGATGCCCATCTGGCGGGTCAGCTCCAGCACCTTCTGCTCCATCTCGCGGTCACGGATGGCGACGCCCTTGTTGTTGCCCTCGCTCGGCAGGTCGTCGAGGTAGCGGCACGAGGCGAGCTTCACCGTCTTGAGGTTCATCTCGGCCGAGGTGCCGCCGACCACGATGGCGAGGTGATAGGGCGGGCAGGCCGCGGTGCCCAAGGTGCGGATCTGGGTGTCGAGGAACTTCAGCAGGGCAGCCTCGTTCAGCACCGCCGGCGTCTGCTGGTAGAGGTAGCTCTTGTTGGCCGAGCCGCCGCCCTTGGCGACGAACAGGAACTTGTAGGCGTCGCCGTCGGTCGCATAGATGTCGATCTGCGCCGGCAGGTTGGTGCCGGTCTGCACTTCCTTGAACATCGACAGCGGCGAGACCTGCGAATAGCGGAGATTGGTCTCGGTGTAGGTCTTGTAGACGCCCTGGGCGATTGCCGCCTCATCGCCGCCACCGGTCCACACGCCCTGGCCCTTCTTGCCCATGACGATGGCGGTGCCGGTGTCCTGGCACATCGGCAGCACGCCGCCGGCGGCGATGTTGGCGTTCTTCAGGAGCTCGAGGGCGACGTACTTGTCGTTGGCCGAGGCCTCGGCGTCGTCGAGGATGTTGCGCAGCTGCTGGAGATGGCCGGGCCGCAGCAAATGCGAGATGTCGTGGAAGGCCGCGGCAGTGAGCAGGGTCAGCGCCTGCGGATCGACGGTCAGCACGTCCTTGCCGTTGAACTTCGCGGTGCCGACAAAATCGGAGGAGAGCTTCCTGTACGGCGTGGTGTCCGGACCGTGCGGAAACATCTCCTGGAACTGGAACTCGGGCATGGCGTCTCCTGAAGCGACGCCGCCCTAAAACCGCAAAAAGCAGGTTCCGTCTACTTCTTTCGGAAGCTGTCGAGCTTGACGATCTTGGACGCCGGGTCCTCGGGCTTGGCCTCGGCCGGAGCCTCGCTCTTGGCCGCCCCTTCCGTCGCGGCGGGCTGGGCGTCGCCGGGAGTTGCCGGCGGGGCACCGAGCGCCGTCCGCTTGTCGGGCGCCGGCAAGGGCGTCGGCGCAGCGCCCATGGCATCGCTCCGTTCGCCGCCGGCCGCCTTGTCCTTGCGGTCGAATTGCAGGCCGAAGCGCACCGAGGGATCGACGAACGCCGAGAGCGCCGCGAACGGTACCTTGATGCGCTCCTGCTGCTTGTTGAAGCTCACCGTCACCTCGAAGAATTCCTCGGTGATGATGAGATCCCAGTACTGGTGCTGAAGGACGATCGTCATCTCTTCCGGATACTTGTCGCGCAGATACTGCGGCAAGCGCACGCCGGGATCGGTACTGCGGAAGGAGATGTAGAAATGATGCGAGCCGGGCAGGCCCTTGTCCGCGACCTGGCGCAGCACACGGCGCACCACGCTGCGCAGCGCATCGTCGACGAGAGCGTCGTACTGAAAGCGGTCGGTCATGTCGTTGCGGAACCTTCGTCGAGCATCGGCTGCCATATCACGAGAGTCAATCACAGCAAGCGCACGAAATGCGCCGATGAATTGGGCGAAAGTGGGAGGGGCTTCTGTTGCCCGGTGCCCCTCCCGAAACCGCGCTTACGTCCGCTGTTTAGGCGGCAGCAGCGAGTGCAACGTCGTTATCGTTGGCACTTGTGTGTGGCCCTTTACGGCGGAACCATGCCGGGCAAAAACTGCGCCTTTACTACGCTCGTCGATCCTGTTTCGCCCCCATGGACTCCGCGCCCGTCACTCGAGCGAGATCGGGGTCTGGAGAGAATGGTGGAGGCGCCGGGTACCGCCCCCGGGTCCGAAACGTCTATGTCACGCAGCGTTTATCGCCATAGTCGGTTTCCCGACACCGCCAATATAAGCGTTCTGCGGCTGTTTTTGAAGGCGACCGCAAGCCTTGCAACGGCGCCGGAATTTCCCCATGGCAGCGGGAACCTCGGGCCCATAGAGTCCGCGCAACCAAGGAACAACGATGCCCCTCTCGAGCGACCAGCAGGCTGAAATCGACCAGGCGCGCGGCGACAGCCAGCCGACGCGGCGGCCGATCGCGCCCGCGCTCGAGGAGATCCTCTACCAGGCGCTGCCGGTGCTCGATCACGGCTTCGTCCGCGTCATCGACTACATGGGCGATGATGCAGCCGTCGTGCAAGCGGCGCGGGTGAGCTACGGCCGCGGCACCAAGAAGGTCAGCGAGGATCGCGGCCTCATCAACTACCTGATGCGCCATCGCCACACCACTCCGTTCGAGATGTGCGAGATCAAGTACCATGTGAAGCTGCCGATCTTCGTGGCGCGCCAGTGGATCCGCCATCGCACCGCCAACGTGAACGAATATTCGGCGCGCTACTCGATCCTCGACAACGAGTTCTACGTCCCGCGGCCCGAGCATCTCGCTGCCCAGAGCAAGGCCAACCGGCAGGGCCGCGACCAGGTGATCACCGGCAAGGAAGCCGAGCGCGTGTTCGCGCTGCTCAGGAAGGATGCCGAGCTGGTCTACGAGCACTACATGGAGATGCTGAACGAGGGCGAGGCAGGCGAGCCGCTCGATCCCGAGCGCTCGGGCCTGGCGCGCGAGCTTGCCCGCATGAATCTGTCGCTCGCCTTCTATACCCAGTGGTACTGGAAGACCAACCTGCACAATCTCATGCATTTCCTGTCGCTGCGCGCCGACGCGCATGCGCAGTACGAGATCCGGGTCTATGCCGACATCATGATCGACACGCTGAGGCGCTGGTGTCCGATGTGCCACGACGCCTTCATGGAATACCGCATGGGTGGCGCGCACCTGTCCAAGACGGGGCTCGCCGTCATGAAGCGCATGATCGCGGGCGAGAAGGTCGAGCAGAAGTCGAGCGGCCTCAATCCGCGCGAATGGCGCGAGCTGATGGCCGCACTCGGGCTCTCCCCGTGATGACGGTTTCCTGACATGGCGGGCCCGATGCGCGACCCCGGCCGGCTGCGGCTGGTCAAGGAACGGCCGCGCGACGGCGAGGCGATCGAAGCGATGACGGCGGCGGCGTTCGGCCCCGACCGCTTCCACAAGACCGTCTATCGCCTGCGCGAGGACGTGGCGCCGATGAAGGAGCTCTGCTTCGTGGCGCTCGACCAGAAGAACCGGCTGGTCGCCTCGATCCGCAACTGGCCGATCCTGATCAACGAGGAGTGGGCGGCCATCCTTCTCGGACCGCTCGCCATCGCGCCCGAGCTGCGCGGCCTGGGCTACGGCAAGGCGCTGATGTGGCATTCGATGGCGCAGGCGCGCATGCTGGGCCACAGCCGCATCATCCTGGTCGGCGATCCCGAATACTACAACCAGTTCGGTTTTCGCCGCGACCTCGCCCTCAACATCCAGCTGCCCGGCTGGGTCGAGGAGCGCCGCTTCCTCGCGCTGGAGCTGGTGGCCGGCTCGATGATCGGCGTGCATGGCATGATCGGCAAGCCAATCAAGAAGACGCGCCGCAAGAGGCGGCGCTAGAGCTTGCCGCCTGATGGGCGGGTGAGGGTGGCGCTCAGTTTATTGTCCTGCGAATAGTGGAATGCCTCGGCACTCTGTCCGTCGCGGGACAGCGACAGCACGAGCGTCCGGCCGTTGCCACGATCGACCTTGATCGAATCGCCGTCGATTTTTCCATTCGTGTAGCGGTTCCAACCCATGCTGAACTCTCGCGTCGGTCCGGCGCCTGCTACGTAGACGACGGTCGCCGTGTTACCGTCGATCTTTTCCACGACGATGGCAATGTCCCGCTCGCCTTCGAACCTGCCTTGCCAGGCGCCGAGCCAGCGTTCGGCACCCTTGCTCCCTGGCGTCGGCACCACGAGGTTGGCCGGCAACAGGAAGGTTGGAACTGGCGATGGCGCGGCACATTTGGTTTCGCCTGCATGGGCCGGTTTCGTCGGGTCAACGAAGGTCTCGATGCAGCCTCCGAACCAGCTGCTGAACTGGTTCGTCGTTGCTGCGAGGTGGCCGTTTATCGGCAGCGATTCGTCGAACTGCACGAAGGCAATGCCGTCGTCCAGGAGCACCTTGTGCATCTTTGGGCCGATCGGGTCCTTGTAGCGGTTCGGGCTGAGCGCATCGCCCGGCGGCAACGAGATGACAAGACGACCGTCGTGAACCTGGGCCACGACATCGAGAAGCTGTTTGTCGAGACTGTAGTATGTGCCGCTTGAACTGGTGCCGTTGCCGACATCGCTGCCGTGACCCGGTGAGAAAGCCATGATCGCGTAGAAAAGGTCGGGCGCCTTGGCCTTAGCTTCCAGGGAGATGGCGCCGCCGAACGATTGGCCCGCGGCGATGATCCGGCTGTAGCCGGCGGCCTGCGCCTGCCGGGCGCGCTCGATCAGGTCGGCCACATGCTTGACCCCGCCACCTGACCAGCAATTCAATATATTGCCGCCGGCAGTGGTACAGGTCTCGTAAAGGTTGTTGCGATTGATCTTGACGACGTCCCAGCCGGCGTTGACCAGCCGGCGCACCACGGGCGGCGGAGCGCCGCGAAATTGCTCGTTCTTTCCGCTGACGCCGTGGCTCCAGAAGATGAGTCCAGTCGCCTTGCCGGGCCCGCGCACGGCAACATCGCAGAAGCCGTACTCCACCCAATAGGCTCGCCCGTTGGCGTTCTGGCCGCATGCCATCGCTGGATCGCCGCCGGGTGGAACACGCAATTTGTCCTGGGCGACGGCGGGAAAGGTCGAGACGGCCGCCATCGCGGCGACCATGCGTGCCCAGCCAGCAATCCTGCCCATTCGCTCCCCCCTCGACGACAAGGTCTCACAATGGGTGAGCTCATGCAAACGGATCGCGCAATGGTTGCAGGCGGGCTGAAGTCCTCCGCCGGCTCAGTGCAGTGACAGAAGCTCGTCGCGCCAAGGGCCCTCGATCATGAGGGCCTGAGTTCGGCATGGGGGATGATGACGGGATTGATCGCCGATCTCGTGAAAGCGCAGTTTTCGTTGGCAACGTTGGGCCAGAACGTCGTGTTCATGACGGCCAACCCACCGAAGGTCAGGTAGAGGACGAGCGGCACATTCTCGCTGATGTGGTTGTGCTCCCCGATGTATTGGTTGATGCAGTAAGTGACTTGCGGGTCTGTGCTGTGCGCTGCTGCCCTTGCGGCCTGCTCTCCATGCGCCTGCAGCAGCGCGACGAAGCTTGCGTATGATCTCTGGTCGCAAACGCGCAGAAGCTCGCCGAACTGAAACTGAAAATTCCCACCGCCAAAGCCATCCGCCGGACCGTAAGGCGCACTGCTGCCGGGGCAGGCGCCGAGGCGATGGATTTTCCCCGTAGCAAGATCGAAAGTCAGGCCGCGGATGATCCTGGCCGAGGACGATCCGAGGGTGGCGATGTCGCCGAGATCGACGACGCTTAGCAGCCGGGAGCTTGCATAGGTGAGCGCCACGTCGGTTTGATGCATGAGTTCCCGGAGTGTCAAAGGCTCCTTCAAGCCGAATTCCGCCCTCGAACCGTTGATTTCGCCAATCCACTCCTCGACCGACGTGACCATGAGGAGAGATCCGCCGTGGCCTGTCTCGAGCAGGCGGTTGGCGGCTCGCTGACTGCGGGCATTCGCCATCCAGGTGATGCGTGGAAAAGCGAGACCCGTCACGGTGTCGGTGTGGAGGCGCCACGCCATCCCGTTGGGCAATCGGTGCTCCGGCTCCAGACGGATGCGCGCATGTTGACGATAGTAGGCAGCCCACGTCGACTGGTCAGGGAGCTTGTCGTCATCGCTAAACTGCCACCAATCGATGTAGGGGAGTTGTGCCTGCACTTCGATCGGTAGGAGGAACACAACTAAAGAGAGTATAATACGATTCATTGCTCCTTATAGGATAGACGATGCGGTTGAGTTGAGTACCGGTTTTCAATGCTAGGGAATTTCCGGGAACTGTTTGCGGTCAAAAGCGAGCTGCGTTTGATCCCCCGTACTGACGGGCGTGATGCCAGGAGCGCGGGGAAAGGATGCGGGGTCGGCGCCGCCGAGCAGCGTCTGCCTCACCGGCCTGAAAGTCGGCAGTGCCGGAGCGTCGGGCTCAGCCGGCGTATCCCAGCCCCATTCGAGAGGATATCGAGCCATCCCGAGCTTATAGGCCCGGTGCTGGAAGGAACCGGATTCTGTCGTATAGAACTTGCGCCGCTCATACGCGCCAGCCCTTCGGGCCGCGGCGGCGCAAGTTCTATACGACAGAATCGCCGCCTTTTAACGGTCGGCCTTAGAATGCCGGCGCATGGGCGATCCGGTTCAACAATTGTCGAGGGGTATGATTACCTGGTGTGGTGCCAACCCATGGTATGGCCGGCCACCCCATTATTTTCCCATTATTTTAATGGGCGACCGGTCTGGCATGAGCCCTTGGTATGGTCGGCCACCCCGTTATTTTCCCGTTATTTTAACGGGAGGCGCTCAGTCGCGCTCAGCGCACGACGATGCGCGGCGCGGCGCGCGGGCCGCGCTGGTTGGCGGAGAGCTGCTTCCACACGCGGCCGGCGATGTTGCGATAGGCCTGGGCGTGCGGGCTCTCCGGCTTGGCGACGACGATCGGGTGGCCGCTGTCGGACGTCGTGCGGATGTCGAGGTGCAACGGCACCTCGCCCAGGAACGGCACGCCCATCTTCTCGGCTTCCTCGTGCGCGCCGCCATGGCCAAAGATTTCCGAACGCTCGCCGCATTTGGGGCAGAGGAAGTAGCTCATGTTCTCGACGATGCCGAGCACCGGCACCGCGACCTTGCGGAACATGTTCAGTCCCTTGCGCGCATCGACCAGCGCGATGTCCTGCGGCGTCGACACGATCACCGCGCCGGCCAATGCCACCCTCTGGGCAAGCGTCAGTTGCGCGTCGCCGGTGCCTGGCGGCATGTCGACCACCAGCACGTCGAGCTCGCCCCACTGGACGTCGCGCAGCATCTGTTCGAGCGCGCTCGATACCATCGGGCCGCGCCAGATCATCGGCGTGTCCTCGTTGACGATGTAGCCGATCGACATGGTGCGGATGCCGTAGCGCTCGATCGGCTTCAGCTGCTTGCCGTCGATCGATTCGGGCTTGTCCTTCACCGCCAGCATGCGCGGCATGGAGGGCCCGTAGATGTCGGCATCGAGCAGGCCGGTGGCGATGCCGTTGGCGGCAAGCCCGAGCGCAAGATTCACAGCCGTTGTCGATTTCCCGACGCCGCCCTTGCCGGAGGCGACGGCGATGATGTGCTTCACGCCGGGCACGTCGATGCGGCCGCCCCCCATCGGACCGGTGCCGGCACCCGCCGCCTGGCCGTGGCGGTGTGCGTGGCCGCCGGCGCGCGGCGGCGGTGGCGGTTCGGGAGCGGCCCGTTCGGCGGTCATCACAGCGGTGGCGGAAAGCACGTCCGGCATCGTCCGCACCGCCTGCTCGCAGGCCTGCCGCAACGGCTCCAGCTCCGGACCGCGGGCGGGGTCGACTTCGAGCGTCACGGCAACGTGACCGCCGCGGGTGGCGATGCCGCTCACCAGCCCCGCCGCCACGACGCTCTTGCCGCTGGCAGGGTCGATGACCGCGTCGAGGGCCTTGCGCACGGCCGCTTCGGTGATTTCTGCCATATTCCGTCGCCGCTTGATTGTGGGTATGGACGCCGTCACATATATGCACCGCCGCGCGAATGCAAAAGCCTGGGTCGACCTGGGCGGGCGGCCCTCGAGGTGACAAATGGCGTGGAACAACAATAGCGGCGGTGGCGGGGGCCCTTGGGGTGGCGGAGGCGGTGGCCCATGGGGCGGCGGTGGTAGCGGCGGTGGTGGCGGCAACCGGGGCGGCGGCGGTCCGTTCGGCGGCCGTCGCCCGCCCGACATGGAAGACGTCATCCGCAGAGGCCAGGAGCGCCTGCGCAATCTCATTCCCGGCGGCTTCGGCTCGTTCAAGGGCATCCTGCTGATCGCGCTCGCTGCGATCGTGATCTGGCTGCTCACCGGTTTCTTTCGCGTGCAGCCCAACCAGCAGGCCGTCCAGCTGATCTTCGGCAAGCCGTTCGGCCAGCCGGCCGAGCAGGGCCTGCACTACAACCTGCCGTCGCCGATCGGCAACGTCGTCGTCGTCAACGTGCAGGATCTCCGCCGCACCGTGGTCGGCGCGCTCAGCGGCTCGAGCGGCGGCTTCAACCGCAGTCGCCCGGCGGCGAACGAGAACCTGATGCTGACCGGCGACGAGAACATCGTCGACATCGAGTTCGCCGTGCTGTGGCAGGTCAAGGACGTGCTGCGCTACGCCTTCGCCGTGCGCAACGGCGAGGAGAACGTGCGCGCGGTGTCGGAGGCGGTGGTGCGCGAGATCATCGGCCAGAACAGTCTTTTGTTCGCCCAGACCGAGGGCCGCACCAAGATCGAGCAGGATTCCAAGGACCTGATGCAGCAGGTGCTGGATGAATACGGCGCTGGCGTGCGTATCTCGCAGGTCCAGCTCCTACGGGTCGATCCGCCACAGGAGGTGATCGGCGCCTTCCGCGACGTGCAGACGGCGCGCGCCGACAAGGAACGCAACATCAACGAGGCCAACACCTACCGCAATCAGGTGCTGCCGAGGGCCAAGGGCGAGGCGTCATCCATCATCCAGAAGGCCGAGGCCTACAAGGCGCAGACCGTGGCGCGGGCCAAGGGCGATGCGCAGCGCTTCGACCAGGTCTACGAGCAGTACGCCAAGGCGCGCGACATCACTTCCGAGCGCCTCTACCTCGAGACCATGGAGGACGTGCTGCGCAACTCGACCAAGGTGATGGTCGACAAGAGCGCCGCCGGTCCGGGTGTCGTGCCTTACTTGCCGCTACCCCGGCTCGAGCCCAACAACCAGCCGCCGCCACCACGGACTACGCCGACGCCTGCGCCGACGCCGGGAGTGACGCGATGAGCAACCGTTCGATTTTCGCGCTGATCGCGGCGGCCATCGTCATCTTCCTGCTGACGCAGACCTTCTACACCGTCGACCCCACCAAGCAGGTCCTGGTCCGCCAGTTCGGCGCCCTCGTGGGCCAACCCAAGACCGAGCCTGGGCTGTATGCGAAGATTCCGCTGGTCCAGGACGTGCTGCGCATCGATCGAAGGCTGCTCGACTACGAGGCGGCGGAGTTCGAGATCATCGCCGGTGACCAGAAACGGCTGGTCGTCGACGCCTTCGCCCGATATCGCATCGTCGACGCCCGCCAGTTCGTCGAGCGCGTGCCAGGCGGCGAGGTCTCGCTCCGCGGCATCCTCGATTCGCTGATCAATTCCGAGATCCGCGGGGTGCTGTCGGCCGTTCCGCTGCATGCGGTGTTGACCGAGCAGCGCAACGAGCTGATGGCCGAGATCACCAAGCGGGTGAATACCAAGACCCAGGATCTGGGCGTCAACGTGATCGACGTGCGCATCAAGCGCACCGACCTGCCGCAGGCCAATTCGCAGTCGGTCTATAACCGCATGAAGACCGACCGCGAGCGCGAGGCCGGCCAGTTACGCGCCGAAGGCGACGAGGAGAACCAGCGCATCAAGGCCACCGCCGACCGCGAGGTCGCGGTGATCAAGGCCGACGCCGGGCTGAAGGCTCAGATCACCATGGGCCAGGCCGACGCCGAGGCGACCAAGATCTATGCCGACGCGTTCGACCGCGACAAGGACTTCTACGCCTTCTGGCGCAGTCTCGAAGCCTACCGGCAGGCGTTCGGCAGCGGCTCGACCATGGTCCTGTCGCCCGACAGCGACTTCTTCCGCTATTTCAAAGGACCAAACGGAGCGCTCCCGCCGCCCAAGAAATAACCTCTCTGCCAGTAGCGATTCGGTGGCTGTGGCAGTCCTGCCACGCCACTGGTTCTTTTGCGACCGACGGCGTGAAAAGCTGAAACAACGGGCAATATAACGGCCTCTTTATTTGCGCCACAATCGGCCGCCATGTACACAGAGGACGAACGCGGCGCCGGCCGTTTCCAGCGAAATGGCCATGGGCACCGTTGGAGGTCGGACGTGTTTCTCGGGGAATTCGCATTGGTTTCCAGGAAGGCTGCATTGGCAGCCGTCGCCGCCGTCGGTCTGGCGCTCGTCCAGCCCGTTCTCGTTGCTCCGGCCGAGGCGCGCGAGGCGCCGCAGAGCTTCGCCGACCTGGTCGACAAGCTGCTGCCCACGGTCGTCAACATCGCCACCACCCAAAACGTGCCGCAGCAGGGCCCGCGGCTGCGCGACATGCCGCAGCTGCCGCCGGGCTCGCCGTTCGAGGAGCTGTTCAAGGAATTCTTCAACAATCGCGGTGAGCAACAGCAGCACCGCGGCACCTCGCTCGGCTCGGGCTTCATCGTCGACGGCGAGGGCTACATCGTCACCAACAACCACGTCATCCAGGGCGCCGAGGACATCACGGTGATCCTGCGCGACGACACCCAGCTCAAGGCCAAGCTGGTCGGCTCCGACAGCCGCGTCGATCTCGCCGTCCTCAAGGTCGATCCGCCCAACAAGAAGCCGCTGCCGGCCGTCAAGTTCGGCGATTCCGACAAGGCGCGGGTCGGCGACTGGGTGATCGCCATCGGCAATCCGTTCGGCCTCGGCCATTCGGTGACGGCGGGCATCATCTCGGCGCGCGGTCGCTCGCTCAACAACGAGTCGCTCGACGACTACCTGCAGACCGATGCCGCCATCAACAAGGGCAATTCGGGCGGCCCGCTGTTCAATTCGGACGGCGAAGTGATCGGTGTCAACACGGCGATCTTCTCGCCCTCGGGCACCAATGCGGGCCTCGCCTTCTCGATCCCGTCCAACCTCGTGAAGCAGGTCGCCGAGCAGCTGCGCGAGTTCGGTCGGGTGCGGCGCGGCTGGATCGGCGTCAGCTACCAGAGCGTGACCGACGACATCGCCGATTCCTTCGGCCTCGACCATGCCCATGGCGTGCTGGTCGCCAACGTCGTGGCCGACGGGCCGGCGGCCAAGGCCGGCATCAAGCGCAACGACATCATCATCACCTTCGGCGGGCAGGACGTGATCGACCTGCGCCGCTTCCCGCGCCTGGTCGCCAACGCCAAAGTCGGCAGCACCGTCGATGTCGTGGTCTGGCGCCAGGGCAAGGAACAGACGGTGAAGATGAAGATCGGCGAGCAGGAGGAGCCCGAGAAGCAGAACGCCTCGGTCCAGGGCGCGCCCAAGAAGCAGAACGAGCCCGACCAGGCCGTGACCTCGACCATCGAGCAGCTCGGGCTCACCTTGCAGAAAGTGTCGGATCAGCTGCGCGAGAAGTTCGGCCTCAGCGACAACGCCAAGGGCGTGGTGATCACCAAGGTGACGCCCAACAGCCCGGCGGCCGAGAAGCAGCTGCAGGCCGGCGACCTCATCCTCGAGGTCGACCAGAAGGCGGTGACGACGCCGCAGGAAGTGACCGAGATCGTGGCCAAGCTCCAGGCGCAGAAGAAGCGCTCGGTCCTGCTGTTCGTCGAGCGCCAGGGCGATCCGCGCTTCGCCGCGCTCAGGCTGGTCAAATAGCCGTCAGGCGACCTTCACGACCAGCTTGCCGAAATTCTCGCCCTTGAGCAGGCCGAGGAAAGCCTGCGGGGCGCGCTCCAGCCCATCGACGATCGTCTCGCGGCTCTTGAGCTTGCCCGCTTTCAGGAGCCCGCCGACCTCGTTCACGAAGTCGCCCATCAGGGCGGCGTGGTCGGAGATGATGAAGCCCTGCAGGATGAGCCGCTTCTGCACGATCGAGAACATCCGGGGCGGTCCGGCCATCGGCTCCTTGTCCTGATACTCCGAGATCGCGCCGCAGAAGGCGACGCGGGCGAAGTTGTTCAGCCGCGCGAACACGGCGTGGAAGATGCGGCCGCCGACATTCTCGAAGTCGGCGTCGATGCCCTTGGGGCAGAGCTTGTCGAGGGCTGCGCCATAGTCGCGCTCGGTGCGATGGTTGAAACAGGCATCGTAGCCCGCCTCGCGCACCGCCCAGACGCACTTGTCGTCGCTGCTGGCACAGCCCACCACGCGGGCGCCGGCGAGCCTGGCGAGCTGGCCCGCCACCTGGCCGACCGCGCCGGTCGCCGCCGACACGAACGCCGTCTCGCCCGGCGTGGGCTTGCAGATGTGCTTGATGCCGTACCACGCGGTGAAGGAGGGCATGCCGAGCACGCCGAGATAGGCCGAGGCGGGCGCGGCAGAAATGTCGACCTTGCGCAGGCCCTTGCCGTCATGAACCGTGTAGGTCGCCCAGTTCAGCAAACCGTTCACGACGTCGCCCTTGGCGAACTTCGGATTGCGCGACTCGACCACCTCGCCGACCGAGCCGCCGGTCAAGGGCTTGTCGAGCTCGAATGGCGGCGTGTAGGAGCGCGTCTCGGTCATGCGCGGGCGCATGTACGGGTCGAGCGACAGGAACTGCGAGCGGATCAGCAGCTGGCCGTCACCCAGGGCCGGCAGCGTGGTCTGCTCCTGGCGGAAGCAGTCGGCGGTCACGTCGCCCAGCGGGCGCCTGGCGAGCACGATCTGGGTGGCCTCGGTCATGGGTCTTTCCTCTCTGTGAACTCGCTCTTTCGGTAGCCCTGCAGATAAAGCAGGCCGGTGAGATCGCAATGGTCGATGCGGGCGCGCACTTGCGCCGCGACCGCGGGCTTGGCGCGGAAGGCGACACCCAGGCCCCCAGCCCCATTGGCCGCCTGGAGCATCGGCAAATCGTTGGCGCCGTCGCCCACGGTGAGCGCCTCGGCCAGCGACAGGCCGCCTTCCTTCGCCAGCCGTTGCAGGTTGGCGAGCTTGGCCTCCTTGCCGAGGATCGGCGGCTTGACCGTGCCGGCCAGCGTCTTGCCGTCATGCGCCAGCACGTTGGCCTGCTCGAAATCGAAACCCAGCCTCTCGCGCACCATCGCCGTGAAATAGGTGAAGCCGCCGGAGACCAGCGCGCAGGTGGCGCCGTTCTGCTTCATGGTGGCGACGAGCGTCGCGCCTCCCGGCATGTAGCGGATACGCCCGGCCGCCTGGTCGAGCCTGGCGACCGGCAGGCCCTTCAGCAACCCGACCCGCTCCTCGAGCGCCCCTTCGAAGCCGATCTCGCCGTTCATGGCGCGCGCGGTGATGGCCGAGATCTTCTCCTTCAGCCCCAAGAAGTCGGCCAGCTCGTCGAGCATCTCGTTCTCGATCACGGTCGATTCCATGTCGGCCACGAGCAGCTTCTTGCGCCGGTTGGCGGCGGGCACGGTGACGGCGTCGATGCCGGTCATGCCCATTTCCATCGGCGTGCCGTCAAAGGGGATGTCGCAGGCGATGCCCTCTGCCAGCCAATCTGGCGCGCCCACGGTGGCGCCGGTGCTGCGCAGGACCTCGACGGCCGCCTGCACGATGTTGGGATCGAGTGTCGGGCG
>DASRFX010000076.1:0-8515 GCA_035651335.1 Reyranella sp. | reverse complement strand
TCGAAGGCAATGCAGCGCGGCTCGAGAAGGCCGCGATCGACGCCAAATCAGGCTAAACAAGTCGGGCTAGTAACAAGGTCGGCTAGCGCCGCCAGTTCTTCTCGGCCGGCAGGCCGGCATAGACGTCGGCGTGTGCCACGTCGGCGGTCTCGGGCAGCCATTTGGCGCTGAAGCGGACCGACAGGAGATGGCCGTCGTCGGTGCGCAGCGAGAGATCCTTGCGGCCGAACGCGCCGGCCAATTGCGGCGGCGCCATGCGCACCTCGCCCGAGGCGGAGATCTCGCCGGGGCGCACGCGATAGCCGTCGAACTCGTATTCGGCGCGGCCCAGCGCTTCGCCGGCACATTCGAGCGTGCCGCTGCCGCGCAACGTTCCAAGATGGCGTATCGAACCTCTGATCAAGCACTCCATATGGGGACGCACGCGGCCCATCACAATGCATCCTTGCCAACTGCGGCGAACAGGCCCATACGGGGCGCAGTCGATAGACGGACCGACGATTGGGCCGTGCGCAACTGTTTGTCCGCGCCGGCTTCCGACTTGCTCCCGAATCTGATGCGCCTTCGACCGCCGGCCTCGCGTGCTTCAAGCGCGTGCGGCAGGTGAGCATGTTCCTGGAGTGAGAGGATATCCAAATGGCAACCGGAACCGTGAAGTGGTTCAACGCGACCAAGGGCTTCGGCTTCATCCAGCCGGACGGCGGCGGCAAGGACGCCTTCGTGCACATCAGCGCGGTCGAACGCGCCGGGCTCGGCACCCTGAACGAGGGCCAGAAGGTCCAGTTCGACCTGGTCACCGACCAGCGCACCGGCAAGATCGCCGCCGACAATCTGCGCAAGGCCGATTAGGCCAGACGACAAAGGGGGCGCGCCCGCGAATATTTTGCGCGGCGCGCAACCATCGCCCGTGAGGCGGCATTGCTCGTGCAGGGGCAGTGGACGGCGCGAGGGGCCCGTCCGGCGAGCGCCCTGCGAGGGAGCGATCTTCATGGACACCTGCGACGACCGGCGGGAACGGCTGCGCGACGAGCTGCGGCGCGCCTACGAGAACTGGATGGACGATTGCACCACCGCTGCGAGCCGCTCGGCGGCGGTCGACGTATCGGGTTGTCCGGATGCCGCCAAATCGTCCTGGTTCAGGTATCTCGACGCGCAGGAAAGGCTGATCGCGGCCTTCGGCGATGCCTGAACGGCGCGCGAGGAAGGACGACATGCCGGCCAAGCCAGCCTTCGTGCTGAGCGACGATGAGGAAGTGACGCTGCGGCGCGTCGCCTACGGCCAGTCCGAAGAGCGCATGCTGCGCGTCGCCGATCTCGGCCGGCTGCGGCGGCTGCGGCTCATCGAGGACGGCAAGGCCGGACCGCAGCTCACGCCAGCCGGCAAGGTCCATTTCGACGGGCTGCCGCGGGGCGTCTTCGTCGCGGTGCCGCGCCGCCCGGCCTGAGATCGTCGCCCGCCGGGCGAATGCGGCGAAAAAGTGCGCATGGTTTCGCCATAAGCAACGCGACGACGGGCGCACGACAATCGCCGCGCAACAACCGGCGCGCGCGGTCCATTTCTTTCGTGAATGGCAGATGCACAAGCTACCCCTCAGGACCTCGGCGAGGCCCGGCCCTATGTCCTGGCCGAAGCGCCGGCTGAGGCCACGCGCATCGACTGGCTCGACATGCTGCTGGTCGTGGTCTTCTTGCTCGGGCTCTACACCAACTACACGATCCCGATCTCGCAGAAGGTGCCGCTGCCCTCGGCGCCGTCAGGCTTCGCCGGCCTGATCCTGCTGTGGCGCCATCGCCACGGCATCCGGCCGGCGGCGGTCGGCGGCCTGATGGCCGTGCTGCTGGCCTATGTCGTGTCGATCGTGGTGGCGCCCAACCTGCACTACCTGCCGCGCCGGCTGAACGGCCTGATCCAGCTCACTTATTCTCTGGTGATCGGCTACGCGCTGTTCCTCACGCTGGCGCACGCGCGGCCGCGCCAGGTCGCGGGACTGTTCCTCGGCTTCTCGCTGGTCCTGCTGGTCGGCTGCCTGCTCGAGACCTATGGCGGCCTGCGGCCGTTCAGCGACCACGTGCGCTCGGCGCTCTACCACAAGGGCATCTACGAGAACGACCTGCGCGACCTCGTCATCTATCATCGCGTGCGGCCGAAATTCTTCGCCTCCGAGCCGTCGAGCGTCACCTTCTGCTATGCGCTGTTCACCTTCATCTGGCTGGTGACCAGCCGCTGGCGGTTGAAATACTTGGTCTATCTCGCGCTGGTGGCGGCCGGCCTGTTCGCCATGCCGGGCCCGACCCTGCTGCTGATGCTGCTGCTCGTGCTGCCCTACCTGCTGTTCCTCGACAGCCGGCGCGACGGCAAGGTGAGCGCCAAGCGCTTCCTCGGTGTGAGCGTGGTGGCGGCGGCGTGCGCGGTGGCGTTCTTCATGCTCGGCCCGTCGATCTTCCAGGAGCGCTTCCGCCACATCCAGGAAGGCAACGACGCGAGCTTCTTCTATCGCGTCGAGGGGCCGGCCCTGGCCGGCGTCGACGTGGTGCGCAGCCATCCGGTGGCGGGGGCGGGCCTGACCGGCGAGCCCTATATCGAGAACGACGTGCTGAACTCCTACGTGAAGTCGACCGGCTACTCGATGGCCTGGGTGCTGGCCTCGCCCTCGACCGAGCTGCTGATCAACTATTTCTGGCTGCACTGGATCTATCTCGGCGCGATCTTCGGCCTGCTGATCGGCGCGCTGCTGACCGGCTGGTTCGTCGTGCTCGGCGTGCCGAGCCCGGCCTTCGCCTGGCTGGTGTGGGCGATCCTGGGCCAGGCCTCCGGCGCCTATGTCGGGCCGACCTGCTGGGCGGTGCTGTTCGCCGCCGGCGCCGCCGCCATGCTGCATCAGCGGCCGGCCGCCGCGCGCGCGCCGATGCGGCTGCGCTGGCGCGAGGTCATCGCCGATCTGCCGACGCGCCTCGACCGGCTGTCGCTGCGCCACGCAGCACGGTGATCGCAACGCCGATCGTTCGGTGCCGAACGTAGCGTCACGCTCGTTCTTCAAAGCCACTGGCGCAAGGATGTTGGTAACGCAGATGTCCACCGCTTTTTGAGGCGACACCATCTTCTCGCCACATTGAGTCTCTTTTTTGCAACAGGAGCCTTGAGCGTAGCGTGCACGAGGGAAAGGGAAGGCTTCCTAATCCAGGCAACTGACGAGGGGAAAAGGAATGGAAGCGGGAGCGGGGGCTGCCGATTCAATCGACGACCGATTCGACCGGAGAAGCGCACTGCTCCGGCTGAAGGAGTTCCGCCGGCGCATCGACCGGCATTTTCCGCCAGGACTCTGTCGCGATCGCAATCTCGAGATGCTGCTCGGTCTCTACGAGGCCCATCTCGCGCGGTCCTCGATGACGACCAGGAGCCTGGCCGACCTGACCGACCTCGATCAGGGTGCGGCGCTGCGCCGGCTCAACCTGCTGGAGCAGAAAGGGCTGATCGAGCGCCAGCTCGACCTGGCCGACCGGCGACGCACGACGATCTCGCTCAGCGAGCGCGGCCGCGCTTCCGTCGAGAGCTTCATCGATTCCTACGCCGACGACTGAGCGGGGTACTGCATGCCGGCACGAATGGTCGCCCTGCAAGAGGGGCTGGGCGGTGCGCCCCGCGTGGTGCGCAGGGGCCTGTCGATCTTCCGCGAGGGCGGGCAGGTCGAATACATCTACAAGGTCGTCTCGGGATGCCTGCGCACCGGCCGCGTGCTGAGCGACGGCACGCGCCTGATCGACGCCTTCGCCTTCGCCGGCGACATCTTCGGCCTGGAATTCGGCGGGGTGCACCGCGTCACCGCGCGCGCGGTGACCGACTGCTCGCTGATCGCCTACCAGGTCGACCGGTTGCGCAGCTCGAACGAGACCGATCTGATGCTGCACGAGCAGGTGGTGCGCGGCGCGCTGGCGGGACTGGAGCGGGCGCAGAACCACATCCTGCTGCTCGGCCGCAAGTCGACGCCCGAGCGCCTCGCCCTCTTTCTCCTCGACATGTCGGTGCGGCTCGCCAGCGGCGCGCCGTCCTTCACCTTGCCCATGGACCGCTCCGACATCGCCGACCATCTCGGCATGTCGGCCGAGACGGTGAGCCGCGTGCTGACGCGCTTCGTGCGCGACGGCATGCTGCAGGTGACGCAGAAGCAGGTGACCTTGCTCGACCGGCCCCGGCTGGCCGCCCTCGTCACCCGCCAGGAAGTGCAGGCCGATTGCGCGGCGTAGCTGCGTGCGCAGCGTAGCTGCGGGCGCCATTTGAACCGGCGCGAGGACTGCGCCACAGTCCGTCCATGACCTTGTCTCTCCTGCTTACCGGCGATTCCATCCTGCAGCGCCGGCTGAACAGCCTGCACGATGCCGAACTCAAGCCCTTGTTCGACAAGGTGCGCGCGGCCGATGTCGCCTTCACCAACCTCGAGGGCCTGGCCAACGATTACCGCGGCGATCCGGCGCTCGAGTCCGGCGGCTCGCATTTCGGCGCGCCGGCGTGGGTGCTCGACGAATTGCGCGACGCGGGCTTCGACCTGTTCGCCGCCGCCACCAACCACGCGCTCGATTATTCGATCTCGGGCCTGGTGCACACGCTCGAGGCGCTCGAGGCACGCGGCCTGTCGTTCGCCGGCATCGGCCGCAATCTCGAGGATGCGCGCCGGCCCTGCTACCACACCTCGCCCGCCGGCACGGTGGCGATGCTGTCGATCTGCTCGACCATTGCCAAGGGCCAGGAGGCGGGCGCCCAGCGGCCCGACCTGCCGGGCCGGCCGGGGCTGAACCCGTTGCATGTCGAGACGGTGTACGAGGTCACGGAACAGCAGCTCACCGCGGTGCGCGAGCTGGCCGACGCGCTGGGGCTCGAGGCCGAGCGCCAGGCCAAGATCAAGATGGGCTTCGCCTTCCCGCAGAGCGACCCGTCGATCTTCCCGCTCGGCGATCTCAAGTTCCGCTCGGCCAACCGCGCCCAGGTGCGCACCACCGCGAGCCCCAAGGACGTCGCCGCCATGGTGCGCTGGATCGAGGAGGCGCGCGGCCTGGCCGATCTCGTGCTGGTCAGCCTGCACGCGCACGAGCAGGCGGGCGACAAGGAGAGTCCGGCCGAGTTCATTCCGGCCTTCGCGCGCGAGATGATCGATGCCGGCGCCGATCTGGTGGTCGGCCATGGCCCGCATCTGCTGCGCGGACTGGAGCTCTACAAGGGCAAGCCGATCTTCTATTCGCTCGGCAATTTCCTCGGCCAGAACGAGCTGGTCAGCAAGATCCCGGCCGACGGCTACGAACGCTTTCGCGCCGCGCCCGATCTCACGCCCGGGCAGGTCTATCAGACCCGCACCAGGGGCGATCAGGCAGGCTTCCCGGCCGACCGGCGCTACTGGGAAGCGGTGATGCCCACGCTTTCTTATGAGGGCGGCGCGCTGAAGGCGATCGAGCTCACGCCGATCCAGCTCGGCTGGAAGGACGCCCGGCATCGCCGCGGCCGGCCGCGGCTGGCCGATGCGGTCCACGGACAGGCGATCCTCGAACGCTACGCCGCACTCTCCAAGCCGTTCGGCACGGAAATCGACATCGCCGCCAGTAAGGTGGTCGTGGCGTGAGGCGGCGCGCGCTTCTGCTGGCGGGTGGCGCGCTCGCCGCGACTTCCGCCCGGGCGGCCGGCGAACGGCACGTCACCGTGATCTATGTCGGCGGCTGGGATTGTCCTTACTGCACGGCGTGGAAGAACGAGAGCAAGCCCAAGTGGATCACGTCCGAGCTGTTCGGCCGCGTGCGCTATGTCGAGGTCGAATCGCCCCGGCTCAAGGAGGCTTACCAGGAGCGCTACTGGCCCGAGGATTTGCGGCCCGTGCTGGCGCAGATCCCGCACAAGAGCGGCACGCCGCGCTTTCTCGTGGTCAAGGACGGCAAGCTGATCGCCAACGCCTTCGGCACCGGCCAATGGGCCGAGGCGGTTGCCGCGATCGAGCAGGCGCTCGGCTAGGGCGCGGGTTTCACCATGAAGTCGGCCGGCTTGGCCGGCGATTTGGCGGCCTCGGCCAGCAGTTCGTTCCAGCCGTCCTCGCTGCCGTGATAGATGCGGTACTTGGCGACGGCATATTGCTTGATCGACTCCTGCACCGAAGCGTTGGTGTTCTTTTCTGAAAGCGCGATCGCCCGTGCGACGTACCAGAAGCCGTCGGGCTGCGGCGGCTTCTCCTCGAGGCAGGCGATCGAAAGCTGGTAGACGTTCTGCAGGTCGTTGGCGTCGGCGGCGACCGCCTCGAGATAGTGCTGGCGCGCGGCGGCGTAGTCCTTGGCCTGCAGCGCCACGAAGCCCGCCGCACCCTGCAGGATCGCGCCGATCTGCGCCTTGAGGCGGCCGAAATCGGCGTCGCTCATGCCCTGCGGCTTGTGCCAGTTGGCGAGCAGGCTGAGGCCATGCTCGCTCTGCTTCTTGAGCTCGCTCAGCGCCGCCGTGTCGTCGGCGGTGGCGCGGCCGCGCAGCAGATAGACCTGGATGGCGAGCGCCCGCAGATTGTCGGGCTCGGCCTTCAGGACCTCGGCCGAGACGCTCGCCAGCTTGTCGCGGTTGTTGGCCTGCTGATAGCCCGCCATCGCCTGCTCGAGCGCGTCGAGCCGCACCACGCTCTGCGGATATTTGGCGGCGAACGCCTGCATCGCCTCGGCACGCTTGCTGGCGTCCTTCTGCTCATAGGCCGCCATGTAGGCCTTGTATTCGGCCGGGTCCTTGATCGTCTTCTGCTGCTGGGCGGCGGCGGGCAGCGCCAGGACGAGGGCCGTCAGGAGGGCGAACAACTGTTTCATTTTTACCATTATTTTCAAAGGGTTATTCGTTTCTTCCTTTCTTAATCCACAGGGCCTACAATGCCTCGCTTTCCCGGCTTTTGTCCTCTGGAAAGCGTCATGGCTCATATCAGACTGAATACCCACCCCTCGCAGGGCGGCCAGGCGGCCCCTCCGGTGATCTGGGGTGCGCGCGATCCGATGCTGCGCGGCCCGGTGGTCGGCACCGTCGCCGACCCCGCCAAACGTAACGCGATCGGCGTGCATTCGGGCAGCTACGGCATCTATCGCGCACTGGCGATCGCCGCCCAGGAGCTGAAGCCCGGCCACCGGCCCGATCTCACCAACACCGCGCCCGCCGAGACGATCGGCCCGTTCGAGAGCTGGTTCGATGCCAAGAAGATCGTGTCGCTCGATCCGTGGGGCCACATGGTGGCCGAGGTGTTCGCCGACAAGCTCGCCGCCGGCTGGGACATCCGTCCGACCATCGCCGTGACCAAGGCGCACGTGCACATGCCGGAGATCAAGGACGCGATCGTCGCCGGCCGGCTCAAGCCCGACAACGACATCCTGGCGCCGAGCGGCGACGTGAAGGTCACCAAGGCGGCGATCGAGCCGGTGTGGTACCTGCCCGGCATCGCCGAGCGCTTCGGGGTGAGGGAAAGCGATCTGCGCCGCACGCTGTTCGAGCATACCGGCGGGATGTACACCGAGCTGGTGACGCGGCCCGATCTCGAGATCTTCCTGCCGCCGATCGGCGGTTCGACGATCTACTTCTTCGGCGACGTCACGCAGCTGGGCAAGCCCGAGACCAAGATCGCCTGCCGTCTCCACGACGAGTGCAACGGCTCCGACGTGTTCGGCTCCGACATCTGCACCTGCCGGCCCTATCTCGCACATGGCATCGAGATCTGCATCGAGATGGCGCAGCAGGGCGGCGTCGGGGTCGTCATCTACAATCGCAAGGAAGGCCGCGCGCTGGGCGAGGTCACGAAGTTCCTGGTCTACAACGCGCGTAAGCGCCAGCCCGGCGGCGATTCGGCGGCGCAGTACTTCAATCGCACCGAGTGCGTGGCGGGCGTGCAGGACATGCGCTTCCAGGAGTTGATGCCCGACGTGTTCCATTGGCTGGGCATTTCCCGCATCGACCGCTTCGCCTCGATGAGCAACATGAAGAGCGACGCGCTGCGCCAGCAGGGCATCGACATCGTCGAACAGGTGCCGATCCCCGACGAGCTGATCCCGGCCGACGCGCAGGTCGAGATGGATGCCAAGAAGGCCGCGGGCTATTTTTCGCCGAAGAAGCCGGAGACCATCGAGCTGTCGAAGCCGAAGGGAAGAGGGCTGATGGAGTGAGGCCCGGCGATCTGGCTTACCTCCGAACGCCCGCGGCGATCCGCGAGCGTGCCGAGCGGATGCTGAAATATGTCGAGGATGGCCGCTCGGCCTGGTTCGCGGTCGATCCGAACGGTCTGGAAGCGGCGGTGCAGGCGACGCTGGGCGTGATCTGCGAGCGCTTTCCCGATCCGGCGACGATCCCCTTCCATTCGCGCTGGCGGCATTTCGAGGCGGGCGGCCACGACCGGTGGGCAGCGCTCGCGCCGCGTCTGGCGCCGCTGCGCAAGGACGAGGTCGCGCGACGCCGCATGGACCTTGCCATCGTTTCGGTCTTGCTCGATGCCGGGGCCGGCCCCGACTGGAAATATCGCGAGCCCGGCAGCAA
>DASRFX010000075.1:0-44702 GCA_035651335.1 Reyranella sp. | reverse complement strand
CGTGAGACGCCTGAGACACGTGAGACGGCTGAGACGGCCAAACTGCAAATACTTGCGATCGAACCGCTCTAGGCCTTGGACATGCCCGGCATCTTGACGGCCGAGGAACGGCGCTCGGGCATCGGGTCCTCGAAGGCGCGCGGATATTTGTGCGGCTGCGCCGAGACCTTGTTCAGCCTCTCCAGCGCTTCCTTGGGCAGGCGCCAGCCACCGGCCTGCAGCGTGTCCTTGAGCTGCTCGGCATTGCGCGCGCCGACGATGGCCGAGGTCATGAACGGCTGGTCCATCACCCAGCGCAGCGCCGTCTGGGCGGGCGTCCGGCCGATCTCTTTGGCGACGTCGAGCAATGTCTGCAGGATCTCGGCATGGTTGGGCGCGAAGAAGCGACTCTGGAACCCCCAGCCTTCCGCCGAGCGCGTGCCCTGCACCTTGAGGCTGCCCGGCGTGTACTTGCCGGCAAGATAGCCTGACGCCAGCGGTGACCAGGCGACGCAGCCCAGGCCCTTGAGCTGCAGCGCCGGCACGATCTCCTCGTCGATGTCGCGCACCACGAGGCTGTATTGCGGCTGATAGCAGGCGAAACGCTCCCAGCCCCTGGAGTCGCTGATCCACAGCGCCTCCATCAGGCGCCACGCCTCGAAGTTCGAGCACGCCGTGTAGAGGATCTTGCCGTCACGCACGAGATCGTCGAGCGCGCGCAGCATTTCCTCGAGCGGCGTCGCGTGATCGACATGGTGGATGTAGTAGAGATCGATGTAGTCGGTCTGCAGCCGCTTCAGGCTCCCCTCGATCTGCTGCTTGATGTGCAGCCGCGACATGCCGCTGTCGTTCGGCCGATGGCCCATCGGATTGAAGAACTTGGAGGCGATCACCGCCTCCTGCCGCTTGCCCTTGAGCGCCACGCCCAGCATCGTCTCCGACGTGCCGCCGACATAGGAGTTGGCGGTGTCGAAGAAATTGAGGCCGGCAGCGAGCGCGGTGTCGACCATGCGGCTCGCCTCGGCCTGGTCGGCGCCGTTGCCCATCGTCATGGTGCCGAGGCAGATCTCGGAGACCTTGAGGCCGGCGCGGCCGAGATTGCGGTAGTCCATCTCCCCTCCGATATTCCACGCACCAAGTGACGTCGAAAAGCTTATAACATTGTCATGAACCGGCGCCGCTTCGTTCTCTTCGCTGCCAGTTGGGCTCTCATTCCTTCGGAGGTTCCGGCACGGTCGCGACTTCCAGTCGTGGGCGTTCTCGATCCCGGCGACCCTACGGAGTTCGCCACTGAATTCCGCAACGCGCTGATCGGCCTCGGCTATATCGAGGGCAAAAACATTCGCCTGGAAATACGCAGCGGCGGGAACAATGCGGACACGTTGGCTCGTCGAGCCGAGGAACTGGTTCGACTGAAGGTCGATGTCATCGCCGTGCGTCTTACCCCCGCGCTCCGGGCCGCGACGCAGGCTACACATGAGATTCCCGTGATCATGTCGTCGGTGGGTAGCCCCGTGGAGACAGGCTTCGTCGCGAGCCTCGCCCATCCCGGCGGCAACGTCACCGGCATGTCTCTGGGCGGCGTCCCTCTGTCGGCGAAGCGGCTGCAGATCATTCGTGAGGTCCTGCCATCGCTTCGCCGGCTGGCCGTCGTCACCAATCGCGACGAGCCCTACTCCGAGATGATCGCCTCGACCATGGACAGGCTCGGAAGCGAGTTCGGCATCCAGACGATCGAGATCCGCACGACGGGCTCGACCCTGGTGGCATCCTTGGCGACCATGGAGCATGAGCGCCCTGACGCCATCTTCGCCCTGGCGAGCCTACCCGCCCAGCCCATTGCCGAAGTCGCGCTGCGATTGCGGATGCCGTACTTTTCCACCCAGAGGACGGCGGTCGAAGCCGGCGCGCTCATGTCTTACAGTGGTCGACTCGACGAGCAATTTCAGGGAGCCGCCATGTATGTCGACAAGGTTCTGAAAGGCGCCAAGCCCGCCAATCTGCCTGTCGAGGAGCCGAGCCGCTTCGAGCTTTCCATCAACATGAAAACTGCCCGCGTGCTGGGTATCACGATCCCGCGCACCCTTCTCGCCCAAGCTGACGCCTTGATCGAATAGCAGGCCCTAGAGCCCCAGCATCGCCTTGGCCAGCACGTTTCGCTGCACCTCGGACGAGCCGCCGTAGATCGTGGTCTTGCGCTGGTTGAAGTAGCGCGGCGCCACATCGTCGACATATTCGCCGCCGACCGGCACGATGTTGCTGTCGTAGTTGCGCAGCTCGGTGAACGGCGCGCCGTACCAGCCGACCGCCTCGACGGCGAGCTCCGTCACCTTCTGGCCCACCTCGGTGCCGCGCATCTTGACGATCGAGGCCTGCGTGCCGGGGTTCTGGCCGGCCTTCATGCTCGAGTAGAACATCAGCTCGTTCATCTCGACGGCATCGATCTCCATCTCCAGCGCCGCCACTTTCTCGCGCCATTTCGGATCCTGCGACAGCGGCTCGCCGCCCTCCATCTGCGTGTGCGCGAGCTCCTTCAGGTGCCGGAACGCCTTGCGCAGCCGTGGTCCGAACGCCTGCCCGCCGCGCTCGAATTCGAGCAGGTACTTGGCGTAGGTCCAGCCCTTGTTCTCCTCGCCGACACGATTCTCGACCGGCACCTTCACATCGGTGAAGAACACCTGATTGACCTCATGGCGCATCGGCGTGCGTGTGCCGTCAACGAGATAGATCGGATCGACCTTGATACCGGGCGATTTCATGTCGATCAGCAGGAAGGAGATTCCCTCCTGCCGCTTGCCCTCGTTCGAGGTGCGTACCAGGCAGAACATCCAGTCGGCCCAATGGGCGTTGGTGGTCCAGATCTTCTGGCCGTTGACGACATAATGGTCGCCCTGCCGCTCGGCGCGGGTGCGCAGGCTCGCGAGATCGGACCCCGAGCCCGGCTCCGAATAGCCCTGGCACCACAACTCCTCGGCGGCCGCGATCTTGGGCAAGAAGCGCTTCTTCTGCCAGTCGCTGCCGTACTTCATCAGCACCGGCGCCACCATCTTGAGGCTGAACGAGGACAGATAGGGCGAGTCGGCGCGCGCCATCTCCATCTCGAAAATGAATTTCTGCGTGCTGGTCCAGCCGGTGCCGCCATATTCCTTCGGCCAGTTCGGGCAGAGCCAGCCCTTCTCGGCGAGCTTCTTCTGCCACTGCAGCAGGCGCTCCTTGGAGACATGGCTCGACCGGCTGCGGCGGCTTTCCTCGGCCACCTCGGGCGGCATGTTGGCCGCGATCCAGTCGTGCACTTCCTTCTGGAAGGCCAGTTCTTCCGCGTTGAACGCCAAATCCATCGTCTGCCCTTCTTGTCATCCTGAGCGAAGCGAAGGATCTAGCGCTTCGACAGGGCCTTTGGTCGATCTGATAGGTCCTTCGCTACGCTCAGGACGACAGGGTTAGAGCCCCAACATCACTTTGCTCATGATCCCGCGCTGCACTTCCGACGAGCCGCCATAGATCGTCATCTTGCGGCCGTTGAAATAGCGCGGCGCCAGCACGTCCACACCCTCCGGCCCGATCGGCTCGACGTTGGAGTTCCAGGTGCGCTGCTCGGGGAACGGCATCGAGTACCAGTTCGCCGCCTCGACCGAATATTCCTGGATCTGCTGCATGACCTCGGTGCCGCGCAGCTTGATCATCGACGACAGCGGGCCCGGGTTCTGGCCCGAGGCGAGCTTGGAGTAGAACTCCATCTCGAACATCTCGAGGCCCGAGATCTCGATGTCCATGCGCGCCAGCTTCTCGCGCCAGGCCGAGTCGGACATGATGGATTCCTCGCCGTCCGGCATCGCCTTCGACAGAACCTTCAGCCGCTCGAAGGACGAGCGCAGCCGCGGGCTGTACGGATTGCCGCCGCGCTCGAACTCGAGCAGGTACTTGGCGTAGGTCCAGCCCTTGTTCTCCTCGCCGACGCGGTTCTCGACCGGCACCTTCACATCGGTGAAGAACACCGAGTTCACCTCCTGCGTGCCGGCGCGGTTGCCGTCGGCGGTGATGATCGGATCGACGCGGATGCCCGGCGTCTTCATGTCGATCAGCAGGAAGGAGATGCCCTCCTGCGGTTTGCCCTGGTTCGAGGTGCGCACGAGACAGAATATCCAGTCCGCCGTCTGCGCCAGCGTCGTCCACGTCTTCTGGCCGTTGACGATGTAGAAGTCGCCTTCGCGCACTGCCTTGGTGCGCAGGCTCGCGAGATCGGACCCCGAGCCCGGCTCGGAGTAGCCCTGGCACCAGATCAGGTCGGAATTCAGCATCGGCGGCAGATGGCGCTTCTTCTGCTCGTCCGATCCGTATTTCATGATCACCGGCGCGCACATCTTGGGACCGAACGGCGAGGTACCGGGCGCGCCGGCGCGCGCCATCTCCATCTCGAAGATGTATTTCTGCGTCGTGGTGAAGCCCGGGCCGCCGAACTCCTTCGGCCAGCCGGTGCACAACCAGCCCTTCCTGGCGAGGCGCTTCTGCCAGTCGAGCAGCCGCTCCTTCGGCAGATAGGCGTTGCGCGCGGCCTTCAACTCGCCCTTGAGCTCGGGCGTGAAGTTGTCCTTGAGCCAGTCGCGCACTTCCTGCTGGAAGGCGATTTCCTCTTTGCCGAACGTCAGATCCATCGAGGGCTCCTTTGGCCGAGGAAAGTACCGCGCTAGAGTGCCGGATGAAAGCAGGAGAGTTGCATGGTTCATCGCATACGGCGCGTGGTCACCGGTCATGACAAGAACGGCAAATCGGTGTTCATCATGGACGGCAAGGCGCCCAACGTGCTCGAGATGGCGTCGATGCCGGGTGTCGCCCTCACCGATCTGTGGCGCACCAAGTCCTCGCCCGCGTCGAACAGCGGAAATGCCGACGCCGCGACCGGCAAGATCAAGCTCGAGCCGCCGAGCACCGGGACCATCCTGCGCATCGTCGAGTTCCCGCCCGACAGCAAGTGGCGCAAGAGTGCCGACGCCAGCAAGGCGTTCGCCTCGATCGACGCCGGCGGCGCACCGGATCGCGCCTCGTCCGACGCCATGATGCATGCCACGGCGACGGTCGATTACATCATCGTGCTGAAGGGCGAGATCTACGCCATCCTCGACAAGGGCGAGAAGCTCCTCAAGCAGGGCGACGTCCTGATCCAGCGCGGCACCAACCATTCGTGGAGCGTGCGCGGCAAGGAGCCGGCGGTTGTCGCGGCGATCCTGGTCGGGGCCAATCCCGTGGGACGGTTGAGCAAGCGCAAGAAGCACTGATGTCACCTTCCCTGCAGAAGGTGGCGAGCGACGACCGCCTGCCGGTCTCGACCGACGTCGTGGTGATCGGCGCCGGCATGGCCGGCGTCACCGCCGCGTACGCGCTTGCCAAGAAGGACTTCTCCGTCGTGCTGATCGACAAGGGCGTCGTGGGCGGCGAGCAGAGCAGCCGGAACTGGGGCTGGTGCCGCCAGCAGCATCGCGACCTGCGCGAGCTGCCGCTTGCCATGAAGAGCCTGGAGATCTGGAACGCACTCAATGCCGAGATCGGCGCGGAGACCGGCTTTCGGCGCAGCGGTCTCATCTATGTCACGACCAAGCCCGCCGATCTCGCGGTATGGGAGGCGTGGACCCTTAAAGCGCGCGAGTTCCAGATGCACAGCAAGGTGCTGAGCGCGGCCGAGGCGAAGGCCCTCACTCCCGGCAGCACGGTCGACTGGATCGGCGGCATCCATTCGCCGACCGACGGCCGCGCCGAGCCGTCGCTGGCGGCACCTGTGATCGCCGAGGCGGCACGAAAGCTCGGCGCCAGTATCCACCAGAATTGCGCCGCGCGTGGCCTCGATGTCGAGGCCGGCAAGGTCGCGGGCGTGATCACCGAGAAGGGCAGGATCCGCACCTCGGCGGTGCTCTGTGCGGGCGGCGCGTGGAGCTCGCTCTTCCTGCGGCGCCACAAGCTTCGCCTGCCGCAAGCCGGCGTGAAGTCGACGTCGTTCGCCACCACGGAAGCGCCGGCGGTCACCGATGGCGGATTGTCGATGCCCGACGTCACGATCCGCCGCCGGCTCGACGGCGGCTATACGGTAGGACTGGGCGGCCGCGGGCTGGTCGAGCTATCGCCACAGGGCCTGCGCTATGCCCGCGACTTCTGGCCGACCTTCAAGAAGCGCCGCTGGGGCCTCACCTTCTCGGTCGGCCGCTCGTTCTTCGACGGGCCGGAAGCCTTCGCGCGCTGGTCGTTCGATTCGCAATCGCCGTTCGAGCGCCACCGCACGCTCGATCCGCCGGCCGATCCGGCGCTCGTGCAGCTCGGCCTGACGCGGCTCGCCGAGAACTATCCGGCGCTCAAGGGCCTGCAAGTCGCGCAATCGTGGGGCGGCCTGATCGATTCGACGCCGGATGGCATTCCGGTGATCTCGGCCGTCGATCCCCTGCCCGGCCTCTATCTCTCGACCGGCTTCAGCGGTCACGGCTTCGGCATCGGTCCCGCCGCCGGGCAACTGGCGGCCGATCTCATCGCCGACGATCCGCCGATCGTCGATCCGCATCCCTTCCGCTACAGCCGCATGATCGACGGCAGCGACCTCGGCGAGCCGGGGATGATGTAGATGCGCCACCTCGCGGCCCTTGTCCTCCTGGCGTCCCTCGCCGCCGCCACCACCGCGCGGACGGCAGGCGATCCGCCTGCCCTCGTGCTCGAGGACAAGATCCCGCTCGGCAACGTCTCCGGCCGCATCGACCACATGGCGTTCGACCGCGAGCATCAGCTCCTGTTCGTGGCCGAGCTCGGCAACAACAGCGTCGGCGTTGTCGACGTGAAAGCAAAGAAAGTCGTCCATCGCCTGACCGGGCTGCGGGAGCCGCAAGGCGTCGGCTATCATCGCGGCACCAGGACGCTCTACGTTGCCGACGCGGGCGACGGTTCGGTGCACCTCTACCAGGCGCCGGACTTCTCGCCCGCCGGCACGATCGCCCTCGGCGACGACGCCGACAATATCCGCGTCGATCCGCAAGGCGGCCGGGTCGCCGTGGGATACGGTTCCGGCGGCCTCGCGATCATCGACCCCGCGAGCCGCAAGAAGGTGCAGGACATCAAGCTCAAGGTCCATCCCGAGGGCTTCCAGTTCGACGGCACCGACAAGCGGCTGTTCGTCAACCTGCCCGACGCCCGCACGATCGGCATCGTCGACCTCGATCAAGGCGTCCAGGTCAACACGATCGACACCGTGGGCGCGCGCGCCAATTTCCCCATGGCGATCGACACCGTCCTGCACCGCGTGCTGTCTGTGTTCCGCAGCCCGCACAAGCTGATGGCGTTCGGCGTCGAGGACGGCAAGCTCACCGTCGCGACCGACACCTGCGGCGATTCCGACGACGTCTTCGTCGATGGTCCGCGCAACCGCGTCTATGTCAGTTGCGGCGAAGGCCTGATCGACGTCTTCGCCGTCGCCACCAACGGCTACGAGCGCATCGGCCGCCTGCCGACGGTGTCGGGCGCGCGCACGTCGCTCTACGTGCCGACCACCGACCGCCTCTATCTCGGCGTGCGCGCGAGCGGCAGGGAGCCCGCGGCGATCTGGGTGTTCAAGCCCCAGTAGGCGCCTCACGCCTTGGGCTGGATCGACTCGAAATAGGCGCGATAGGTCTTGCGCAGTTCGGGCTCGGTCGAACCGGCGTCGTAGGCCGGCGAGACCAGCGGTGCGGCCCTGTCTACCTTCATCACCACGAAAGCGCGGTAGCGGTCCGCCAGCAGCGACGCGGGATAGCGCGCGATCAGCGTGGCAAACTCCGCGGTTCCCCTGGCGACGAGCCGTGCCGTGCCGCTGAAGCGATAGCCCTTGCGGCTGAACGGATCGACGAAATTGATCTCCATCGCCGGCCGCTGGGCGAGATTTGCCATCGTGCCGGGCGAGCGGATGTCGGCGAAGACGATGTGATCGTCGTCGAGCACCTGCATGGTGCCCTTGGGCGAGAGATTGGGCGTGCCGTCGGCATTCACGGTCGCCACGAAACCGAGCTTCTGCTCGGCCACCACGCGCTTCATGTCTGTAGTCAGCATTTCGCAACTCCTGCGCTATGCTGCCCGCAACGACGGAGGAACGCCAATGGCCCAAGGGGCGCCCAAGCGCATCAATCGCGCCATCGAGTTGCTGGAGGCCGACCAGGCACTCTATTACGACGGCCCGCATACCGGCCACGTCCTGACCTACGAGCAGGGCAAGAAGGACGCCCGGACCTGGGCCGACTACATCAATGTCGGCATGGAGCACGGCGCCTTCGACATGACCGGGCTCGAGAACTACATGCGCGGGCTGGTCGATGGCGGTCCGACCAACTCGGGCCACCGCACGCCGACCGTCATCGTCGAGGCGCCGGTGAACGGCATCGACGGTTCCAACGTCGCCTACAATGCCTGGCAGTTCCGCCAAATCCTGGCGCGCGGCGTGCACGGCATCCTGCTCTGCCAGGCCGAGTCGACCGACGCCGTGCGCGAGTTCGTCCGCGGCTGCCGTTTCCCGCATCACAAGGCGGGCGCGACCAAGCTGGGCGGCCGCGGCACCCGCGGGCGCGGCTCGGAGCCGACGGCGGGGCCGATCTGGGGCATCGACCAGAGCGAATACTTCGCCCGCTGCGAGCCCTGGCCGCTCAACCCGCAGGGCGAACTTTTGCTCGGTGTAAAGATCGAGAGCCCGCCGGGCGTCGAGCATTGCGAGGATATCTTGTCGGTGCCCGGATTGGGCTTTGCCGAGTTGGGGCCGGGCGATCTCGGCCTGTCGCTGGGCTACACCACCTTGCAGCGCCGGCCTTATCCCCCGGAGATGGAGGCCGCGCGGGCCAAGGTCTTCGCCGCCTGCAAGAAGAACAAGCTCGCCTATCTTGAGGGCCAGCGCCCGGACACGATCGTCGCTGCTCTCGACGAGGGCGTCCGCGTCATCGCCGGACACGACCAGGAAGTCGCCCGCTTGGGCCGCGCCCACCAGAAGCGCACGATGCCGGTCTGACGGATGAAGCCCGACAGTTCCCTGTCCGATATCGTCGAGGCGCTGGCGACGGGAAAGACCACCGCCAGCGCGATGACCAAAGCCTATCTCGCACGCATCAGGGCCGTGGATCGCGCGGGACCGAAGCTCAACTCGGTGCGCGAGATCAACCCCGACGCCTTGGCGATCGGCCGCCGCCTCGACGGCGTGAAACCTTCGGCGCGGCAGCCGCTGGCGGGCGTGCCGATCCTGCTCAAGGACAACATCGCGACCGGCGACAAGACACACACCACGGCCGGCTCGGTCGCCCTCAGGGATGCGCGCGCCCGCGACGATGCCACCCTGGTCAAGCGCCTGCGCGCCGCCGGCGCGGTGATCCTGGGCAAGGCCAACCTCACCGAATTCGCCAACATCCTCACGACCGAGATGCCGGCGGGCTACAGCTCGCTCGGCGGCCAGGTGAAGAACCCTTTTGTGCCCGACCTGCTCGACGAGCGCGGCATTCCGGTCGTGCTGCCGGGCGGCTCGAGCGGCGGCTCGGCGGTCTCGGTTGCGGCCGGCCTGTGCGCGGCGGCGATCGGCACCGAGACCTCGGGCTCGCTGCTCAGCCCCGCGACGCAGAACAGCCTGGTCACGGTGAAGCCCACCGTCGGCCTGATCAGCCGGGCCGGAATCATTCCGATCTCGCACAGCCAGGACACGGCGGGTCCTCTCACCCGCACGGTGCGCGACGCGGCGCTGCTGCTGAACGTGCTGGCCGCGCGCGACCCGCTCGATCGCGCGACGCGGCATCAGAAGCGGCCGGCCGACTACACCAGGCATCTCGGCAAGGACGGGCTGAAGGGCGCGTGCATCGGCGTGCCGAGCGATCTGCGCGATCCGCTCAACGACGCCTTCTTCAGCCCGCTGTCGGCCCGCTCGCGCGCGGTGATGGATCGCGCCATCGAGGCGCTGAAGGATCTGGGCGCGACCATCGTGCGCGCCAACATCCCGACCGCAGGCTGGGTGGGCGGGCCGGGCACGACGATGAACGTGCTCAACAGCAATCCGCTCAGCCCGAACAAGGGCCGGCTTGCCAGCGCGCCCGTCGTCTTCATCTACGAATTCAAGCGCGACCTCAATCTCTACCTGCGCGACTGGGCGGTCGGCACGCGGATGAAGACGCTGCGCGACATCGTCGCCTACAACGCGGCCCACCCGAAGAAGGCGCTGCGCTTCGGCCAGGCGCTGGCGTTGGCGGCGGAAGCCACGCGCGGCGACCTGTCGGAGCTCGAATACCGCTCGGCGCGGGCGATGGACCTCCTGCATGCCAAGACGCGCGGCCTCGACGCTTATTTCCGCCAGCACAAGCTCGACGCCGTGGTCTTCCCCGGCGCGATGGGCTGCGCCATCGCCGCCAAGCCCGGCTATCCAAGCGTGCAGGTGCCGGCCGGATTCACTTCCGGCATCGGCGATCGCAAGACGCCGCGCTATCCGCTCGGCCTCACCTTCACCGGACCGGCCTGGAGCGAAGCCAGGCTGCTCCGCTTCGCCTATGCTTACGAGCAGGCGACACACGCCCGCCGGCCCCCTTCGCTGTAGGAGAACGAGTCATGCAATTCGGCATCACGATGTTTCCGACCGACTACTCGATCCAGCCCCATGAGCTCGCGATGGAAGCCGAGTCGCGCGGCTTCGAGTCGGTCTGGTTCCCCGAGCACAGCCACATCCCGACCAGCCGCAAGTCGCCGTGGCCGGGCGGGCCGGAATTGCCGAAATGGTACTACGACACCTACGACCAGTTCCTGGCGCTGACCGCGGCCGCCGCCGTCACCAGGAAGATCAAGCTCGGCACCGGCGTCTGCCTGGTCGTGCAGCGCGATCCGATCTACACCGCCAAGGAGGTGGCGACGCTCGACCGCATCTCCAACGGCCGCTTCCTGTTCGGCATCGGCGGCGGCTGGAACGCCGAGGAGATGGCCGATCACGGTACGACCGACTTCAAGAACCGCTTCAAGCTGATGCGCGAGCGCATCGAGGCGATGAAGGAGATCTGGGGCAAGTCCAAGCCGAAATATTCGGGCGAGCTGGTGAAGTTCGACGAGATGATGCAATGGCCCAAGCCGGTGCAGAAGCCGCACCCGCCGATCATCGTCGGCGGCGGCTTCCCGCAGGGTGCGCGCCGCGCCATCGCCTATGCCGACGGCTGGATGCCGATCGGCGGCCGCGGCGGCGACACGCTGGCAATGATCGCGCCCTTCCGCGAGATGCTGAAGGAGAAGGGCCGCAAGCCCGAGGATGTGCCGGTCACGCTGTTCGGCGTCGGCATGGACGGCGATGCGCTGAAGCGGGCGCGCGATGCCGGTGTCGACCGGGTCGTGTTCGGCGTGCCGCCCGAGGCCAAGGACAAAGTCCTGCCGGTGCTCGACCGCGGCGTCGCCGCCATGCGTGCGGCGGCGTGAGCGGCCGGCGGCGGCGGCACTACCCATTGACGGCTCGGAATAAAATAATGGGAAAATAACGGGACCGATTCAACATCTTGTGCAGGTCGATCCAGGGCGGTCGCTATCGGCAACATGTGTCGGAGCATAACCCCGACCGTTAGAAGCCGCCGATTCTGTCGTATAGAACCGCGCCGATTGCGGGCGCTACACCGCGATCACCACGCCGTCGTGGCCGGGATCGGCGCCGCCATCGAGTCCGTCGTCGTGCACGCGGATGGCATGCACGGCGGCGAAGCCGAAGCCGTAGGGGCTGCGTACGACCGGATAGCCCAAGGCCTGCAATTCGCGCTCGACCCTTCCCTGGATACGATTGGAGATATCGATCGCGTCGGAGGTCGCCGAGAAGCGTGCCGCGCTCACCGCCTCGACCATGGTCATGTCGAAATCGAGCGCGTTCAGGATGACGTGCAGCACGCCCATGGCGATCTGGGTGGCGCCCGGCGCGCCAATGATCAGGTTGGGCTTGCCGCCCCTGAAGATGATCGAGGGAACGACCGAGGAGAAGCGCGCCTTGCCGGGCGCGATCGAGCCGGCGCGGCCCGGCCGCGGGTCGAACACGCCCATGCAGCCATTGTACATGAAGCCGAGACCGGGCGAGACCACGCCCGACGGCATGCCGAGCGAGTGGGTCATCGAGAAGCAGTTGCCGTCCTTGTCGATCACCGAGATGTGCGTGGTGTCCTTAGAGACCGCGCCCGAGTTGAAACGCGGCACCTGCGCCTTCACGCCCCGGCCGATCTCATCGGCTAGCGCCTTGGCGTATGACTTCGAGGTCAGCTCCTCGACCGGCACCTTGACGAACTTGGGATCGCCGACCTTGAGATCCTTATCGATGGTGGCGCGCTTCATCGCCTCGGCGACGACGCGCACATACTCCGTCGAATTGTGATCCATCCGGCCAAGGTCGAAATTCTCGAGGATGTTCAGCATCTCGAGCAGCATCACGCCGCCGCCCGGCGGCTGGTTGGTCGACACCTTGTAGCCGCGATAGTCGCCCCACAGCGGCGGATTGCGCGTCGTCCGCCACGCCTTGAGATCGTCGATCGACAGAAGCGCATCGTTCTTCTTCATGTCCTCGTCGATCGCTTGAGCGATCTCGCCGGTGTAGAAGACCTCGGCACCGCCGCGGGCGATGGCGCGCAGGGTCTGGCCGTAGTCGCGGTTGATCACATGGTCGCCGACGCGCTTGGGTGTGCCGTCCTCGCGGCAGTAGAGCGCGCGCGCCGCCGGCGTGAAGCCCGTGCGCTCGTAGTTCGGCGCGCGGCCGAACGCGCCATCGTCGGCCCACCAAAAATGGACGTGCGGCCGCACCGTCCAGCCGTTCTCCGCCCAGTGGATCGCAGGCTCGACGACGCGCGACCACGGCAGGCTGCCATGCTCCTGGTGCGCCTCGTAGTACATCTTGAGATTGGCCGGCGTGCAGATCGACTTGTAGCCGATGTCGTTGACCCGCCCGCGCAGGATGAAGCCGTAGCCGTCGCGCGCCTCGCTCTCGATCAGGTTGGCCCACATGTCGGGCCGCGCGGCCAGCGGCGCCGGCGCATGGGCATCGATGTAGCCGTGGAACTTCTTGCCCGGCATGTAGATGCCGCACGAGCCGAAGCCCGCGATGCCGCACATCTGCGGATCGACCACGCCCTGGACGAGCGCGCAGGCGATGCCGGCGTCGACGGCATTGCCGCCCTCGCGCAGGATGTCGGCGCCCGCCTCGGTCGGTTCCGGCTGCGGCGCCACGATCATCGATTTCTTGCGATAGCGCATGAGGCTTACTCAATCCCAACCGTTGCGCTTGCGCAATGCGGCGGTCGCCGGGGCGAGCGCCAGGCCTTTCGCAGGGAGAGTGGGCAGCCACTCGGCCAGCGCCTGCAAGGTCGCCTCGTGCGGATGGCCGATCGCCACGACGAAGCCCTGGCGGCGCGCCACCTCCTCCGTCTCGGCGAGCTTCCGGCGCACGGCCGCCGGCGCTTCGTCGTCATCGAGGAAGACGTTGCGGCTCATGCTCGGCACGCCGATCTCCTGCGCCAGCTGATCGCCCACCGTCTGCGGCGTGGTGCGCGAGTCGAGGAACATCAGGCCGCGCGCCTTGAGCTGCTGCAGCACCGTCTGCATGCCTGGCTTATAGGCCGTGAAGCGGCTGCCCATGTGGTTGTTGACGCCGACATAGCCCTCGAAGCTGTCGAGCGCGGCGACCGTGCGATGACCGATCTCGTTCTCGCTCATCGAGGTGAGCAATGCGCCGGGTCCGGGATCGGCGCGGCCCGTCGGCTCCATCGGCATGTGAAGCATGGTTTCCTTGCCGCTGGCGCGCGCCGCCCTCGCCTGCTCGCGCAAATCCTTGGCATAGGGCAGGAACGACATGGTGAGCGGCCCGGGCAATTCCCAAGCGCGCCTGGAGTGCGGCCGGTCGATGCCGACGTCGTCGATCACGATGGCGACGATCGGCCGGCTGTTGAGATCGGCGAACGGCACGGCATTGCGTCGCCACGCCGTCTGCGGCGCCGCCGCCGCGAGCTGCGGACGCGCCCGTACCCTGTCCTCGTGTGTCGGCAGCTTCTGGTCAGGCGCGGTCTCCATGTAGCGCGAGATGCCGGGGATCTGCTCGATCGAGGCGTATCGCGTGTCGGGCTTGGCCTCGGGCTTCGCGGGTTCGAGCGCACGCTTCATGTCGCGCAGGATCTCGCGCGCGACGCGCTCTTGGTCGTGGCTGTCCAGGCGCTCGGCGATCCAGTAGCCGCCCAGCAGGCTGCCGACGAAGAGCGCGAAAACGCCGAGCACAATCGCCAGCGCGCGGTGTTGCCGGGACCACGTCGCCAGCGCGCCGAGGTGCCCACTGACACGCATCCGTAGCGAAGACGGCGATTTTGGACTCTTTCTGTTCGACTTCCCGCTTCTGTTCTTCTTAGACGCCATCTCAAGGAGCTTTTGTAAGTCGTTGTGCAGCGACCACTATTTTGCCTTAGTTCAGAGGGTCCGACAAAATAACTGATACAATTCGCGGAGCAACGCTAAAGCACCTTCACCAGACGCAGATCGCCCTGCCCCGCGCGGCCCGCCTCAGGTGCAAAGCCTAGGCGGCGAGCGAGGGAAATCATCCGCTCATTCTCGCGCAGCATGATGCCGAACACCTGCTTGATGCCGCGTGTCTTGGCGTACGCCATGACGTGATTGAGCAGCAATGTGCCATAGCCCTGCCCCTTGCGATCCGAGGCCACCGTGAGCGCGAACTCGGCCTGCTCGAAATCGGGATCGGCCGCGAGGCGTCCCACGCCCAGCAGTTCCTCGCCGTCGAGCAGCAGGAAGGCCATCTCCCTATCGTAGTCGATCTGGCTGAGCCGCGCGGCCATCTCGTGGCTGAGCTCGCGCAGCGGGCCGAAGAAGCGCAGCCGCGTGTCCTCCGTCGTGAGGTGCCGGGAGAAGGTCTGGAGAAGCTCCTCGTCCTGCGGCCGGATCGGCCGAAGTTTCAGCCGCTTGCCGCGATGCACGACCTCGCTCTCGAGCTCCACCGGATAGGGCCGGATGGCGAGTCGCGCCGCCCGCTCCTCGCCCTCCTTGGGCCGGTGCACGACGATGCGGGCATCGAGCGCGATCACGCCCTCGTGGTCGACCAGCAACGGGTTGATGTCGAGCTCGGCGATCTCGTCGACATCGGCGATCAGCTGCGACAGCCGCACCATGGCCTCCGCCACTGCCGCACGCGCCGCCGGCGGCCGGTCGCGATAGCCCCGCAGCAGCCGGTCGACGCGCGTGCGGGCCAGCGCATCCTCGGCCAGCACCGGGTCGAGCGGCGGCAGCGCCAGCGCCTTGTCGTCGATCACTTCGGCGGCGACGCCGCCATGCCCGACCATCAGGATCGGCCCGAACACCGGATCCTCGGCCGCGCCCAGGATGAGCTCGACGGCGTGCGGCCGCTTGATCATCGGCTGCACCACATAGCCGTCGATCGCCGCGCCCGGCGCAGCCAGGCAGGCCTTGTCGTGGATCGCGGCCACTGCCTCCCGCACTTCCTTCTCCGAGCCAAGGTCGAGCATCACGCCGCCGACATCGGATTTGTGTGTGATCTCGCGCGACAGGATCTTGACCGCCACCGGATAGCCGATGCGCTCTGCGGTGCGCGCCGCCTCCTCGGCACTGCGTACGATCTCCGTCGGCACGACCGGAATGCCATAGGCCGCCAGCACGCGCTTGGCCTCGGGCTCGGTCAAGGTCGTCCGGCTCTGCTTCAAGGCTTCCGCCGCGACGGAACGCACCAACGCGGTGTCCGACTGAACCTCGGGGATCGAGGGCGGCGTGCGCTGCAAAGCGCGCTGGCCGCGCCGGTATTGCACCACATGCATGAAGCCCCGCACGGCGCGCAGCGGCGTGTCGTAGGCCGGCATGTTGGCCTCATGCAGGACCTTGCGGCCGGTCTCCGCCTCTGGGCCGCCGATCCAGCAGCCGATCACCGGTACCGACCGCGCGCCCGCCGCACCGGCAATCGCGCGGGCGGCCTTGACCGAGGAGGTGAGCGCGGTCGGGACGTTCATCACCAGCACCGCGCCGACATTGCGATCGGCCGCCAGCGCATCGAGCGCCGCGGCGTAGCGCGGGCCGTCGGCGTCTCCCACGATGTCGACCGGATTGGCGCGGCTCCAGATGCGCGGCATCAGCTTATCGAGATGCCCGATCGTGGCGTCCGACAGCGCCGCCAGCTCGCCGCCCTCGTCGATCAGCAGGTCGGTGGCGATGATGCCCGCGCCGCCGCCGTTGGTCAGAATGGCGAGCCGCTCGTTGCGCGGCCGCAGGCCGTAGCCCAGGGTCTCCGCACCGTCGAACAGCTCGCCGAGGCCGGTGACGCTGAGCAAGCCCGCGCGCGCGAATGCCGCCTCGTAGACCGCGGCCGAGCCCGCCATCGAGCCGGTGTGCGAGGCCGCGGCCTTGGCCGCCGCCGCATGACGGCCGGCCTTGAGCACGATCACGGGCTTCAGGCGCGCCACGCTGCGCGCCGCCGACATGAACTTGCGCGCGTGCGTGATGCCTTCGACATACATCAGCACCGCGCGGGTGTCGTAGTCGCGCGCCAGCATGTCGAGCACGTCGCCGAAATCGACGTCGGCCATGTCGCCCATGGAGAACAGGTGCGAGAAGCCGATGCCCTGCGCGGCACCCCAGTCGGCAAGGCCCGCCAGCACGGCGCCCGACTGCGCGACCGCCGCGACGTGACCGGCCTTCAGGCGGGCCGGTCCGAACGTTGCGTTGAGCCCGATGCGCGGCGCGGCACAGCCGATGCAATTGGGCCCGACGATGCGCAGCAGATGCGGCTGGGCATTGTCGAGCAGCTGCTGCCGCCAGCGCCTGTTGTCCGCCGCTCCCTCGGCTCCGGCGCCCGGACCTGCGGTGATCACGATGGCGACCTTGGTGCCGCGCTCGCCCAATTCGCTCACGATTCCGGGAACCGTGGCCGGCGGCGTCATGATCACGGCGAGATCGGCGGGCTTGGGCAGCTCGGCCAGGCTTTTCAGCACGCAATGGCCCGCGATCTCGCCGCCCTTGGGATTGACCAGGTGGATGGCGCCCGTGAAGCCGCCGTCGAGCAGGTTGCGCGTCACCGCGGCACCAACGGCGCCCACGCGACTGCTGGCGCCGACAGCGACGACCGACTGAGGTGCAATGAGTTTGTCGAGGTTACGTGTGGACACGGCTCGATCACTTGGCGGACAATTGCTGCGCAGCCATGACAGCGAACGCCGTGCCAAGCAAGTACGCCGCGACGATACGATCGTTTCCTCGCCGAACGCTTTTCGCTCTTGCCCTGATCGCCGCCTTGTCGGTCCCGGCGGCGGCGCAAGACAGCAAGAAATCGCCCAACGATCCGCCGGCAGACTCAGTCACCCGTCAGCGCTACAAGCTTGCCGGCGCGGAAGCGGCGTTCACCGTGACCGCCGGCAGCCTTCCGCTCGAGGACGCCAAGGGCGAGCGCCAGGCGTCGATCTTCTACACCGCCTATATTCGCGACGGCGCACCGCGCGACAAGCGACCGATCACCTTCGTCTTCAACGGCGGTCCGGGCTCGAGCTCGGCCTATCTCCATATCGGCGCGCTCGGGCCGCGCGTGGTCGATTTCGGTCCCGAGGGCACGATTCCCGCGCCACCGGGCAAGCTGATCGACAATCCCGACACGTGGCTCGACCTCAGCGACCTCGTCTTCATCGACCCGGTCGGCACCGGCTACAGCCGTCCGGCGGCAACCGGCGACGACGCCTACAAGCGCTACTGGGGCGTCAAGGAAGACCTCGAGTCGCTCGCCAGATTCATCGAGCTCTATCTCGACCGCAACAACCGGCAGATCTCGCCCAAATACATCGTCGGCGAAAGCTATGGCGGTTTCCGCGCCGCCCGCCTGCCGAAGCTGCTGGCCGACGATCACGGCATCGGCCTTGCCGGCGTGTTCATGATCTCGCCGCTCCTCGAATTCAGACTGGCGAGCGCGGACAATTTCGCGGTGCTGCCCGACGCCATGCGTCTGCCATCCTATGCTGCGGTCGAGCTGGAGCGTGCCGGCGGCAAGCCAACGCCTGAATCGCTCGCGCCGGTCGAGAAGTTCGCGCTGGGGCCATACCTCACGACGATGGCCGGCAGCGAAGCCAACGAGAAGGACCTGCAGGCGATCTACGCACAGGTGGCGAAGTACACCGGCCTCTCGGTCGACATCGTCCGCCGCAGCGGCGGACGCATCCCGCCGCGCATCTTCGTGAAGGAGCTGCGGCGCGACCAGAAGCTCGTTCTCAGCCACTTCGACGGCTCGATCTACGCACCCGATCCCTATCCCAATTCGTCCAAAACCGAGGGCGATCCGATCTACGACGGCCTGCGCACAGTCCTTACCGGCACGATCACCGACTATCTCGGCGACAAGCTCGGCGTGCATGCCGGGATGCCCTATCGCGTCGCCAACGGCCAGGCAGCCGGGCACTGGAATTGGTGGAGCGGCCTCTACGGCCAGGGGGGCTATCAGGGCTCGGGCGACCAATTGCGCGAGGCGCTAGCCGCCAATCGCAACCTAAAGGTCGTGATCGCCCACGGCATGACCGATCTCGTCACTCCCTACTTCGCGAGCAAGTACGTGATCGAGCACCTGCCGCCTGCCGTACTGGGCGATCGAGTGACGCTCCGGCTCTATCCGGGCGGCCACATGATGTATATCCGGGCCGTCTCGCGCGCCGACCTGCACAAGGACGCAGTAGAGCTTTATCGCGCACCCGCGAAATAGCGCTCAGAGGAGCGCCGGGCCGTTCATCAGCGCGAGCCCGGTGACGATCAGCACGGCCGCCGCGATCCGGCGCAGCCCGAAGGCTTCGCCGAGCACCAACGTGCCCATCAGCGCGCCGAACAAGACCGACGTCTCGCGCATCGCCGCGACATGCGCCATCGGCCCCATCACCAGGCCGTAGATCGCGATGCCGTATCCGGTGTTGGCGATCGTTCCGCCGATCACGCCGCGCCACCAGTAGCGTTTGAGGTGAGACCACACGGTTTGCGGACGCAGCACAATCGCCAGGACCAGCAGCCACGGGCCTTCCACCACGCACAGCCAGGCGATGTAGCCCAACCGGTGTGCGAAGTCCGGCCCGGCGGCGCGCACACCGAGGCCATCGGCGATGATGTAGGCGGCAATCGTGCAGCCGGTCAGGATGGCGAACAAGGTCGCAAGCCCCTGCCGGCCGCCGGCTTTCTTCGGCGCGACCGCCTTCAGCGGCAAGGCGAGCATCACCAGGCCGGCGCTCGACAACGTGACGCCCAGGATGTCCTGCGTGCGCAGGTGCTCGCCGATCACCTGCCCGGACACCACGGCGACCAGCATCGGCCCCAGACCGCGCGCGATCGGATAGGTGTGGCTCAAATCGCCGTAGGAATAGGCCTTGAGCAGGAAGGTGTAGTAGGCGAGATGCACGATCACCGACAGCGCCATGAACTTCCATGAAGCGAATGCCGGCACCGGCAGGAACGGCACGGCGACCAAGCCCATCGCCGTGCCGGTGGTCATCATCACGCCAAAGGTCGCGAGCCGGTCGGAGCGGTCGGCCTTGAGGAGCGCGTTCCAGCTCGCATGCATCAGCGCTGCCGCGAGCAGCAGCCCGATGATCAGCGGCGATACGACCATCGAACCGGGTCAGCGCGCGACGTAGTCGGTGTATTTAACATCGACACGAACATGCACGTCGCCGCCGTTGCCGCGGACGTTCTCGTCGGCGTTGATCGTCGATGGGAACCAGTATTTGTCGGCGACCTTGGCGCGCTGCACGAGATATCGCATCGGCCCGAACGGCCCTCCCGCAACCCGGCCGCAGCTGCGCACGATCGCCGAGTCACGGACCCGCACCCAGACGCGGCCGGTGAACGTCTTCGACGATGGTTGTCCGGCGCTGTCGCGGGGCAGGATGTCGAACACCGAGGCGTTGAAGTCATCGATCTTCTGGCGGCCGGAATAGACGACGTCGCGGTCGGCCAGGACGCCCTGGGTGATGCTGAAGGCGTCGCGCAGGGCATCGATGTCGCGATTGGCCAGGCTCACACGGCTCAGCGTGTCGACCGTATCGCCCACCTTCACGATCCGACGTCCGCCGCCATTGGCATCGTAGGTGATGCTGGTGATCTCGTGGAACTCGCCATCGACCTTGTCGTCGTCGAGCGTCTTGAGATCGACCTCGAGCTTGTAGGCGAAGCCTGAGAAGGCCTTGGCGAAAATCGCCTCGTTGCGCGTGACGTCGCGGATGAAGTCGGTCGGACTCATCCTGCTTTCCGCCTTGCGATCGATCGGCTCGATGCCGAGATTGCAGTCGACCTGCGCCAACGCCGGCCCGGCAGCGAAGAACGTGGTCAGCAGGAAGAAGGCCGCTTTGCGCATGCGGCCACCTTATCCTCCGCTGGGCGGTTCGGAAATCGAGAACAGGTCCCTTTCGCCGAGATCGGCACTGCGCCGGCGTTCAAGCTCTTGGTTGTAACGGCGCAGCGCGAACTGCTCGGTGAGGTAGCCGACCACCGCCTTTTCGGCCGACGAGTCGAGCACCGGAAGGGTTTCGATCTCCTTTTCCTCGAAGCGCATCAGCGCCGTGCGCACGTTTTCATAGGGCAGCAGGAAGAGATCCGCATCATGCACGAAATCGCGGGCGTACTTGCTGTCGAGCGCCCCGTCTTGCGTGACGTCGTGGATCACCGCCGTGTCGAGCGCGCCGATATAGACACCCGATGTCGACACCACGAACACCCGCTGCGCCGCGCCGACCGGATATTTCTCCCTGAGCTCGCGCACCGTGGTCGTCTCCGGCACGACCTTGACGTCGAGCCGCATCAGCCGGCCTACGGTGAGGTCGGCCAGCCAGCCGATGTCGTGGGCGCCCCGGATACCGATGCCGCGCTGATGGAAACGCCAGGTCGAGAATGAATAGCCGAAGGTGAGGCGGGTGATCGTCGAGGCCACGACGACGCCCACCATCACGCCCACCGTCATCGGGAAGTTGCCGGTGCCTTCCAGCACGAGGAACACCATGGTGAGCGGCGCGCCGATGATCGCCGCCGCGACCGAGCTCATGCCGACCATCATCAACGAGGCGTGCTGGGAGGTGAGGCCGGGCGAAATGAACGAGGCCACGTCGGCGAAGGTCGCACCGAACAGGCAGCCGAGGAACAGCGAGGACGAGAACATGCCGCCGCGATAGCCGGCGCCGAGCGAGAGCGCCGAGGCGACCAGCTTGCCCGCGAGGATGACCAGGAGCGCGGTGAGCGCCGGATCGCGGTCGAACACGAGTTGAATGGCGCCATGGCCGCTGCCCAGCACCTGCGGCACCATAAGCGCCAATCCCGTCACCAGCACGCCGCCGACCGCCGGGCGCAGCCATTGCGGCAGGTAGGGGATGCGGCGGAGCCCACGCTCGGCCCAGGTCACGCATTGCATGGACAGGATCGAGAAGCCTGCCGCGCAGACGCCGAGCAGCGCGAACAGCAGGTAAATCCATTGATTGAACTCGAAGGTCTGCCGCACCACGAACAACGCATCGGGGTGCTCGAGCGCACGCACCGCGAGCGTGCCGCACAGCGACGCGGCGGCGACCGGTGCCAGCGCGGGAATGGCGTAGCCACTCAGGATCAACTCGTAGCCGTAGAAGGCGCCGGCGACTGGCGCGTTGAAGGCGGCGGCGATCGCGGCGGCGGCGCCAGCGCCCACGAAGATGCGATGGTCGGTGCGGCGCAGGCGGAAGTACTGCGCGACCTTGGACAGCACTGCCGCGCCGAGCTGGCTATAGCCCGCTTCCATGCCGACCGACACGCCCGCGACATTGGACACCACGGTGTCCATCACCAGCCGCAGGCTGTCACGCATCGACATGCGTCCGCCATGCAGCGCGTTGGCCTCGATCGGGTCGACGATGTCGTTGGCTCGGAAGCGGCGCAGGATCAGCGTCGTGATGCCGAGCACCAGCCCGCCGACCGCCGGCACGTACAGCACGCGCATGGGATCGACGCCGATACCGGTGCTGAGCGTGTGGTCGCCCTGGATGTTGAAGGCCAGATGATGGAGGAAATCGACCAGCTTGTGCAGACCGCCGACCAGGGCACCGATCACGGCGCCCCAGATCGCGCACATCAGAATCTGGGTCAGTTCGCTGGAACGCAGCCGGCCCTGCATGCGGAACAGCCGGCGCGGCTCGATCAGGCTCGCCGCCCGCCCCGCCATGCTTCCCGCAAATCCCATCAGTCCCAACGCCATCAGAACGCCGCTTTCCTTCACTGCCGGCATCCGCGAAGATACACCCTTGCCAGCTACAAGGTGCCCGCGTGCTGCTTTTGATCGATAACTACGACAGTTTCACCTACAACCTCGTACACTTTCTGGGCGATCTCGGGGCGCGATGCGCGGTACATCGCAACGACCAGATCACAGTCGAGGCGGCGATGGCCCTGAAACCGGGTGCCATCGTGCTGTCCCCCGGCCCTTGCACTCCCAACGAAGCCGGCATTTGCATGGATTTGATCAAGGCGGCGGCCCGGGCGCAGGTGCCGGTGCTGGGCGTTTGCCTGGGCCATCAGGCGATCGGCCAGGTGTTCGGCGGCAAGGTGGTCCGCACCACACCGATGCACGGCAAACTTTCCGGCGTCAGCCACCAGGACAAAGGCGTGTTCGAGGACGTCCCCTCACCCTTCGAGGCGACCCGCTACCATTCGCTGATCGTCGAAAAATCCAGCCTGCCGGGCGACCTCGAAGTCACGGCCCAGACCGGCGATATCGTCATGGGCTTGCGCCACAAGACGCTGCCGATCCATGGCGTGCAATTCCATCCCGAGAGCATCGCCTCCCAGCACGGCCACAAGATTCTGGAGAATTTCCTCAAGATCGCGGGCGAACATCCGGCCCAGCAGAAGCGGGCGGCCTAGCCTTAAGCCCTTGAAGGCGTGGGGCTTTACTGATCCGCGACGCCGAAGCCGGCGCGCTTGATGGCCTTGCTGATGGCGGCCACGTCGGCAGTTGCCGGCAGGCGCATCTCGCCGCTCTTGAGATCGACGGAAAGGGGCGCCGTGCCGGCGCCCGTGGCGGCACGGGTGACAGCCTTGACGCAGCCGTCGCAATCCATGCCGGTGACCTTAAGGATGAGTTCGTCAGCCATGTGATATAGCTACGCGCAAATCAGGCTGAGCGCTAGGGGGCGGCCCCGGCGGCAAGGGCAAGACGAGGTCTGTAGAAGTGAGCGGCGACAACAACGAATTCCGGACCCTGCTGGCCAAGGTCGGCAACGGCGCGGCCCTCAGCATCGATGAGGCCGAGCGGGCGTTCGACATCATGACCTCGGGCGACGCGACCCCGGCCCAGATGGGCGCCTTCCTGATGGCCCTGAAGGTGCGTGGTGAGACGGCCGAGGAGCTGGCGGGCGGTGCGCGGGCGCTGCGCGCTAAGGTCCTGCGCGTGAAAGCGCCGGACGGCACGATCGACATCGTGGGCACCGGCGGCGACCACCACGGCACGTACAATGTCTCCTCCTGCTCGGCCTTGGTCGTGGCTGGCGCCGGCGTGCCGGTCGCCAAGCACGGCAACCGGGCCTTCACCTCGAAATCGGGTGCGGCCGACGTGCTGGCGGCGCTGGGCATTGGCCTCGAGCTGCCGATCGAGACGATCGAGAAGTCGCTCATTGAGGCCAAGGTCTGCTTCCTGATGGCGCCACGCCATCACAGTGCCATGCGCAACGTCGCCGGTCCCAGGGTCGAACTCGCACCCTCGCGCACGATCTTCAATCTGCTGGGGCCGATGTCCAACCCGGCCCTGGTGAAGCGCCAGCTGGTGGGCGTGTTCGACCGCCGTTGGCTGAAGCCCGTTGCCGCGGCGCTCGGTCAGTTGGGCCTCGAGCGCGCCCTCGTCGTGCACGGCCAGGACGGCATGGACGAGCTCACCACGACGGCCAAGAGCTGGGCGGCGTCGCTGGAGAACGGCAAGGTCAGCGAGATCGAAATTGCGCCCGAAGAAGCCGGCGTGAAACGGGGTTCGCTGGCCGAGCTCAAGGGCGGCGACGCTGCGCACAACGCCGACGCCATCAAGCATGTCCTGGCGGGCGAGAAGAACGCCTTCCGCGACATCGTGATCCTGAACAGCGCCGCAGCGCTGATGGTTGCCGGCAAGGCGAAGGGCTTGAAAGACGGTGCCGCCCTCGCCTCCGACTCCATCGACAGCGGAAAGGCCCGCAAGGCGCTCGAGACGCTTCAGCGAATCTGCGCATGAGCGACACGCTGACCAAGATCACCGCCGACACGGCCAGGCACGTCGCCGCCTGCAAAGCACGCCGGCCGATGGCCGAGGTCGAGACGGCGGCAAAGGCGGCCGATGCGCCGCGCGGTTTCGCCAAGGCGCTGAAACGTGCGATTGCGGCGGGCCGCTACGGCCTGATCGCCGAGATCAAAAAGGCATCGCCCAGCAAGGGACTAATCCGCGCCGATTTTGATCCGCCCTCCCTCGCCCGGGCTTACGAACGTGGCGGCGCGTCGTGTCTTTCGGTGCTGACCGATGGGCCCCATTTCCAGGGCAAGGACGAGTTCCTGGTGCAGGCCCGCGCGGCGACGAACCTGCCCGTGTTGCGCAAGGATTTCATGATCGATCCCTACCAGATCGTCGAAGCCCGGGCGCTCGGTGCCGACTGCGTGCTGCTGATCATGGCCTGCCTGAGTGATTCACTCGCTGCGGACTTGGCAAAGCTCGCACGCCGCTGGGGCATGGACGTGCTGGTCGAGGTGCATGACGGCGCCGAGCTCGATCGGGCGCTCAAGATCGAGAGCGACCTGGTCGGCATCAACAACCGCAACCTCAAGACGCTCGCCGTCGATCTCGCCACGACCGAGCAGCTCGCGCCCAAGGTGCCGAAGGACCGCGTGCTGGTGGCCGAGAGCGGCCTGGGCTCGCCGGCCGATCTTGCCCGCATGGCGAAGGTCGGCGCCTCCGCATTCCTCATCGGCGAAAGCTTCATGCGCAAACGGGACGTCGAGAAGGCGGTCCGCGAGATGCTGGCTGCATGAAAAAGAAGGCGCTCACCCACTTCGACAAGGCCGGCAATGCGCACATGGTTGATGTCGGCGCGAAGGACATCACCGAGCGCGTGGCCGTGGCGTGCGCCAGCGTGATCATGCAAGCCACGACGCTGAAGCTCATCAAGGACAAGAAAGCAGCGAAGGGTGACGTGCTCGCGGTGGCGCAGCTCGCCGGCATCATGGCGGCCAAGAAGACGCCCGACCTGATCCCGCTCTGCCATCCGCTGGCCTTGAATTCGGTCGATGTGAAGCTGACCCTGGATATCAAGCGCAATGCCGTCGACATCGAAGCCACCTGCAAGCTGAAAGGCCGCACCGGTGTCGAGATGGAAGCGCTGACCGCGGCGTCGGTCGCGGCGTTGACTGTCTATGACATGTGCAAGGCGGTCGATCGCGGCATGGTGATTTCCGAAGTGAGGCTCCTGCATAAATCGGGCGGCAAATCGGGGACTTTCAATGCCCGGTAAGATGCTTTCCGTGCGCGACGCCCATGCGCGGGTGATCGCGGCGTTCTCTGCGCTGCCCGCCGAAACCGTGTCGATCAACGAAGCGGCCGGTCGCGTCGCGGCATCCGCGCCCAAAGCCCGTCTCACCCAGCCGCCGGCGGACCTGTCGGCGATGGATGGCTACGCCGTGCGCGCCGAGGATATCCAGGCCGCGCCGACGACGCTCAAGTTGGTCGGTCAGGCGCCGGCAGGCGGCAGTTACGATCATGCGCTGCAGCGTGGCGAGACGGTGCGCATCTTCACCGGCGGTCCGTTGCCGATGGGCGCCGACTCGATCGTCATCCAGGAAGACACCAAGGCCGACGGCACCGCAATCACCGTCCTCGAGGCCCCTCGGCTTGGCCGCCATGTGCGCAAGGCCGGTCTCGATTTCAGCGCGGGCGACTCGCCTTTCAAGGCGGGCCGTCTGCTGACCACGCGCGATATCGCGCTGGCCGCAGCGATGAATCTGCCGTGGCTCTCGGTGCACCGGAAACCACGGGTCGCCATCCTGTCGACCGGCGATGAGCTGGTGATGCCGGGCGAACCGGTCGGCCGCAACCAGATCGTCTCGTCGTCAGGCATCGCCGTCGCTGCGCTGATGCGCGCCTGGGGCGCGGAGCCGACATTGTTCGACATCGCGCGCGACGATCCGAAGCTGATCCAGCGTTACATCGCCGCCGGCGCCCAGCACGACCTCCTGATCACCCTGGGCGGGGCTTCGGTGGGTGACCATGACCTCGTGCAGGAAGCGCTGAAGGCCCAGGGTTTCTCCATGGATTTCTGGCGCATCGCGATGCGCCCCGGCAAGCCGCTGATGTTCGCGGCCAAGGATCGGGCGCGCGTGCTCGGCTTGCCCGGCAATCCGGTATCGACCCTGGTGTGCACCCTGATCTTCGTGAAACCGGCGCTCGAGCGCATGCTGGGCCAGGCCGGCGACTTTCCGGCGACCATGCCCGCCAAGCTGGCTGTCGACGTCTCGGAAAACGATCAGCGCGAGGACTACGTGCGCGCCAAGCTGACGCGGTCGGCCGACGGCGCACTCACGGTCGAGCCGCACAAGATCCAGGACAGCTCCATGCTCTCGGTGATGGCCTGGGCCGATGCCCTGATGATCCGGCCGCCGCACGATCCTGCGCGCAAGAAGGGCGACACGGTGCAGGTGATCGACCTCGCCCGTCTGCCCGGCGGCTACTAGGTCGCGCTCGCCGGCGCCTTGAAGCCGACAACGAGGGCGATGCCGGCGAGCACCGTGATAACCGCCGCAAACGCGATATGAGCGGTCGTCGAACTGGTGATCGCCGCCAGCAGACCGATGCCGATCACCGGCACCGAATTGCCACCATAGACGGCGATCAAATAGCTCGACACGACCTCGCTGCGCTGTTCGGCTGGCGCGATGCGGCTCACCTCTTCCAGGCTGCCGCGATATCCCAATGCCGCCGCAAGACCAGCGACCGCTGTGGCGCAAATCAACAGCGTCATGGAATGCGCAAGCTCCGCTGCGACAAGCAGCCAAACGCTTGGCAGCAGCAGGCCCAGTGAAGCAAAAGTCGCAGTCCTGCTGGTGAAGCGGGCGGTCAACCACACGCATGCCGCCGATATCGCGAACAGCCCGAACACTACTGCTCCCGAGACGGCCGGCGACTTCTGATGGAGGCTCTGCGCAAGCAGATTGGGAAGCAGAGCCGCGTAAAAGCCGATCAGCGCAAATACCGCGAACGCGGTGACCGCGGGCGATACGAACTGCAGCCGTATTTTCGCCGGCACGCCGAGCCGCGGCTTGAGCGACAGTTCGCCGGCGCGACGGACCGGTTGGCCGACGGTCTCGGGCGTGAACAGGATCGCGCCGCCGATGGCGAGCAAAACCACGAGATAGAGGACGAACGACAGATGCAGCGGCCACGGTGCGAAGGCCGCCAGCAGCCCGGCTACGAGCGGGCCAATGGCAAGACCGATGAAATTCGCCGCCGATGCGATCCGTCCCGTCGCCGCCTTGCCGCCGCTCGCCGGCAGCTCGGCGATCCACGCCGTGGCCGTGCCCGAGGCGAGGCCGGTAGCAAATCCGCTCACCAGTCGGGCCACGAACAGTGAGGTGATGTCCTGGGCGAAGAGGAAGACGAGAACGCTGACAACGCCGAAGCCGACGGCGGGCAGGCTGACAGTACGCCGTCCGACCTGGTCCGAAAGCCGGCCGAACAGGAGCAGCGCGGCCAGATTGCCCACCACGTAAACGGCGTAGATCAGCGTCAGAACGACGTTGGAGAAGCCGAACCGCTGCTGATAGAGCGGATACAAAGGCGTCGGCAGCACCGGGCCGACGAACATGAGCGCGAGCTCGGCGGCAACCACCGCAACGGCGGCGCGGCCGACGAATTGCCGGTGTTCGATCGAATGAGCGAAAGCCATCCGCGGGGTAACGACCTCCGTCAGAACCCTGTTGCGGTGCCTCTTGATGAACCGCGCCAAGTGCGGAAATCCCTTCAGGGCCGCCAACAAATCGCTTCCGATCCCCAGAAATCTTGGGATAAGTTGACTTCCGGGAAGAACTAAACTAGAACATATATCCAGTTTCAGGATTTGTTCCGAAATCTGGTAGGCAGGCTGGGGAGAAGACGGTGTTAACCCGCAAACAAAGTGAACTGCTTCTGTTCATCAATAAGCGTCTCAACGACGCCGGCGTCTCGCCGTCGTTCGACGAGATGAAGGAAGCGCTGCGCCTGAAATCCAAGTCCGGCATCCATCGCCTGATCACCGGATTGGAAGAGCGTGGCTTCCTGCGCCGCTTGCCGCATCGCGCCCGTGCGCTCCAGGTCCTGAAGCTGCCTGAGGCCGCCGCCATGCCGGCCCCCAACGTGACGCCCCTTCTCGACTCACGCCGGGCGGCCGGCCTGGCCGAAGGACGCGAAGGTTTCGTGCCGCAAGTCATCCGTGGCGAGAGAGTGCCGCTTTCGGGAGTGATCCAGGCCGCCAACGAGGCGCAGGCGCTCAGCCTTCCCCTCTATGGGCGCATCGCCGCCGGTACGCCGATCGAGGCGTTGCGCGACAATTCGACGACGGTGGACGTGCCAGTCTCGCTGCTGGGCTCCGGCGCGCACTACTGCCTAGAGGTGCAGGGCGATTCGATGATCGAAGCCGGCATCCAGGACGGCGACATTGCGATCATCAAGAGCTCCGATACCGCCGAAACGGGCGAGATCGTCGTGGCGCTGATCGACGATGCGGAGGCCACCCTGAAGCGGCTCCGCAAGAAGGGCGCCTCGATCGCGCTCGAGCCGGCCAATCCGGCGTACGAGACCCGAATCTTCGGTCCTGACAGGGTCAAGATCCAGGGCCGGCTCGCCGGTCTGTACCGCCGCTATCACTAGGCTCCCGGCGGCTTGAGTGCCGCCTTCTGCCGGAACGAGCTGTTCGGCACCCACGGCCGGTCACCGCGGGCGCTGTTGGCTGTCTGGCGCTTCAGCCCCGTCTCGCTGAGCCAGATCGCCTGCGCTCCCTCGTGCCAGGCATTGCGACGATCGATCACCAGGCGCGGACCGCGGCAGCGACCCACGGCATCGACGGTGGAGAGGACGATATCGGCGCTGTCGCAAGCCTCCGCGAGCTTGCGCTCGTCGCTCACGAAAGCCACCCGCCACGGACCCTTGCGCCAGCGGCACAGACCGGTGTGGCAGCCAATGCCGGCCGCTTCTTCTTGCGCGGTCACCGTCCATTTCTTGGCGCCTTCCTGACCGCTGCGGCGCGCCCATGCCTCGGCGACGAAGCGGTCGGTCCGCATCGAGGCCACATGGACGATGCCTTTCTCGTCGTGCAGCCCGAGCACTCGGCCATCCTCGCTCATCAGGAGGTCCGGCGCGGGCGGCGGCCCCAGCAGGAGCGCAACGGCGATCACTGGAATGCCCACCAGGCGCCACCGGCGTCGCCACAGGCAGAGCCACAACCCGCCCAGGGTGAGCAGCCACAGGCTGGCGCCGGGCAGCGACGGCACGAGGGTCGCGGTCTGCGGGAAGGCCGCGACCGTGGCGGCGATCCAGTCGAGCCAGTGGATGCCCCAACCCATCGGGATCAGCGCCCACTTCTCCAGGCCCAGGGGCATCAGCAGCATGGCAATCAGACCGAGTGGCATGATCCAGAAGCCGGTCAGCGGAACGCCCAGCATGTTGGCGACGATGCCAAGCAGGGAAACCCGATTGAAGTGGTAGGCAGCGAAGGCGCCGGTGGCGATCGAGGCGATCAGGGTCGTAGCGAGGCTCGCGCCGCCGGCCACGGCCAATCGCCACAGCCAGCGATGGCGCGACTGCTCGGCGCGTTCGTGCAGGCGGCGGCGCCAGCCGGCACCCGCCTCCCATGCCGCGATCAGCGCGATCACCGCGGCGAACGACATCTGAAACGACGCGCCGGTCAGTGCGTCGGGCGCCGCCAGCAGCACGATCACGGCCGACCAGGCCACCAGCCGCAGCGATAGCGCCGTGCGGTCGAGCAACGTCGCGAGCAATGCGAATGCTGCCATGGCGCACGAACGCTGCGCCGGCACCGGCGCACCGGCCAGCGCGGTGTAAAACAGCGCGACCACAAGCGCGATCACGGCCGAGATCTTCTTGGCATCGACCCTGAGCGCGAGCGGCGCGATGAGCGCGATGCCATAGCGTACGAATCCCATCACCAGACCGACGACGAAGACGATGTGCAGGCCCGAGATCGACAGGATATGCGCCAGCCCAGAATCCCGCATGTTCTGCGTCACGTCCTTGGTGACGGCGGTCTGCTCGCCGGTGAGCAGCGCTGCGGCCACGCCGCCTTCGGGATTGGGCAAGGCCGCCAGGATGCGCCGGGTGATGTCGGCGCGCAGGGCGTCGATCGTGCGGATGACGCCGTTGGGCGTCCCGTGTTCGACCACTGCGGCCGGCGCCAGCGCATAGCCGACGCCGCCGATCTGTTGATACCAGGCGACCCTCTGGAAATCGAAAGCGCCGGGCGCCGCCGGCCCAGCCGGCGGCGAGATGTTTGCCAACACCAGCAGGCGGTCGCCGACTCGAAGCGGCGGCGCGCCCTTGCCCAGCGACACGCGCACGCGCTCGGGCATCATGTCGGGGGCAGGAACGTTTCGGCCCTTGAGCCGCACCGCCTCCAGCACGACCCGCACACTTTCCGGCAGGCGCTGGATGTCGGCGATGCGGCCCTCGACATTGATGCTGTAAAGCGGCCGGTCGAGCACCGGCGCCGCAAGCTCGGCCGTCCGCCAGGTGGCGAGGCCGAACCCCGCGCCCGCTGCCACCACCGCGACACAGAGCGCCCGGCCAAAGCCGCCCGCCCGAGCGAATATCGATGCGGCCAGACCTGCGATCGCCACGGCGGGGCCTATCCAGAGGGCCGGCTCGATCGGCAGCTCGAAATAGATTGCGATGCCCAGTCCCAGGGCCACCGGAAGCCAGAGCATCCAGCGGCCGCGTTCGGCATTCAGTTGAAGTTCAAGCCAGGAGCGCAGGTTTGACAGGCCTGCGACGCTCCCCTACCTACGGCGCGCTTTTCCGTCTGAATTGCGGCCAAATCCGCACCTATCCAGAATTATGACCGTCGTCACCCGTTTCGCCCCCTCGCCGACCGGCTTCCTGCATATCGGCGGCGCGCGTACCGCGCTCTTCAACTGGCTCTATGCCCGCCACACCGGCGGCAAGTTCCTGCTGCGCATCGAGGACACGGACCGCGCCCGCTCGACCGAACCTGCGGTCAAGGCGATCATCGACGGCCTCGCCTGGCTCGGCGTGCAGTGGGATGGCGACCCGATTTTCCAGTTTCCGCGTGCAGGCCGCCACGCCGAAGTGGCGCGCCAGATGCTGGCAGCGGGTAACGCCTACTACTGCTACTGCACGCCGCAGGAACTCGACGAGATGCGGGCGGCGCAAAAAGCCGCCGGTAAGCCGATCCGCTATGACGGCCGCTGGCGCAACCGCGACCCGAAGGAGGCGCCGGCCGGCGTGAAGCCGGTGATCCGGCTCAAGGCGCCGCAGGAAGGCTTCACGATCATCCAGGACGCCGTGCAGGGCGAGGTCAAGGTCGAGAACGCCCAGCTCGACGATATGATCCTGCTGCGCGCCGACGGCACGCCGACCTATATGCTGGCCGTCGTTGTCGACGACCGCGACATGGGCGTCACGCACGTCATCCGCGGCGACGATCATCTCAACAATGCCTTCCGCCAGCTCCAGATCATCAAGGCCATGGGCTGGCCCGAGCCGGTCTATGCTCACATCCCGCTGATCCACGGTCCCGACGGCGCCAAGCTCAGCAAGCGGCACGGTGCGCTGGGCGTCGACGCCTATCGCGACATGGGCTTCCTGCCGGCGGCGTTGCGCAACTACCTGCTGCGGCTCGGCTGGGGCCACGGCGACGACGAGATCATCTCGACCGCGCAGGCGATCGAGTGGTTCGACTTGCCCGGTATCGGTCGGTCGCCGTCGCGCTTCGACATGGTGAAGCTCACCAGCCTCAACGCGCACTACATGCGCGAGACGGCCGACGAGGAACTGGCGGCGCTGGTGTTGCCGCGCATCGAGGAGAAACTCGGCGCGCCGATCGACGGCGCCGGCCGCGCGCGCATCGTGCGCGGCCTGAACGGCGTGAAGCAGCGCGCGCGCACCCTGGTCGAACTCGCAGACAGTCTTGCTTTCTACGCGCGCGCTGGCGCGCCGCCGATCTCCGACGACAAGGCGCGCAGCATACTGACGCCCGATGCCCGTGCCGTCATGGCCAACCTCGCGCCGGCGCTGGAGCGGCAGGCGAGCGACTGGAGCGAAGAGGCAATCGAAGAAGCCGTGCGCAAGTTCGCCGAGGCCAACGGGCTGAAGCTCGGCCAGGTCGCCCAGCCACTCCGAGTCGCGCTGACCGGCTCGACCGCATCTCCCGGCATCTTCGAAGTGCTGGCCGTGCTGGGGCCCGCCGAAAGCAAGGTGCGATTGCTGGCGGCGGCCGGATCGTGCACGCGACCGAGCGGAGGTTGACAGGCAGATGGACAACAAGAAGCCGATGCCGGAGGCCACTACGAACGACGAGTCCCGGGATTTCATCCGGGACCTGGTTCAAGCCGATCTCGCCAGCGGACATGTACAGGGCATCGTTACGCGCTTTCCGCCCGAACCGAACGGCTATCTGCATCTCGGTCACGCAAAGTCGATCTGCCTGAATTTCGGACTTGCGACCGAATATGGCGGCCGCTGCCACCTTCGCTTCGACGATACCAACCCGGTGAAGGAGGAGCAGGAGTACATCGACGCCATCAAGCGGGACGTGCACTGGCTCGGCTTCGACTGGGGCGAGCACCTGTACCACGCGTCGGATTATTTCCAGACGTTGTACGACTGGGCCGAGCACCTCGTTCGCGCCGGCCTCGCCTATGTCGACGACACGCCGCCCGAGGAAATGCGAGCGATGCGCGGCACGCTGACCGAACCGGGCCGCGCATCGCCGCATCGCGACCGCTCGGTGGAAACCAATCTCGCCCTGTTTCGCGATATGCGCGCCGGCAAGTTTCCCAACGGCGCCTGCGTGCTGCGCGCGAAGATCGATCTTGCGTCCGGCAACATGAACCTGCGCGACCCCGTGCTGTACCGCATCCTGCATGCGTCTCACCCGCGAACGGGCACGCAGTGGTGCATTTATCCGACCTACGATTTTGCCCATGGCCAATCCGACGCAATCGAACACGTTACGCACTCGCTCTGCACGCTGGAGTTCGCCGACCATCGTCCGCTCTACGATTGGTTCCTCGACCATCTGCCGGTGCCGGCGCGTCCCCGCCAGACCGAATTCGCCCGACTCAATCTCGGCTACACGGTGCTTTCCAAACGCCATCTGACGGATCTGGTGCGACGGGGCATCGTGAGCGGCTGGGACGATCCGCGCATGCCGACGCTTGCCGGCCTGCGCCGCCGTGGCGTACCGCCGGCGGCGATCCGCGACTTCGTTCGGCGCATCGGTATGTCCAAGGCCAACAGTGTCGTCGATCTCGCCATGTTCGATCACGCGATTCGCGATCATCTCAATCAGGCGGCTGAGCGGCGCATGGCGGTCCTGCGACCGCTCAAACTCGTGATCGAGAATTTTCCCGAAGACCGTGTCGACGAGTTGGAGGCCCAGAACCATCCGGGCAATCCAAACGCCGGCACGCGCACCCTTCGCTTCGGCAGGGAAGTCTTCGTCGAGCGCGACGACTTCATGGAGAATCCGTCGAACAAGTTCTTCCGGCTGGCGGTGGGACGGGAGGTCAGGTTGCGCTATGCCTACCTCGTCACCTGCCGCCAGGTGATCAAGGACGCCGACGGCAACGTGGTGGAACTGCGTTGCACCTACGATCCGGCAAGCCGCGGTGGTAACGCGCCGGACGGTCGAAAGGTGAAGGCCACGCTGCACTGGGTTTCCGCCCGGGATGCGCGTCCCGCGGAAGTCCGCTTGTACAGCACGCTCTTCAACCGCCCCGACCCGGGCGCCGACGGCGACCTGGACGCCGCCCTCAATCCGGGCTCGCTCAAGATCCTGTCAGGGGCGCTGCTGGAGCCCTCGTTGGCGGAGACGCCGGCGGGCGAGGCCGTGCAGTTCGAGCGACAGGGCTATTTCTGCCCGGATCCGGCGAGCCGGCCGGAGGCTCTGGTGTTCAACCGCACGATCGAACTTCGGGATACCTGGGCAAAGCTGCAGGCGCAGAACTAAGAGGAGTGGTGCCCGCCGACGAATGACGGCGCGGCCCTGTCCTACGCTTTCGCCGCCGTCTACGGCCGGCGCTTCCGGGCCATGGGCTTCGGCGCCTCACGAGGCGGCAGGCGGACAGGTCAGCGCGAGCACCCTGTTGATTCTTTCAATCATGTTGATCGTCGAGCGGCCGTGCAGCCCGCCTCCTTTCCAAGGGGCGACCAACCTCCTGCTCGTCACGTTCCTGATCCCGGTCACCGCGATTGTGCTGGGCGCTGCGATCCCGGGCGAGCGGCTGATGCCCCGCCACTTCGCCGGGATAGCCCTGATCGGCATCGGCCTGGCGGTCATGGACGGCCGGATCACGGACCTCCTACGCCCCGCGAAATAGCGCAGACCGGGCGCAATTGCGCCTCCGGGGGTGGCTTGTTAGGGTGCCGGCGAACCGTGAAATCCGAGCCGAAAGAGTAGTTCCATGGCCAAGAAAACCGCGACCCTGACCGACAACGAAACCGGCAAAACCTACGAATTTCCCATCATTCACGGCACGGTCGGGCCGCGCCTGGTCGACATCCGCAAGATGTACGGCGAATCGGGCATGTTCACCTACGACCCCGGTTTCACCTCGACCGGCTCGTGCGGCTCCAAGATCACCTACATCGACGGTGACGAGGGCGTGCTGCTCTATCGCGGCTACAACATCGCCGAACTCGCCGAGCAGAGCGACCACATGGAGGTCAGCTACCTGCTGATGAACGGCGAGCTGCCGACCAAGGCGCAGAAGGACAAGTTCGTCAAGGACATCACCCACCACACGATGGTGCACGAGCAGATCAGCACCTTTTATCGCGGTTTCCGCCGCGACGCCCATCCGATGGCGGTGTGCTGCGGGGTGGTCGGCGCGCTGTCGGCGTTCTATCACGATTCGCTCGACATCAACGATCCGTACCAGCGCATGGTCGCGTCGTACCGGCTGATCGCCAAGATGCCGACGATCGCCGCGATGGCATACAAGTATTCGGTCGGCCAGCCGTTCGTCTATCCGCGCAACAACCTCTCCTATGCCGGCAATTTCCTGCACATGATGTTCTCGGTCCCGGCTGAGGAATACGAAGTCAGCCCGGTGCTCGAGAAGGCGGTCGACCGCATCCTCATGCTCCACGCCGACCATGAGCAGAACGCCTCGACCTCGACGGTCCGCCTGGCGGGCTCGTCGGGCGCCAACCCGTTCGCCTGCATCGCCGCCGGCATTGCCTCGCTGTGGGGGCCGAGCCATGGCGGCGCCAATGAGGCCGTCATCAACATGCTGAACGAGATCGGCGGCAAGCAGAACATCCCGGGCTTCCTGAGCCGTGTGAAGGACAAGCAGGATCACACTCGACTGATGGGCTTCGGCCATCGCGTCTACAAGAACTACGATCCGCGCGCCAAGGTCATGCGCCAGACCTGTCACGAGGTGCTGACCGCGCTCGGCATCAAGCACGATCCGCTGCTCGAACTCGCCATGGAGATGGAGCAGATCGCGCTCAAGGACGAATACTTCATCAGCAAGAAACTCTACCCGAACGTCGACTTCTACTCGGGCATCATCTTCCGCGCGATCGGCATCCCGACCTCTATGTTCACCGTGCTGTTCGCGGTGGCACGCACGGTCGGCTGGATTTCGCAGTGGAACGAGATGCTCGAGGATCCGGACTCGAAGATCGGCCGGCCGCGCCAGCTCTACAACGGCCAGACTGAGCGTCCCTACAAGCCGCTGCACATGCGCGGGTAGTCTGTACGAGGAGGAAACGGAAAGCACATGCCGAGGTCGTCGTCGTTCGGATCGCGCCGGACATCGACATGGGCGGTGGCACAAAAACCCCGCCCGAGGCCCCGTGTCGTGCGCCTCGGCCGTCCGGCCAACGACAACATGCGCCGCAGCGGTCCCGTGGTGCGCGCGCTCGTAGTCGCCATCACGACGGCGATCGTGATGTTCGCGCTTTACGACTGGCGGATCATCTAGGTCTGCGCCGACTCCGCGCGTGCAGGCTGAGCCTACTTCCGCTCTATCAACTCGATCTTGTAGCCGTCCGGATCTTCCACGAACGCGATGACCGTGGTGCCGAACTTCACCGGCCCCGGCGGGCGCGTGACCTTGCCGCCGGCCTTGGTGACGTGCTCGCATACTGACTTCACATCAGGCACGCCGACGGCGAGGTGACCGAAGCCCGAGCCGATCTCGTACGGCTTGGCCTGATCCCAGTTGTAGGTAAGTTCGACGACGGCCTGGGAGCTCTCGTCGTCGTAGCCGACGAAGGCGAGCGTGTACTTGCCATCGGGCACTTCGCGCTTGCGCAGCACCTTCATGCCCATGGCGTTAGTATAGAACGCAAGTGACTTGTCGAGGTCGAACACGCGGATCATCGTGTGCAGCATGCGGTAGTTCGCGGCGCCGTCGGCCATGTTTCCTCCCCTTGCCAGTCGGTTTCTATTCGGCGGGCTTGTCGCGGATCATCGCGGCGAACGTGGCCTCGGCCGCGACCTTGCCGTCGACGATAGCCTTGCCGGAAAACTTCCAGACGCTGGCGCGACTTTGGACCTTCTCGACGTGCAACTCCAGCCGGTCGCCGGGAAACACCGGACGGCGGAAGCGCACGTCGTCGATCGACATGAAATAGACGAGCTTTCCTTCGGAGTCCTGACCGTAGGTCGAAACCACGAGCACAGCCGCCGTCTGCGCCATCGCCTCGATGATCAGCACGCCTGGCATCACCGGCTCCGAGGGGAAATGGCCCTGGAAGAACGGTTCGTTGATCGAAACATTCTTGATGCCGACTGCGCTCTGGTCGAGGCGCATGTCCGTTACGCGATCCACCATCAGCATCGGGTAGCGATGCGGGATCATCTGCAGGATGCGCCGGATGTCGACCGAACTGGCTGTCACGACGCTGGTCTTGTCGGTCTGGATATTCATGGCTCCGTTCCCGTCAGAAGCGGGTGCCGAAACTGACGTGCAAGTTCTCCGTCTTATCCCACGGGGCTTGCTGGATTGGGATCGCGTAATCCAGCCGGATCGGACCGAACGGCGAAATCCACTGCACGCCGAAGCCGGGCGCTACGCGCATCACCTGGCTGTCGAGAATATTGAACAGGGACGAATTGTCGACCACGCCCCAGAGGGAGCCTACATCGACGAACGCCTTGCCGAACAGCGGCAATTCCTTGGGCAGGCCTGGAACCGGGAAGCTGAGCTCGGCCGTGCCGGTATAGAAGTACTGGCCGCCCAGGGCGTCGGTGGTATTGGCGTCGCGCGGGCCGATACCGCCGACCCGGAAGCCGCGGAGATTGTCGCCGCCGACGAAGAACCGATTGCCCAGGCGCAGGACCGAGTTGTTGAACGGCGCCACAAAGCCCGCCGATCCGCCGATCGAGGCCACGATGTCCTCGAAAATGCCCTGGTAGTACACGCCGTCGACCGTGGTGCGCAGGTAGTATTCCGTGCCGCCCAAGCCACCGACCGCGACGGTGTGGCGCGCCAGCCAGCCTTTGGTCGGATTGAGGCGCTGGTCACGCGTATCCCAGGCGATGCTTTCGGAGACTTCCGACGTGATCGACGAGCCCGCCTGCGATTGCACGATCAGCGAGGCGAAAGGCTGCACATTGTAGATCTCGGTCTGACGCAGGGTGTAGCGCACCGATTGACGCGTGTGCTCGGTCAGCGACCAGCCCGAGCGCAGCGCGAAGCCCAGGCTGCGGTCGCTGTACGACGCGATCGACTGACGATCGTTGGATGTCCGGAAGATGTCGAAACCCGCCGCCATCGGCCGGTCGAGGAAGTAGGGCTCGGTGAAGCTGAGGTCGATCAACGTGCTCAAGCTGCCAAGCGACAGGCCAAGGCGGAGGTCCTGGCCCTTGCCGAGCAGATTCCGCTCGCGGATCGAGATATCGCCGAGGATACCGCCAGTGGTCGAGTATCCGGCGCCGAACGAGATCTCGCCGGTGCTTTGCTCCACCACGTTGACGTTGAGATTAGTCTTGTCGGGCGCCGAGCCGGGCGACGCCGAGATGTCGACTTTCTCGAAGAAGCCGAGATTCTTCAGACGTTGCTGGCTGCGCCGTACCTTGGCGGTCGAGAAGGCATCACCTTCGGCCAGGCGGAACTCGCGCCGTATCACCTTGTCCAAGGTGCGCGTATTGCCCGAGATATTGATGCGCTCGACATAGACGCGCGGCCCCTCTTGGACGTCGAAGGTCACGTCGACGGTGAGATTGTCCTTATTGCGCCGGATATTGGGCCGCACGTCGACGAAGGCGTAGCCCAGCGTTCCGACGGCATCGGAGATGGCGGTGACGGTCTTGTCGACCTCGTCGGCGTCGTACCAATCACCCGAGCTCATCGTCAGGTACGACTTGAGCTGCTCGACCTTCAGGCCCTCGAAGTGCGACGCCACCTCGACCTTGCCGAACTTGTAGCGCTCGCCCTCGTTGATCGTGAAGGTGATGAAGAAGCCATCACGGTTGGGCGAAAGCTCGGCGACCGCGGAGACCACGCGGAAATCGGCATAGCCTTCCGAAAGGTAGAACTTGCGCAGCAGCTCGCGATCGAGGTTGAGGCGATCGGGATCGAAGCGATCGTCCGACGACAGGAAGTTCCACCATTTGGTCTCGGTGGTCCGGATCTTTTCCCGCAGTGTGCCGTCGCGGAAATGCTCGTTGCCGACAAAGCTGATGCGCTTGATGCCGGTGACATCGCCTTCGTCGATCTCGAACACCAGATCGACGCGGCCCTGCTCGAGCCGGATGATCTTGGGCTCGACCACCGCATTGTAGCGACCGCTGCGCCGGTAGATCGTGAGGATGCGCTCGACATCCGCCTGCACTCGCGCGCGCGTGTAGACTTGGCGGGCTTTGGACTGGACTTCGTCGCGCAGCTTGTCGTCCTCGATCTTGCGGTTTCCTTCGAACGCGACGCGGTTGATGATCGGGTTCTCGGTCACCTTCACGACGAGCGTCGAGCCCTGCATGTCCATCGTGACGTCGGAGAACAGCCCGGTGGAGAACAGCGCCTTCAGCGAGCGGTCAGCGGCCGCGGGATCGTAGGCCTGGCCCTCCTTGAGCTGCAGGTAGGACCGGATCGTCTCGGCCTCGGCGCGGATGTTGCCCTGAATCTGAATGGACGTGATGGTTCCCGCCGGCGCCGGAGCCGTGCGCTGAGCATAGGCAGGCGCCGCAAATGCAATGATGGCCGCGACGGCCAGAACTGCCCACCGAAATACCACCCTACCCCCGCCCGTCTTCCATTATCGGCCCGTCGAGTTCACACCCAAACCGCTGCTTCATAAACCGGGATCAGGGTCTTAGCCACCTGTTTTGTCCCCCGACTTGAGGCCGCATCCACAACCTCAGCTCAGCGCAGCAGCATCTTGATATCGTTGAAGGTCGCGATCAGCGCCATGCCGATGACAAGAGCGAAGCCGACCTTCAGGCCGAATTCCTGCGCCTTCAGTCCGAGCGGCCTGCCTCGCACGGCTTCGTAGACATACATTGCCAGATGGCCGCCATCGAGCATCGGCACCGGCAGCAGATTGAACACGCCGAGCACGACGGAAAGCGCGATCACGAGATTGAGGATGCCGACCCAGCCGGAATATGACGCCTCGCCCGCCGCCTTGGCGATGCGGATCGGGCCACCCAGCTCGTCGACTGGACGTGTCGCCGTCACGATCTGCGCCATGGACGTGTAGAACATCGTCGTCATGCCCCAGACATGTCGCACGCCGGCGCCCATCGCGCCGAAAATGTCATGGCTGCGGAACTCGGTGACGTTGGCGGGCTTGATGCGCAGCCGGCCGATCGTGTGCATCTTGCCTGTGCAGTCGGCGACCTGGTCGGCTTCCGGCACGACGGTCGTTTCCAGGCGATTGCCCATGCGGTCGTACTGGATCTTGACCGGCTGACCCGCTCGATCGCCGATCAGCTCCGGTATGTGCGAAAAGTACTCGACCGGCTTGCCATCGATGAAGCGAAGGACATCGCCGACCTTGAGGCCTGCGGCCTGCGCCGGGCTATGCGCGACGAACCCGCCGACGACCGGCCGCACCAGCTGGTCCATGCCGAGATCGCCGTAGCGCATGGTGTTGCCGAACTTGTCGGTACGCTCGCAGTAGGTCGGCTGGATCTCGCTGTGCAGGACCTGATCCCCGCGACGGTACTCGACCGCCATCGGCCTTGCCCAGTAGAGGAACTGGGCGTCCTGGATGTCCTCGTAGCGGTCGATGCGCTGGCCCGCCAGGCGCAGAATCTCGTCGCCCGTCCGCAGGCCGGCCTTGGCGGCCGGTCCATTGATCTCGACGGCGACAATCGACGGCGAATAGGGTTCGCCCGCGACGTAGAACACGCCGGTCAGCAGGATGAAGGCGAAGATCAGGTTGGCGGCCGGGCCGCCCAGCACGACGGCGGCGCGCGCATGCAACGGCTGGGTGAAGAAAGCGCGTCGCTTCTGCTCGTCGGACAGCCGCTGGTCGGAAGGCGTGGCGCTGCTGGCATCGTTGTCGCCCAGGAACTTCACGTAGCCGCCGAGCGGCACGGCCGCGATCTTCCAGCGTGTGCCGTTGCGATCGGTCCAGCCCAGCAATTCGGGGCCGAAGCCGATAGAGAATACCTCGGCATGGATGCCGAAGCGCCGGCCGACCCAGTAGTGCCCGAACTCATGCACGAACACGAGCAGCGTCAGGACCAGGACGAAGTACGGCAGATATGTCGTGAACAGGCTGACGATGCTGTGCATGGCTCACTAAATCATGAAAGTTATTTTACTTCAATTGGTTAGCGCGTGACTTTGAACGGCCTTTTCGGCCATATTCCGAGCCTGCAGATCGGCTGCCTGGACGTGCTGCAAGCCTTCGACCGCAGCAGTCAGCGCCGGACTCGCCGCCATCACATCCTCCACAACCCGGGCGATATCGAGGAAGCCGATGCGGCCGGCCAGGAATGCCGCGACCGCAACCTCATTGGCAGCATTCAAGACGATGGGTGCCGACCCTCCGATGGCGAGCGCTTCTCGTGCCAAACGTAGCGAGGGAAAACGGCCAGAATCAGGCCGTTCGAAGGTGAGTGGCGCCAGTGCCGCGAAATCGAGGCGGGCGGCTGGCCCATCGATGCGCGCCGGCCAGCCCAGCGCATGGCTGATCGGCACGCGCATGTCGGGGGTGCCCATCTGCGCCAGCACCGAACCGTCACGATAGGCGACCATCGAATGGATGACCGACTGCGGATGGACGACGATGTCGATCTGCTCGCCAGGTAAGCCGAACAGCAGATGCGCCTCGATCAGCTCCAGCCCCTTGTTCATCATGGTCGCGGAGTCGATCGTGATTTTTTCGCCCATGTCCCAGTTGGGATGGGCTAGCGCCTGCTCGCGCGTGGCGTCGGCCATGTCGGCCAGCGACCAGTTGCGGAACGGCCCGCCGGAGGCGGTGAGGATCAGCCGCTCGATCGCCGCCCTCTGCTCGGCGTCGAACACCTGGAAGATGGCGTTGTGCTCCGAATCGACCGGCAGCAGGACGCCGCCCGATTCGCGGATCGCCTCGGTAAGCAGGCGGCCCGCGCACACCAGCGCCTCCTTGTTGGCGAGCGCAATCAACGCCCCGCGCCGAGCCGCCGCCAGCACCGGTGCCAGTCCGGCAAAGCCGACGACGGCCGCCATAACCCACTCCGCCGGACGCTCGGCTGCCTCGATGACGGCCTGATGCCCGGCTGCCGCCTCGATCATGGTGCCGGCGAGCGCGTCCTTGAGCGCCCGGTAACGCTGCGGATTGGCGACCACCGCCACCCGTGCATGCAGACGCCGGGCCTGTTCGGCCAGCGCCTCGACGGAATTGCCGGCGACCAGCGCCTCGACGCGATAGCTCTGCGGATCGCGCTCGATCAGATCGACGGTGCTCTGGCCGACCGACCCCGTCGAGCCCAGGATCGTGACCGCGCGCGGCGTCGCGGGTGACGGCGAGGTCCAGCGCATCATGCCCACGGCCAGTCTCCCCCGGCGATGAGGCGAACCAGCGCAACGACGATCAGACAGGCGACCAGGCCGTCGACACGGTCGAGCAGGCCGCCATGCCCCGGGATCAACCGCCCGCTATCCTTGACGCCGGCACGCCGTTTGGCCGCCGACTCGAGGAGATCGCCGGCCTGATCGACGATCGCGAGCGCGGCGCCGAGCACGGCAAGCGAGATCGTCTCGCCCAGCTGGAAGACCAGCCCCATCAGCGCGCTCACCACGGCTGTCCAGCACATGCCGCCGACCAGGCCCGACCAGGTCTTGCTCGGACTAATGCGCGGCGCGAGCTTGGCGCCACCCGCAATCGTGCCCAGCACGTAGGCTCCGGTGTCGGCCGCCCACACGCAGAGCACGACCCACAGTACCGTCTCGCGGCCCGTTCCCGGTTGATGACGCAGCCAGAGCAACGCCATCACCGCGGCGATCGAGTAGGCGAAGCTCGCCAACCGCGCCAGCGGCCGCCCGGGCGTCAGGCGCGCCCACTCCCACACCATGATCGGCGCGGCGACCGCGGCGACCAGGTCGATCCAGGGAAAGCCGAACCACACGGCGGCCAGCAGCAACGGCCCCAGCAGCACGGCCGACAGGACCCTCGTCGGCAGTCCGCGGAAGCGGCCGCCGCCCTCGTCCCGAGAGACGCTAACCGACGACACCGCCGTAACGACGTTCGCGGCGGCGGAATTCGGCGACGGCCTGCTCGAGATGCTCTTTGCCGAAGTCCGGCCAGAGCGTGTCGATGAACACCAGCTCGGCGTAGGCACACTGCCAGAGCAGGAAATTGCTGATGCGCTGCTCGCCGCTGGTGCGGATCACGAGGTCGGGGTCGCGCACGCCGGCGGTGAGCAGCTCGGACTCGAAGCGTTCCTCGCCGATCTCGTCGATCTTCAGCTCTCCCGCCGCGACCTTGCGCGCGAGATTGCGCGTGGCGCGCAGGATCTCGTCGCGCGCGCCGTAGTTGATGCAGATGTTGACGTCGATCCGCGTATTGACCCGCGTGCGCGCCTCGGCGTCGGCGATGTCGGACTGGATATCCTTGGCCAGCCGCTCGCGGTCGCCGATCACGCGCAGCCGCGCGCCATTCTTGCGCAGTTCCTCGAGCTCGTTGCGCAGGTAATGCCGCAGCAGGCCCATCAGGTCGCTGACCTCGTCGGCCGGGCGCGTCCAGTTCTCGGTCGAGAAGGCGAACAGCGTCAGCACCGGAATGTTGAGCTCGGCCGCGCCGCGGATGACGCGCCGCACGGCGTCGGCGCCGCGGCGATGCCCGGCGACGCGTGGCAGCCCGCGCGCCTTCGCCCACCGTCCGTTCCCGTCCATGATGATGGCGACGTGATGAGGACCCGACGAGGGGTCCGGATTGGCGGGAAGCGAGACGGTCGACATCAGACGGTCTTGATCTCCTTTTCCTTCGCGGCCAGCGCGTCATCGATCTGCTTCACGTAACGGTCGGTCAGCTTCTGCACCTCGTCGGATTTCTGGCGGTGCTCGTCCTGCGAGATCTTGTGGTCCTTCTCGGCTTTCTTCAGCGCCTCCATGCCGTCGCGCCGCACGTTGCGCACGGCAACCCGCGCCTGCTCGGCGTACTTGTGCCCGAGCTTGGCGAGCTCGTTGCGTCTCTCGCTGGTGAGCTCGGGCAGCGGGATGCGGATCAACTGCCCGTCCGGCTGCGGATTGAGGCCGAGGCCGGCATCGCGGATCGCCTTGGCGGTCGGCGTCACCAAGCTCTTGTCCCACACGCTGACCGAGAGCAGGCGCGGTTCCGGCGCGCTCACCGTGCCGACCTGGTTGAGCGGCATGCGCTGGCCGTAGGCCTCGACCATTACGGGATCGAGCAGGTTGACCGAGGCGCGGCCGGTCCGCAGGCCGGCAAAATCCTTCTTCAGCGCCTCCATCGCGCCATGCATGCGTTTTTCGAGCTCCTTGACGTCGGTGCTCATGGTCAGGCCTCGTCCTTGATGATCGTAAAGGTGCCCTTGCCCGCCATCGTGTCGGCGAAGGCGCCGGGCTTGTGGATGTCGAAGACGATGATCGGAATCTTGTTCTCGCGGGCAAGCGAGATCGCCGAAGCGTCCATCACCTGCAGGTCGCGTGACAGCACGTCCATGTACGAGAGCGTGTCGTAGCGCTTGGCGCTCTTGTCCTTGCGCGGGTCGGCGGAATAGACGCCATCGACCTGCGTGCCTTTAAGCAGCGCGTCGGCACCCATCTCGGCGGCCCGCAGCGCCGCAGCGGTGTCGGTGGTGAAGAACGGATTGCCCGTGCCGGCGGCAAAGATCACCACCCGGCCCTTCTCCATGTGGCGGGCGGCGCGGCGGCGTATATAGGGCTCGCACACGGTCGTCATCGGAATAGCGGACTGTACACGGGTCTGAAGCCCCTGGCGCTCCAGCGCGCTCTGCATGGCCAGTGAATTGATGACGGTCGCCAGCATGCCCATGTAGTCGCCGCTCGCCCGGTCCATGCCGGCCGCCGCCCCCGATACGCCGCGAAAGATGTTGCCGCCGCCGATCACCAGGCAAACCTGC
>DASRFX010000074.1:0-2874 GCA_035651335.1 Reyranella sp. | reverse complement strand
TTCGGGGAAGTCCGTATCCGACGTCGCGGAAGCCCAATTGACGCTTGTGATCACTAGGTCGTCCTCGTCCCAAGTGCGTAATCCGATGCAAGCCGGCCACTGATTCCGATGCAATCCGGCCACCGATTCCGACGGAAGTCGGCCACCCATTCCGATCGAAGCCGGCCACCCTGTTGAGACCGGCCTGACGCTCTCGAAGACGGCGATCGAATCGCGGACCAGCCCTCCTTTGCGGCCAAGCAAGGGGAGGTCTGATGCCCGCCGAGAGAGCGCCGATGCGGAAGGTTCGAGAAGTCTTGAGACTGCGGCACGCCCTTGGCGTGAGCGAACGGCAGATCGCCGTCACCGTCGGCATCAGCCGATCGACGGTTGGCGAGTATCTGCGGCGGGCTGCCGTGATCGGCATCACCTGGCCGGTGCCGGAAGGGATGGACGACGGCGAGCTCGAGCGCCGGCTGTTCACGCCGCCGACGTTCGAGGAGAAACCGGCGCGGCCGTTGCCTGACTGGACGGCGGTGCACCGGGAGCTGAAGCGGCGCGGTGTGACGCTGCTCCTGCTGTGGGAGGAATATCGCGCCGAGCACGTCGACGGCTATGGCTACAGCCGGTTCTGCGATCTCTACCGGAAATGGAGCGAGACGATCTCGCCGACCATGCGGCAGGTGCACGGGCCCGGAGAGAAGCTGTTCGTCGACTTCGCGGGCGACACCGTGCCGGTGTTCGATGCCGCGACCGGCGTGCAGCGGCTGGCCCATGTCTTCGTCGCGGTGCTGGGAGCATCCAACTACACCTTTGCCGAGGCGCGCTGGTCGGAAGGGCTGGCCGACTGGATCGGGTTACATGTCAATGCCTTGCGCACGATCGGCGGCGTGCCGAAGGCGATCGTCTGCGACAATCTGAAGGCCGGCGTCACCGCCACCTGCCGCTATGAGCCGGGCATCAATCGCACCTACCAGGAACTGGCCGAGCATTACGGCACTGCGATCCTGCCCGCGCGTCCGAGGAAGCCGCGCGACAAGGCGAAGGTGGAAGTGGCGGTGCAAATCGTCCAGCGGTTCGTGCTGGCGCGGCTGCGCAACCGGCGCTTCTTCTCGCTTGACGAGCTCAACGCGGCCATCCGCGAGGCGGTTGCCGACCTCAACGCCAAGATCATGCGCAAGCTCGGCGTGAGCCGCAACGAGTTGTTCGCACAGATCGACAAGACGGCGCTCAAAGCCTTACCGCCGCCGTATCAGTACGCCGAGTGGAAGAAGTGCCGCGTCGCGCCCGACTATCACGTCGAGATCGCCGGTCACTACTACTCGGTGCCCTCACGCCTGATCCGCGAGGAGCTTGAGGCGCGCATCACCGACCGGACGATCGAGATCCTGCACAAGGGCGTCCGGGTCGCCAGCCACGCCCGCTCTTCCGTACCCCATCGCCATACCACGATCCCGGAGCACATGCCGAGCGCGCACCGGCGCTATGCCGAATGGACGCCAGCACGGATCAAACGAGAAGCCGCCAAGATCGGCCCCGCCACGATCGCTCTCGTCGAGGCGATCATGAAAGCCAAGCCACACCCCGAGCAGGGCTTCCGGGCTTGTCTCGGCATTCTGCGGCTCGCGCGCAGCTACGGCTCGGCCCGCATCGAGGCCGCCTGCCGGCGCGGTAACGACATCGGCGCGACCTCCTACGGCTCGATCAAGTCGATCCTGCAGCACGGGCTCGATCGCGCCTACGCAAACGAGAGGCCGCCGGACGACCCACCGATCCGCCACGGCAATATCCGCGGCACCGATTACTACCACTGAAGAAAGGAGAGACGATGTTGACACATCCCACCCACGACCGCCTCGTCGCACTCGGGCTTAACGGCATGGCGAAGGCCCTCGACGAACAGCAGCGACAGCCCGACATCGCCACGCTGGCCTTCGAGGAGCGCCTCGCACTGCTGGTCGACCGTGAGGCGACCGAGCGCGAGAACAAGCGGCTGGTCGCTCGGTTGCGGTTCGCCAGCCTCCGGCAGAATGCCGTCGTCGAGGATATCGACATGAAGGCGCCGCGCGGGCTCGACAAGCCGCTGTTCCAAAAGCTCGTCGCCGGCGAGTGGATCGACCGGCATCAGAACCTGCTCATCATCGGCCCGACCGGCGTCGGCAAGAGCTGGATTGCTTGCGCCTTGGGCCACAAGGCCTGCCGGGACAACCGCTCCGTGCTCTATCAACGGCTGCCGCGGCTGTTCGAGGCGCTCACCCTCGCGCGGGGCGACGGCCGCCATGCTCGCCTCCTCAGGACCCTCGCGCGCGTCGAGCTTCTCGTCCTCGACGACTGGGGACTTGCCCCGATGACTGCCGAGCAGCAACGTGACCTGTTGGAGATGATGGAGGATCGCCATGGCCGCGGCTCGACCGTGGTGACAAGCCAGCTCCCGGTCGAGCATTGGCACGAGCTCATCGGCAACCCAACCATTGCCGACGCTATCCTCGATCGCCTCGTGCACAACGCCCACAGGCTCACCCTCAAGGGCGAGAGCCTACGCAAAGCCGCCGCCAAGCGTCAGACGCTTGACGACGAGCCCGCCAACTGACCTGATGACGACGTCGTCGCGAGAGCCCGCCTCGGCAGGCGGCCGGGATCATCGGAATCCCTGGCCGGCTTCAATCGGTACAGGCGGCCGGCTTCGCTTGGAATCCACGGCCGACTTCGTCGGAATGCGCAGCTCGCGCAAAGACGTTGTCGGCAAGCCTACGATCAGGCTTCGTCGCTGCCAATGCTGACACGATCGGCGCTTTGGTCGACCTGAAGATGATCACGAGGGGCAATTCCTCGGGCTATGTCGAGCAGATCTTCTACGATTTGATCACCAGCGGGCGTTATCGCGGCCATCTCAAG
>DASRFX010000073.1:0-86679 GCA_035651335.1 Reyranella sp. | reverse complement strand
GGACCAGCTGGCGCCGGTCTTCCTCGTCGGTGACGTCGGCGCCGAGACGACGCGCGCGCCGCGCCAGCGCGCGGAACTGATCGGCCTGGCGCAGCAGGCTCTCTTTGCTGGGCGCGCTCGTGGCGCGCGGTATGGGAGATCTTTCGAACACGCCGTCCTCCTTGCAGGGTGAGGGAGGGCCGCCGACGCTTGCCGCCGGCGGCCCGTGTCCGATCAGCCGACCGGCTTCAGATTCTCGGCTGCCATCTTGCCGCTGCGGCCGTCGGCCATCAGGTCGAACTGGATCTTCTGGCCTTCGCTCAGCGTGCCCAGCCCGGCGCGCTCAACCGCGCTGATATGGACGAACGCGTCCTTGCCGCCCTCGTCCGGCGTAATGAAGCCAAAACCCTTCGTGGCGTTGAACCACTTCACCGTTCCCGTAGACATGGGAATAACCTTTCACAACATTGACATGCTGGCCCGCCGCCAGTCCCTGAAGGGACTTCTGGCCGGCCGTCGAATTCGCACTTTTTCGGGAGAGTGGTCGAGGGCGCACGCCATCGGCACGCGCCAAAAATCATCAGTCCGTCTATCGACATACTCGATATGGGCTTTTCCCGCCGCGATTGCAAGCTGCCCGGCGCCCGCGAACGATTGCTTGTGGTCGTGCGGCACAGCGCCCATGGTGCGCGCCTCGCTCCTCAACATGTTTCCCGATCGGATGAATGTGACCCGTCAGCCGGCCAGAAGATGTCACCGGTAGGGCGTTCGCCCGCCGGTGAGCCCTGCCCGCCTGCCTCGCTGGCGTGGCGGCAGTATCGGGTGAAGCTCGAGTCGGGCCAGTCGGTGATCCTCGGCTTCTCGCTCGCCGATCCCGCGGACGCGACGATGGCGCAACTGAAGGAGGAGCATGCCGCGCAGCATCTCGGCCTGCTCGTCGTGCTCGACGATCCGGAGTCGCTCGAAGAGGTCGTGCTGTGGTTCCAGGAGGCGGCGTCGCTCACCCTGATCTCGCAGAACGGCGAGACCCAGATCGGCGACGAGGTGCGGCGCCTGCTGCCGCATTACTTCTCGATCTTCTTCGACGAGATCAAGGAGCTCGCGCCCGAGCTCGCGTACGTCACTTTCCGCACGCCCGGCACGCCGAATTCGACGCTGCATTGAGGGGCGGCGCTAGTTGCCGCCGGTGCTCGGCGTCAGGCCCGCCTGAGTCGACACCGCCGCTGCGAGACCCTTGCCGATGGTGCCGGCTTCGGCACCGAACAGATCAGCCAGAAAATTGAGCAGCGCAGGTGTCGTGCCGACCTCTGAAACGGTGACGGTGAAATTCGTCGCTCCGGTATAGCCGACTTTGTCAGCCTTCTTGGGATCGGGCGAAGGGGAGTTCTTCTTTCCTGTGGCGTCGTAGGACGGCAGCCGCAGGAATTTCAGACTGGTCCATGGGACGAACGGGCTAGGGCCCATGCACTTGGTCGTAGCCGACTTGGCGTCGACATTATGCTTCTGCTCATCATCGAAGCAGGCGCGAACGTCCTCACTGAAAAAGTACGCCCTATTCTTTGGCGAGTCGCTGGTGAGGTCGTCTCGATTGAATTGCTGCGTGAACAACACCTCGTCGAAGGTCGCACCCGACGATGTGCCGCCAGCCGAAGCGCTGCCGTCCCTCCGCAGCTACTGCTTGCGCGTGCATGGGCACTTCAAGCAGCGGTTGACGTCCGATCGTCGCCAACATCCTGATCGAAGGACTTCTCCTTGCCTGCTCGCAGCAAGAAAACCGAAAGGCTGATTGTGGAAGGCACCGCTATGCAACCTACCGCATTAGATTTTCGCTGTTAAGCACATGATAATCGAAGGTTGAGGGCACCTCTCCAAATCCTCCGTCGGCACCCCATATACCCTCCCTTTCGCGGAGGGGTTCATGCCGCTCGATCAGACATTTTTGGAGACAGAAGACGGGCTCCTGCTCGACGCCTATTCGCGCGCGGTGACGGGCGTGGTCGATCGCGTCGGCCCGGCGGTCGTGCGCGTCGAGCGGTTACCCGAAAGGGCGATTGTATACTTGAGAAAGTAGGCCCCTAATGGTATCCCCCTCCGCCGACAGGCCGGCGACTTATGAAATCTCGGAGACAATTCGGCTCATCCTTCTCGAATGGGAAGGATCTGACGAATTTGCCTCCGAGTGCGCCGACCGAATTGTTGAGGCCGTCTTAGGAAGTGAGCGCCTTCAGGATGCCCTCTCGGAGAGGATGCATCTGGCCCGTTAGGGCAACCGCTTCTTCGCCGACACGCAGCAGAGTTGGCATTGATATTTTTCGGAGTGTAGCAACAGCCGCAGTGTTATGAGGCCGCTCGGGCGTGAGCTTGGCGAAAGTCAGCACATGTCCGGCTGCCTCATAATCCGAGATATAACCGTGGGCGATATCATCGCGGACCTGGGCGATGTTCCACGCGCTATCCATCATCGTTGCTACTTGGGCGCGGAATGATTGGAGTGCGGCAATCTTCTTTGTCGCGTCTCTCATGAAGCGCAAGCGAGGCTTGAGACTCAGCGGGATTTCACCATTCACAACATCGCGCCCGCCATTTTCGTAAATGTCGGCGATTGTGCTATTGAGGACGAATTCAAATTGAGCGAAGCCGATGAGGACAAGGCCAACAGAACAGGCCATGTCCTTGATAAGCTCCGCATCCTCCGGAATCCCCGCCATGCCCAAGCCCTCCCCCGAGAAGCTAGACCCGGCCTTTGAAGCCACGGTGCGCCGGATGCTGGCGACTCCACCGCAACCCAAGGGGGGAGTCAAACCAAAGCCGAAGAAGCCCAAGGCAAAGAAATAGGGACTACATTTTCTGTAGTGGTGGGCGTAGTCTCAGCCCGATGGCCCAACCCACCACCCGCGAATCTTCAAAATCTCAATTGCTCGGCTCGGGAAAGCCTCGACGAGGAGGCCCAGCAGGCGCTGAAGCTCCTCGTCGGTGGACGGCAGATCAATTGTGGTCGCATTCTTCAGATGAAGGCGAAGAATGGCTTTTGATCCGGTTAAAGCGGACCCTGAATACTCGAAACTCTCAAAGTCCGCTGCTGTGTAAGCCGTCCCGACTTCTAGCGGCGGTAGATTTCTCCGTGGCCGTATCATTGGAATCTCCCCCGTCATTCATCCAACAGCGCCGCCAGCAGGCGGCGAAGGGCCGCCGTTCCCCATCTAAGTCGTCGCGGGCCGCTCGTTAATCCGCCGATAGGTGAGGCGCTTGCCTTCGATGCCCTTCAGGGCCTTCGTCGCGCGTTCTTTGTCGGTCACGCCGAGCTTGGCGCGGTTCGAATACCTGAAATCAAATTCAGCCAAATAACGGTGTAGGTGGCGCTCGTCGCAGTGCTGGTAGACGCCCTTCATGCCGCGCTTGAAGATCGAGAAGAAGCCTTCAACCGAGTTGGTCGTGTGATCGCCAAGGCCGTAATGGCCCTTGCCGTGGTTCACGACCTGATGGCCCGCAAAGTCCTTGCCCATGCGGACGTAGCGCAGGGCTTCGTCGGTGTTGAGCGTGCTTTCCAGCGAGACGTTGGCCTTCGTGATCTTGTCCAACTCGCGAGCCGTGACCTTATCGACATGGAAGGAACGGACGCGACCGCCGCGCTCCACCAGTGAGAACACAGCGTGCTTGTGATGCGTGCTGCGGGCCTTCTTCACACCGACCTTGTTGCCAATGTAGGTCTCGTCCGCCTCGATATGCTGGCCAGCGCCGCCCATCGGTTCCGCGCTGGTGTCCTTCATCCCTTCGCGGATGCGGTGGCACATGAACCAGGCGCTCTTGTAGGTGATCCCGAGAAGGCGGTGCAGTTGGTGGGCCGACATGCCCTTCTTGCTGGACGTGAGCATGTGGGTCGCCAGCAGCCACTTGTGCAGCGGGATATGGCTGCGCTCGTAGACTGTGCCGACCGTGACCGAGAACTGCTTGCGGCAGCCCTTGCAGTTGTAGAGGCCCTTACGGTGGGCCTCGCCTTCCATCTTGGTCACTTGGTCATCCACCGATCCGCAGTGGGGGCATACCGGGCCGGACGGCCAGCGGGTCGCCTCAAGGTATTCGCGGGCCTTGGTCTCGTCCTGAAAGATGGGGTTGGTTACATCGGCGGTGTTCATGCCCTAAAACTAGGGCTTGTACCGTACTTTGTCAAGTATATAATCGCCCCCGAAAGTAACCCCCCTCACCCGTCCTCTCCCGCAAGCGGGAGGGGCGACAGGACAGGCGGCATCGGCTCCGGCGTCGTCATCGCCGGCGACGGGCTGGTGCTCACCAACTCCCACGTCGTGGGCGGCGGCTCGCGCGTGCGGCTCGCCTTCGCCGACGGCGGCGCGCGCGAGGCGCGTGTGCTGGGCGACGATCCCGATACCGACCTGGCACTGCTCGGGGCGGACCTGCCGGCCGGCGTGCCGGCGGCGAAGCTCGGCGACAGCAAGGCGCTGCGCCGCGGCCAGCTCGTGGTCGCTTTAGGCAATCCGCTCGGCTTCGATTCGACGGTGACGGCGGGCGTCGTCTCGGCGCTCGGCCGTTCCTTGCGCGCCTCGTCCGGCCGGCTGATCGACGACGTCATCCAGACCGACGCCGCGCTCAATCCCGGCAACTCGGGCGGGCCGCTGGTCTCGACGCGGGGCGAGGTGGTCGGCATCAACACCGCCATGATCAACGGCGCGCAGGGGATCTGCTTCGCCGTGGCGTCCAACACAGCGGTGTTCGTGCTGTCGGAGTTCATCGCCACGATGGGCGAAGGACGGGGCCGCGTGCGGCGCGCCCATATCGGCATCGCCGCCGAGACGGTGCCGCTGCCGCGGCGGCTGTCGCTGGCGACCGGCGCCGGCGCGCGGGCGATCCGCATCAGCGAGATCATGCAAGGCGGCCCGGCCGCCCAGGCCGGCCTGCTGGCGGGCGACCTGCTGCTCTCGGTCGAGGGCGCCAGGCTCGAGGGCGTCGACGATCTGGTGCGGCTCCTGAATGCCCCGCGCATCGGCCAGCCGACCCGCTTCGCCGTCCTGCGCGGCGGCGCGGTCGAGCAGCGCACCCTCGTCCCGGTCGAGCGCGCGCCGGTCGAACGCGCGCCGCGGCGCTGAGGGGAACTTTCGCCGCCGCCGCACGTTTACTGTCGTCCCCGGGGGAGCGAGGGTTTTTCATGGATCAGCCGCTCAGCAAGGAAACCCTGCTAAAACAGGTCGACGGCCTGCGCGATCTGGCGCGCCGCACCCGCCGGCTCGGCGAAAGCGCCACGCTCGAAGCCGACCAGAAGCGGCTGGAGCGCCACGCCAGCGAGCTCGAGGAGAACGCCGCCCGCCTGGAGAGCGAGGCCGCCGGCGCCAAGACCTTCGTGCAGAAGGTGGTGTGAGCGCGCAAGCTTCGCTTGCTCGTCCGCCACCATTTGGTTGCAGCTCGGCCCGGAAACGCCCGCGCGCTGCGCCCGTTGATCCTGCGTCGCTGATTGAGGGCGGCCTGCCGACGCCAACTACTCCAGGGAGCGCGTTGGACAGCACGCCCGAACAAGCGTCCGGCCCGCGCCCTCACTCCTGCCCCCCGCTCGGAGCGCGGGCCGTTTCTTTTCAAGCCCTCGGCGGAGCCGAGCGGCCGCGCCGGCCATGGGGCGCAAGTTCTATGCGACAGAATCCGCTTCCTTCCAACACCCGGCGTACAATGCGCGGATGATCGGCGTGCCCTGCCCTGAAGCCGTGCCGGCGCCCTTGTTGGGCTCAAAAAGCGGATCAACATATTGGGGTGGTATGGTCCACCACCCCATTAGATTCCCGTTAAAATATTCGACGAAATCAAGATCTTGTGGTCAGGGCTTCTCGGCCAGCTCGCGCGCCTTGGCGAGGCTCTGGCGGCAGCCCTGCTCGTCGCCGCGCTCGGCATCGTGGCGGGCGGCGGTGAGCGCGGCCTGCAGCGCCGTGTTGTCGGCGCCCTTGCCGGCGGCCTTGGGCGGCGTCTTGTCGGGCACGGTCGGCATGCCGGGGTCGGGATTGGTTTGCGGCTTGATCACCGACTTGTCGTCGGTCGGCGGCGGGGCGATCACGCCGCCCGAGCGCGACAGCTCGCGCGTGGTGACGCCGGGCGACTGCTTGGAGTCGGGATTGACGACCGGCGGCTTGGAGGTGACGCCGTGCGCCTCGGCAAGCGCGTGCACGTCGTCGATGCACTTGGCGCGGGCCGGCGCGGCCACCAGCAGCGCGGCCACGGAGCCGGCGACGGCGATGGCGATGGTGCAGGAACGGGCGGTGCTCATGTCGTGGGAACGGCCGCGTGCGGCGGGGGTTGCATGAAGATCATCATCTGCGGCGCCGGCGCCATCGGCGCGGCTACGGCATATTTTTTGGCCAAGCGCGGCGCCGAGGTGACGGTGGTCGAGCGCCACCAGGTCGCCGGAGCCGCGTCGGGAAAATCGGGCGGCTTCCTGGCGCTCGACTGGAACCGCGGCACGGCGCTCGACCGGCTGGCGCGGCGGAGCTTCGCGCTGCATGCCGAGCTGGCCGAGGAGCTCGGCAATCCGTGGGGCTATCGCCCGCTCGATACGCTGATGGGCCATGCGCGCGGCCCGGCGCCCGCCACCATCGCCCAGCAGATCGGCACGCCGCAGACCACCGCGGTGATTGAGCCGCGCGGCTTCACGACCGGGCTGCTCGATGCCGCGCGACGATCCGGCGCTAAGCTGGTGACGGGCGCGGTAGCCGGCGTTTCGGGAACGCGCGTCAGCCTGGCCGACGGCACGACGCTGGCGGGCGACGCCGTGGCGATCGCGCTCGGGCCGTGGTCGGCGCTGGCGACGCGCTGGCTCGGCCTGCCGATGGTCCATGGCGTCAAGGGCCACAGCCTGGTGTTCAGGACGGAGGCGCTCAAGCAGGCGCTGTTCCTCGAGGTGCAGGACGGCAAGGACGTCCTGACGCCCGAGATCTTCCCGCGCAGCGACGGCGTGTGGGCCTGCGCCATCTCCTCGACGCCCGGCCTGCCGGTCGATCCGGCCGAGGTTGGGCCCGATGCCGGTGCGCACGAGCGGCTCGAGGCGCTCTGCCGCGCGCTGGTGCCGGCGCTGGCCGATGCGCCGGTGGTGGCGCGCCAGGCCTGCTTCCGGCCGCTCACCGCCGACGGCCTGCCGCTGATGGGCGCGGTGCCCGGCGCGCCGGGCGTGTTCGTCGCCACCGGCCACTCGGTGTGGGGCATGCTGAACGCGCCGGCGAGCGGCGAGGCGATGGCCGAACTGGTCCTCGACGGCCGCGCGCGCCTCGACCTCCGCCATTTCGCGCCGGACCGGCGCGGCCTCTCCTAGCGCCTGGTCGCTATGGCAACGAGACGCTTGCTGGTGCGCGTGATGGTGCCGTCGGGGGCCGCCACCTTCCGCATGTGGCGGATGGCGGCGGCGCGCGCCTGCGGCTTCAGCTCCTCCGGCAGGTGGGCGAAGACGTTGCCGAACGAGCTCGCCTCGGAGAAGGTGAGCGCCGCCTCGGGCGAGGGATGGAGCTGCGTGGTCTCGCGCGCCTCGAGCTTCTGGATGCGGAAGCCCGCTTTCTCGAGCAGCGCCCTGAGCTCGTCCTGGTCGACCCGGTGCGCCCAGCCTTCCTTGGGCCGCGGATACCGCGCGAACGGCTCCTCCTTGAGCGCCGCCACGATCGCCTCGTGCATGGGCGCGCGCTCGCCGCGCTCGGCCGAGGTCAGGCCGAGCCGGCCGCCCTTCTTCAGCACGCGGTGGAACTGGGCGAGCGGGCCCTCCTTCTCGGGCAGCCAGTGGAACACCGCGTTCAGCACGACGACGTCGAACGACGCCTCGGCGAGCATCGAGAGGTCGCGTGCGTCGCCGACGTCGAAGGCGAGATTGGGCCGCGTCTTGCGCCGCGCGAGCTCGATGCGGTGGCGCAGCGGATCGATGCCCAGCACCATGCCGCGCACGCCGACCAGGTCGGCGATGTATTCGGCGAGCAGGCCGGTGCCGCAGCCGACATCGAGCACGTGCTCGTCGGCCTTGACGGCGAGCTCCTCGACCAGCCGCTTGCCGGTCATGAACTGGCGGGAGGCGCTGATCTCGTCGTAGTGGCGGGCGAGCTCGGCGGTGTCGAGATGCAGGTTGGGGGCGGGTCGGGCTTGGTCGCTCATAGGTCGGGCCAACGCTGTTTGAGGGCGGCGATCATATCGTCAACGCGGCACGCCAGCAGCCGCTCCCCCTTGAACGACGTGGCGAGGCTCGCATCGCCGGTCGCCGCGCTCTCCTCGAACGGCCCGGCGGGACCGAGGCGGTCGATGCGCACGGAGCGCGGATCGAGCGCCAGCATCACCGAGGTCTCGCGCTCGTCGGCGTGGCCGCCGTCCTTGTTGTCGATCAGCCGCTCCGCCGCCCGGCCGGTGCGGCGCATGTGGAGGACCAGCGTGTCGCGGCGGCCGGCCGCGACCTCGTCGAGCGGCGCCTCGGTCGAGACGCCGGTGTTGAGCAGCGCGAAGCGGCGGGCGCCCTGGGCGGCGAAGCCGTCGAGCAGCTCGCGCACGACGGCGGTGAAGGTGGCGGCGCTCAAATGCTGGCTGCCGGCGAATTTGGTGAAGGCCGGATAGTAGCCGAGCCCGAGCACCGGCGCGGCGACGATCGGCAGTCGCTGGAGCAGGCGCTCGGCGAGCGCGCGGGCGGTCAGCGCGTCGGTCTTGAGCGGCAGATGGGGCCCATGCGCCTTGGCCGCGGCGCCGATCGGGACGAGCACCAGCGCGCCCGCCGCGAAGCGCTGCTTCGCTTCGGGCCAGGTCAGGTCCTCGAGCCAGACGCCGCCGCCGCTCATTCAGCCCATCACGATCATCTTGCGCCATCTGGCGAGCGGCGCGGTGTCGTCGAGCACGATGCGGCCCTCGACGTCGCCGACGCCGAGCTCCTTCCACAAGGCGGCGAGGTCGACCGGATGGCCGGGGCCCTCGTAGCGCTCGATCAGCTCGCTCACCACGTGCGTGCCGGTGGCGCGATCGCAGGCGGCGGCATAGTCCTTCAGCAGCACGCGGCGCGGGCCGTCGAAGCCCGACCACAGCGCCCCGGCGAGGCAATCGCGCAGTCCCTTGGCGCCGTTGCTCTCGCGGTGGATGGCGATATCGGCCATCAGCATGAAGAGCGCGCCCGCCCAATAGACCTCGCGGCCCGAGGCGTTGGCGAGGCCGCGCGAAAAAGCGTCGACGCCGCGCGGCATGTTGTCGAGCCACTCCCGCCACACTTCCGGCTCGCTCTTCCAGCCGGCGCGGGCGCGGATGATCGGCTCGACGTAGGTCGCGGCGCCCTCCATGAACCACGTCGCGCGGCGCATCAGGTAGGGCATGCCGGTGTGCACCAGCTCGTGCACCAGCACCCAGTCGGTGAGCAGGCGCGCGGCGTCGACGTCGCGGTTGACCTCGACCATCACGGTCGGCCCGCCGCCCGACACCGTGCGGCCATAGCCCGCGGGGCCGCGCGCGCCGGTCGGCACCAGGCCGACCAGCATCTGCCTCGCCGTGAAGCCCTGCCAGTAGTTCGACTCGGCTTCGGCCGTGCGCCTCACCCATTGGGCGAGATCGGCGCGCGCGGTGTCGCTCACGCCGTCGAGAATGGCGAGCCGCAGCACGCCCTGCTCCTTCGCCGCCTCGGGCCGCAGCGAACCGGGCGCGGGCACGGCGATCTCCTGCACGCTGACATGGCCGAGCGCGCTGTAGCCCGCGAACGACACGCTGGTGCCGGCCAGCCGCCAGGCATCGCCGACCCTGGGCAGGCCGGCGGCAAAGGCGAGCCCGTCGGCCGCCGTCACCCTGAGATCGATGACCGGCAGATGGTCGAAGCCGCGCGGCTCGGCAAGCCACGTGCCGAGCGTGGCCAGCGCGCCCGGCTCGCCTCCGCGGCCGCGCAGGATCAGCTCGTGCGGGTCGGCGTCGCGGTCGGCGAGAGCGACCTTGTAGCGGAAGTCGACGACGCCGCCCTTCGAGTCGACCCGGCCGCCGGGATCGAAGACCAGCGGCCGGTCGGACCGGCATCGATAGTGGACGTCGAGCTTGAGGCCGGCGGCGAGACCGACGTCGGCCGTGCAGTCCTGCGCCCAACAGGCAGGCGCCGCGAGCAACAGCAGGGCGAATGCTGCGTACCGGAACATCACGGCACGCTAGCACGTCTCAGCGCCCGGCCCTCACACGTTCCGGCGAGCGATCGATTTGCCGGCGACATAGCCGAACGTCAGGCACGGGCCGATGGTCGTGCCGGCGCCGACTGCCTTGGTGCCGATCGGGTGGGCCATGGCGATGCCCGCGCAATAGAGGCCGGCGATCACGCTGCCGTCCGGCCGCAGCACCTCGCACCGCGCGTTGGTGCGCGCCCCGCCCTTGGTGCCGAGGCTGGCATAGAGGAACGGCGCGGCATGGAACGGCGGCTGCTCGATCGTGCCGAGCGCCCGCCTTGGATCGCCGGTGTAGTAGCGCTCCCAGGCAAGCTCGCCGCGATGGAAGTCGCGGTCGACGCCCTCCTTCGACCAGCCGTTGAAGCGCTCGACGGTGGCGACGAGCCTGCGCGGATCGAGGCCGATCTTGCCGGCCAGCGCCTCCACGCTCGGCGCGGTGCGCACGAAGCCCGGGTCCTTGTCGGAATACATCTTGGAAAGCTTGTGCGTGTAGCGCGCATCGAACACGCGCCACACCGGCAAGTGCTTCGGCCTGCCGTCGGGGCCGCGCTCGTCGAGCGCCGGGCCGAGCGCGGGGCTGCCTTCGCTCACGAACCGTTCGCCGTGCCGGTTCACCAGGATGCAGTGCGGCGTATAGGTCTCGTAGAGCGGCTGGGCGTGGCGATGGCCCTCGTAGTCGGTGAAGGTGACCGGCGCGATGTTGGCCTGGTCCATGCGCGCCAGTGCGGCACCCGCTTCGGCCGCCATGCGCTGGCCATCGCCGGTGTTGCAGCGCGGTGCGCCGATCAGTTCGATGCCGGGAAAATATTTCGGCATGTAGTCCGGCGCCCAATCGAAGCCGCCGGTGGCCAACACAACACCCTTGGCGGCGCGGATTTTCATGGGCTTGCCGTCGATCACGGCCTCGACCCCGGTTACCGCCCCGCCTTCGGTCAGCAGATGCTTGACGTCGGCATCGGTCAGCACCCGGCAGCCGTGATCGAGGCAGCCGCGCAACAGGCCGACGGTCAGGCCGTTGCCGAGGCCGACCTTGCCCGCGATCACGCGCCAGACGAGGCGCGGCCCCAGTCTCAGTGCCGCGCGCCACGGATCCTTCAGGATGCCGCCGATCATCTCCTTATAAGTGAAGAATTGCGGCTTCACCGACGGCCGCACCTTGTTCCACAGCCGGCCCAGCACGTAGCGGCTGATCAAGGTCGGCGAGACCATGCGACCATAGAGCTTGCCGCCCGGCGCCTGGGCATAGAAGTCGGGATGGTTGACCAGTTCGAACCGAAGCGGCGTCTTGTCCTCGAGGAACCGCAGCATCGGCGCCGACTGCCCGGCCAGCACCTGCCACAACTCGTCCTCGTCCTTGGCCCAGCCGTCGGGGGCGGTGGCCCGCAGATAGGTGAGCGTCTCCTCGGCCGAGTCGTGGATGCCGGCGGCGAGCATGTGATGATTGGCCGGCACCCAGGTACCGGCCGACGACATCGCCGTCGTGCCGCCCAGCACCGCCGACTTCTCCAGCACGACCACTCTGGCGCCATCGACCGACGCTGCCAGCGCCGCCGCCAGCCCTGCCGCGCCCGAGCCGACGACGATGACATCGGTGTCCAGTTCAGGCACGGCCGGCCCACAAACGGCGCCACCAGGGCGCGAATACCGCGGCGATGCCTTCCATGCTGAAGCGCATCAGCACGATCACGACCAGGGCGAACACCGCGAGGTTCCATTCGCCGTACTTCTGCAGCCAGGTCAGGATGACCTGCACCGGCGCCGCGCCGACGATCGGCCCGAGGAAGGTGCCGAAGCCGCCGATCACCACCATCACCACGATCTTCGCCATTTCGCTGAAGTCGATCATCTGCGGACTGAGGAGGACGATGTAGTGGCCATAGAACCCGCCCGCCAGGCCCGCGATCGCGCTCGAGATCGAGAACACCGCGACCTTCACCTTGGTGGTGTCGATGCCGAGGCTCTTGGCGCGCAGCTCGTCGTCCTTGATGGCGCGCATGAAGTAGCCGAGCGGCGAATCGATCAGCCCGCGGATGAAGAGCAGCACGACCGCCGTCAGCGCGAGGAAGGTGAAGTAATAGGGCAGCGGATCGACCGAGCCGTAGAGCGGCTTGACCGACAGGCCGAGCTCGCCGCGCGTGAACTGGTAATCGGCGGTGAGATAGATGTGCACCGTCTCGGCAAACGCCCATGTGGCGATCGCGAGATAGATCGCCCGCATGCGCAGCACCAGCCGGCCCAGCCCCCAGCCAAGCGCGCCCGACAGGGCGACGCCGGCGGGAATGCCGATCCAAAACGGAACGCCCCAATGGTGGCCGAGCAGGCCCGACGTATAGGCGCCAACCGCGGCGAAGGCATGATGCGCCAAGGAGAACTGCCCGGTGTAGCCGGCGAGCAAGTTCCAGCTCGCCGCCAGGATCACGTAGTAGAAGGCGATGGTGAGGACGTGCAGGCCGAACGAGCTCACGACCAGCGGCATCGGCAGCAGCAGCAGCGTCGCTACGACGACGGCGATGGCGGAATGGCGGAATTCGCGGGGCACGCGCGCTTTCATCCCAACAGGCACTCCTGCACCAGGGCATGGACGCGCTGCTCGGGGAATTCGGCCCGCGGACCGGCCGCCTTCACCTTGCCGAGGTTCATCATCACCACGTCTTCGGCATGAGGCAGGGCATCGGCGACGTTCTGGTCGACAAGCAGGATCGCGGTCGGCGTCGAGCGCCGCGCCGTCTGCAACAGCTCGTAGACCTGCGCGGCCAGGTTCGGGGCGAGGCCGACCGTCGGCTCGTCGACCAGCATCAGGCGCGGCTCGGTGATCATCTCGCGCGCCACCGAGAGCATGCGCCCCTGCCCGCCGCTCAGGCTGCCGGCCTTGTCGCGCCGGCGCTGGCCCAGCACGGGAAAGATGTCGTAGATGCGCGCCAGCCGCTCCCGCAGCCGCGCCTTGTCGTGCCGCAACGTCCAGCCACCGACGCGCAAATTCTCCTCGACGGTGAGATGCGGGAAGGTGTTCAGCTCCTGCGGCACGTAACTCACGCCCAGCCGCTTGATTTCATGCGGCGCCAGCCCCGCGATCGCCCGGCCGCCGAGCGCGATGCCGCCGCGATGCGGACCCAACAGGCCGAACACGGTCTTGAGCAGGGTCGACTTGCCCGCGCCATTGGGACCGATCACCAGCACGAAGCCGCCTTCCGGCACGGCGAGCGACATGCCTTGCAGGATGTCGACGCCCGGCTGGTAGGCGGCGTGAATGTCGTCGACCGACAGCAGGGCCACGGCGCTCATTCCAGGGCCTTCCCGAGATAGCCGGCGACGACCTCCGGCAGGCGCGCCACTTCGTCCAGCGTGCCGTGCGCGGCGACCCGGCCCTCCATCATCACCGTCACCTTCGGGCAAAGACGGCGAACGATCGCCATTTCGTGGCTGACGATAAGGAAAGTGGCGCCGGCCTGGCGGTTGACCTCGACGATCATGTCGATGATCGCGTCCTTGATCACCGGATTGATGCCGGAGAACGGCTCGTCGAGCACGTAGCAGCTGCCGGGCACCATGAAGCCACAGCCCATTTGCAAGAGCGCGCGCTGCCCGCCCGACAGCTTCTTGGCGTGGGTGTCGGCGAGCGCGCGGAGCGTCGTCAGGTCGAGCATCCGCTCGATGCGCGCTTCGCCGTCCATGTCGGCCGGCCGCCGGGCGAGAAAGGCGGTGCGCAAATTCTCGCGCACCGTCAGGCTGCCGAACAGGCGCGTGACCTGGAAGGAACGGACCAGTCCGCGCCGCGCGATCTCATGCATGGCGAGCCCGATCAGGCTCTCGCCGGCGAGCTTCACGTCGCCCGAGTCCGCCTGATAAACACCCGTCACGAGATTGACCAATGTGGTCTTGCCGGCGCCGTTCGGCCCGATCAGCCCGCGCACCTCACCTTGCTCGACCGCCAGCGTGACGTCATTGGCGGCCTGCAAGCCACCGAATCGCTTGCTGAGCCCGATGGCCTCGAGAGCGGCGGCCATGCGATCAGGCTTCCCGGCCGCGTTCGCCGAACAGGCCGGTCGGCCGCAGCACGAGGATCGCCAGCACGAGCAGGAAGCCGTAGATGTTCTGGTAGGCCGAATCGATGAAGGCCGCGCCGAACGATTCGATCAGGCCGAGCAATATGCCGGCAATCAGCGCGCCGGGAATCGAGCCCAGGCCGCCGATGACCACGATCTCGAAGCCCTTGACCGTGGTGACCAGGCCGTCGGTCGGAAAGACCAGGAACACCGGCGCGAGCAGCGCGCCCGCCAGGCCCGCCAGCGCGACGCCGATGCCGAACGCCATGCGGTCGATACCCAGCACGTCGATGCCCGCGGTCTGCACGCCGACTCGGCTCTGCGACGCGGCGCGCAGCGCCAAACCGTACCAGGTGTAGCGCAGGACGCCCCAGAACAACGCGAGCGCCACCAGCGCGAAGACGAAGGCGGCGACTCGTGCGCCCGCCAGCGGCATGGGGCCGACCATGATCACTGGCAGGTTCGAGCCCGGCGTGAACTGGTTTGGACCGGCAATGCCGGTGGCAAGGCTGCGGAACAGCAGCAGCAGAGCCAGCGTCACGACCGTGGCGTAGTCGTCACGCGTTTCCGGCGGCTTGCGGAAGATCGGCTTCAGCAGCCCCCATTGCACGGCGATCCCAAGGGCGAACACACCCGTCGCCGAGATCGGGATCGCCAGCCACCACAGATCGGGGCCCAGCAGCAGCGCCACCAGCATGTACTGCAGGTAGCTGCCGATCATGTAGAACTCGCCCATCGCCCAATTGATCATGCGCATGATCGAGTAGATGAACGTGATCCCGAGCGCCATGAGGGCGTAGAGCACGCCGATCATGACACCCGAGATGAACGTCTGGACGATGAGTTCGGTCGAAAACATCCGCCCGTGCTTCGACCGGACGTCTTACTTCTTGGAGTACTGGACGACGATCTCCGCTTCCTTCCAGTCCTGCAGTGGCTTGGTGTAGTGCAGGATCAGGACCGGCGGTACCCAGTTGTGCCAGTACACGCCGTCGGCGCGGGGGAAGGTCACCGGCGCGGTCGGCCAGCTCTTGTAGGTGCCGGACTCAAGCGCCTTGACGATCGCCTTGGGTTCGGCGCCACCGCCGTTCTTGATCGCCTGCGCCAGGATCTCGATCGCGCCGAATCCGTTCAGCGCGCCGTACACCGGATCTTCCTTGTACTTGTCGCGATAGGCCTTGGCGAAGGCCTGGCCGATGTCGCTGAGCGGCGACTTGGGCGAATAATAGGCGATGAAGTAGATGCCCGAGCCGTCCTTCTCGTGCAGCTTCCACCATTGCGGCCGCGTCGGCGCATCGTAGGAGATCAGCATCGGCGTGTTGGGCAGCAGGCCGATCGTGGTCGCCTGGTCGACGATCAGGTCGAGCGGCTGGCCGACGCCGATGTTGATTACCAGGTCGGGCTTGAAATTCTTGACCTGCAGGAGCTGCGGCGTGAAATCGGTCGCCTTGTTGTCGAAGGTGACCTTCTGGATGTCGAGGCCGAACTTGCCCGACTTGTTCTGGGCGATCGTCTCTTCCGTGAGGCCGATGCCGTAGTCGGTCGTCTCGGCGACCAGCGACACCTTCTTGTAGCCTTTCTGCTTGATGAACTCCATCCAGGTCGAGACACGCACCGGATCGACGGCATGGGTGCGGAAGGCGATGTCGTAGTGCTTGGCGGTGATGTCGGACGCCGAGGCCTGTACCGATATGGTCGGCACGCCCATTTCCTTTGCGACCTCGTTGACCGCGATCGCTACCGAGCTGTGGAAGAAGCCGGGCACGGCGACGACCTTGTCCTCGGTGACAAGGCGACGATAGGCAGCGACGCCCGCCTGCGGCGTGCCCTGCGAATCCTGCACGAAGAGCTTGAGCTTCTTGCCGCCCACGCCGCCCTGCTGGTTCACCATGTCGACGGCGAGCTCGGCGCCGCGGCGGATGAGCTGGCCGCCGGTGGCGTCGCCCGGTGCCGACAATGGCACGATCAGGCCGACATTGATGTCCTGCGCGCGGGCCGATACGCCCCACGCCCCGAAGCTCGTGGCCAGCACACCGGCCCACAGCAATCCACGTCTCTTCATCGCGACCCCCAACCTGGTTTCCCCTTGGGGCAGACTATTTCAGGCCAGCGTCTTTCGAAAGTCCCGAAGCAGGTCGAGGACGTCGTAGACCGGCACGCCGAGGGCGCGTCCGAGGGCCGGTTTGTAGGGCGGCAGGTTGGTGCATTCGAGCACGATGGCATCGACATCGGGATGCTGGCGCAGGAGGGCCGCGCCAGCCGCCACCGTCTCCCGTTCGACCGCGTCGCGGTCGAGCGTCAGGCCGTTGCGCAGAAACGTCGCAGCGAACGCGCCGTCAGCCGGCATACCGGCCACCGGCGTGTCGACGGGCGCACCGACAGCAGCAAGATGGGCCGGCGTGAGGTTCTCAGCCGAGGCCGTGATCACCCCCGCGCGCTTGCCCTCGAGCGTCGTGATCAGCAGCAGCGCCGACGTCGCGACCGGCACGGGCGAAAGCGTTTCGAGCTCCTTCTGATAAAGCGCGAGGAAGCCGCAACTGGTCGACAGCCCGACCACGCCCTCGCTCGCCAGCGCCTCGGCATTGGCCTTGAGGGCGGCCAACACGCGCGGCCGGTCAGGATGGGCGCTCACGGCATCGGCGGGCCCGATACCGGTCATGGTGCGGTAGATCACCGGGAAGTCGAATGACGCGGCATTGCCGATATCGCCCTCGATGCGCGGGAAGCGCGTATCGAGCATCAGGATGCCGAGAGGCTTCACTGCGGCGTCGGCCACGGCTTCTGTGGCGCGCGAGCCGATTCGAACCAACGCGACAGGCGCATCACGCCGAGATCGTCGAAGCGATGGCCGGCGATCTGCAGACCGATCGGCTTGCCGTCCTTGGTGTAGCCGCAATTGATCGACGCGGCGGGCTGCTCGCTCATGTTGTAGGGCATGGTGAAGCCGATATGGTCCATCGCGCGGTCGACGCTGTTGGACGGCATCTCCCATTCCGCCGGGAAAGTCGGCACCGGCGAGGTCGGCGACAGGATGTAGTCGAAAGGCTGGATCGCCCTCACCGCGGCGGCACGGATCGCCATGTAGTTGGCGACGCCTTTGATCACGTCGCGGCCGGAGAGATCGGCGCCGCCGGTGCACCATTTGGCGATGAACGGCAGCACCTTGGCCTGCTTCTCGGGACTGAGCGCCACGAAGTCGTTCCAGCTGCGCGCGCGCCAGAACACGTCCTGCAGATGCAGCATGTCGGCGGTCATGAATGGATCGATCGGCGTGACAGCCGCGCCGGCGGCGGCGAACAGCTTGGCGGCCGCCTCGATCGCCGCTCTGGTCTCGCCGTCGACCGCCATGCCGCAGCCGGCATCGAGATGCAGGCCGATTTTCAGGCCCTTGGGATCGCGCGGCGCCGCGTTCCAGTCGATGGTGGCCGCCGGCAAACTCATGTGATCGCGCCAGTCGGGTTTGGAGATTTCGGAGAGCAGCAGCGCGGCATCCGAGACCGTGCGCGTCATCGGGCCGACGATGCGGCCGAGAAACGGCGGATCGACCGGCACGCGGCCGTTGCTGGGCTTCAGGGTGAAGATGCCGTTCCACGCCGCCGGCAGGCGCACCGAGCCACCGATATCGGTGCCGAGATGCAATGGGCCGTAGCCCGCCGCGGCTGCCGCACCGGCGCCCGCGCTCGAGCCGCCCGGATTCCAGGCAAGGTTCCAGGGATTGCGCGTCAGCGGATGAAACGAGCTGCGACCCGACGACAGCATGCCCCAGTCGGGCATCGTGGTCTTGGCGAGGATGATGGCGCCCGCCTCGCGCACGCGCGCCGCCGCCGGCGCATCGGCTGCCGCGGGCACGAGATCGCTCGCCGCCGTGCCGAGCGGGACCGGAACGCCCTTGGTGGCGATGTTCTCCTTGATGGTGATGGGCACGCCATCGAGCGCGCCCATCGGGCTGCCCGCCTGCCAGCGCTTCTCGCTTGCCTTGGCAAGCTTGCGCGAGCCCTCGAAATCGGGCGCGTAGAGCGCCTTGAGCTTGGGCTCCCACTTCTCGATGTGGGCGATGACGGAGTTTATGGCTTCGGCCGGCGAAAGCTTTTTCGCCTTGTAGGCAGCGAGCAACTCGCCCGCGCTCATGTCATGGATAGCGGTCATTTCCCCAACCTACAGACGGATTCGCAGCGCGACAAATCGTGTGACCATCGGCGCCAGAAACAATACCGCGAGCATCCGCACGGTCTGCATGGCCATGACGAACGACACGTCGACATTGGTCGAGGCGGCGATGATGGCGATCGAATCGGAGCCCCCAGGGCTGGTCGCAAGATAGGCCGTCAACGGATCGACCCCGGCGACGACGACCATCAAGGCGGCGATCAATCCGCAGGTGACGATCAACGCCACCGTCGTGCCGATCACCTGCGGCATGGCGCGTGCGGCATGGGCGAGCAGCGGCCGCGTGAAGCGCAGCCCGACATTCCATCCGACCAGGGCATAGCAGACGGCCAACAGCCACGGCGGCAGCACGATATGGATCAGCCGGAAATGATTGAGGACCGCGCCGATCACCAGCGGCACCAGGAAGGCGCCGGCCGGAATGCGCAGATAACGCGCGATGACCGGGCCCGCTATCGCCAGAGCCATGGTTTCGGTAAAGCCCAGCCAGTCGACCGGCGGGAACCAGACCAGATTGTGATGCGACTGCGGTGTGGTGAGACCGAGGATCCGCACCAGGACGGCGGCAATGGCCGCGACGCCGACCACGCGCGTGTACTGCATGAGCGCCACCAGCCGCACATCGGCGCCGTAATCCTCGGCCATGATGGTCATCACTGAGGCCGCCCCCGGGCTGGTGCCCCACAGCGCCGTCGTGCCCGGCAGCCAGCGCATGCGCGTCATCGCCCAGCCAAGCAGGCAGCTCGCAGCCATGACCGAGAGGATGCCGAACGAGAACAGCAGCCAGTGCCGCAGCACGTCGGTCACGATGGTGATCGGCACCATGTTGGCGATCAGGCAGCCCACGGTGCCCTGCGCCACGAGGAACGGCCGCACCGGCATCCTCACCTTGCCGCCCGTCGACGCCACGACGATGGCGGCGACCAGCGGCCCCAGCATCAGCGCGGCCGGCGCCTGCAGCCAGAGCAGGAACGCGCCGAAGCCCGCCGAAAGGGCGAGAAGGACGGCCCAAGAAATCATCGTGCCGTCATCGCCTACTGCACGAACTCCTCGGCTTCACCGTTCATCTGCTTCAGGGTGGCGATCAGCTCGCTCGACGCTGCGGCGAGGCGTGCATCATCCGTGCCACGCAACACCAGGGAGACGGACGGCTTGCCGTTGCGAAACGCGGGGTAGCTGCCGATGTCGAGATCCTCGAAGCGCTTCTGCAGACCGCCGAGCGGTTCGGCGATGATGCCCTCCGGCAGGTTGGTGCGCACGGTGCGCGACAGCACCGGCGCGCCTCCGACCAGCCGGTGCTTCATCGAGTGGAACATCGCCTGCATGACGGCCGGAATGCCGGCAAAGGTGAAGACGTTCTCCATCTGGAAGCCCGGCGCCACCGACACCGGGTTGTCGACCAGCACGCCGCCATGCGGCACCCGCGCCATGCGCCGCCGGGCCGGAGTGAACAACGCCGGGTCGCCATAGTGTTTGGTCATGCGCGCGACCGCCTCGGGATGCTCGGAAATCCCGACCCCGAAAGCCTTGGCGATACAGTCGGCGGTAATGTCGTCGTGGGTGGGGCCGATGCCGCCGGTCGTGAACACGTAGTCGAACTTCCGCCGCACCTCGTTCAGCGTGTCGACGATGGTCCGCTCGATATCGGGAATGACGCGGCATTCGATGAGCCGGACCCCCAGTTTGTTCAATTCCACCGCCAGGAACGGCAGGTTGGCGTCCTTGGTGCGGCCGCTCAGGATCTCGTTGCCGATGATCAGCAGGCAAGCCGTGACGGGCTTGGAAGTCTCCGACATTTCAGTAGCCTAGCATGGCCTTGTTAGTGCCGGCATCTGATGCCAAATAAGGCCGATGAGCAGCCCCCGCGACATCGAGGACGACAGCGTCGACTATTGGCGCCGCGACGAGCGGACGATCAAGATCCACGGCCCCGAGGGCTTCGAGGGCATGCGGCGGGCTGGTCGGCTGGCGGCCGAGACGCTCGATTTCATCACGCCCTACGTCCAGCCGGGGGTGAGCACGGGCGAGCTCGACAAGCTCTGTCACGAATTCATCCTCGACCATAAGGCGATTCCCGCGCCGCTCGGCTACCGCGGATTCCCCAAGTCGATCTGCACCTCCATCAACCACGTGGTCTGCCACGGCATCCCGGGCGAGAAGCGGCTGCAGAACGGCGACATCGTCAACATCGACGTCACGCCGATCCTCGACGGCTGGTACGGCGATTCGAGCCGCATGTATTTCGCGGGCGACGTCGGCGTGAAGGCGCGCAGGCTGTGCGACGTGACGCACGAGGCGATGATGCGCGGCATCGCCGCGGCCAGGCCGGGCGGCCATGTCGGCGACATCGGTCACGCCATCCAAATCTATGTCGAGGCCAACCGCTTCTCCGTCGTGCGCGATTTCTCGGGCCACGGGCTCGGCCGCATCTTCCACGATGCGCCCAACATCCTGCATTACGGCAAGCCGGGCACCGGGCCGGTGTTGAAGCCCGGCATGTTCTTCACCGTCGAACCGATGGTGAATATCGGCACCTGGCAGGTGAAGATCCTGAGCGACGGCTGGACCGCGGTGACGCGCGACAAGCAGCTGTCGGCGCAATTCGAGCATTCGGTCGGCGTCACCGAGACCGGCATCGAGATCTTCACGCTGTCGCCCCGGCAGCTCGCCAAGCCGCCCTACGATCTGGCGCCCGCCGCCGCCAAGCAGGCGGCCTTTACATAAATTAACGTTGGCGCCGCGGTTCCGCCCCGCTCGTCCGGCATCGTGCCGGCATGGGGAGAGCCAAGAAGATCGCCGACGCGCCCGATGACGTTCTGGCCGCCCTGCTGGCGGCGGGGCTGCGCCTCCAGACGTCCGACTCGCTGTGGCGCGTCAGCGGCAACACCCTTCCCTATCGCGCGCTGCTGCGTGACGCGGGCGGCGTCTGGAACCGCCTCGAGCAATGCTGGGAATTCGCCGGCGCCGATCCGACGCCGCGCCTCACCGCCGCGCTGGACGCCGTGCCGAAATCGGCGGGACACAACAGCGGCTTTGCCGAAGAGAAGCCGCACTATCACGGCCATCGCGCCCGGGTGCGCGAGAGGGTGCTGAAGGCCGGCATCGACTCGCTGCCCGACTACGAGCTTCTCGAGCTGCTGCTGTTCTACGCGATCGAGCGCATCGACACCAAGCCGCTCGCCAAGCGCCTGCTCGAACGCTTCGGCACCCTGGGCGACGTCTTTGCCGCCGAGCCCGCACAGCTGCGCGAGTTCGACATCGACCAGCGCACGCTCGTGCTGTTCCGCGCGCTGCGCGAATCGGGCCGCCGGCTCGCCGAGCGCAAGGTCAAGGACATGCCGGTGCTGACCAACTGGCAGCAGCTCATCGATTATTGCCATACCGCGCTTGCGCACGAGAAGACGGAGCAGTTCCGCATCCTCTTCCTCGACCGCAAGAACGTGCTGATCGCCGACGAGGTGCAGCAGCGCGGCACGATCGACCACACGCCGGTCTATCCGCGCGAGGTCGTCAAGCGTGCCCTGGCGCTCAACGCGGCCGCGCTGATCCTCGTCCACAACCACCCAAGCGGCGATCCCAAGCCGTCGCGCGAAGACATCGAGATGACGCGCGAGATCAAGAAGGCGGCCGAGGCGCTCGGCATCGCCATCCACGATCACCTGGTGATCGGCCGCAAGGGCCATGCGAGCTTCCGGAGCCTGGGCTTGCTTTGATTCCGGGCGTCGGACCGGGCGGGCCTTGCGACGATAAAGATCGCGCAGGCGTCGCAGCCTGAAAGGGGGCAAAGCGTTTACACCGGCATTGTGTCGCGACCTCAGCCGATCGAGGTGTCATGTCGTCGATCGATCCCGTCCGCCCCGTCGAAGTCGAGCTGCATGACGAAGCGGTAGCCGAAATCTCCTTTTACATACCGGCGACGGGCACGGCGACCCGCCCCCGGCGGACGCTGAAATACGGCGATACCTTCGCGGTTTTCGACAGCCATGGCGACATGGGCGCCTCGGCGGGCGGCGCCGACGGACTTTTCCACAAGGACACCCGCTACCTCTCGCGGCTGGAACTCCTGCTGAACAACCGCCCGCTGCTGCTGCTCGGCTCCAACCTGCGCGACGACAACGGGCTGCTGTCGGTCGATCTCACCAATCCCGACTTCTACGAGGACGACCAGATCGTCCTGCAGAAGGATCTCGTGCACGTCGCGCGCACGATCTTCCTGTGGCGCGGCACCGCCTATCAGCGCCTGGCGGTGCGCAACTATGGCGACCGGACCATCAACGTCTCGATCTCGCTGCTGTTCAAGAGCGACTTCGCCGATCTGTTCGAGGTGCGCGGCCTGCACCGCGCGCGCCGCGGCGTGCTCACTCAGGCAGCCAAGGAGACCGACCGCGTCGTGCTGTCCTATCGCGGCCTCGACGATGCTGTGCGGACGACCACCGTCGCCTTCGATCCGGTGCCCGCCGAGCTCGACGCCAATGCGGCGATCTACCGGCTGGAACTGAAGCCCGGCGAGATGCGCCCGCTCTTTCTCATCGTCAGCTGCAACGCGCCCGAGGATCGGGCCGTCCTGCCGTTCGCCCGCGGCATGTTGCAGGCGCGCCGCGAGCTGCGTTCGGCGACGCAGGAAGCGACGTCGATCGAGACATCGAACGAAGTGTTCAACGAGGTGCTGTGCCGCTCGGCCGCCGACCTGAACATGCTGATGACCGACACGCCCGAGGGCCGCTATCCCTATGCCGGCATCCCGTGGTACTCGACGACCTTTGGCCGCGACGGCCTGATCACGGCGCTGCAAATGCTGTGGTGCGACCCCGGCGTCGCGCGCGGCGTGCTGCGCCACCTCGCGGCCTATCAGGCGCACGACACCGACGCGCAGTCCGATGCCGAGCCCGGCAAGATCCTGCATGAGATGCGGCATGGCGAGATGGCGGCGCTGGGCGAAGTGCCGTTCGGGCTCTACTACGGCAGCGTCGATGCCACGATCCTGTTCGTGTTGCTGGCCGGGCTCTATGCCGAACGCACCAACGACCACGAGACCATCGTGCAACTGTGGCCCGCGATCGAGGCGGCGCTGGGCTGGATCGACGGTGTCGGCGACCCCGACCAGGACGGCTTCGTGGAATACAAGCGGGCGACCGACAAGGGTCTCGTCAACCAGGGCTGGAAGGATTCGCAGGACGCGATCTTCCATGCCGACGGCACCCTCGCCGAGGGGCCGATCGCGTTGGCCGAGGTGCAGGGCTATGTCTTCGCCGCCAAGACCGCGATCGCCCGCTGCGCCCGCCGCCTGCATCTCGCCGACGAAGCCCGGCGGCTCGACGCCGATGCCAAGCGGCTGGCCCGCGCCTTCGAGGCGTCCTTCTGGTGCGAGGAGATCGGGACCTACGCCATTGCGCTCGACGGCAACAAGCGGCCCTGCGCGGTGAGCAGCTCCAACGCCGGCCAATTGCTGTTCAGCGGCATGATCCAGCCGGCCCGCGCCGCGCGGGTGGCGAAAGGGCTGCTCGGCCCGCGCTTCTTCTCGGGCTGGGGCATTCGCACGATCGCCCGCGGCGAGTCGCGCTACAATCCGATGTCGTATCACAACGGCTCGGTATGGCCGCACGACAACGCGCTGATCGCGCTCGGCCTGGCGCGCTACGGCTTCAAGGACGGAGTCAGCCATCTCTTCAAGGGCCTGTTCGACGCCGCCACCTACATGGACCTGCGCCGCCTGCCCGAGCTGTTTTGCGGCTTCCAGCGCCAGCCCAACCGCGGACCGACGCTCTACCCCGTCGCCTGTTCGCCGCAGGCCTGGGCCAGCGCCACGCCGTTCTCGCTCGTCGAAGCCTCGCTCGGCCTCGAGTTCGACCCGCGGCGCGGCGAGATCCGGCTGCGCAATCCGACGCTGCCTTCGTTCCTCGACGAAGTGATCCTGCGCAACCTCAGGCTGGGCGACGCCAGCGGCGACGTGGTGGTCCGCCGTCAGGGCAAGGGCGTCTCGCTGGAGCCGCTGCGCGCGCGCGGCCGCATGCAGGTGTCGATCGTGTCTTCTCCCCAATCCTGACGGAGGATTCCGTGGCTCGGTTGCTCCGGAGTGTCTGGACAATACCATTGGCGCTCGTCCTGTCGGTCGTCGCCGCGGATGGCCAGACTTCGGCGCCAGCGCAGCCCCCGGATTCGTCGTCAGCATCGTCTCCGCCCGCTGCCACGACGCCCGCGCCCTCTGAACCGTCGGCACCGCCGGCAAAGCCCGCCGAACCCGCGGCGCCGCCGTCAGTCACGATCCTCGGCAGCCAGGAGGTGCGCGGCATCCTCGGCAACGAGGTCCGCAGCGCCGCCGACGAGGACATGGGCCGCATCGTCGACGTCCTGGTCGACAGCCACGGCGTCACCCGGGCCGCGATCATCGATTTCGGCGGATTCCTGGGCGTCGGCAGCCGCAAGATCGCGGTCGATTGGAAGGCGCTGCATTTCGTGCCCGACGCCAAGAACAAACGCTACCGCATCGTGCTCGAACTGACGCGCGAGCAAGTGAAGCCCGCGCCTGAATACAAGGATGGCCAGCCGACCGTCGTGTTGGGCGCGTCGGGAAGTCTCGAACCCATTCCCTGACCATGACGCCGTCGCGGCGCAGCCTGCGGGGGTTGGACTGGTTCGTCTTCTTCGTTGCCGACGTGCAGACCGGCTTCGGGCCGTTCGTCGCTGTCTATCTCACGGCGCACAAATGGACACAGGTCGATATCGGCCTGGTGCTGACCACGGGCGGGATCGTGGCCCTGCTCGGCCAGATTCCGGCCGGCGCCCTGCTCGATGCCGCGCGCTCGGAGCGCTTCGTGGCGGCAATCGCCGTCGGCCTGATCAGCGCCAGCGCGCTTGCCTATGCCGGCTGGCCGATCTTCCCGGTGATCCTGGCCGCGGCCTGCCTGCACGCCGCGGCGAGCTGCGTGCTCGGACCGGCGATGGCCGCCATCAGCCTCGGGCTCGTCGGTTCGACCGCGATCAGCGAGCGCCTCGGCCGCAATGCGCGCTTTTCCTCGATCGGCGCCGGCCTGTCCGCCGCAGTGATGGGCGCCGTCGGCCACTTCTTCTCGACCGGCGCGGTGTTCCTCGTGACCGCGGCGTTGCTGATCCCGACCTGGATTGCGCTGAGCGTCATCGTGCCGAAGGAGATCGATCCCGAGGAGGCGCATGGCGCGGTCGCCGAGCCCGACGAGGCGCCGCCGCAGGGTTACCGTGCCCTGGTCTCGAACCGCCCGCTGCTCACCTTCGGCGGCTGCATCCTGCTCTTCCATCTCGCCAATGCCGCCATGCTTCCCCTGATGGGCAGCATACTGACCGCGCGGTCGAGCGATTGGGCGACCGTGCTGATCGCCGCCTGCATGGTGGGCCCGCAACTGGTCGTCGCCCTGTTCTCGCCCTGGGTCGGCCGCCAGGCGCAGCGCTGGGGCCGCCGTCCATTGCTCCTGGCAGGCTTTGCCGCGCTGCCGATCCGCGGCCTGCTGTTCGCCACCGTATCCGACCCCTCGCTGCTGGTGATCGTGCAGCTCCTCGACGGCCTCACCGCCACGGTGTTCAGCGTCATGGTGCCGCTCACCATCGCGGACGTGACGCACGGCAGTGGACGCTTCAACCTGGCGCAAGGCATTGTCGGCACCATGACCGGGATCGGCGCCTCGCTCAGCCCGACGCTCGCGGGCTACATCACCGATTCCTTCGGCAGCGCCGCCGCCTTCGTGGTCCTGGCGGCGATCGCGGCTGTCGGCGTTTGCCTGGTCGGCCTGCTGATGCCGGAGACCCGGCCCCGTGCCCGGCCGGTCGATCCCTGCTACGTTTCCGGCAAATGACGGGAAAGATCTACACCGGTATCGGCGGCTGGACCTTCGAGCCGTGGCGCGGCGTCTTTTATCCGAAGGACCTGACGCACAAGCGCGAGCTGGAGTATGCCAGCCGCAAGCTCACCTCGATCGAGATCAACGGCACCTACTACTCGAGCTTCAAGCCCGAGAGCTGGAAGAAGTGGCGCGCCGAGACGCCGGATGGCTTCGTCTTCTCCCTGAAGGCATCGCGCTTCTGCACCAATCGGCGCGTGCTGGCCGAGGCCGCCGAATCGGTGCAGCGCTTCGTCAACCAGGGACTGGTCGAGCTGGGCGACCGGCTGGGCCCGATCAACTGGCAGTTCATGGCCACCAAGAAGTTCGATGCGGAGGATATCGAGGCCTTCCTGAAACTGCTGCCCAGGCAGACCGGCAGGCTTCCGCTCCGCCACGCGCTGGAAGTGCGGCACGACAGTTTCAAGGACAAGCGCTTTTACGATCTCGCGCGCAAGTACGGGGTCGCCATCGTCTATGCCCAGGACGACGATTTTCCCGAGATCGACGAGCCGACCACCGACTTCACGTATGCGCGGCTGATGAAGACCCAGGAGAAGGTGAAGACGGGCTACAAGCCCGCCGACCTCGATAAATGGGCCAGGAAGGCAAAGGCCTGGGCCAAACGCGGCGACGTCTTCGTCTACTTCATCTCCGGCGCCAAGGTGCGCAATCCCGCGGCGGCCCAGGCCCTGATCGAAAGACTGTGACAACCGTCCTCATCGGGCCTTGACGACGGCCGGGTGGCGTCCCTATTGTTAACCCTATGGTTAACTATCAAGCCGCCGGTCTCGACCGAACCTTTGCCGCCCTGGCCGATCCCACGCGGCGCGCCATCCTGGCCCAGCTCGACAAGGATGCCACGCTCACGGTCAGCGAGATCGCACGTCCGTTCCCGGTATCGCTGCCGGCGATCATGAAGCACCTCGACGTGCTGTCGGATGCCGGACTGATCCAGCGCACCAAGACCGGCCGCAGCGTGGCCTGTCAACTGACCCCCGCGCCGATGGAGCAAGCGATGAACTGGTTGGCCCACTACCAGAAATACTGGACCGAGCAGCTCGACCGTCTTGCCGCATTCCTGGAGAACGACGAATGGCCAGCAAGCCCAGCCTCACCCTCAAGCGCCGCCTCAAAGCCCCGCCGCAAAAGGTCTACCAGGCCTGGACGCACCCGCAGCAGATGATCCGCTGGTGGGGCGGCAACGACCAGACGAGCCGCGTCGCCGAGACCGACGTTCGCGTGGGCGGCCGCTTCCATGTCGGCTTCAAGGGCGACAATGGCGAGCAGCATGATGTGAGCGGCGTCTACAAGGAGATCGTGCCGGACCGCAAGCTCGTCTTCTCATGGGCGTGGCGCACCACGCCCGAGCGCGAATCGCAGGTCACGATCGACCTCAAGCCGGACGGCGACGGCACCATCCTGACGCTGACGCACGAGCAGTTCTTCGACCAGAAGGCATGCGACGACCATCGCGTCGGCTGGGGCTTCGGACTCGACAATCTCGAGAGGCTGTTCCCATGAACCTCGATCTCTACCGCACGCCTGTGGCCCTGAGCGCGCCCGGCAAGCACGCGGCGCTTTTCGACGGCCTGCCGCGCGATGTGGGCGCGCTGGCGAGGATCGCGCAGGGCCTGCTGATCCACGAGCACATGACCGAGGCGTATGGCGTCAAGCTGGCGCCGGCGCGGCATGCCGAGGCGCATGTGCGGCCGCTTGCCGACGTGCTGGACAGGATTACCTCGAGCGATCCGCGGCCGCTGTCAACTTCGCGCGCTCCGGAGGGCCGTTACGTCTGCGTCTGCCGCTCCTTCGCCCTGCTGATGGTCGCCATGTTGCGCAGCCAGGGCACGCCCGCGCGAGCGCGCTGTGGCTTCGGCATGTATTTCGAGAAGGGCAAGGGCTACGACCACTGGGTCACCGAGTACTGGAATGCCGGCGAGAAGCGCTGGGTGCTGGTCGACGCGCAGATCGACGACCGCCAGCGCCGGATGTTCGGCATCACGATCGACACGCTCGACGTGCCGCGCGACCAGTTCCTGGTGGCGGGCGACGCCTGGCGGCTCTGCCGCACCGGCAAGGCTGATCCGAAGTCGTTCGGCATCCTGAACATGTGGGGTTACTGGTTCATCGCCAGCAACATCGTGCGGGACGTCGCCGCTCTCAACAACCGCGAGATGCAGCCATGGGATTGCTGGGGGATTATGACCCAGGACGACAAGCAGCTCGATAACGCGCTGCTCGACCGGCTGGCCGAACTGACCCGCAACCCCGACGAAAATCTCGACGAGCTGCGCGCGCTTTACAGGGACCCGCGCCTGGTCGTCCCGCCCACCGTATTCAACGCCGTCCTCAACCGCCCGGAAGCGGCCTGAAAGGAGATCGACATGCAGACGCACAAGATCGTTTCGCGCGATGAATGGATCGCCGCCCGTCGCGACCTGCTGGCCAAGGAAAAGGCGCTCCTGCACGCCAAGGACAAACTGCGTCAGGAGACGCGCGAGCTGCCGTGGGTGAAAGTGGAGAAGAACTACATGTTCGAAGGGGCCGACGGCAGGCAATCGCTCGCCGACATGTTCGCCGGCCGCAGTCAGCTCATCGTCAAGCACTTCATGATGGCGCCCGGTTGGAAAGAGGGCTGCCTCGGCTGCTCGTTCGGCGCCGACCAGGTCGACGGATCGGTGATCCACCTGGTCAATCACGACGTCATGTTCGTCGCCGTTTCCCGCGCGCCATATCCCGAGATCGCCGCCTACCACAAGCGCATGGGCTGGAAGTTCAAGTGGGTGTCCTCGCACGGCAGCGACTTCAACTTCGACTATCACGTCTCGTTCAGCGAGGCCGACAAGGCGCGCGGCAAGGTCTTCTACAACTACGAGACGATGGACTACGGCATCGACGAGATGCCGGGCTACAGCGTGTTCTACAAGGACGAAGCCGGCGCGATATTCCACACCTACTCCGCCTTCGCCCGCGGCACCGAGATGCTGGGCGGCGTCTACGGGTTCCTCGACGTGACACCGAAAGGCCGCAACGAACCGCCGGGCGGAAATCTGACGGACTGGGTGCGCCGGCACGACGAATATGACCAAACTGCCCAGAATTCCTGCTGCCATGACGGCTGACCGCAGAGCCGAATTCGGTGTAAGCTCGGGCGTTGCAAGGAGGAATCCATGCCCGCTCTTTCACTCGACCACTGGAACGTGTTCTGCAAGGACCTGAAGAAGACCGTAGCCTTCTACGAAAAGTATGTCGGCCTGCGCGACGGCGATCGTCCGCCCTTCAACTTCCCCGGCGCCTGGCTCTATGCCGGCGACAAGGCGATCCTGCACCTCGTGTCCGAAAGCGGCCGCAAGGACCATGGCGGCGGCGCGATCGACCATGTGGCGATCAACTGCTCCGACATCCGGGGCACGATCGACCGCATCAAGAAGGACAAGGTCCCGTTCGAGGTCCGCAAGGTCCCGGCAAGGCCGCTGCAGCAGGTCTTCCTGCACGATCCTGACGGAATCATGATCGAGCTCAATTTCTGGCACGAGGCCGATGTGCCGGAGATCGACAATTCCGGGAAGGTTCCGGGCGACCGCCTCAAGGCCGTGAAGAAGTCCGGCAAGGCGAAGGTGCCGGCCTAGTCGAGAGTCGGCGTCTTACTTAATACCGCCCAATACGCGGCCGGGAGCAGATCCCGGCCGGCGAGGAGATGGGCGAGGTAGGCGCGCGTGGGCCTGAGCCCCTCGCCCACCCGCAGAGCCACATAGGTCACGGCCTCGACCGTCTCGCCGGTGTCGGCGCGCACCACCGGCACAAGACGGCGTTCGTAGTGGCCGCCGGCTACACCCTCGAAGACATCGAGTACGTCGAAGCCGGCCTCCGGCAACTCGTTCAGGGTGCCATGCACGACGGCGCCGCTCGCCAGCACGATGTTGCCGGCGCCGGATCCCATCGGCGCACGCGCCACCTTGTCGAAGGTCAGTCGCCAGCCATCGAGCCGGCCGCCCAGGCGTTGGCCGAGCGTCACCCCCTTGGGCTGCAGCCGCTCGTCCAGGCGCGCGCGGCTCATGTTCGAGCCATAGGCGAAATACCAGCTCAGGCCAGCCGCCATACCCGCACCTTGTCGTCATAGCCGCGGATCGGCATGGGACCGAGATCGTGGGCATCGGCGACGCCCGCGGCCTTGCAGAGAGAATCGGAGACCAGCAGGCGCGCGCCTGTCTCCTTGGTGAGCTGCTCGAGCCGCGCCGCCAAATTCACCGTGTCGCCGATCACGGTGTATTCCTTTCGCTGCGGCGAGCCGACCGTACCTGTCACGGCCTCGCCGACATGGATGCCGATGCCGACGCGCAGCGCCTGGCCGGGCCGCAGCCGGTTCCACTCGTCGACCGCACCCAGCATGGCGTGGCCCGAGGCCAAGGCATTGTGCGCCGCCCGATTGTCGTGAAGCGGCGCGCCGAACAGCGCCAGGAAACCGTCGCCCAGGAACTTGTTGATGATGCCGTGATGGCGATCGACGATCGCCACCATCTCGGCGAAGAAATCGTTCAGCAGGCTCACCGTCTCGGCGGCCTCGCGCTTGCGCGTCATGGCGGTGAAACCGCGAATGTCGAGGAACAGCACGCAGACCGTGCGCAGTTCGCTCGGCGGATCGCTCGCCTGGGCAAGCAGGCGCTCCACTACCGCTCGCGAGACATGCTGGCCGAACAGGTTGGTGATGCGATCGCGCGAGGCGGCTGCCCTGACCGAGTTCTCGAACTGCCGGCGCAAGGTCAGCGCCACCATGCCCGCGATGGCCCCTGCCAGGAGAAGCACGACACTGCGGCTCAGATGATAGGTCGGCGTTTCATTGGCCGCCGCCGCCGACTGGCTCAACGGCAGGAAATGATCGGCCAGCAGATATTGCTGCACGGCCGCGACCGCTCCCGTCCACAGCGACAGCCAGAAATCGAGCCGCAGGGTCGACAGGATGATGAACACGAAATAGAGCATCGGCGGCCAGAAGGCGAAGACCAGCTGCGCGTTCATGTTGCTGGCCAGCGCCGCGATGATCACGCTGGGCAGGCTGGTCTCGACGAGCACGTTGGCGAAGCGCGCGGGCTGGGGAAAATCCAGGCCATGCGCCATTCGCCAGCGCAACAGCAGGACCGTGCCGATCTCGAACAGGATGAACGGCCCGATCAGCGAAGACGGCATCCACCATGCCACGCCACCGGGAAACATCCGGCTCGTCAGGTCATAGAACAGGGTGGCGAACGTCGTGGTTATCGCCAGCAGCACGGCCAGCACGATGGCCGTGGCGCGCATGCGCCGCCGTTCGCTGAGCAGGATTTGCTGCCGAAGCGCCGCGCCATAACCAGCCTGTGATGTCGAATCCATTGCCTCCGCCACGCTAACCGGCTCATATCGCCCCGTCGAGATGCGGCGCCCCTGCCGGGCGCCGATGGGAGATGGTACAAGCGATCATGCAGGCCACCGCGACGCAGCCCGATACGCGTTCAGGACGCCGTGAGCAGAACAAAGCCGAGAACCGGGCCGCGCTGCTGAAGGCCGCCCGCAGCGTGTTCGCCGAGATCGGCTACAACGCCGCTGGCGTGCGCGACATCGTGCGGCGCACCGATCTCGCCTCGGGCACCTTCTACAACTACTTCAAGGACAAGACCGAGATCTTCAGCGCCGTGATCGCCGAGATGAGCGCCGAGTTGCTCGAGCGCCAGCGCCATGGCGAGGGGCGCTCGACCGCCAAGACCGCCGAGGAATTCCTGCGCCGGCACTGCTCGGTCTATTTCCACTTCGTCGCCGAGGATCCGGAAATCCTCGCCTTCGGCCGCAACAACGTGACGCCGATCCGCAACCTCATCAACGCGCCCGATCTGCAGGGCCTGACCCTGGCCTTCCGCCAGGATGTCGCCGACGCCGTCGAACGGGGCGCCTTGCCGAGAGTGGACCTCGACTACCTGCTGGCGGCGATCTCGGGCGTCGTGTTCGAGGTTTCGGTCGTCATGACCATGCGCGACCCGGTCGATCCGGCCGCCGCGACCGAGTTCGCCACCCGCCTGCTGGTCGGCGGCCTCGACAAGCTGCCGAAGCGCTAGGCTGTCCGGACCGCCATAACTATTTGCAGTTTGGGTGTCTCAGGCGTCTCACGCGTCTCACGCTGTCTCACCAGGGGGGTGGGGGTGTTTCGTGAGACTCGGCAGGCAAACCCTTATGCCATCGGCATCGGAGGCGTCTCAGGCGGGTGAGATTCGAGACGAAAATGTCTCAGACGGGCCCATCGTGCCTCAGGCCGCGGCCTCGAGGGCGCATCCGGCGACGGTGATGCGGTGCATCAGCCGGCGCTCGCCGTGATAGTCGTTGGCGGCGTAGTGCCAGGTGGCGCGGTTGTCCCAGAACGCGATCGACCCCTCGCGCCAGCGGAAGCGGCAGGTGAATTCCGGCCGTGAGGCATGACGGTAGAGGTGCTCGAGCAACGGCCGGCTGTCCTCGGCCGACCAATCCTCGAAGCGCAGCGTGAAGGCCGGATTGACGTAGAGCGCCTTGCGGTCGCTCAACGGGTGCTTGATCACCACCGGATGCAGGACGTCGTCGCCGACGAGGTGCTGGTTGCCGTAGCGGGCGGCCGACTCCGGGTTGTTCTTGTGCACGCCCTCCTTGCCGAAGATGTGCGCCGAGCCGTGGACCGCGCGCATGCCCTCCAGCATGCGCTGCAGGCCGGGCGAAAGCGTTTCGAAGGCGCGGTACATGTTGGCGAACAGCGTGTCGCCGCCTTCCTCGGGCAGTTCGCGCGCCAGCAGGATCGAGCCCATGGCGGGAACCTGATCGTAGCTGTGGTCGGTGTGCCAGCCGCCGCCGATGTTGGTCTTCTGCTGGGGTTCCTTGCGAACCTCGGCGATCTCCGGATAGCCCGGCACCGGCGTGAAGAAGCGATTGACGTCGATCGGCGCCCAGCGCCGCGCGAACGCCAGGTGCTGCTCGGGGGTGAGCTTCTGGTCGCGGAAGAAGATCACGCCATGCTCGGCAAAGGCGCGCTGCACTTCGGCCCACTGGCTGTTGCTCAGCGACTTGACGTCGACCCCCAGCACCTCGGCGCCGCAGCCGCCGGTGAGCTTGCGTACCTCGATCGCCTCGTAGCTCATGAGCGTGTCCTCAGGCTGCCATCGCGAGATTGCTGTAGCGCGTCAGGTGATGCTGCTGGTTGCCGAACATCAGGTCGATCATGGTGAGCCGCTTGAAGTAGTGGCTGACCGACAGCTCGTCCGTGACGCCCATGCCGCCATGCATCTGCACTGCGCTCTGGCCGCAGAACTTGCCCGACTTGCCGATCTGGACCTTGGCGCCGGAGGCGGCCTTGCGGCGCACGACCGGATCCTTGTCGCCGATCTTGAGCGAGGCCATCAACGTCATCGAGCGCGCTTCCTGCGCGTTGGTGAAGCAATCGACCATGCGGTGCTGCAGCACCTGGAACTTGCCGATCGGCACGCCGAACTGCTTGCGGGTCTTGATGTATTCCAGCGTCGCGGCGTTGATCGCATCCATGCAGCCGACGGCCTCGGCGCACAGCGCCACGATGGCGCGGTCGACCGCGTCCTCGACGATCGGGAAGGCGCCGTCGACCTGGCCGAGCACGGCATCGGCGCCGACGGCGACCTTGTCGAAGGTAAGCTCGGAGGCGCGCAAGGCGTCCTGCGTCGGATAGTCCCGGCGCGACAGGCCCTTGGCCTTGCCGTCGACGACGAACAGGGTGAGCCCCTTCTCCTCGCGCGCGCCGCCCGCGGTGCGGGCCAGTACGAAGATCTGGTCGGCCGACGGCGCGTTGTAGACCACGCCCTTGTGGCCGGAGAGGGTGTAGCCGGAACCGGACTTCTCGGCCTTGAGCGCGACGTCGGCGAGATTGTAGCGGCTCTGCCGCTCCAGCCAGGCGAAGGCGAACTGCTTCTTGCCTTCCATCATCGGCGCCAGCAGTCCGTCCTTCTGCGCCTGCGAGCCGGCACGCGCCAAAAGTCCGCCACCGATCACCGCCGTCGGCAGGAACGGCTCGAGCACCAGACCTTTGCCGAACTGCTCCATCAGGATCATGGTCTCGATCGGCCCGCCATAGCCGCCCTCGGCCTCGGTGAGCGGCACGCCCAGCCAGCCCAGCTCGGCCATCTGCGCCCAGTTCTCGGCCGCCCAGCCCTTCTCCGTAGCGGCGATCTTGCGCCGGTTCTCGAAGGCGTACTTGTCGCGAACGAAGCGTTCGGCCGCGTCCTGCAGCTGCTTCTGTTCGTCGGACAGGCTGAGATCCATTTTTTCCTCCAGATACGTCCGGGATTTATAGCCCGAGGATGGCCTTGGAAACGATGTTCTTCTGCACCTCGGTGCTGCCGCCATAGATCGTGGTCTTGCGCATGTTGAAATAGCGAGGCGCGGCGGGCGGCGCGTGGTCAGGACCGATCGGCGTCTCGTTGGTGTCGCGGAACAGCAGGTCCGGCTGATAGGGCGCGGCGTACTCGCCCACCGCCTCCATCGCAAGCTCCGCGATGCGCTGCTGGATCTCGGACCCGCGAATCTTGAGGATCGAGGCCTCGGGGCCGGGCGCGCCGCCGAGCTGCATGGTGGACAGCGCCCGCAGCTCGCTCATCTCGAGCGCCTGCACCTGCAGGTCGACATCGGCGATCTTCTCCTTGAGTGACGGATCGTCGTTCAGTTCCTTCAGCGCGCGTACGCCGCGCTTGGAGGCCGGCACCTCCGCGATGCCGAGCCGCTCGTTGGCGAGCAGGAACTTCGCGCAGGTCCAGCCCTCGTTCTCCTTGCCGATGAGGTTGGCGACGGGAACGTTCACGTTGTCGAAGAACACGTCGTTCACGTGATGCGCGCCGTCCAGCATGATGATCGGCCGCACGGTGATGCCCGGGCTCTTCATGTCGATCAGCAGGAAGGAGATGCCTTCCTGCGGCTTGGCGTCGGGATTGGTGCGCACGAGACAGAAGATCCAGTCGGCCCAATGGGCGAATGAGGTCCAGGTCTTCTGGCCGTTCACGACGTAATGGTCGCCTTGCCTCACCGCGCGGGTGCGCAGATTGGCGAGGTCGGAACCGGCGCCCGGTTCCGAGTAGCCCTGGCACCACGACACCTCGGAGGTGCGGATGCCGGGCAGGAAGCGTTCCTTCTGCGCGTCCGTGCCGAAGGTGTAGATCACCGGCCCGACCATCTTCACGCCGAACGGGATGATGCGCGGCGCCCCCTCTTCCGCGAGCACGTTCTCGAACAGGAAGCGCTGGGTGACGTCGAAGCCCGGGCCGCCGTACTTCCTGGGCCAGGTGTAGGCGAGCCAACCTTTCTTGCCGAGCGCCTGCTGCCAAACGATGTGGTCGGCCTTGTCGTAGTGCTTGCCGGACAAGGTCTTGGCCTTGGTCGCGGGCGACAGATTCTTCCGCGCGAAATCGCGGACCTCGTCGGCGAACGCCCTGTGCCCGGGCTTGAGCGCCAGATCCATTTACAGACCCAACACCATCTTGGAGATGATGCCCTTCTGGATTTCGTTGGAACCGCCGTAAATCGTGGTCTTGCGGTTGTTGAAATAGCGTGGCGCGGCGAGATGCGCGTAGTCCGGCCCGACCGGCGCTTCGTTGGTGCCGTGCCATAGCAGGCCCGGCAGGTAGGGTGCTGCGTACTCTCCGACCGCTTCCATGGTGAGCTCGGTGATGCGCTGCTGGATCTCCGAACCGCGGATCTTCAGTCCCGAGACTTCCGGTCCGGGTTGGCCGCCCTGCGCCATCTGCGACAGCACGCGCAGCTCGGTGTATTCCAGCGCCGTCACCTGGATCTCGAGGTCGGCGATCTTCTCGGCGAAGCTCGGGTTCTGGATCAGCGGCTTGCCGTCCTCGCGCTCCGCGCGGGCGATGTCCTTCAACGCCTCGACACCGCGCTTTGACTGCGGCACCGCGGCGATACCGAGCCGCTCGTTGGCGAGCAGGAACTTGGCGCAGGTCCAGCCCTCGTTCTCCTTGCCGACCAGATTGGCGACAGGAACCTTCACGTTGTCGAAGAAGACTTCGTTCACCTCGTGACCGCCATCCATCATGATGATCGGCTTCACGGTGATGCCGGGCGTCTTCATGTCGATCAGCAGGAAGGAAATGCCCTCCTGCGGCTTGGCCTTGGGATCGGTGCGAACCAGGCAGAAGATCCAGTCGGCCCAATGGCCCATCGTGTTCCAGGTCTTGGAGCCGTTGACGATGTAGTGGTCGCCCTGCTTCTCGGCCTTCGTGCGGAGCGAGGCGAGATCGGAGCCCGAACCCGGCTCGGAGTAGCCCTGGCACCACCACACGGTGCTCTCGCGAATCGGCGGCAGGTACTTCTGCTTCTGCTCGTCCGTGCCGAACGTGTAGATCACCGGCCCGACCATCTTGCTGCCGAATGGGATGATGCCCGGCGCGTATTCCTCCGCACACACGTTCTCGAAGATGTAGCGTTGCGCCGGCGTGAAGCCGGGACCGCCGTACTTCTTGGGCCAGGTGTAAACGAGCCAGCCCTTCTTCCCGAGCGCCTGCTGCCAGCGCATGTAGTCGTCGCGGCCCAGATGCTTGCCGTTCTTCACCTTGTCGCGGACGTCGGCCGGCAGATTGGCCTTCACGAAGGCGCGTACCTCGTCGGCGAATTTCTGCTCTTCGGGCGTGAAAGCGAGATCCATCGATCCCTCACCAGCGTTTTGATTTGGTCGGAGTTTAGACGGCGGCTTCGGGCGTACAACCGGATCGCGGCTCGTTCCGCCGCGTCGCGAAATAGCTTTACGTAATCGCCGGATTACGTCATGGCACCATCAAGACTTTGTCTGCCTTGAGCTTTTCGATCTCGGCATCGCTCAGTCCGGCCTCGCGCAGCACCTGCGGCCCATCCTCGCCGATGCGCGGCGCGTGGCGGCGGAATTCGACCTTGGTCTTCTCGAAATCGAGCGGGCTGGCATAGGTGACGATCGGCCCCTCGGTCGGATGCTCGCGTTCGGTGAAGAAACCCGTCACCTTAAGGTGCGGATCCTCGAGCAAATCCTCGAGCGTATGCACGGGCATCGCCGGGATGTCGGCCTTGTCGAAGGCGTCGAGCCATTCCTGGGTCGTGCGATGCTTCAGGAGCGTGTCGAGCACCTGGTAGAGCTCGCTGAAGTGCCTGGGCCGCACCGTGCGGTCGCAGAAGCGCGGGTCCTTGGCCAGATCCGGCCGCTCGACGATGTTGAAGAACTCGACCCAGTGCGCGTCGGTATAAGGCAGCGCGCAGATGTAGCCGTCCATGGTTTTGAACGGATGGCGATACTTGTTGATGATGCGGTCGTAGCCCATGGCGCCGCGCTCGGGCCTCCACAGGCCGCCGAACAGATGCTCGGTGAGCCAGAACGAGGCCAAGGTCTCGAGCATCGGCACCTCGATCATCTGGCCCTCGCCCGTCACCTTGCGATGATAGAGCGCGCCCAGCACGGCGATGCAAAGATGCAGGCCGGTGGTCTTGTCGGCGATCAGGCTGGGCATGAATTTCGGCGCCTCGCCGTCGACCCGGCTCTGCAGCGAGGCGGCGCCCGACACGCCCTGCACCAGATCGTCGAACGCAGGCTTGTGACCGTACGGCCCGCTGCGCTTGTAGCCCAGCGAGTAGGCGTAGACGATCGACGGGTTGATCTTCTTCAGGTCTTCGTAGCCCAGTCCGAGGCGCTCGATGGCGGCCGGCCGGCTGTTGTGAATGAAGAGGTCGGCGCCCTCGATCATGCCTTTCAGGATCTCGACGGCGCGCGGCTTCTTGAGGTCGAGGCAGAGCGAGCGCTTGTTGCGGTTGGCCGCCATGTAGATCGGCCCCATGCTCTTGTCGCGGCCCATCGATCCGCCCGACAGCCGCAACAGGTCGCCCTCCGGCGGTTCGACCTTGATGACGTCAGCGCCCATGTCGGCCAAGTGCTGGGTGGCGAACGGCCCCAGCAGCACCGCAGTCATGTCGATCACTTTCACGCCCGCAAGCGGTCCCGGCATCGTCGTTCCCTCTACTCGACTCTGATGGTCGCGCCATCGGCGACCTTGGCTTGTTCGTTGGGCGGCATCACCGCCAGCGGAATGGTAGCCCATCCCATCTCGCGCGCCACCAGTATGCCCAGTGCGACAATCGCGTCGGCTCGGCCGAGCACGATCGCCGCCGGCGCGTTGCCGGCTTGCAGGAGTTCGAGCAGCACAGCGCTGGACGACGAAGAGCCGACAGGCTCGGCGATCATCAGCACCTTGCCCTTCACGCTCTCGCCGCAATGCGGAAGCGCAGGGTTCGTCAATCTTCCGCTGAACGGATCGACGCCGCCCCACAGCGACAGGGTCGGCAATTTGAGTGCAGCAGCCTCGGCTGTTCCGGGCAGCAGCAGGTTCATCGCCATAGCGACTCCTCCCGCACCAAACGGCCGGCGACCGCGGTCTCGGCGCAATCGGCGAGCGATCCGTACAGCACCTCGAAGCCGGTGTTGGGCCGCGTGTAGTGCGCGAACTTGCCCGAATTGGTCATCAGCAGGCCGCCGCTCGCCGGCAGGATGGGCGTCACCACGATGCAGGTGTCGGCGACGATGGTGAGCGCGCTCGTGTCTAGCCCGGCCCGCTCGATCTCCGCCAAGGTATGGCGGCCGGTGCAGACATAGATCGGGATCGCGGGCTTGCGGCCGTCGAGATGGCCGAGCAGGCGCTGAAATTCGGCGAACGAGAAATGCGGGCTGCCGACCGCGATCGCATCGACCTTGTCGCCGGGCTTGGCACGCACTGTCGACAGACGATCGCGCGCCGCATGCAGCATCGTCCCTGAAAGCTTGAGCACCTCGCGCGGCCGCTCGAAGGTCTCTGGTGTCACACCTTCTATATGGAACAGGCCGACCGATCCGGTGGACGCCGCGGCGGCGCCCATTGCCTTCAGGCGATCCTCGTCGATCTTGCTGGGCAAGCCGGCGAACGCGACCACGCGACCACCGGCATTCTCGCCAAGCCAGGCGCCCAGCACCGGCCAGAAGGCCTCCTCCTCGACCAGCCGGCGGTCGAGCACAGCGCAATCGACCAGCAGGCTCGGCCGGCGATTGTCATCGAGATGCAGGCCGGTTTCCGGCGCACGGCCCGAGATCGCTGCGCAGATATCCAAGAAGTCGCCGTAGCGCTCGGTGCGGGCGCCCAGCACGCTGTTGCAGAACACGACGGCGTTGCTCTCGCCCCAGGCGACGTGTTGGCCGAGCGCCGGCCGATGGCCCGCCTGGTAGGGTGCGCAGGTCCAGGTCGGCCGGCAGCCCAGCTTCAGGTAGGCGTCCATCATGCGCCGCGCCATCGCCATGCGCTCCGGAGGCAAACGCACGCGACCTGCGTGAACAAGATCGAGCGCGCCGACATTGAGCGTCGTCGGCACCGATGCCCTGCCGCCGTCATTCACCAGCCGCTCGGCGAACAGGGTGCCCGAATCGCCGTGATAGAGGCAGCCGTCGATGTGCGCCGAGGCGACCGGCACCAGCCGCGAAGCGCCGAGGAGACGCGCGGTATCGGCCACGATGCGCATCGCCATGGCGGCCGCCGGGCCGGATTTTCCCGACGCAATTTCGCGCTCGCTGGATGTCAGTTGAACCACCGAAGCACTATGGCATGTTGGGATGGTCAAAGGAGAGAGTGCGTAAATGGCCCAGGCATCAAAGGGCGCGTTGGACGGGCTGCTGGTGGTGAGCGTCGAGCAAGCGGTCGCCGCGCCCTATTGTTCGGCGCGGCTGGCCGACGCCGGCGCGCGGGTGATCAAGATCGAGCGGCCCGAGGGCGATTTCGCCCGCGGCTACGACGGCTACGTGCACGGCCTCTCGGCCTATTTCGTCTGGCTCAATCGCGGCAAGCAATCGGTCGCACTCGACTTCAAGAAGCCCGAGGACCTCGCCCTGCTGCATCGCCTGATCGGCAAGGCCGACGTGCTGATCCAGAACCTGGCGCCTGGCGCGGCCGATCGGGCGGGCTTCGGCTCGGCCGCCATGCGGACCAAGCACAAGAAGCTGATCACCGTCGACGTCTCGGGCTACGGCGATCACGGCCCCTACAAGAACCGCCGCGCCTATGACCTGCTGGTGCAGGCCGAGAGCGGACTCGCGTCGATCACCGGCACCGAGCATGCGCCCGGTCGGGTGGGCATCTCGGCAACCGACATCGGCACCGGCATGTACGCCCATGCCGCGGTGCTGGAGGCGCTGCTCGCCCGCCAGAAGACCGGCGAGGGCCGCAACATCAAAGTCTCGCTGTTCTCCTCGATGGCCGAATGGATGACCGTGCCGCTGCTCGCCATGGACTACTCATCCTACGAATGGCCGCGGCTAGGCCTCACGCATCCCTTCATCGCGCCGTACGGCGTCTATCCGAGCTCCGACAAGGTGCCGGTGCTGATCTCGATTCAGAACGACCGCGAGTTCGAGCGGCTGTGCCACAGCGTGATCGACCGCCCCGGCCTCGAGAAGGATCCCGACTACGCCACGGGCATGGCCCGGAACTCACGGCGCGACGCCACCAACAAGATCGTTGGCGACAGTTTCGGCAAGCTGGCCTTCGCCGAGCTGGCGGCCCGCCTCGATGCGGCGCAGATCGCCTGGGCGCGGGTGAGCGACGTCGCCGCCCTCTCCAAGCATCCGCAGCTTCGCCGCACGCACTTCAAGTCGCCGAAGGGTGACGTGTCGATCCCGGCGCTGGCGGCGGCGTACGATGGCGAGCCGCCGAGCCTGGGCGACGTGCCGGAGCTCGGGCAACACACCGCTGAGGTGCGGCGCGAGTTCGCCGCCTGATGAACCGCGTCCTCGTGGGCGGCCGGCTCGCGAGCTACGGCGCGGCCTACTTCTTCGCCTCGGGCGCCTTCATGAGCTACTGGCCGGTGTGGCTGCGCGATCGCGGCATCAGCGACGCCGAGATCGGCACCCTGTTCATGAGCCGCCAGCTGGTGAGCGTGTTCTCCGTGCTGGGCATAGGCTACCTGGCCCATCGCCTGGGCCGGCTGCGCGACATGCTGCTGATGATGGCGGTCGCCGCCATCGTCATGATGGGGGTTTACCAGCTTTCCTACAGCTTCCTCGCCTTGCTGCTGGTCGGGCTGGTGTGGGCCTGCGTCTGGTCGCCCACGATGGCGCTCTATGACGGCCTGCTGGTCAATGAAGCCAAGGCGCGCGGCTTCGTCTATGGCAATTTGCGCGTCTGGGGCTCGATCGCCTTCATCGCCGGTACCTTGATTTGCGGCGTGTCGGTCGACCGGTTCGGACCGCCGTCGGTGCTGTTCGTCGGCTGGACCGGCATCGCGATCCTGCTGCCCTGTGCGCTGCTGCTGCCCGCGAGCGGGAGCTCTGTCCACAAGGGCAAAGGGCGCGCGCCGTTCGGCCTGCGCGATCTCTTTCGCAACAAGTCCTTCATGCTGTTCATGATCGCGGCCGGCTTCTGCCAGTCGAGCCATGCCGTGCTTTACAGCTTCGGCACGCTCACCTGGCGCGGTGCCGGCATCGACGACGTCACGATCAGCGCTCTATGGGGCGAGAGCGTCGCCGTCGAGATCCTGATGATGACGTTGAGTGGCTGGCTGATGCAGCGCATCGGCGTCACCGGCCTGATCGGGCTCGGCCTCGCCTGCTGCCTGGTGCGCTGGACCGGCATGGCCTTCACCACGGCGCTGCCGCTGCTCGTCGTCCTGCAAGCGCTGCATGCCGGCACGTTCGCCGCCTGCCATCTCGGCGCCATGGCGTTCATCCAGCGCTCGCTGCCGAGCAACGGCACGGCGCTGGGGCAAAGCATCTACTACGCGCTCGGCACCGGCGCCACGCAGGCCGTGATCTATCAATTCTCCGGCCTGCTCTACGCGCGCTACGGCCAGCTCGCCTTCCTCGGCATGACGATGGTCAGCGCGCTGGGCCTGGTGTCGCTGCTCGCGCTGGCGAGACACTGGGACGGTGGCTTGCTGGTCAGCGAGAGCGCCCGCGCGCGGTGACCGGCCAGATCTCGACCAGGGTGTCGCCCTTCACCACGTGATAGGCCTCGTAGAGATTCACCGTAGGATCACAGTGGGGCGGCGTCAGGATCACCTGCTCGCCATGCGCCGGCGCCTGCTGGCCCTCCGGCGCTATTACCGCCAAGTGCTCGTCGCCCATGAATCGCGTGGTAGAACCGTCGACCGCGCCCTTCAGGATCTTGGGCGGGCCCTTTTCCGTCGCCATCGCCTTCAGCCCGGCATCGACGGTCGCCATGCCGGCCGTGTTGGCGCTCACGACGCGAGCGTCGATCTGCAGCGCCTGCTCGAAGGTCGGCCGGTCGAGCCCGCGCAGGTCGCAAACATTGTAGTCGTGATCCATGAAAATGTAGGAGCCGACCTGCAGCTCGGTGAACACGCCGAGCTTGGCATCGATATAGTGCGTGCCGGTGCCCGAGCCGGTGATGATGCCGGGCTTCAGCCCCGCCGCCTCGAGCTTCTGCAGGATGCCCTTCAGGTATTCGGTACGCTCCTCGATCTTGGCCTTGCGCTCCTGGAAATCGATGATGTGCTGGTGGCTGCCGCAATAGAATTGCACGCCGGCATATTTCAGGCCCTTCAGTCCGACGATCTTCCGCGCCAGATCGACCGCCGCTTCGGGCGTCGCCACGCCGGTGCGATGGATGCCGGGATCGATGTCGACGATCACCGTGAGCGGCTTGCCGGCCATCGTCGCGGCCGCAGAAAGCGACTCGACATTGGCCGGATGATCGACAACGACCATGAGGTCGCTCACCTTGCCGTTGAGCTCGATGAGGCGGGCGATCGCCTGCGGGGTGACCACCGGCGAAGTGATGTGGAGCTGTTGCACACCGTCCTCCGCGAGCGCCTCCGCCTCACCGAGCTTGGCGCAGCATACGCCGAGCGCGCCGGCCTTGATCTGGCGCTTGGCGATGTCGGCCGATTTGTGAGTCTTGGAGTGCGGCCGGAGCTTGACGTTGTGCTCCTTCGCGAAGCGCGCCATCTCGGCAATGTTGCGATCGAGCATGTCGAGATCGAGCACCAAGGCGGGCGTGTTGAGCGATCGCCGCGAGCCTTGCTGGCCGATCAGGTGACGATGAAGACGCTCGGCTTCCAAGCTCATATGACTAGCCCTTCGGTTCCAAATGACGCACGACCATGGCCTCGCCGGTCGTGCCGCGGTTGACGCCTGCGCTCTTGAGGAAGGTGTTGTCCCGTCCGGTGCCCCACAGCGCCACGCCCTGCGCCAGCAGACCGCCATCGACCTTCACTGTCTCGCCGGTGATGAAGCGCGCCTCGTCGGAGACCAGGAAGGAGGCCACGTCGGCGATCACTTCAGGTTCGCCGCGGTCGGGCCACGGCTGGCGCTTGAATTGCGCCTCGTATTTTTCCGGCCGGCCGCGATGGACCAGCGGTGTCGAGATCACACCGGGCGCGATGCCGACCACGCGAATGCGATGCGGTCCGAGCTCGGCCGCCACGTTCTCGATAAGGCTGATCACGGCGGCCTTTGCCGCTGAATAGGCGTGACTGCCGCCGCCGCCCACCATGCCGGCGATCGACGCCGTCACCAGGATCACGCCGCCGTCGCCCAGCTTCCTCATCGCGAGCGAGGCGTGCTTCATGCCGAGGAACACCGAGCGCACCAGCACCGCGAAGGTATAGTCCCAATCCTCGACGCTGGTCTCCGCGATCGGACCGAAGGCACCGCCGACCCCGGCGTTGAGGTAGGCAATGTCGAGCCGACCGAAGCGTTTCACCGCCGCAGCCACCATCGCCGCAACATCCGCCTCCTTGGCAACGTCGCATCGCACGAAGGCAATGTCGTTCGCATGGCCTTGGGCCTTGGCGACGGCCAGGGTCTCCGCGCCATTGGCCTCGTTGAGATCGGCGACAATGACCTTCGCGCCATCCGCCAGAAACCGCATGACCGTGGCGCGGCCCATGCCGCTTGCCCCACCGGTCACGATCGCAACCTTGCCGTCCAGTCGCTTCATGGCGTTTCGCCCTCCGAATGCATGGTGGAGTTGCGCCTCCGCCGCTGCAAGCCTAGCGTTTCGCATCGGCAGGAGGCCCGGCAATGAAATTCGGCCTGTTCTACGAGATTTCGATCCCGCGTCCGTGGACGCCGGAGAAGGAGCGGATCGTTTACAACAACTGCCTCGAGCAGGTGAAGCTGGCCGACGATCTGGGCTTCGATCACGTATGGGCGGTCGAGCATCATTTCCTCGAGGAGTACTCCCACTGTTCCGCGCCCGAGTTGTTCCTGACCGCCTGCGCCATGGTGACCAAGCGCATCCAGGTCGGCCACGGTATCGTCGTCTGCGTTCCCGAATTCAATCATCCGATCAAGATTGCCGAGAAGACGGCGACCCTGGACATCTTGTCCGGCGGCCGCCTGCATGTCGGCACGGGCCGTTCGGCGACCTGGACCGAGCTCGGCGGATTCCGTGCCAATCCGGATACGACCAAGAAGAGCTGGGACGAGTTCGTGCGCTGTCTGCCCAGGATGTGGATGCAGGAGACCTTCGCCTATCAGGGTGAATTCTGGTCGATGCCCGAGCGCACCATCCTGCCCAAGCCCTACCAGAAGCCGCATCCGCCGATGTGGGTGGCGGTCACCAGTCCCGGCACCGAGATCGACGCGGCCGACCGCGGACTGGGCAGCCTCGGCCTCTCCTTCGCGGGCTTCGAGGAGCAGGAGAAGAAGATCAAGGAGTACCGCCGGCGCATTAAGCTCTGCGAGCCGGTCGGCGCGTTCGTGAACGAACAGGTCGCGACCACCAACTTCCTGTTCTGCCATGAAGACGAGAAGACCGGCGTCGAGATGGGCAAGCGGCTCGGCAACACCTTCAACTATCTCGCCACGCAGCTCATCTCCACGCGCGAGGTCTATTCCTCGCCGTCCTACCAGTCGCTCGGACTGCTGCCAGCGCTGCGCCGCGCCGCGACCGGCCCCGACGCCAGCGAGCAACAGACCGAGGGCATGGCGTACGGGGACCCCGCGCGCATCATCCGCGCCTGCAAGAAATGGGAATCGCTCGGCGTCGATTGCATCAACTTCATCCTCAATGCCAACGAGGTCGTGCCGCAGGACCAGGTCATGGCGAGCCTCCGCCTGTTCGCCAAGGAAGTGATGCCGCACTTCGCCAAGAAGTCCGGCGCCCAGGCCGCGGAGTAGGACGATGCCCCTCTACGGAAGGCGCGACATCACCCGGGAGCCGTCGGCGCTGCCGACGCTTGCGGATTTGGACACGGAAGCCTGGACGCTTCCCAAGGCCGAGATGATGCAGCTCCTGATCGAGGTGCCGCGCAGCTCCACCGACGGTCTGCTGCCCAAGGCGATGCATCCGGCGCTGCCATCCTATGTGATCGCAGCGGTCACCAAATATCCGGATAGCCCGGTCGGTCCGTTCAATCTCGCGGTCCTGCGGCTCGGCAGCAGGGCGGGCGCGCATCCGCGCGGCTTCCTGCTGGGCGCCGTTGCGAGCACGGAAGCGGCCACGAAGGAGCTGCGCAACCGGTGGGGCTTGCCCGCTGAAGCGGGCGAAGTGAAGTTCCTGCGCCGCCATGACCGCGTCATGGCTACCGTCAGGAAAGCCGGAAAGACGATCCTCGACTGCGCGCTTGCCGATCCACAGCCGGTGGCCGGGACGGACGTGCAGTACATCAACTGGGTGACGGCAGCCAATGCGCCGCTCGACGGGACGAGCCAGCCGCTGCTGATCCAGGTCGACCCGAAATACACTTTGTACAAGGCCGAACGCGGCAAGCCGAAGGTCACGACGTTCGATGCCGCGGCATGGAACGCGCCCGACATTCGCCTCGCCGATCCGATCATCGGCACTTGCTGCACGGTCGATACGGACCTGCCGCGCATCCGCTTCGTGATGGATCCGCTGAAGCCGGTCTTCCAGGGTACGCGTCGCATCCGCGAAAGCCGCGCCGACGAATAGGAGGAGAGCCATGACCGACGCCGAGACGTTGCCGCTGCGCCTTCACCACAATGCCTATGTGTGCGCCGACCAGGAGCGGACGCGCCACTTCTATGAGGACATCATCGGCCTGCCGTTGCTCGCGACCTGGATCGAGGAAGCCGAATTCCCCGAGTTTCCCGGCCGCCGCACGAGCTACTGCCACACCTTCTTCGGCATCGGCGATGGCGGGGCGCTCGCCTTCTTCAACTTCGCCGATCCCGAGGTGGCCGCGGCATACAAGGCCAAGAGCCAGCCCCGCTTCTTCCACATCGCCCTTGCCGTCACAGAAAAATCGCAGAAGGAGATCAAGAAGCGCCTGACCAACTCCAAGATCGCGGTACGCGAGACCGATCATGGCTACTGCACGTCGATCTATGCGCAGGATCCGGACGGCATGATCGTGGAGTTCACATCAGACCCGCCTGACGTGGCCAAGATAAATTCGTGGCAGCGTGACACGGCGCACGAGACCCTGCGGCGTTGGATGGCCGGCGATCGGGCCGTCAACAACAACATCCGGCCGCATCGCTGAAGCAGCGGCCTTTCGACGGTTGAGACCCAAATCAGCCACTTCTTTTACATCGCAACGTCACACCCAACCGAAGCAAGATTTCCTACATTGTCTGCACGCGATGGTTTCACCGGCCATAACGCGGAACAATGGGAGGAAATCCGGCCATGCTTGGCTTTTCTTCGGATTCGCGGACGCATTCGCTCAACCAGTTCTTCCTTCGGCGCCACGACGACCGCGCTCGGCTGCGATGGACCGGATTGTGCGTCCTCATCGGGGTTGCATGCGCGGCTGTCGGAGCATTTCCACCCGTTGCCCATGCCGGTCCATCGCCTGAGACCTTTATCGCGCTCGGCAAGTTCAACAACGACAAGGGTGAGTACCAGACGGCCGTCAAGATGTTCGATGCCGCGATCAGCCTCAACCCGCTGGACCCCAGTGCCTTCCTTAACCGGGCCAACGCCTATCGGGGCATGGGTAAGCCTGACCGGGCCATCCAGGACTACAACTTGGCGATTGTCCTGAACCCCTTGAACCCGCTGACCTTCATCGGGCGCGGCAAGGCCTATAACGACAAGGGCGAGTTCGACTTGGCCATCAAGGACTTCGACCAGGCCATCAAGTTGAACGTATTCGACGCCAATGCCTTCCTCAATCGCGGAAATTCCTACCGCGAACTCGGCAAGCCCGACCTTGCGCTCCGCGACTATGACGAGGCCATCAAGCTCAGCCGCACCAATTCAGTCGCCTACATCAATCGCGGCAAGGTCTACAACGACACGGGCCAGTACGATCGGGCCATTCAGGACTTCAACGAGGCGATCAGGCTCGATGCCAATGATGGCAATGCCTTCCTGAACCGGGGCAATGCCCACCACGCCAAAGGGGAAGCGAAGCTCGCGCTCGCCGACTACAATCAGGCAATCAAGCTCAATCCCCACAATTTCTTTGCCTTCCTTTGTCGCGGCAACGTCTACAACGAGGCAGGTCAATACGATCTTGCGGTCAAGGATCTCGATCAGGCGGTCAAGCTCAACCCCAACGATGGCAATTCGCTGCGCACGCGCGCCAAGGTCTATGCCGCCCGAGATGCTCGCCAACAGGCCGAGCATCAGACCGCCGAGCTGAAGCCGGCTCGTCAAACGCCCGGTCTATTCGAGGCGGCCGCACAATAGCAAATTTTCGGCAGCACTCGCGTACAGCCGTCGATCGATCGCGAAGTCCCGTCAGGGCGAAGGTCGAAACTCAAGCCCCGCGATAGGGATTGACGGCCGACGGTCGGCGCGCGCCGCCAGCATGGCGCGCGCCTTCTCTTGCCGGCCGGCCTTGACGTAGGCCGCGAGCAGCGTGTTTTCGATGACATCGCGTTGCGCACGGCTGCCGCCGATGCGCACCGTTGCCGCAAGGGCAGGTTCCAGCTCGGCAATGGCGGCCGACCAATCGCTTCGTCCATAGGCTGCGAGTCCGCGGGCGAGGCTCGGCACGACCGGACCGGTCGGCGCCTTCGCGGCACGCTCCTCCAGCTCGGCGACGATCGGACCGAGCGCGGCAGTATCGCCGGCCGCAGCGGCCGCCAAGGCTCGATGCACGTCGACGAAACCGATGCCGGCTTTGGGAAACGATTTCTGCACGTAAGCATGCACCTGCTGCCAAGCATCGGCTTTGCGCGCATGGCCAGCGAGCTCGGCGCGCCACAGGAAGGCAGGCGCATCCGTGGCGACATTGAGCGCCGGCCCCCAGGCGCCGCCGGGATGAACACCGGCGGTGTAGACGCGCCACGCCTTGTCCGTATCGCCCAGGGTCAGGGCGAACATCGCAATGTGCCAGGAGATGTGGCAGTGCATCATGCCATCGCGCGAATAGGTCGGCATCCAGCTTTCGAGATAGTCGAGCGCCTGTTTGTCTTCGCCCATCTCGTAGAGCACGTGCGCCTTGATGTGCGCGCCGTGCGCACTCTGCGGCTTGGCGGCCATGCTGCGCTCGATCAGCTGCATCGCCTCGTCGAGGCGGCCGACTTCTTCGAGCGCGAAGGCGTAGACCGTCTGGAACCACCAATCGTCGGCCAGATGCTCCTTCAACAGGTCGAGGAATTCGATCTGCTCGGATTCTCGGGTCGGCCGGCCGCTGAAACCGATCAGGCCGAACACACCGGTCGCGGGCGACGCCACCAATGCATCGCGGGGATATTCGGCAAGATGGACGCGCGTGGCGGCCAGTGCATCGACCGGCTTGCCTTCCATGGCGAGGGCGAGCGCGTTGACGTGGCTCTGCTCGCGCGGCGCAGCTTTCGCGGCCAACTCGCGTGCTTTGGCCGTTTCCGCCCGCGCGGTCGGGACGTCAGCCACGATGAAGCTCGCGCGCGCCAGCGCGATGCGTGCCAAGGCAAACTCCGGATCGGCGGCGATGGCACGCCGCAGATCGGCCTTGTCGGTTGGCCCGGCCATCAACACGCCGTCATATCCCGCGACATAGGCGTCGCGCGCTTCCTGCGACGACGTCGTGATCGGATAGCCGTAACGGTCGGTCAGCATCGGTACTTCTTCCTCGTTCGGAGAATGCCGATCAGGCCTTCGCTGCCGGCGAAACTCTTGTCAACGGACGGTGTGGCAGTTCATTCGGGAAGATTAGGAGTCATCTTTATCAATGCTCTTTAAGCGGCAATCTAGCTGTCCTTGTCAGCAGTACGAACCATTAATCGAGGGCATGCGTCATTTTTTCTGGATCGCCGCGCGAAAGCGTGAGCCTATGGTCGCTGTTCCAAGAAACGATTTAGGGAGGCGTTACCATGAGCGTAACCAGTGTCCTCCATGGCCCGTTGCCGGAGGCCGAGCATCGTTCCCAGCTTCGCAAAGCAGTAATCGCCAGCACGATCGGCACGACGATCGAATGGTATGACTTCCTGCTCTACAGCACCGTGACCGGCCTGGTCTTCGGCAAGCTGTTCTTCCCGCACTCCGATCCGCTGGTGGGTGTGCTCGAGGCCTTTGCGGTCTACACCGTGGGCTTCATCGCCCGGCCGATCGGTGCGGCGATCTTCGGCCACTTCGGCGACCGCATCGGCCGCAAGGCCTCGCTGATCGCCACGCTTCTGATCACCGGCCTCGCCACCTTCGCGGTCGGTTTCGTGCCCGGCTACGACACGGTCGGCATCTGGGGCGCCGTCATCCTCACCGCCATCCGCTTCATCCAAGGCATCGGCGTGGGCGGCGAATGGGGCGGCTCGGTGCTGCTGTCGATGGAATGGGCGCGCACCAACCAGCATCGCGGCTTCATCACCTCGTGGCCGCAGCTCGGCGGGCCGGCCGGCCTGCTATTGGCCAACGTCGCGGTGTTCGTGTTCAGCCAGATCTCGGGCGATCAGTTCCTGGTCTGGGGATGGCGCATCCCGTTCATGCTGAGCATCATCATGGTCGGCATCGGCCTCTACATCCGCCTCGGCATCCTCGAGACGCCGGCGTTCCGCCGCATCGTCGCCGAGCAGCGCGTTGAGCGCGTGCCCGTCGTCGAGGTGATGAAGCGCCAGCCCAAGCAGGTCTTCCTGTCGATGTTCGCCCGCACCGCGGAGCAGGCGCCGGCCTACATCTATCTCGCCTTCGTCTTCACCTATGGCACGCAAGTGCTGCACCAGCCGCGCGACTTCCTGCTGCGCTCGCTGATCGTCGCCGGCCTGATCTCGCTCATCACCATTCCGCTCGCAGGCGCGTTGTCGGATCGCTACGGCCGCAAGCGCATCTACCTGATCGGTTCGGTGCTGACCGGCATCTTCGGCTTCATCTACTTCGCGATGCTGAACACCAACCAGCCGACCTGGATCTTCCTCGGCATCGTGCTGTCCTTCGTACCGCACGACCTGATGTACGGCCCGCAGGCCGCCCTCATCGCCGAGAGCTTCACACCCAGGCTGCGCTACAGCGGTTGCTCGATCGGCTATCAGCTCGCCTCGATCATCGCCGGCGGCCCCGCGCCGCTGATTGCGACGGCGCTGTTGGCCGCCTATGGCTCGGGCTACGTGATCGGCGCCTACATCGCGGTTTGCGCGATCGTCAGCATCATCGCAACGCTGATGATGCGTGATAACACCAACCGCGATATCTCGGAGGAAACGGCCTAAGCAGCTATCTCGATCACGCCCTCGCCGCCGGCGTAGAGCTTGTCGACCAGCGCCTTGCGCCGCTCCAGCGCAGCGCGCTGGTTGATGTAGCCCTTGTCGGTGATCTCGTGACCGTCGATCGACGGCGGCTCAGTCATCAGGAGCACGCGGCGCACCTGCATCGAACCGCCGCGGCTCTCGGCATTCATGCGCGCGAGCCCTGCTTTGACCGTCTCCACCACCGCGGGGTGCGCCAGCAACTGCTCGTTTGAAAGCTCGAAACCGTCGTCGCCCGCCACCTTGCGGCAGGCGGCGAAGTTGGGAAACGCGAGCAGGCCGACATGGTCGCGGCCCTCGCCGCATACCACGGCGTCCTGCAGGACGGGCGTCGCCGCAGCGATCGCCGCGGTACGCAGAGTGCCGACCAATACGAACGTGCCACTCGTGAGCTTGAAATCTTCGACCACGCGACCGTCGAACACCAGTCCCCAGCTCGGATCGTTGGGATCGACGAAGCGGCCGGCATCGCCGATCTTGTAGAAGCCTTCGTCGTCGAACATCTGCGCCGTGAGGTCGGGCCGCTTGTAGTAACCTGGCGTCACGATCACGCTTTTGAGCCTCAATTCATAGCGGCCATCGTCGCCCACCGGCACCATCTTGAGCTGCACGCCCGGAAACGGCAGGCCGATCAGCCCGACCCGCTCCGACGCCCAATGCACTGTGGTCGCGGTAGGCGCGGTCTCGGTCGAGCCCCATCCGGTGATGAAGGGAATGCGATAGCCCGTGTGCTTGACCGCCAGTGCTTCCATGCGATCGTAGAGATCGTCGGGCAAGGTGGCGCCGCCATAGGCGAGCGAATTGAGGTTCTTGAAGAACTTCCCGGCCAGCGCGTTGTCCTTCTCGAGCGCCGTCGCCAACATCGCGTAGCCCGCCGGCACGTTGGCGAATGAGGTCGGCGAGACCTCACGCAGGTTCCTGAGCGTCTCCTCGAACAGGCCGGGCAGAGGCTTGCCGTCGTCGATATAGGTCGTGCCGCCTTCGGCGAGGTTGCCCTGGAAGGTGGCGTTGCCGCCCATCGTGTGGTTCCAGGGCAGCCAGTCGAGCTGCACCGGCGCTGGATCGGAGGGTTTGCGGGTGCGCGCCATCTGACCCATCGCGATATTGGCGCACATCATCTCCTGGGTGTTGATCACCGCCTTGGGCATGCCGGTGCTGCCCGAGGTGAACAGGAATTTCCCGATCGTCTTGGACTCGATCGCCTCGAGCGAGCGGCGCACCGCCTCGGTCGGCCTGGCGGCAACGAGTTCGCTCCAGGGTAGCGACTGGCGCTCCTTGGGCGGCTTGTCGACATGAACCAGCAGCACGCCACCGAGATCGAGCGCATCGAGCGCGCCGGAATAGATCTCGCCGTTCTGCACGAACACCAGACCGGGCCTGATCAGCTCGTAGACATACTTGAGCTTGGCGTGATCCTGGCTCGCCACCGAGTAGGCGGGCGACACAGGCGCCACAGGCGCACGTGCCTGCATGGCGGCCATGGTGAGGAGCGCAAACTCGATCGAGTTCGACGACAGGATCATGACGGCCTTGTCGGGCCCGAAGCCGCGGTCGAGCAGCGCCTGCGTCACCGCATCGACCTGCTTCTTGGCCTCGGCGTAGGTCATCTTCACCCAGTCGCGCGACGGCCCACGCCGCTGCGCCAGCCACACGCGATCCGGCGCCTCGGCCGCCCACTTGGCGAGAAACGCCGGCACATGACGCTCATAGGGCTTCAGCTTGTGGTTCGACTGTAGGATCACCGTGCCGTCAGCGCGTCGGTCGACCTTGACGTCGCGGCTCAGGAAGTCGATCGGCTTGAACGGAACCCGGGTGATGCTGTCCATTTCCCAACTAGACCTTCGAACGATTGATGACCTTTTCGTCGAACTTTAGACCAAGCCCGGGCTTGTTGGGCAATACCAGCTGACCATCTTCGATTTTCGGCGTCTCCTCATAGAGCTTCAGCATCCACGGCATGTACTCGACGGTGAGACCGTTGGGGCAGGCCGCGATCACGTGCACGAGCATCTCGGGCATGACATGGCTTACGACCGGCAGGTTGAAGGCCTCGGCCATGCCCGCGATCTTCATGAATTGGCTGACGCCGCCTACCCTCACCAGATCGATCATGACGATGTCGACCGAGTGCGCCTGCATCATCTGCCGGTGCGGCTGGATGCCCCACAGATACTCGCCGCCCGCGACCGGGGTCTTGAGCGCGGCGGTGACGCGCGCCAGGCCCTGATAGTCATCGGCCGTAGTCACATCCTCGAGCCAGAACAGGCCGACATCCTCGACGCGACTGCCGATGTCGATCGCCTGCTCGGGCCGCCAGCGCTGGTTGATGTCGCACATCAGCTTGATGTCGGGCCCGATCGCATCGCGCACCACCCGCACACGCCGTACTTCTTCCGCCGGCGTCGGATTGCCGGGCAGGCCCATCTGGGTCTTCATTTCCCTGAAGCCCTTCTCGACAAGGATCTTGGCCGCCTTCTCCGCCTGCTTGTCGGTGAGGCCGCGGCGCAGCGAACCCGACGCGTAGGTCGGCACGCGGTCGCGATGACCGCCGAGCAGCTTCCACAGCGGCTGCTCGAGCGCCTTGCCCTTGATGTCCCACAGCGCGATGTCGATCGCCGACAACGCGAGCGTGAACAGGCCGGCCGGGCCGCAACTGTCGGCCGCCCTGCGCAGCTTGCCGGTGATGTCCTCGATCCGCATCGGATCCTTGCCCACGGTGAGCGCGGCGAGATCCTCAACGGCGGCATGCAGGGCGCGCGTGATCTTGGCACCATAGAAGGTGAGCCCGATGCCTTCGATGCCGGAGTCCGTGCGCAGACGCAGGATCACGATCGGCCGCATGCGGCCTTTTTCCTCGGGCATGTCGGCCAGCGGATCGTCTTCCGGGACGCTCAAGGTGGTCACCTGAAAGCTCGCGATTTTCATGGCGTTTCTCCCTGCGGCCTGAATGCCCGTTCACATTGTCATGAAACTCGGCCAGAGTCCGCCGCAGCACACGGAGACGAAAATGGATTTCGAATATTCGGATCGCACCAAGGCGCTTCTGGAGAAGCTCAACAAGTACATGGACGAGGTCATCTATCCGGCCGAGCCCGTCTACGAGGAGCAGATGGAGAAGGCCAAGGACCGCTGGCAGCTGCCGCCGGTGCTGGAGGAGTGCAAGGCCGAGGCCAAGAAGCGCGGGCTCTGGAACATGTTCCTGCCGGCCGACCGCGAGAGCGGCGACACGCACGGCACCATGGGACTTTCCAACCTCGAATACGCGCCGATCTGCGAGGTGCTGGGCCGCTCCTCGCTCGCGCCGGAGGCAACCAACTGCTCGGCGCCCGATACCGGCAACATGGAAGTGTTCGCCCGCTACGGCACCAAGGAGCACAAGGAGAAGTGGTTGAAGCCGCTGCTCAACGGCGAGATCCGCTCCTGCTTCGCCATGACCGAGCCCGCGGTCGCGTCGTCGGACGCGCGCAACGTCGAATGCCGCATCGAGGCGGACGGAAACGATTACGTGATCAACGGCCGCAAATGGTGGTCGTCGGGCATGGGCGACCCGCGCTGCAAGGTCATCATCCTGATGGGCAAGAGCGACCCTTCGGCGCCCGCCTATCGCCAGCAGTCGATGATCGTCGTGCCGCGCGACACCAAGGGCATCAAGATCGTGAAGATGCTGCACGTGTTCGGCTACGACGATGCGCCGCACGGCCATGCCGAGGTGATCTACGACAACGTGCGGGTGCCTAAATCCAACATCCTGCTGGGTGAGGGTCGCGGCTTCGAAATCGCCCAAGGCCGCCTGGGGCCCGGCCGCATCCACCACTGCATGCGGGCGATCGGAGTCGCCGAGCGCGCGCTCGAGATGGCGATCAAGCGCGCCAAGAGCCGCGTCGCTTTCGGCCAGCGCATCTCGGAGATGGGCGTCACCAAGGCCCATGTCGCCGACATGCGCATGGAGATCGACATGGCCCGTCTCCTTGTCTTGAAAGCGGCGTGGGCGATGGACAAGTTCGGCAACAAGGAAGCCCGCCAACAGATCGCGATGATCAAGGTCGCCGTGCCCAACATCACCTCGAAGGTGGTCGACCGCTGCCTGCAGCTGCACGGCGCGGGCGGCGTCAGCCAGGTCTTCAAGCTCGCCAGCATGTACGCCCATCAGCGCACGCTGCGTTTGGCCGACGGCCCGGACGAGGTCCATCGCGACCAGGTCGGCCGGCTGGAGATCGCCAAGTACAACTGAGCGCGGGGCTGTAATCGTACTGTCGCAAATTCCTGCGATCCCTCGTGAGACGCTCACGGGGGACCGCATGGACAGTTTCAATCCCGCCGAACTCTCCTATGTGCCCAGCACCGGCGTGCGGCACATACACGAAACGCCCCTGATCGCCGCCACCGACCATGCGGTCAAAGGTTATGGCCGCATCGTGCGTGGCGATCCCCGAGCGTTCCCCGTCGAGATCGTGCCCTGGCCCGCGCTAGGCCGGCGGCCGATCGACAAGAATACCGGCGATCAGGGCGGGGTCACCGAAGGCACGTTCACCGCGTGGTGGAGCGGCGACACGCTCTATGCCCGCAACGAAGCGGTGAACGACCGTTACCTTTTTGGCTGGAGCGGCTGGCCGGAGCAGGCGCGCGCCGACGGCCCGACAGCGCCGCGCAAGCACGCCTATCTATGGCGCGCCAATTACCACCCCGACGGCGGCCAGCTCTTTTTCCCGGCCAAGGCCCAGAGCTTCGCCGTGCCGCTCGCGATGCCAGGCGACGACGTAAAGCCCGAGGATTTCACGACCTTCGTCTGCGACGGCACCTGCGGGCTCTATATCCGCCCCGGCATCTGGCACGGACCGATCATCCCGCTCGAGGATCGAGTCGAACTGCTTGACCGGCAGGGTCGGGTGCATGCGCGCGTGTCGGTCGACTTTCCCAAGGAGTTCGGCTGCTACCTCGCCTCGCCGCTGCAGCGGACGGTCTGAGCGTCCCCCGAGGCCCAAATGTCCCAGGATGTACCAACCTTTGGGACATCCTAAGCCACCCTCAGACGCCGAGATAGCGGTGCAGGACCTCAGGCCGGGCGCGCACGTCGGCGACCGGAAGGTTCTCGACGATGTGGCCGTTGTTGATGATGTAGACCCGGTCGGCGAGGCTCATCGCCGCCGAGATGTTCTGCTCCACGACCACGATCGTCTGGCCGGCATCGGCGAGCTTGCGGCAAGTCGCGAGCAGGTCCTGGACGATCACCGGCGCCAGCCCCTCGAACGGCTCATCGAGCAGGATCAGGGTCGGATCGCGGACCAGGGCGCGGCCGATCGCCAGCATCTGCTGCTCGCCGCCCGACAAGTCCGTGCCGCGACTGGTGCGCCGCTCCTTGAGACGCGGGAACATCTCCCAGATGCGCTCGATCGGCCAGCGCTTGGGTGAAGTGAGGCCCGCGAGCACGAGGTTCTCCTCGACATTGAGGCTGCCGAAGATGCGACGATCCTCGTGGACGAGCTGCATGCCGACCTTGGCGATGGCGTGGCTCTTGCGGCCGGCGACGTCGTTGCCGTCGAACACGACCTTGCCCGAGCGCGGCGTCACCACGCCCATCAGGCTCTTGAGCGTGGTGCTCTTGCCGGCGCCGTTGCGGCCAAGCAGGGCCACCACCTCGTTGCGTTCGACCTTGAGCGAGACGTCGAACAGGATGTGCGAATCGCCGTAGTAGGTGTTCAAGCCCTCGACTTCGAGCAAGCTCATGGGGGCAGCCTCATTCGTGCACTCCGCCCAGATAGGCCTCACGGACGGCCGGATCGCTCTTGATCTTTTCCGGCGTGCCTTCGGTCAGCACCTTGCCCTCCTGAAGCACGGTGACCCATTGGACCAACTCGAACAGCGAGTCCATGTCGTGATCGATGACGATCATGGTGCGGCCCCTGGCGATCGACTTCAGGAGCTGCACGGTCTCGACCCGCTCGCGCGGGCTCATGCCGGCGAGCGGCTCGTCGAGCAGCAGCAAGCGTGGCGAAGTGGCGAGCGCCAGCCCGATCTCGAGCCGGCGCTTCTCGCCGTAGGCCAGCGCCGAGACCGGCGTGTCGGCGCGCGCCCGGAGGCCGACCAGGCCGAGCGTATGGCTGACCCGCTCGTCGAGGCCCGGGATCTTCGACAGGCTCCTGAACAGGTCGAGGCGGAACTTGCCGCGCAGGTCCGCGAGTGCGGCGATCGTGAGGTTCTGGCGGACCGTGAGACGGGTGAAGAGCTGGTTCACCTGGTAGCTCTTGGTGAGTCCGAGCTGGCAGACCTCGGTGACGCGCTTGCCGGTGATGTCCTGACCCTCGAACGCGATGGTGCCGGCCGAGGGCGGCACCTCGCAGGTCAGCATCTTGAAGAAAGTGCTCTTGCCCGCGCCGTTGGGCCCGATGATGCCGCGCAGCTCGCCCGCCCTGACGGTGAAGTCGATGTCGCTGTTGGCGACCAGACCGCCGTAGCGCTTGGTGAGGCCGGTCGCCTGGAGGATGATTCCCGCCTCGACGTCGCCTTCGCGGTGGTGCGCCGGCATCGCCGTCGAATCGGCCACGATCGGCGTCGCCTCTTCCGGCGCTTCCGCCTCGCTCTGGGCGCGCCGCGTGGCCAGGCGATAAAGGTCCTTGATGCCGCCGACCAGGCCGTTGCGCAGGAAGACCACCAGCAGCACGAATACCAGGCCGAGCACCAGCTTCCAGGCGCTGCCGAGGCCCAGCGCCCCCTGCAGGAAGTCCTGCAGCGACAGCCATACGGCGGCGCCGAGCAGCGGGCCGAACAGCGTGCCGGGGCCGCCGATCGCGGTCTGCATCACAAGCTGCCCCGAGGTGTCGAAGATGAAGGCCTCCGGCGGCATGAAGGCCTGCAGGATGCCGAGCAGGCCGCCCGCCAGCCCGGCATAGGCAGCGGCAATCACGAATGCGGTGAGCTTGTAGCCGTGGATATTGTGGCCGACCGCCGCGGCGCGCAGCGGATTGTCACGGATCGCGCTCAGGATGGCGCCGACCGGCGAGCGCACGATGCGCAGGGCGATCACGATGCCCACGAAGTAGACGGCGGCAAGGAACGGATAAAGTCCCCACCCAGTGGTGAAATGGATGGTAGTGAAGCCGAGATAGAGGTTCGGCGTCGGCACGCCGGGCAGGCCGTTCTCGCCGCCCGTCCAGTCGGCGAGCGGATTGAACTCGACGAAATAGAACACCTCGCCGATCGCCACCGTGATCATGGCGAAGTAGATGCCGGTGCGGCGCAGCGCGATCAGGCCGACCAGAAAGCCGACGACGGCCGCCGACACCATGCCGATCAGCAGCGCCAGCCAGACGGACGGAAAGCCGGCCTTGGTCAGAAGGTACGCCGCGACGAAGCCGCCGGTGCCGTAGAACGCCGCCTGACCGAAGGACAGCAATCCGGTATAGCCGAACAGGATGTCGAAGCCGATGCCGAACAGGCCCCACACAAGGATGCGGTTGGCCGTGTTCGGCGCCAGCCCCAGGTGCGGCAGCACGAACGGCGCGATCAGCAAGCCGAGCGCGGTCAAGAGCTCCGCGAGAAAACGACGAGGCAGCGGCATCAGAAACCGGCGTTCATTCGCGTCCCCGCACGCCCAGCAGGCCGTGCGGACGCACCAGTAGGACAAGGGTCATGGCGGCGAACAGCATGACGTACGCATAGCCCGGGTCGATCATCGAGGTGATCGAGATGATCTCTCCCGAGATCAGCCCACCCAGCACGGCGCCGGGGAAGGAACCCACGCCGCCGATCACCACGACGACGAAGGTCTGCACCAGGATTGCCTCGCCCATGTCCGGCGTGAGCGAGACTACCGGCGCATTGACGATGCCGGCGAAACCCGCGGCCATGGCGCCGATGCCGAACACCACCATGAAGACGCGATAGACATCGATGCCGAGCGAATCGACCATCTCCGAATCCTCGATGCCGGCGCGCACGATCATGCCGAGCTTGGTGCGATAGAGGATAAAATAGAGGACGAGCAGCGCCACCGTGACGATGCCGACGACGGCGATACGGTAGGTCGGGTAGAGCGTGATGCCGAGCGAGGTGATGCCGGACAGCGCGTGCGGCGCGGGTACCGTCTTAGACAGGCTGCTGAAGAAATAGCGCACGATCTCGACCAGAACGATCGAGAGGCCGAAGGTCAGCAGCAGCTGATCCTCATGCGGCCGGCCGTAGAAGTGGCGGATGACGACCTGCTCCAGCACCACGCCGACGATGAGCATAAACAGGGCGCCCGCCGCCACGGCCAGGATGAACGAGCCGGTCGCGTCATAGACGACCCAGCCCGCATAGCCGCCCATCATGAACATGGCGCCATGCGCCAAATTCAGCACGCCCAGCGTGCCGTAGATGATCGTCAGGCCGGAGCTGATGAGCGCGAGCAGCGCCCCCAGCGCCAGGCCGTTGAAGACCTGCGAAAAGAAATTGGCCCAAGTGAACAACGCGGACTCCCCAATCCCTTTCGCAGGGAACGACGATCAGGTGTAGTCGCCGAGCTTGCAGCCGAACGCGTCGGGCTTCTGCATCAGGTCAGCACCGGGCACGATTTCCACGACGTCGTAGTAATCTTCCTTGCCCTTCATGTCCTTCTGCATCTTGCCTTTGACGATGATCACGGGGCGCACGCACTGATGATCTTCGGGACGATAATGGACGTCTCCGACCAGCGACGGGATGGTCTCGCCCTTCTCGTAGGTCTTGATGACGTCAGGCGGATAGAACGAGCCCGCCTCCTCGACCATGCGCGCCCAGTGGGCGAAGCTCACATAGGCGTTCGCTGCGCCCCACTCGGGCTTGTAGTTGTACTTCTTCTCGAACTCGGCGTTGAACATCTTGGCGAGCGGATACTTGTCCTCGATCGTCCACCAGTAGTCGGTGGCGGCAAAGACCCCTTGCATCAGGCCGCCGGTCTCACGGGCGATGAACGGCACCTGGTACGGCACCACGAGCTTCATCTTGTCGAGCACGCCGAACTGTTTGGCTTGCTGGATCGACAGCACCGCATCGTGGCCCCAGTTGACGTTGATCAGCACGTCGGCGCCGGAGTTGGCGATGTTCAGCAGGTAGGACGAGAAGTCGGGCGCGCCGAGCGGCGACACCTGATTGGTCACCGTCGTCCAGCCGTCGGCCTTGGTGGCGTCCTGCACCGCCTTGGTGACGGTGTGGCCGTACGTGTAGTCCGGCGTCATATAGGCCGCTTTCTTGTTCTTGCCGAACTGCTTCACCAGCACCGGCGCGATCGCCGCCGCGGCGGTCTGGCCGTAAAAGTTCTGGCGGAAGCCGTAGCGCACGCAGTCCTTGCCGGTCGTATCGTTCGAACCGGAGATGCCGGTGACGTAGAGGACCTTCTCGCGTTGCGCGAGCTTGTTGAGCGCGACCGCGACTGCCGACGAAGTTGCGCCGGTCATGAGGACCACTTTGTTCTCGGTGATGAACCGCTGCTGCGCCTGCACGGCATCGTTCGGCTTGGCCGCCGAGTCGGCGACGTAGAGCTTGAGCTCCTTGCCCAGCACGCCCTTCTTCGTCTTGGGCGAGAACTTCTTGATCAGATCGTGGCCCGAGTTGATGTGCTCGACCGCGAGCTGCCAGCCCTTGAGTTCGTCCTCGCCCTGCACGGCATAAGTGCCAGTGCGCGGCACGGCGACCCCGATGCCGATCGTGCTGCCGGACGAACCCGCCGGATAAGTTCCGATAGGCGGATGAGTCTGACCATAAGTCGGAGTCACCATGCCTGCGAAGGCGAGACCGGACGCTGTGGCGGTCGCCTGCTTCATGAATTGGCGCCGCGAGCTCAATGGCTTAGCCGGCACCCGGTTGTCTGTCTTCATGGCTCTCCTCCCTTTGCTTGCAAAATCCTTGTGCGGACATTGGCCCGCTTCGTCCGGCCGGGCTTTGCGTTCAAATATTAATATATATTAACAATCCGAATTGAAAAGACGTCTCCGGAGGTCGCCATGCCATGGAGAAATCGCAAGCAGAACGGCAATAACTGGGAATCTCCCTTGATCGCCAGATTGCGCACCTTCGTCGATCTCAGTGCCGGCGATATCGAGGAATTGCGCACTTTGATGGAAAGCGACCTCGCCACGCCGCGCCGGCGTGACCTGGTGGTCGATGGCTACGAGTACCGCAAGCTCGCCTTCGTCAACGAAGGCTATGCCGCGCGCTACAAGCTGCTGCGCAACGGCAAGCGGCAGATCATCAACGTGATCGTTCCCGGTGACATCATCGGCTTGCCGAGCAGCTTCCTCGATTTGCCGACCTTCTCGGTCATTGCGCTCACCGACATGAAGATGGACGTCTGCGCGCTCGAAACCTTCGTCGAGTTCTGCTACCGCCGCTCGAAGTTCGCGCTGGCGCTGAGCTGGCTCGCCGTGCAGGAGGCGACGACCTATGCCGAGCACATCGTCGACATCGGCCGTCGCACATCGGTCGAGCGGCTGGCCCATTTCCTGCTCGAGATGCATGCGCGGTTGTCGACTGTGGGCATGGCCGACGGCAATGTCTTCGACCTGCCGATCTCCCAAGAGGTGATCAGTGACGCGCTTGGCCTCAGCGTCCCCCATCTCAATCGCATGATTGCCAAGTTGCGGGCTGACAGGATGATCGCCATCGCCGAGCGGCGCGTCGAGCTGCTCGATCCGCAGGGCTTGCGCATGCTGGCCCACTTCCAGCCGGGTCGCCTTTCCCGCATCCCCTCGCCGTTCAAGCGCCTGACGGAGTCCGCCTCCTAGCGCCGCGGATATTTCCGCCCTGCAGCGCATCGCCTTGATGGCGGCGGCGGTCTGGGGCAAGACCGCAGCAGGAGGAAAGCTGACATGACCGACCGCCTGAAAGGCAAGGTGGCCCTGATCACCGGCGGCGCTTCTGGCTTAGGCGCCAACGCCGCGATCCTGATGGCGCAGGAAGGCGCCAGCGTCGTCGTGGCCGACATCGCCGAAAGCCGCGGCAAGGCTGTCGCCGACAAGCTGGGCGCGGCCGGTCATTTCGTGAAGCTCGACGTCACCAGCGAGGAGAATTGGAAGGCGGCCATCGACGACACGGTCGTCCGATTCGGCGCGCTGCACGTGCTGGTGAATTCGGCCGGCGTCGGATTGGGCAAGACCGTCGAGGACATCTCCCTCGAGGAGTGGCGTCGGGTCCATGCCATCGATCTCGATGGCGTGTTCCTGGGCTGCAAGCACGGCGTCGCCGCCATCAAGAAGCACACGACGCGGCTGGGCGGCTCGATCATCAACATCTCGTCGATCTCCGGCATCATCGCCGGCGCCAACATGGCCGCCTACAATTCGGCCAAGGCGGGCGTGCGATTGTTGAGCAAATCGGTGGCGCTGCACTGCGCCAAGTCGGGCTACAACATCCGCTGCAACTCGGTGCATCCGACCTTCATCGACACGCCGATCCTCGATCGCTATCGCGACCGCTTCGGCAACGAGGTGATGCACCAGAAGCTTGGCCGGCAGGTGCCGATCGGCCGACTCGGCCGGCCGGAGGAAGTGGGCTGGGCGCTGGTCTTCCTGGCGTCCGACGAGTCGAGCTTCATGACCGGCTCCGAGGTCGTGATCGACGGTGGCATTTCGGCAATGTGAGGGAGAAGACGATGTTGCTCTCTTTGAACGGACGTCGCGTCTATTTCGACCTGGCCGGCCCGCAGAACGCGCCGACCGTATGCTTCACCCACTCGCTCAATTCCGACTCAGGGATGTGGGTCGAGCAGATGGTGCCGCTGCTCGGCGCGGGCTACCGCGTGCTGCGGCTCGACATGCGCGGTCATGGCGGCAGCGCGCCTGTCGATGGCGACTACACGATGGACCAGTTGGCGACCGACGTACGCGGCAGCCTCGACGTGCTGGGCATCAAGAAGGTGCATTACATCGGGCTGTCGATCGGCGGCATGATCGGCCAGGGCTTCGCGCTCGCCTATCGCGACTACCTCGCCTCGCTGTGCCTCTGCGACACCCAGCCCAGCACGCCGCCCGGTTCGGCCGGCACTTGGGAGGAGCGCAAGGCCACGGTGCGCAGCAAGGGCCTCGCCGCATTGGCCGATGCCACCATGGATCGCTGGTTCACGCCCGAGTTCAAGAAGGTCAATCCCGTGCGCTGGCGCGAGATCCGCGACACGATCAGCGGCACGACACCCGCCGGCTCGGCGGGCTGCATGTCCGCCATCCAGAATTTCGACTATCTCGGCAAATTGCCGACGATCAAGACGCCGACCCTGGTGATCTGCGGTGACGAGGACGAAGGCACGCCGCCCGACCGCAACAAGCTGATCGCCTCGAAGATCGCCGGCGCCAGGTACGAAGGCATCGCCAAGGCCCGCCACCTGCCCAACGTCGAGCGGCCGGACGTCTTCAACAGGATCATGATGGGCTGGCTCAACGCGCATAAGTAGGCACACGATGGATTTCGCCTTCACCGACGATCAGCTCGCCATCCGGGAGAGCGTGGCCAAGCTGTGCGCGCAGTTCGACGACAGATACTGGCTGAAGAAGGATAAGGAGGGCGGCTTTCCCGCCGACTTCTACAAGGCCATGGCGGACGCGGGCTGGCTCGGCATCGCCATGCCCGAGGAATATGGTGGCGCGGGCCTCGGCATTACCGAGGCGGCGCTGCTGATGCAGACGGTGGCCGAGTCGGGAGCGGCACTGCAGGGTGCCTCGGCGATCCATCTCAACATCTTCGGGCCCAATCCGATCGTGGTGTTCGGCACCGAGGAGCAGAAGAAGCGGATCCTGCCCGACATCATCAAGGGCAAGGTCAAGGGCTGCTTTGCCGTCACCGAACCCGACGCCGGGCTGAACACCACGATGCTCGACACCAAGGCCGAGCGCGACGGCAACGGCTACATCGTGCACGGCAAGAAGACCTTCACGACGACGGCCGCGATCGCCGACAAGATGCTGCTGATCGCGCGCACCACGCCCAAGGACAAATGCAAGAAGCCGACCGACGGCCTGTCGCTCTTCTATACCGACTTCGACCGCTCCAAGATCGAAGTCACCGAGATCGACAAGATGGGTCGCAAGGCGATCGATACCAATCAGGTGTTCATCGACGGCCTGAAGGTGCCGCTCGAGGACCGCATCGGCGAGGAAGGCAAGGGCTTCCACTATCTGCTGCATGGCCTCAATCCCGAGCGCATCCTGATCGCCGCCGAAGCGATCGGCATCGGCCGCTGCGCGCTCGCCAAGGCCACGCAATACGCCAAGGAGCGCATCGTGTTCGGCCGGCCGATCGGCAAGAACCAGGCGATCCAGCATCCGTTGGCCGAAAGCTGGATGCAGCTCGAAGCCGCCAACCTGCTCGCGTTCAAGGGCGCCTGGCTGTACGACAACGGCAAGGAATGCGGCGCCGAAGCCAACTCGGCCAAGTATCTCGGAGCGCGTGCGGCGTATGAGGCCTGCGAGCGGGCGATCCTGACGCATGGCGGCTACGGCTATGCCAAGGAGTTCCACGTCGAACGCTTCCTGCGCGAGGTCATGATCGCGCGCATTGCGCCGGTCAGCGAACAGCTGATCCTGTGCTATGTCGCCGAGCGGGCCCTGGGGCTACCGAAGAGCTACTAGCTCCTCTTCCGGCTGCGGACCCCACTCGCGGACCACGCGCTGCAAGTCCTTCAGATTGTCGTGCATCTGCTCGAGCGCGAAACCCACGGCGAAGAATCGCTCAGCGGCGTCGGCCGATAGCACGCGGGTCAGGCCCTCGCGCCGTGCTGCCTCGACCTCGCGGTCATAGGCTTCCAGCGCCTTCTCGAACCGCTCGAGCGACGGTGCTTCGGCCGAAGCGACCAGAGCCCTGCCCGACGCGCTCAGAAAATCCGCCGCGGCCGACGCAACGATCGAGAGCGGCGGGGCCAACCGCGCCTGCATGGATGCCGGCAAAGGCGTACCAGCCGCGCGGCCCACGATCACCAGATCGTGGCGCAGGCGCAGCAAGGTGCGGCGCAACGGACCGGTATCGGGATCCGACGACAGCCTCGCCCGCCGTTCGCGCTCGGCCTCCGCGCCGATGGCATTGAGATCGGTGAGGCCCTGCCCGATGCCGTCCTGCAGGCGGTGCAGCTCATCGTCGTCGAGGCCACGCGCCAAGCCGGCCAGCAGCGCGGCCAGCGCGCGCGCCATCAGGTCGAGGATGTGCGACGCCGACCGACGGATCAGGCGATGCGCGCTTGAGGGAAAGACGACAAACGAAACGGCCAGGCCAATGACGGCGCCCAAGGTCACCTCGAGCACGCGATAGACCGCCGATTCCACCGGACTGCCATGTGTGATCGACGGCAACAGCAGCACGATGATCGCGGTGATCGGAACGACGTTCATGTTGGGGCGGATCGCCGCCACCAGGGCGAGCGGCGCCACCGCCACGATCATGACGGCGAGCAGCCCCAGCTCGGTGGTGTGCGGCAGCACCACCGCCACCACGCCGCCGTAGACCGATCCGCCGAGGGTGCCGATCAGATAGTCGGCGGTGGCTTTGAGAGACCGACCTACACTCATTTGGGTGACGATCACAGCCGTCAGTACAGCCCAGAGGGGCAGCGGCAGGCCGATCCGTTGCGCGACGACCAGCGCCACGACTGCGGCAAGGCTCACGCGCACACTGAGCGCAAGTTGCGTGCGGTAACGGACGGCGAAGGTGCGCAGCCAGCGCCAAAGCACTTCTCCTCGCCTCATAAGAAGCAACCCTGCCGCCAGTTGTGGCGTTTTCTTGGCGTAGAGGGAGCCATGACACGCATCAGAGGCCTCACCATTGCCAGCCTTTCCGTCCTGGCGCTAGCGGCCATGGGCGCGACGGCCTACTCGTATTCGCCAACCAGCGCGCAGGCCCGCGCCGAGTACACCTGCAAACAGCACGGCGTGCGGCCGAACTCGAGCGCATGGGAGCTCTGCCTATCGCATGTCACTCGCGCCTATGAATGGGGCGAGTTCGCGTTAGCGGGCCAACTGGCGCACGCGGCCGGGCAGGCCGACGAAGCGTGCCTCGATCGCGGCCTGCAGCCCGCCAGTGCCGCCTACAGGAGCTGCATTGGTCGCGAGATCGACGCCCAGAGCCAGCTTCTGATTCTGGGCGATGACCAGACCGGCGCGAATGTCGCCACGTCCGCGTCCGGTCGCCTCGTCCAACAGTAGCCCACAACAATCAGGCGGTACACGCTTGTCGTAGACGCCGTCATTCGCGCGCCAGATATCCCAGAAGGCCGGCGGCGTGCGACCGTGTGCCTTGTCGACCAGGACAGCGAGATGGCTGTGCCAGCCGCCCATGACGCCCACCACCATCTCGCGGTTGGGCAGGCGGCGATGCGTCAGGATCAGCAGCACCTTGTCCTCCCCCTTTGCGTCCTTTACCGGTTTGAGGTCGAACACGACCTCCGAATCATTCGAGAAGAATGCCAGGCGCCGCGGCGGATCGACCTCGGTGATCTCGCCTGTCCATTCATGGCCGGTCTTGTCCATCTCCCTGAAGCGCTCGGGCGCCGGTGCCTTGTTGGGCGAGAGACTGGAGTGCTTGAACCGCAGCGTGAATTTTGCACCTACCCTGAGCTCCATCGGCCCTGAGGCGAACCATTCGCCGCGCTTCTCGGAATCGGTGATGAAGGCCCATACGGTCTCGATCGGGCCGGGTAACAGGCGCTCGAAGCGCACTTCGGTCGGTGACACCAGTTTCCCGTAGTCGCTGTCGTTCATCTGCGGCTCCTTTTGCTGCGGGCATGGCGCACCAGTGCGTGTTCCAGGTCGTCGAGGCGCAACGACCAGAAGCGCTCGTAGTACGACAGCCAGCGATCGGCCTGCGCGAGCGGCCCCGCCTCGATGCGGCAATGGTGCGAGCGGCCATCGATGCGACGCCGAAGAAGCCCCGCCTCCTCGAGCACCTTGACGTGCTTGGCCGCCGCCGCGAACGACATATCGAAGGGCTCGGCCAGTTCGCTCACCGTGCGCTCGCCCGAGGATGCCAGCCTGCGCAACATGGCCCGGCGGGTCGAATCGGAGAGGGCGGCGAACACGCGATCCAGTTGTTCAACCATACGGTTGAAAATAGGCTGCACGTCAGTACAATTCAACCTTCTGGTTGAATATGTGGCAGTTCGAAACCGCCCCATTGTTGCCCCAAACGCGGGCAACTGCCCTGGCAGGCGCGCGTTCTTCTGGTCCGGACACCCTCGGGCTTCCGTTGCACAGGAGGATTGCATGACCAGAGGAACCTTGCTTGCCGTCGCCGCGGGCGGTCTCGTTGCCGCCGGCGCGCCGCTGTCGGCTGCGACCGCGCAGTCGGGCGACGCCTTGGCGAATGCCGAGCGCACCTGCCTCGATTATGGCGTGCGCCCCCATACAGATTCCTACGACGTATGCGTGAGCCGCACCGGCGCCGCATTCGACCAAGGCGCGCCCGAGCTCGCCTACAGCGAGGCGCGGGCCGTGATGGCTGCGCGCGACGACTGCCTGTCGATGGGCGCCAGACCCGAGACCATGGGCTATCGCCGGTGCTTGAACGTCGAGATCGACCGCCATGCCGGCCGCGGCTACGCCATCCAGTACGCGCCCGACGCCCCCCACCGCGTGGTGCGGATGGACGAGTACGGCACGCGCTACGATCGGGACGGCAACGTGGTCGACCAGTACGGCTACGTGATCCATCCCAATCCATATTTCTCGCCGTAATGGCATAACTCCGGCGAGAGACAGCCAGCCGGTCGGGCCCGTTGCCCGGCCGGTTTCTTTTGTGGAATGAAGCAGCGATGGATCCGCTGCCTTCCTCCGTCCTTCCGCCAGGCGTGCGCGCCCGCATCCTGTCCGGCATCAACGGCCTCGACATCCACGTCCTCGAAGCGGGCTTCGAGACGCCGGGCCGGCCGGCCGTCCTGCTGCTGCATGGCTTTCCCGAACTTGCCTACAGCTGGCGCAAGGTGCTGCCGGCCCTTGCCGCCGCGGGGTACCATGCCTTCGCTCCCGACCAGCGCGGTTATGGACGCACGGCGGGTTGGGATCCCGAATACGAGGGCGATCTCGCCCCCTACCGTTTCACCAATCTGGCGCGCGACGCGCTCGGCGTGGTCGATGCGATGGGCCATCGCGACGTCAAGGCGATCGTCGGTCATGATTTCGGCGCCTCGGTCGCGGGCTATGCGGCGCTGATGCGGCCCGACATCTTCAAGTCGATGGTGCTGATGAGCGCGCCCTTCACCGGACCGCCGCCGCTTCGCAAGCCCGCACCAACAACGCCCGATATCCATGCCGCGCTAGCCGCCCTGCCGCGGCCGCGTAAGCATTACCAGTGGTACTACTCGACGCGGCCGGCCAACCAGAACATGTGGCGCGCGAGGCAGGGCGTGCACGATTTCCTGCGCGCCTACTATCACTACAAGAGCGCCGACTGGAAAGCCAACAAGCCTTTCGAACTCGCCGGCTGGACCGCAGAAGAGCTGGCCAAGATGCCGACCTACTACATCATGGATCTGGGGGATGGTATGGCCGAAGCGGTCGCCAGGGAAATGCCCTCACCGGCCGAGATCGCCGCCAACAAGTGGCTGACCGAGCCCGAACTGAAGGTCTACAGCGACGAATACGAGCGCACAGGCTTCCAGGGCGGACTGCAATGGTACCGTGTGCGCACCTCGGGCCGCTTCGACGCCGAGCTCGAGTTGTTCAGCGGTCGCACGGTCGACCAGCCTTCGGCTTTCATCGCCGGCGCGAGCGATTGGGGCATCTACCAATCGCCTGGAGCGTTGCAGCGCATGCAGAAGCAGGCCTGCACCAACATGAGGCATGTGCACCTGGTCGAAGGGGCCGGCCATTGGGTGCAGCAGGAGCGCGCCGACGAAGTGAGCCTCCTGCTGCTCGATTTCTTGAGAAGCGTTACTTAATCCGCCAGCGCGCTGCTTCGGCCGGATCGGCGTTGCAGGCGGCGGCTACCAGTGCCGCCGTGAGCAAAGTCGCGCGACGCAGATCCTTCTGGTCGATCCGGTCGCGGGTATCGCCGGGTGTCAGCACGACGCGCAGCTCGGCCGCCGGATCGTCGAAGCCCGCCACCAGGCGGATTGCCGGAATGCCGGCGAGCGCGAAATTGGCGTGATCGGAGTTCGTCATCAGCGGCCGCACGGTACGCAGGCCGATGCCGTTCGACTGGGCGACGCCGAGCAGGAATGGCTCGACTCCGGCGAAGCCGCTAGTGAGCGCCGCCAGATCGGGGCTGCCGGCTACCGAATCGAGGTTGATATTGATCGCGATCCTGTCGCGGTCGGCTTTGCTGAGCGCCTGCACATACTGCGCCGAGCCGGTGAGCGCCCATTCCTCGACGCTGAAGAACATGACGCGTAGACCGCGCCGCCAGCCCGCCACGGCCGATGACAGCGCCCGTGTCACGGCAAGCACGGCCGCGAGGCCGGTGCCGTTGTCCATCGCGCTTTCGGCCAGGTCGTGGCCGTCGACATGCGCGCTCAGCACCACCCACTCGTCCGTCTTTCCCGGGAATTCATACATCAATGTCTCGGTCTCGGCCGGCGCTTCCTCGGTGGCGATGGTCATCGTGGCGCTCGCCCAGCCGGCCGCCGTGCGCGCGAGTGCGGCAGCGCCCTCGGGCGAAATGCCGAGCGCCGGTATGCCCTTGTCGCCCATGCGGCCAGACGAACCGGTCACCACCTGTCCCGGAACTGGCCCCGCGATCAGAAATCCCACCGCTCCGGCCGCGCGCGCCGCATCGTACTTGCGACGACGATGAATGGTGCCCGCGGCGAACATCAGTTCGTGCCGCACCAGCACAATGCGGCCCTTGATCTCGCCGGCATGCGCCTCGAATTCCTCAGGCGTGCCGCGGCCCAGATCGATCACTTCGGCGGTGAGCCCCGATGGCGCCGTGCCCACAGTGCGCACCAAGGGATGGCAGGCAAGCGCAGTGCCATTCGATGTCTTGAGGCTCACTTGCCGTGCGCGCCAACCGCCATAGGGAACGGGAATCGATCGGCCAGTGTTGGCAGGCGACACTGCCTGCACGCGCTCGCGCAGCAGAGCGAACGCCTTCTTCTCACTCGGCGTGCCGGCAAGCCTGCCGCCCGTATTGCAGATATCGTTGAAGTCGCGCCATAGGCCATCGTCGGCGGTGATGCGCTGGGCGAGAGCCGTATCCATTTTCACGTTCATATGAATTTTCTAGCATGGGAATTGCCTCCCTCCGCACAGTTTGCGTAACCTCGGGTTTTGGGGAGCATGAATGGCCGGCGCGCCGATCATCGTCGCGGACCGATTATCGAAACGCTTCGGCGACAATCAGGTCCTCACGCACGTTTCGCTGCCGGTGATGGAGCGCGACGTCGTCTGCATCGTAGGCCCCAGCGGCTCGGGCAAGACCACGCTGCTGCGCTGCATCGCCTTGCTCGAGACACCGAGCGAAGGCCGTATCGTCATGAACGGCACGGAGATCTCCACGCCGGCGCCCGACAGCAAGGTGAAGGCGGCAGCGCGCGCGGTGCGGTCCGACATCGGCATGGTGTTCCAGCACTTCAATCTGTGGCCGCACATGTCCGTCCTGCAGAACCTGATCGAGGCGCCGATACGGGTGAAGGGCCTGGCATACACCGATGCGGTGGCGCTGGCCGAGGCGCTGCTGGCCAAGGTCGATCTGGCCGACAAGCGCGATGCCTACCCGGCCAAGCTGTCGGGCGGCCAGCAGCAGCGCGTGGCGATCGCACGCGCGCTTGCCATGTCGCCCAAGGTGCTACTGTTCGACGAGGCAACCAGTGCACTCGACCCCGAGCTGCGCCGCGAGGTGCTGCTGGTGATGCGCCAGCTCGCCGGCGAAGGCATGACCATGCTGGTGGTGACCCATGAAATGGGCTTTGCGCGCCATGTCGGCACGCGTACCGTGTTCATGGATCGCGGCGAGATCGTCGAGGAGGCGCCGGGGTCGGCATTTTTCGATTCGCCGAAAACAGAACGCGCCCGGCGCTTTCTGCAACAATTCGAAGACTAAACAATCAGGGAGGAGAACATGGGTGCGAAGGTGTTGCTGGGAATAGCCGCAATGGCGGCGATGACGGCGGTCAGCCTGCCGGCCGCAGCGCAACAGACACAGTCGCGGCTGTTCGAAATCACCAAGAGCCATCGGCTCAGGGTCTGTCAGTTCCCGCTCTACTATGCGATCTCCTATCGCAATCCCAAGACCGGCGTGATCGAGGGCATCGACGCCGACCTGTCCAAGGAGCTGGCCAAGGAACTCGACGCCAAGCTCGAGATCGTCGAAACCAGCTTCGGCTCCTTCATCGCCGACCTGCAGGCCAACAAGTGCGAAATCGGCATGTTCGGCGTCGGCGCGACCTTGAAGCGCGCACAGGCGGTCGAGTTCTCCCACCCCTACCTGATCACCAACATCTATGCGGTGGTGCGCAAGGACGGGAAGATCAAGAAGTGGGAGGACATCGACCAGAAGGGGATCAAGGTCGCGGTGTCGCTCGGCAGCTACATCGAACCGTTCATGAAGGACTACCTCAAGAACGCCGAAGTGATCTCGATCGCGCCGCCCAACACGCGCGAAGCCGAGCTGGTCGCCGGTCGCGTCGACGTCGACATGACCGACTTCCCGACCGCCATCAAGGTGACCGACGAGTTCGACTGGGCGGCCTACGTCACGCCCAAGGAGAAGCTCGCCGTCACGCCCTACGCCTATGTCGTGCCGCAAGGCGACCAGATCTGGCTGAACTACGTCAACCTTTTCGTCGACACCATCAAGCTCGACGGACGACTGAAGAAGTACGCGGAAAAGAACAAGCTCGGTCCGATCGTGGCGCCGTAACGGTCGACGCCATGTTCAAGTACCAGTTCCGCTGGGACGTGGTCAGCGGCAGCTTCGACTTTTTGATGTCGGGGCTGCAGATGACCGTCGTCATCTCGGCGATCACGCTCGTGCTGGCGATGGTCGCGGGCCTCGTCATTGCATTGCTCGACATGTCGAAGTTCCCGCCCGCCCGCTGGCTGGGCGTGAGCTTCGGCGAGATCATCCGCAACACGCCGATCCTGGTGCAGTTGCTCTGGGTCTATTACGTGCTGCCGATCGTATTCGGCGTGCGCATCGAGGCGTTGGTGGCGCTGATCATCGGGCTCTCGATCTACCAGGGCTCGTTCATCTCCGAGGTCTACCGCGCCGGCATCCAGAGCGTGCCCAAGGGCCACAGCGAGGCGGCCCAGGTGCTCGGCCTCTCGCCGCTGCAGAACTTCACCCGAATCGTGCTGCCGCAGGCGATCCGCATGACCCTGCCACCGCTCGCCTCCAACTTCGTGCAGCTGATCAAGTTCTCGTCGCTGGGGGCGGTGATCTCGGTGAGCGAGATCACGCGGCGCGGCATGGAGCTCTCGGCCAGCACGTTCCGGCCCCTCGAGATCTTCACCTTCATCGCCGTCGTCTATTTCGTGATCTGCTGGCCGCTGGCGATGGGCATCCGTGTCTGGGAAGCCCGCCTCAGGAATCGCTGATGGCCGACATCCGAAAGCAGCTGGCCGACAAGGTCGACGCCTCGTTCGAGCGGCTGATCGCCACGACGCAGGCGCTGGTTGCGGTCGCCTCGCCCAACCCGCCGAGCGACACGCATGAAATCGCCAAGGTCGCCGAGACCTTGCTTCGCCAGATCCCGGGCATCGAGGTCGAACGCATCGAGCCCGAACCGCGCATCGTGAGCCTGATCGGCCGCCTCAAGGCCAGCCGGCCCGGCCGACGGCTGATCTTCAACGGCCACCTCGACACGTTTCCCGTGCTCGAGAACCTGCCGTGGTCCGTGCCGCCGCTCGGCGGCGTGCTGAGGGACGGCAAGCTCTACGGCCGTGGCGTTTGCGACATGAAGGGCGGGCTCGCCTGTTCGCTGCTCGCCGCCCGCCTGCTGGCCGAGTATCGCGACGCCTGGGCGGGCGAAATAGTGCTCACGTTCGCCGGCGACGAGGAGAATATGGGCTCGCTCGGGACCGGCTGGATGATGAACCACGTGCCGCACGCCAAAGGCGACGCCAACATCTGCGGCGATGTGGGCTCACCCAAGGTCGTTCGCTTCGGCGAGAAAGGCCTGATGTGGGTCGAGGTCGAGGCGACCGGCTCGCCCGCGCACGGCGCCCACGTGCATCGCGGCGTCAACGCCATCGATCGGCTGACGATGGCTTTGCATCGGCTGAAGGCGCTGGAGCAGGTGCCCTTCTTCGCGCCGCCCGATGTCGTCGAAGCGATCGACAAGGCGAGGCCCATCTCCGAGGCGCTGTCCGGCGCGGGCGAATCGGAAACGCTGAAGCGCGTGACCGTGAACATCGGCACCATCGAGGGCGGCACGTCGCCCAACCTCGTGCCGACGCACGCCATCGCTCGCGCCGACATCCGCCTGCCGGTCGGCATCACGACCGAAAAGCTCGCGGCTCAACTCGACGCCTGGCTGGCGCCGCTCGAAGGCGTGAAGTGGCGCGCGACCCGTCGCTTCGAGCCCTCCTACACGCCACCGGACCACGAGATCGTGACGCGCACGGCCAAGGCCGCCGCAGAAGTCCTGGGGACCGATGTCGCGATCAATATGCGGGTGGGCGGCTCGGACTCGCGCTGGTATCGCCCGAACGGCGTGCCGACCGTCGTGCTGGGCCTGACGCCGTTCAACATGGGCGGCGCCGACGAATATGTCCTGGTCGACGAGTTGCGCGCCGTCGCCAAGATCCACACCCTCGCCGCCTTCGACTTCCTCTCCGCGGGACCCTGACATGGACCGATTGAGCGACACCGATCTCTTCACCTCGCCGATGACGTTCATGGGCGCGCCATGCGGCCGGCCCGGCCCGCACAACAAGGCCGCCATCCTCGGCATTCCCTTCGACTGCGGCACCAACATGCGTATCGGCGCGCGCGGCGGGCCTGATTCCGTGCGCCAGCAATCGGCGCTGATGCGGCGCTTCAATCCGACCCACGCCGATTTCGATCCGGTGTCGGCACTCGGGTTGGTCGATTGCGGCAACGTCAGGCTGACGCCCGGCAAGATCGTCGATGCCTTCGAACGCACCGAACAGGCGGTCGACCGCATCGTGCAGGCAGGCGCGATCCCGATCACCATCGGCGGCGACGGCTCGGTGACGGTTCCGGTGGCGCGGGCGGTCGGCAAGAAGCACAAGAAGATGGCGGCGCTGCACATCGACTCGCACACCGATTCCTATCCCTACAGCGAGGCGGAGAAGTACAACTCCGCGACCCAGTTCACTCACGTCGCCGAGGAAGGCCTGGTCGATCCGAAATTCTCCTGGCACGTCGGCATCCGAAGCACGACCTACTCGCAGGGCGTCGTGCCACGTGCGCTGAGCCTCGGCTACAAGGTCGTCTCGCTCGACGAACTGGTGCGCGGCGGCTTCGCGCAACGCATAGCCGAGTTCCGCGACAAGGTCGGCAAGCGGCCGGTGTATCTCTGCTTCGACATGGATGTGTTCGACCCGTCCTGCGCGCCCGGAGTCTGCACGCCCTCGTGGGGCGGCCTCAGCGCGCGCGAGGGCATCGACCTGCTGCGCTGCCTGACCGATCTCAATATCGTCGCGGTCGATGTCAACACGGTGAGCCCGCCGCAGGACGTGAACGGCATGGCTGCGCACCTGTGTGCGCATGTGATCTACGAGACTCTGGTCCTGCTCTGCCGGCAGATGGGCTTGGCGCGCTAACGGAGGTACTTTCCGAAGAACGCCCTCGTACGCACCTCGGCATCGGCCGCCGCGATCGGGTCATAGCCGAGATGATGCCCGAGATAAGTGCGATCCGGCACGTTGCTGTCGAAGCTGTGATAGGCTTTGGGATAGTAGACGGCATCGACCAGTTCCGGCCGCGCAAAACCGGCACGCTGCAGCGCGCGGCACTGCTCGGATGAAGTCCAATCGTCTCTGTCGCCGATCAGGATCAGGAGCGGTACGGCGACGTCGCGATCGAATGCCGCGTTGCATGAGGGATAGTAGGCGACTGCCGCATTCAGCCCGCGACTGGCAAGGCCAAAGCTCCGCTGTACGGCCCGCATGGTCGTCCAGCCGCCGTGGCTGTGGCCGATCAGTCCGACGTCGCCCTTGCGCACGAACGGCTGGCTGTTGAGAAAATCGAGCGCACCGGCAACGTCGGCAACCCGGGCGTTGCCGCTCACCGTCATGCCGTTGGCGCAGACCTGGCTGACGCCGCGCGGTCTGAAGCTGTCAGGGGCCAGCACGACGTAGCCCCAGCCCGAGAGCAGCTTGCCCCACGCGTTGGTGTGCTCGCTCACGCCGCCACAGGTATGCGCGAGCACGATTGCCGGGAAGGCACCCGCGCCCGGCGGGCGGTAAAGCCAGCCAGTGAGCTCCGGGCCGGCTGTCGCATTGCCCACCGTGATACTTGGAAAATGCACCGTCTGGGCTGCAGCATTGGCTGTGCCGAGCACGAGAAGCAGGATCGTCAGCAAGCGATGCATGCTCCAATATTACGACGAAGAGGAGACGCCGCCCATGATCAAGACGATTGGCTTGCTGACGCGCAAGCGCGGCTGGACGCACGAGCAGTTCATGAAGCACTGGGTCGAGATCCATGCACCGCTCGCGCACGCGGTGCCCGGATTGCGCCGCTACGTGCAAAACCACATCAAGGGCGAGCGAACGCGGGCCGACATCGAAACCGCCATGGTCGAGGTCGACGGCATCGCCGAGCTGTGGTTCGACGACGAGGCGGCGCTCGCCGGGGCCGCGCAAACGCCCGAGATGAAGGCCCTGCATGCCGACGGCGCCCGGTTCATCGGCCAGATCAAGAGTTGGGTGGTTGAGGAGAAGACGGTCATCGGCTAACAGAGCTTTGCCCGCGCATGAGGAGGTTTCGTCCGCCGCGGGCGGCATTTCGGACTAGGCTCGCGGGCATGCCCAAGCCCCGTCCGCCCGCCTTCGATCCCAAGGATGTCATTGAGAGCAACTTCACGACCTATCCTGCTGCCTTCAAGCCCGCCAATAGCCAGCGCTGGAACCGGCGGCTGGGCGATCATGTCGGACTGAGGAACTTCGGCGTGAACCTGACGCGCATCGAACCTGGAGCGCAGTCATCAGCGCGTCATACCCATGCCCGCCAGGATGAATTCATCTGGGTGGTCGAAGGCGAGGTCGTGCTGGAGACCAACGAGGGCAGCCAGACCCTGAAGCCCGGCATGTGCGCGGGTTTCGCGGCCGGCTGCGGCAATGCCCATCGTTTCGTCAACAAGAGCGACCGCGACGTCTATCTATTGGTGGTCGGGGACCGCACGCTGCCCGAGGAGGTCACCTACCCGGACATCGATCTGCATCTGCGTTTGAACGCCGACGGCAGGCCTGTGTTCAGCCGCAAGGACGGCTCGCTCTACTGATTCCGTGCGTCGCCGGCAGTATCTGGGCCAATGTCAGCAATCGGACGAACAAGGGCATTGCCGGCCACGATTGCGCATCGCTAAGGTGCGGCGTGCCCGAGCTCGACTCCAAGGCGCTGTTGAACGAGATCATCGACGGAATAGGCCAGCCATTCTACGCCGTCGATGCCGAATGGCGCTTCATCTTCTACAACGCCGACGCCGAGCGCCATTTTGGCCGCGCCGCACGCGACATGATCGGCAAGCGGCTGTGGGACATCTTCGCCGCCGACGCGAGCCATGAGCGGGGCAAGATCCTTCGCGAAGCAATGGCCGCCCGCAAACCGATGAAGGGCGAAGCGCAATCGATGGTCGAAGGGCGCATCGTCTCCTATTGCATGTTCCCCCTGGGCAATGGTCTCGGCGTCACCTTCCGCGATGTCACCGACCGCCGTCGCGCCGAGGAGCGTCGCGACCAAGCCGAGGCGGCGCTGCGCAGCCGCACGCTCGAGCTCGAGGCCGTGCTCGAGACCATCCCGACGGCGGTCTGGTTTACTTACGATCGCGACTTGCGCCGCGTCATCGGCAACCGGCGCGCCACCGAGTTGCTGCGCCTGCCGCGCGAGGCCGACCTCAGCCAGACGCTGAGCGCTTCACGCGGCTTTCGCGTTTACCGCGGAGATGTCGAGGTGGCGCCCAACGACCGGCCGCTGCACCGCGCGGCGCGCGGCGAAGACGTCAAGGACGAAATCCTGCAGATCGTGTTCGACGGCGACAACGAGCGCCGCATCATGCTGTTTCGCGCCGCACCGCTGCGCGGCCCGACCGGCGAGGTGCAGGGAGCGGTGTGCGCCGCGGCCGACGTCACCGAGCGGCACCGCTACGAGGAGCACCTCAAGCTGGTGCTGAGCGAGCTCAACCATCGCCTGAGGAACACGCTTGCCATCGTGCAGTCGATCGCGGCCCTCACCTTCAAGGGCGCCGACGCGGGCGCCCGGACCGACTTCGAAAAGCGCCTAGCGACGCTCAGTGCGGTGCATGGCCTGTTGATCGAGCGCAATTGGGGCAGCGCCGGCCTGCGCGATATCGTGCGCACGACCCTGGACACGCATCGCGGCGGCGAGCGCGGCCGCATCCATTACGAGGGCGACGATCTCCAGCTGCGGCCCAAGAGCGCGGTCTCGGTGTCAATGGCGCTGCATGAGCTCGCGACCAACGCCATCAAGTACGGTGCGCTGTCCAGCGAATCCGGTCGGGTCTCGGTGCACTGGACCACGGGCGACGGCCGTTTCCGTCTGCGCTGGCAGGAGGATGGCGGCCCGCCGGTCGTTCCGCCGGCCACCAAGGGCTTCGGATCGCGCATGATCGAGTTCGGGCTGGCGAGCGAACTGCGGGGTGATGTGCGGATAAGCTATCGGCCCGAAGGCGTGGTCTGCACGATCGATGCGCCTCTCGACGCCGTGCGCGAGGGCGTGGGACACGCGGGACATTAGGCGGCAGGCAGGCCCACACAGGATTTTGATATAACGCGGCGGAATGAGGAAGTTGCTGCTGCTGCGCGTCGGGCGCCGTGGAGGCCAGGTCCTGCTGATCCTGGCAATCACCCTGGGACTAGACTACGCCCTCACCAATACTCTGTTCGCCAACCTGCGCCAGACCGTATCGAAGGCCGAGGCGGAGAACTGGAGCACCTACATCGACAGCCCGATCTACGATCACGACCTGATCGCCAACAAGAACACCGAGCGGGCGTGGGGCCGCATCGTCTACAGTTGGAAGACCGACAGATACGGCTTCCGCACCGGGGCTTGCGCCGGCAGCGATGCCGACAAGGGCAAGCCCGCGGTCTTCGTCATCGGCGATTCGTTCGTGGAGGCGATGGGCTCGACCTTCGAGAAGAGCTTCCCCGGCCTGATCGCCTGCGACGCGGCCAAGCAGGGCAAGGCCGCCTGGAACCTCGGCGTCGCCTCCTACAGCCCGGCGATCTATCACCTCAAGCTCAAGGCGGCGGCCGACAAGCTCGGCCTCACGCCCAAGTCGATCTATCTCTTCCTCGACCTCTCCGACATCGACGACGACGCCAACGTCTACCAGGTGCGCGCCGACGGGACGGTCGGCAAGACGCCGGTCCATTACAAGCCCTTCGTCAAGGGAACGCCTTTCGATCTCGGCCAGTTCCTGCTCAACAACTTCACCTCGATCCGCTTCGCCTACGACCTCTGGCTGACGTCGTCGTTCAGCTACAAGGAATCGCTGGGCCGCGACCGCGCGCGCTGGACCGTCGACCCGGACCTGATGAACAAGTGGGGCAAGCGCGGCCTGGCCATTGCCGCCGCCAACCTCGAGAAGGTGGTCGAGCTTTGCAAGCAATGGGACTGCCAGCTGACCCTGATCGTCTATCCCTGGCCCGACAACGTCGTCGCGCACGACAAGAACAGCATCCAGGTTACCTATTGGCGCAGCTGGGCCGAACAGTTCGGCGTGCGCTTCGTCGACGGCTTCGCACCATTCTTCGAGGACACGGCCGAGAAGACTCTGGAGAAATACTACATTGCCGGCGACGTTCACTTCACCGAAGCCGGCAATCGGCTGATCTTCGACACGGTGAAGCAGGCCGTCGGCGGCAACTGGTAGCCTAGATACGCATCACCGCGTAGAGCAGGCGGCTGAGGTCGCTGTCGGGCTTCTCGAGCCCGCGCGGCTGCTCGAAATGATTGGCCGAGAAGATCTCCGCCTGGCCGGCCAGTCGTCCCATCCCTTCCAGGGCGGCCGCCAGCACCCGTCCCTGTCGCCGGAACTCCGGACTGTCGCCCACCGACCACGCGACGGCGACCGGACAGCGGATGCGGCCGAGATGGCGCATGGCGCTCGCCGCGTCGAGCTCCTCCGGCGTGAGCTTCACGTACTTGGCGCGCGCCGACAGCATCGGCGCATGCAAGTCGTACATGCCGCTGATCAAGAGCGCGCCTTTCACCGAATGGTCACCGAGCAGCACGCAGCTCGCAAGATGCGATCCCGACGAGTGGCCGGCAAGATAGACGTGCTCGGGATCGCCGCCGAAGGAGGCGGCGTTGCGCACCGTCCAGGCCACCGCCTGGCGGCACTGCTCGATCATCGCCGGCAGGCCGACTTCGCTCACATTATTGAAGTCGGGCACGACCAGCGCCGCGCCGCGGCCGATCAGTGCCGGCGCGGGATAGGCGACGTCGAGCCGCGAACCGCGCAGCCAGGCTCCGCCATGGAGGTAGACGAGCACCGGCGCTCCGGAGGCAGTCGGCGGCGCATAGACGTCGAGCACCTGCATATCGGACTTGCCGTAACGCTCGGTGCGCGGCGGATGGGCCCGGCGCACCGCCTCGCACGTCTTGCGGATCTCGGCCTGGATGGCGTCGCGATGCGGCGCCCACACGAGCTGGTCGTAGGCCTGGTCGAGTTCGGCCTGGGTGTAGTCGAGGAAGACCTTGGGCACCATGGGACGCGGGTGCTAAAACGCCGTCAAATCGGAGGAGCACATGGTCGCGAGCATCGGGCACTTTATCGACAACAAGCCTGTCGCGGGCAAGAGCGGACGGTCGGGCGATGTGACCAATCCGGCTACCGGCGAAGTGACGGCCAAGGTCGCCTTCGCCTCGGTCGAGGAGATCGACCAGGCAGTGCAGCTTGCCAAGAAGGCCCAGGTCGCGTGGGGCAACACCTCGCCGCTGCGCCGCCAGAAGGTCATGTTCAACCTCAAGAATCTGCTCGAGAAGCGCACCGACGATCTCGCCCGGCTGCTTTCGCTCGAGCACGGCAAGACCTTCGACGATGCCAAGGGCGAGGTCGGCCGCGGACTGGAAGTCGTCGAGTTCGCCTGCTCGATCGGCCACCACATGCGCGGCGACTTCAGCGAACAGGTCGCCACCGACATGGACACCTGGTCGATCCGCCAGCCGCTCGGCGTCGTGGCGGGCATCACGCCGTTCAACTTCCCGATCATGATCCCGTGCTGGATGGGCGCCATGGCAGTCGCTACCGGCAACGCCTTCATCCTGAAGCCGTCGGAGAAGGACCCGTCGGCGCCGATGTTGCTCGCCGAGCTCTACCGGGAGGCCGGCGCGCCTGCCGGCATCTTCCAGGTGCTGAACGGCGACAAGGTCGCGGTCGACGCACTGCTCGACCATCCCGACGTGCCGGCGATCTCGTTCGTCGGTTCGACGGCGATCGGCGAATACGTCTATCACGCGGGCACCGCCCGGAATAAGCGCGTGCAGGCGCTGTGCGGCGCCAAGAACCACATGGTGGTGATGCCCGACGCCGATCTCGACCAGGCGACCGACGCGCTGATCGGTGCGGCATACGGCGCGGCCGGCGAGCGCTGCATGGCGATCTCCGTCGCCGTGACGGTGGGCGACGTCGCCGACAAGCTGATCCAGAAGCTGGTTCCCCGCGTGCAGGGCCTCAAGGTCGGTCCCGGCCTCGATCCGCAGTCGGAAATGGGGCCGCTGATCACGCGCCAGCACAGGGACAAGGTGATGGGCTATGTCGACCAGGGCGTGAAGGAAGGCGCCAAGCTGGTGGTCGACGGCCGCGGGCTCAAGCTGCAGGGCTACGAGAACGGCAACTTCATGGGCGGCTGCCTGTTCGACAATGTCACGCCGAACATGAAGATCTACCAGGACGAGATCTTTGGCCCCGTCCTGTCGGTGGTGCGCAGCAGGACCTTCGACGACGCCATCAAGCTGGTGAACGACCATGCCTACGGCAACGGCACGGCGATCTTCACGCGCGACGGCGACGCCGCCCGCGCCTTCGCCACCAACGTCAAGATCGGCATGGTCGGCATCAACGTGCCGATCCCCGTCCCTGTCGCCTACCACTCGTTCGGCGGCTGGAAGGCCTCGATCTTCGGCGATCACGGCATCTACGGCATGGAGGGCGTGCGCTTCTACACCAAGCTCAAGACGGTGACGGCGCGCTGGCCCACCGGCATCCGCTCGGGCGCCGAGTTCAACTTCAACGCCCGCGCGTAGCGGAGCGTCAGCGCGCGTCGGCCAGGATCATGGCCGCCGCCTTGTCGGCGATCATGATAGTGGGTGTGTTGGTGTTCCCCGAGGTGATGGTGGGCATCACCGAAGCGTCGACCACGCGCAGCCGTTCCAGCCCCATGACGCGCAGCCGCCCGTCGACCACTGCCATGGGATCGCTCGGCAGGCCCATCTTGGCCGTGCCGATGGGGTGGAAGATAGTGGTGCCGATGTCGCCCGCCGCCTTGGCAAGCGAAGCCTCGTCGTCGCCCACGGTGGGGCCGGGCAGGAACTCGTCGGGCCGGTAGGGCTGCATCGCCGGCTGCTTCATCAGCCTGCGCGTAACGCGGATGGCGTCGGCCGCCACCCGCCGATCCTCGGGCGTCGAGAGGTAGTTGGGCGCGATCATCGGCTTGGCCGCGGGATCGGCCGAGCGCAGGCGGATCGTGCCGCGCGAGGTCGGCCGCAGATTGCAGGCGCTGACGGTGATCGCGGGAAAGCGGTGCAGCGGCTCGCCGAACTTGTCGAGCGACAGCGGCTGGACGTGGAACTCGATGTTGGGCCGCTCGTGCTCGTTCGACGACATGGTGAAGATGCCGAGCTGCGAGGGCGCCATGGTGAGCGGGCCCGATTGGAACAGCGCATACTCGAGCCCCATCAGCGCCCGCTTGAAGAGATTATGGTAGCGCGCGTTCAGGGTCTCGACGCCGCTCACCTTGAAGATGGCGCGCTGTTGAAGATGGTCCTGCAGGTTGCGGCCGACACCGGGTTTGTCGAGCACGATGGGGATGCCGTGTTCGGCGAGCCAGTCCGCCGGCCCGACGCCCGAGAGCTGCAGGATATGCGGTGAGTTGACGGCGCCCGCCGACAGCACGACCTCGCCTTTCGCGCGCACCTCGACCAGGCGGCCGTTCTGGCGGAAGCGGACGCCCACGCATGTGCGGCCCTCGAACAGGAGCTTCTCGACATGCACGCCGGTTTCGAGCTTGAGGTTCGGCCGATTGAGCACGGGCTTGAGGAAGGCGCGCGCGGTCGACATGCGCACGCCGCGCTTCTGGTTGACGTGGAAATAACCCACCCCGTTGTTGTCGCCGGTGTTGAAATCCTGGGTCGTCGGAATGCCCATCTCGTTGGCCGCCTTGATCACGGCGTCGAGCACGTCCCAGCGCACCCGCATCTGCTCGACAAGCCATTCGCCCGAGCCGCCATGATGCTCGGTGTCGCCCAGGAAATGGCCGTCGAGCTTCTTGAAGACCGGCAGCACGTCGTCCCAGCCCCAGCCGGTGAGTCCGAGCTGGCGCCAATGGTCGTAGTCGCCCGCCTGGCCGCGCATGGAGATCATCCCGTTGATCGCCGAGCAGCCGCCGATCACCTTGCCGCGCGGATAGTTGAGCGCGCGGCCGTTCAGTCCCGGTTCCGGCTCGGTCTGGAACATCCAGTCGGCGCGCGGATTGCCCATGGCGTAGAGGTAGCCCACGGGGATATGGAACCAGATCCAGTTGTCCTTGCCGCCGGCTTCGAGCAGCAGCACGCGCTTGGACCGGTCGGCGGACAGCCGGTTGGCCAGGACGCAGCCCGCCGAGCCCGCACCCACGACGATGTAGTCGAAGTCGCCACCGTCGACACGGGAAGCCGGTTGGGAACTCATGCCGCGGTTCTTAGCGCCCGGGCGGCCATTCGGCAAAATCCTTGATGTCGCCGCCTTCGGCGCCATCGGAGGCGCACCACGGCACTTCGTGGCTGCGCCAGATGTGAATCAGCGGCCGCGCGCCGGGATCGTCGTCGAGCGTGGCAACGCGCAGGATGACCCACGGGTCGGCCGGCCGTTCGGCCAGCACGTGGCTGCCGCACACTGAACAGAAACGGCGCAGCTTGCCGGGCGATGATTCGAACGACGTGAGCCTGTCCTCGCCCTTGAGGAAGCTGAAATGGTCGCGCGGCACGCGCGTCGTGGCGGCAAACGGTGCGGCATGGGCCTTGCGGCAGGTCCGGCACGAGCAGTGTCCGATCTTCATGTCGTAAGGCTGGATCTCGTAGGCCACCGCCCCGCACAAGCAGCTTCCCTGGCAACTTCCCCTCATTTCCGGCCCTCCTGTCGAAATCCGGGACTTGCCCCGGCCGCCCATCGCCGCGCACAATTCCTGCAAATAATCGGGAGCGACGCCATGCAGTACAATCGTATTTCGGCCGATTGCCACCTCGATCTGCCCTGGATGCCGCCCGACCTGTTCACGTCGATGGCGCCCCGCGAGCTGAAAGATCGCATGCCCTATGTGGTGCCGTCCGACGAAGGGCCGCGCTGGGTCGCCAAGAACGGTGCCACCTTCGGCTTCAAGAACGGCGTCGGCCCGGCCGGCAGCAAGTATCAGAAGGGCAAGCATCACAGGGTCGATGTGATGGCCGAGACCGGCCTCTACGAGGACGGCGCCAAGGACATCCGCCGCGTCTCCGACCCTCATCTGCGCATCAAGGACATGGATCGCGACGGCGTCGACGCCGAGGTGATCTACGGCATCCTGGGCGCGGCGAGCCGGCTGAACGACAAGGAAGCCGCCAACGAGATGCTGCGCATCTACAATGACTGGCTCAAGGATTTCTGCAGCCACTATCCCGACCGGCATATCGGGCTCGCCTGCCTGCCGTACGGCGACATCGATGCGGCGGTGAAGGAGATCTATCGCGTCGCCAAGATGGGCATCAAGGGTCTCGAGCTTTCCTGCTCGTGGGACATGGAGCCGATGTGGCACCCGATGTGGGAGCCGCTGTGGAAGGCGGTCAACGACGTGCAGCTGCCGCTGCACTTCCACACCTTCCCGACCATCCCGCCCAACACCATCGAAAAGCACGGCGGCCGCGTCGGTCGCTCGGTGTTCTTCTCGGTCGTGTCGAGCTTCCAGATGAACCTGGTCAACATCCTGGCCGCCGTGATCGCGGCCAACGTGCTGGAGCGCTATCCGCACGTGCGCATTGCCTTCGGAGAGAGCGGCTGCGGCTGGATTCCCTACGCGCTCGACCGCATGGATTTCGAGTGGGAGGACCGCTTCACCGACCTCGGCCTCAAGATGAAGCCTTCCGACTACTGGCGGCGCCAGTGCAAGGCCACCTTCCAGTTCGATCGCATCGGCGCCAAGCTGATCGACGACATGGGCGCGGAGAGCCTGATGTGGGGCTCCGACTACCCGCACGGCGATGGCGTGTGGCCGCACTCCACGCAATATATCAAGGAACAGTTCGCCGACGTGCCGGCCGAGGTGACCAAGATGATCACCTGCACCAACGCCGGGAAATTCTACGGACTGATCAACTAAGCAAGGGACCGCGCACGGCGAGGGATCCCTACGAAAACGCCTTGAAGGTGATGAGCGTGAAGGTGTCCTTCACGCCGGCGAGGCGCTGGATCTTCTCGGTGACGAAATGGCCGATGTCGGCCTTGTCGTCGAGATAGCACTTCACGAGAAGATCGTACTGGCCGGAGGTCGAATAGACCTCCGAAACCTGCTCGATGGCGACAGCCTCGTCGGCGACCTTGTAGGCCTCGCCCATCTCGCACTTCACCATGACGAAGATGGTCTGCATCGCCTCAGTCTAGCCGAGAGCCTAGCGGCGCGCGAGGAAGGCCGGAACGTGATCCCCCAGGCCCTTCGGTGAGGAACCGCCACTGTCGTGGCGCCTGGGCTCGTGATGCGGCGCGGGCTTGCGGGCTTCGCGATGTTCACGAGGCTCGCGCGGCTCCCGATGGGGCCGCTCATGGTGCGCCTTCTCGCTGCGATGATGGTCGCGCTTGGCATGGTGCTCGGCCTTCGCAGATTGCTCGGGCTTGGCCCGATGCGACCGCGGCTCCTTGTGCTCGCGTGGCTCGCGATGCGCGCGGGGCTTGTCCGAAGCGGGACGTCCCCGCCCGCGGCCGCGACCGCGTCGCCGGCCCTCGGAGGCGTCGAACGCGGCGGTCTCGAGACCGGGCACCTCGACCTTCGGGATTTCGACGCCGATCAGCTTCTCGATCGCATCGATCAGCGGGCCGTCCGACGGCGAGGCGAGCGTGAAGGAATGGCCGGTCTTGCCGGCACGGCCGGTTCGGCCAATGCGATGGACGTAGTCCTCGGGCGAGAACGGCACGTCGAAATTGAACACATGGCTCATGTCGACGATGTCGAGGCCGCGCGCGGCGACGTCCGACGCCACCAGAATCTGGATCTCGCCCTGCTTGAAGCGCTCCAGCGTCTCCATGCGCGCGGGCTGGCTCATGTCGCCATGCAGGGCGCCGGCGTTGAAGCCGTGCTTCTTGAGCGATCCCTGCAGGATCGCCACGTCCTTCTTGCGATTGCAGAAGACGATCGCGTTCTTGACGTCCTGGCTCTTGATCAGCCGGCGCAGCGCCTCGCGCTTGTCCATCTCGGGCACGACGGCGAGGCCCTGCACGATGTTGGTGCCGGCCGACGCCGGCGGCGAAACGGTGACTTCCTTCGGGTTGCTGAGGAAGCGGTCGGCCAGCCGCTTGATCTCGGGCGGCATGGTGGCGGAGAAGAACAGCGTCTGCCGAAGCGGCGGCAGGAGGCCGACGATGCGTTCGACGTCGGGGATGAAACCCATGTCGAGCATGCGGTCGGCTTCGTCGATCACCAGGACCTTGACGTCGTTCAGCAGCACCTTGCCGCGCTCGAAATGATCGAGCAGACGACCGGGCGTGGCGATCAGCACGTCGACGCCCTTCTCGAGGGCGCGCTCCTGATCCTCGAAGCTCACGCCGCCGATCAGCAGCGCCATGCTGAGCTTGTTGTTCTTGCCATACATCTCGAAGTTTTCGGCCACCTGGGCGGCCAACTCGCGCGTCGGCTCCAGGATCAGCGAACGCGGCATGCGCATCTTGGCGCGGCCCTCGGCCAGGATGTCGATCATGGGGAGGACGAAGGAGGCGGTCTTGCCGGTGCCCGTCTGGGCGCATCCGAGGACATCGCGGCCCATCAGGACGATGGGGATGGCCTTTTCCTGGATCGGGGTGGGCGTCGTATAGCCCTTTTCAGCAACTGCCTGCAGTACCGGGGCGCTTAGCCCCAAACTCTCAAAACTCATTTAGTTTCCGTAACTTAGCTCACATCCGATGAGCTGCCGGGAGTGCTCTCTCAAAGGCCCTTGTGGAGGGGCTGGAGCGCTCGTGGCGCTGATATGAGGCCTGCGGCCGGCTTAGTCAATGCAGGCTCCCTGCGCGCAAAGGGCGCGTTGGTCGTCGACGCCTCGCTCCTTCGCGCGATGACGAGTCGCCGAAGCGCTCGCCGCGCACCGACCGATGCACGCACCGCGCATGATTGATGTGACATCGGTGTGGCGCGTTGAAAGTCGAATCCTTCCCCAGCGATTCGAGCGTTCGGTCAGAAGGCAGGCGCGGGGGTCTTGTTCGACATCCCGCTGTCATTGGTCAACTTCGTAGCGGGGATTCAGTAGCGTGAACAATAGTAACGAGTTCGTAGTCGTCACCGGTGGCGGCGGTTTCATCGGCGGTCATCTGGTGAAGGTGCTGCAGCAGCGCGGTCACACGAAGATCCGGGCGGTCGACATCAAGCCGCTCGAGGAGTGGTACCAGAAGCATCCCGGGGTCGAGAACC
>DASRFX010000072.1:0-24359 GCA_035651335.1 Reyranella sp. | reverse complement strand
GGAGCCTAGGAAGGTGACGTCGTTCCAGCCCATCTTGCGGGCCGCCGTGTAGGGCACGATGGTGTCGCGCACGATCGTGCCCATGGCGACGAGGTCGCAGCCCGCCGACTTGAGCTTGGTGAGCGAGGCGGTGAAGTCCTGGTCGGTCGGCTTGTGCGCCGCCGTCTCGACGATCTTGATCTTGAGCTTCTCGGCCTGCTCCTTGGCGCCTTCCAGGATCTCCTTGCCGAAATCGGTGTCCTGGTACATCACGCACAGGTTCTTCTTGCCCTGCTTGGTGACCAGGTAGTTGATGCCGGCCCGGATCTGGTCGACGTAGGTCGCGCCGCCGATGAATTTCAGCCGGTCGAACGGCTCGTACATCGAGCGCGCCGACGACAGCGGGAACAGGTTCGGCACGTTGGCCGCCAGCTCCTCCTTGAAGCAGGCATTGTTCATCGGCGTGCCGAGCGGCGCCACGAAGGCGAACACCTTGTCGCGGTTGATCAGCTTGTTGCAGGCCTGCACCGCCTTCGGCACCTGGTAGGCTTGATCCTCGACGATGACGCGCAGCTTGCGGCCTTCGACGCCGCCCGCGGAATTGACTTCCTCGAAACGCATCTTGACGCCGTTCGAGGACGACACGCCGTAGGTCGCCGCGACGCCCGACAGGTCGGTGTGCATGCCGAACACGACTTCGTTCGCCGTCACGCCGCGCTGTTGCTGCGCCGACGCCGCCGTGATGCCGGCGGCCGCGGCGAGGGCCAGCGACAGCCCTGTGACTCTTGCCAATTGCCTCATTGCTTCCTCCCGTAGATCATTGATGTCACGCTGCATCCACATACATTCCGTCGATCATCGCCTTGTACTTCTCGTTTACCAGCTTGCGCCGGAGCTTCATGGTCGGCGTCAGCTCCTCGTCCTCGGCGGTGAGCTGCTGCTCGATCAGGCGGAACTTCTTGATCGTCTCGACCCGCGCGAAGTTGGCGTTCACCTTCTCGATCTCGGCATTGATCAGGTCGATCACCTCGCGGGCGCGGCACAGCGAGGCGAAGTCGGTGAACGGCACGTTGGCATCCTGGGCGTACTTCGCGACGTTGTCGTAGTCGATCATCACCAGGCATGACAGGAACTTGCGCCGGTCGCCGATCACCACGGCATCGGAGATGTAGGGCGAGAACTTGAGCTGGTTCTCGATTTCCGACGGCGTGATGTTCTTGCCGCCCGCGGTGATGATGATGTCCTTCATGCGGTCGGTGATCTTGAGATAGCCCTCGTTGTCGATGAAGCCGACGTCGCCGGTGTGCAGCCAGCCGTCGCGCACCGTCTCCGCCGTCTTCTCCGGCTGGTTGAGGTAGCCCATGAAGACGTGCGGACCCTTGAGCAGGATCTCGCCGTCGGGCGAGAGTTTCACCTCGGTGTTGGGCGCTGCGATGCCCACCGTGCCGAGCTTGATCTTGTCCGGCATGCCGGTCGCCAGGCCGCAATTCTCGGTCTGGCCGTAGAGCTCGCGCATGTCGATGCCGAGCGCGCGGTACCACTTGATCAGGTCGGGCGCAATCGGCGCCGCTCCGGTGCCGGCATACCGGATGCGGTGCAGGCCCAGCGCTCGCTTGATGTTGTCGAGCACCAGAAAGTCGGCGATGCGATAGGCAAGGCGCAGCAGCGCCGACGGCCGGCGGGCGTCGAGCTCGGCTTCGGCGACCGTGAGGCCGATGCCGAGCGCCCATCGGTAGGCGGTGCGGCCGATCCAGGTCGCCTCGCGCATGCGGATGGCGATGCCGGAATAGAAGCGCTCCCAGATGCGCGGCACGGCGAAGAAGATGGTCGGCGCCACCTCGCGCACGTTCTCCGGCACCGTCTCGACGCTCTCGGCGAAGTTGGCGATGGCGCCCGTGCGCAGCGGCAGGAACGACGTGAAGGTGCGCTCGGCGATGTGGCAAAGTGGCAGGAAAGCGAGCTGCTCGCCGTCCGGCACGACCGGGATGAAGGCGTCGGCGTTGATCAGCTGGAAGATGACGTTGCGGTGCGCCAGCATCGAGCCCTTGGGCGGCCCGGTGGTGCCCGAGGTGTAGACCAGCAGCGCCAGGTCCTCGGCCTTCGATTCCGCAACGAGCCTCTCCCACAGGCCGGGATTGGCCTCGTCATGGACGCGGCCGAGCTCCACCAGTTCGTCGAACGGCATGACCTGCTTGTCGCGGAAGTCGCTCAGCCCCTCCATGTCGAACACGAAGACCTTGATGACGTCGGGGCAGCGGCCGCGCACCTCCAGGAATTTGTCGAGCTGCTCCTCGTCCTCGACGAACAGGAAGCGCGACCGGCTGTCGCCCAGGATGTACTCCACCTGCTTGGCCGAGTCGGTGGGGTAGATGCCGTTGGAGACGCCGCCCGCGCCCATCGTGCCCATGTCGGCGTACAGCCATTCGGGGATGGTCTCGGCCAGGATCGAGACGACATCACCGCGGTTCAACCCGAGCTTCACAAGCCCCATGCCGGTCCAGCGCGCGCGCTCGCCATACGCCGTCCAGCTGGTCGATCGCCAGATGCCGAGATGCTTCTCGCGGAACGCGGTGCGGCCGGCGCGCGCCTTCACCTGGTGCCAGAACAGCTTGGGAATGGTGTCGCAACCCTCGACTTCGATCCTCATCGTCGTCATCTCCAGGTCTTCCGCTTCTTCCAGCGCCGTTGGCCGCGCGCACCCTGCTGCTTGATGCCGAGATAGAACTCCTTGATGTCCTCTTTTTCCACCAGTCGCGCGCACGTGTCGGCCATGACGATGCGGCCGACTTCGAGCACGTAGCCGTAGTCGCCGACCTGCAGCGCCATGTTGGCGTTCTGCTCGACCAGCAGGATGGTGACGCCGCGCTCGCGGTTGATGCGCACGATGATGTCGAAGATGTCCCGCACCAGCTTGGGCGACAGGCCGAGCGAGGGCTCGTCGAGCAGCATCACCTTGGGCCGCGCCATCAGCGCTCGGCTGATCGACAGCATCTGCTGCTCGCCGCCCGACAGCGAGCCGGCGCGCTGCTCGGCGCGCTCCTTGAGCACCGGGAAGTAGCCGAACACCGCCTCGAGGTCCCTGGCCACCTCGTCGGTATCTCGCCGTGTGAAGGCGCCCATCCGCAAATTCTCGCGCACCGAGAGGAACGGAAAGACTTCGCGGCCCTCGGGCACATGGCTGATGCCAAGCCGCATCACCTTGTCGGGGTCCATGCGCTGGATCTCGCGGCCTTCGAACAGCACGCTGCCCTTCTGCGGATCCATGACGCCCGAGACCGTCTTCAGCACGGTGGTCTTGCCGGCGCCGTTGGAGCCCAGGATGGTGACGATGTCGCCCGCCGGTACCTCGAAGCTCACGCCGCGGATGGCGAGGATGGGGCCGTAATAGGTCTCAAGGTTGCTGACCTTCAGGATGGGATCGGCCATCGCTCAGCCTCCCAGGTAGGCGCGCATGACTTCGGGATGGCTCTGCACCTCGACCGGCGTGCCGAGCGCGATCGGCCGGCCGTAGTTGAGCGCCAGCACTCTGTCGGACACGGCGGACACGAGGGTCATGTCGTGCTCGACCATCAGCACGGTGATGCCCAGCAGCTTCTTGATGTCCTGGATCCAGAACGCCATGTCCTCGGTCTCCTCGACATTGAGCCCGGAGGAGGGCTCGTCGAGCAGCAGCAGCTTGGGGTTGGTGCACAGCGCGCGGGCGAGCTCGGTCACCTTGCGCACGCCGTAGGGCAGGTTGACGATCAGGCTGTCGCGATATTGCTGCAGGTCGAGGAAGTCGATCACCCGCTCGACCGCTTCGCGATGCTCGATCTCCATGCGCCGCGTCGACGGCAGGAACAGGATCTCCGACCAGAAATGCGACTTCTTGTGCGCATGCCGCGCCAGCAGGAGGTTCTGCAACAGGGTCGCATGCTCGAACAGCTCGATGTTCTGGAAGGTGCGGGCGATGCCGAGCGAGGCGATGCGATGCGCCGGCACGCGCGTGATGTCCTGGCCCTCGAACACCAGACGGCCTTCGGTCGGGTCGTAGATGCGGCTCATCAGGTTGAAGATCGTGGTCTTGCCGGCGCCGTTGGGGCCGATGATGGTGAAGACCTCGCCTTTCTCGACCGAGAACGTCACCCCGTCGACGGCCTTGATGCCGCCGAAGTTGATGGCGATGTCCTCGGCGGAAAACAGGCTCACCGCAGGCGCTCCGATCGCATGTACGATTTCTGCCGCCGGAACGAATCGGCCTTGTACATGGGGAAGGTGGAGAAGAAGAGCCGGACCTTGAGCCAGCGGCCGTAGATGCCGAGCGGCTCGAGCAGGATCACCAGCACCAGGATCAGACCGAAGATGCCGGCCTCGACGCCGGGCTTCTTGAGGAAGTTGCCGAGCGCGTCGCCCACGATCTGGAACAGGCCGATACCGGTGGATGCCGACCAGTCCGACAGCGTGCCCGGGATGCCGTCGCGCAGGATGGCGATGGCCGGCGGCAGCAGAGCCACGAAGATCGCGCCGAACACCGCGCCGTGCAGCGAGCCCAGGCCGCCCACGATGACCAGCAGCAGGAACTGGATCGACAGCAGGATGGTGAAGATGTCGGGTGCGAGATAGGCGATCTTGTGCGCGAACAGCGCGCCGGCGAGGCCCATCAGCCCTGCCGAATAGGCGAAGGCCATCGACTTGTAGATCGCGAGGTTCACGCCCATCGACTGCGCGGCGATCTCGCTGTCGCGGATCGCGATCCAGGCGCGGCCGGTCGGGGCGCGCAGCAGGTTGCGCGTCAGCCACAGCGCGACCAGCAGGAAGAACAGGCAGAGGAAATAGAATTCGCGCTCGTCGGCGAAGGAGACGCCGAGGATCACCGGCGGCGCGACCGGCATGCCGGCGAAGCCGTGCGTCACCGACTCCCAGCGGTTGAAGATTTCCTGGATGATGATCGAGAAGGCCAGCGTGGCGATCGCGAGGTAGATGCCGGTCATGCGCAGCGCCGGCAGGCCGACGATCAAGCCGCACGCCGTGGTGATCAGGATCGCCAGCACGACCGACGGAATCCACGGCAGGCCCTGCTGCAGGAAATAGGCGTGGGCATAGGCGCCGATGCCGAGGAATGCCGCATGCCCCAGCGAGACCAGCCCGGTATAGCCGACCAGCACCATCAGCGAGACACCACACAGGCCGTAGATGAACACCCAGGCGATCTCGCCGGCGTAGTATGTCGACACGACGAACGGCAGCGCGACGACGAGAATCGCCAGCAGCGCGTACCAGCCCATGTCGACCTTGTCGCGAAACAGCCGGATGTCCTGGTCGTACGAGGTCTTGAAGACGAAACGCATCGGCCGCGCCTACACTTTCTTGCGGCCGGGCGTGCCGAACAGGCCCTGCGGCCGCACCGCCAGCATGATCAGCAGCACGATGTACGGCATGGTGTCCTTGAAACCCTCCGGCAGGGTGGCGCCCGAGTAGAGCTCGATCAGGCCGATGATGATGCCGCCCACCAGCGCGCCCGGGATCGAGCCGAAGCCGCCCAGGACGGCCGCGGCGAAGGCCTTCAGTGCGACGGCGAGGCCCATGTTGATGTCGATCAGGGTGACCGGCGCCAGCAACACGCCGGCCGCGGTGGCGACGCCGGCCGAGATCGCCCAGATCAGCGAGAAGATCAGCTTCACCGGGATGCCCATGTAATAGGCGGCCAGCTGGTTCTGCGACGTCGCCTGCATGGCGACGCCGATGCGCGTGAAGTTGAAGAATGCGTAGAGCGCCCCGCACAGCACGAAGGTGCCGACGATGATCGAGAGATACTGGTGGCTGAGCGTGATGCCGCCGAGCCGCCACACGCCGCCGAACGGCGTCGGCAGTGTATAGATCTCCGAGCCCCAGGTGACGCTGGCGAAGGTGCGGAACATCGAGCCAAGGCCGATCGTCAGCATGACGACGGCGAACTGCGGCTGCCCGATGACGCGGCGCAGGATGGTGACGTCGAGCAGGGCGCCGAAGGCGGCGATCACGACGATGGCGATGGCGAAGGCGAGCCAGTAGTTGAGGCCCCACCAGACGACCGCCATGTAGCAGACGAAGGCGCCGAGGGTGAGCAGGTCGCCCTGCGCGAAGTTGACGAGTTCGGTCGCCTTGTAGATGAGTACGAAACCCAGCGCGACCAGGCCGTAGATGCAGCCGACCGCCAACCCGTTCAACGTCAATTGCAGGAAGTCGTTCAGCTTCCGCCCCCGCTCGTTTCCATCCCGTAAACGACAGGCGGTCTTGAGCCGCCTTTTCGCTCCGCAAATATGAATGGCTGTTCAGGTCTGTCAACGCGATACCGGAGACAATTCAATGGCAACCGCCGGACCCGCTCGCTCCCTGTTCGACCTGCCGTCGCCGCCCAGCCCGTTCTATACCGCCGAGCATGACGCGTTCCGGCAGACGGTACGGCGCTTTGTCGAGCGCGAGATCATGCCGTTCGTCGACCAGTGGGACGAAGCCGAGGAATTCCCGCGCGAGCTCTACAAGAAGGCCGCTGCAGCCGGACTGCTGCAACTCGGCTTCCCCGAGGAGTATGGCGGCGTCCCGACCGATCCCTTCTTCGGCATCATCAAGGCGGAGGAGCTGGCGCGCCACGGCAGCGGAGGCGTCAACGCCAGCCTGAACAGCCACACCATCGGCGCGCCGCCGATCGCAGCGCTCGGGCCGGAATGGATGAAGCGCAAGCTGCTGCCCGAGATCCTGGCCGGCGAGAAGATCAGCGCGCTCGCCATCACCGAGCCGTCCGGCGGTTCCGACGTCGCCAATCTCAAGACGACGGCGCGGCGCCAGGGCGACCAATATGTCGTCAACGGCTCCAAGATGTTCATCACGTCGGGCGTGCGCGCCGACTATTTCACCGTCGCCGTGCGCACCGGCGGGCAGGGCGCCGGCGGCGTGTCGCTGCTGCTGATCGAGCGCGACCGCCCGGGCTTCCAGCGCACCAAGCTCAGGAAGATGGGATGGTGGGCGTCCGATACGGCGCAGCTCTTCTTCGATGACGTGAAGGTGCCGGTCGACAACCTGATCGGCCAGGAGAACAAGGGCTTCATCGGCATCATGCTGAACTTCAACCAGGAGCGGCTCGGCATGTCGGCCGCCGCCTGCGGCTATGCCAAGGTTTGCCTCGACGAGGCGATCGCCTACGCCCGTGAGCGCCACACTTTCGGCAAGCCCTTGATCGCTAACCAGGTGGTGCGGCACCGGCTGGTCGACATGGCGATGCGCATCAACGCCGTGAAGTCGACGCTGGAGCTGCTGGCGTGGCGCGTCGGCCAGGGCGAGAAGCCGGTCGCCGAGATCTGCATGCTGAAGAACCTCGCGACCTCGACCATGGAATATTGCGCCAACGAGGCGATGCAGATCTTCGGCGGCGCGGGCTATCTGCGCGGCGCCAAGGTCGAGCGCATCTATCGCGAGACCAAGGTGATGTCGATCGGCGGCGGCTCGGTCGAGATCATGAAGGACCTCGCGGCCCGGCAGATGGGGCTGTAGAACGCGCCATGGCCAAGCCGCTCACCACGCCGCAGGAACGCGTCGCGCTCTTCCAGAAGCTGTTCTCCGACACCATCCCGCACAACAAGGCGCTGGGCCTGAAGGTGCTGGCGGTGGCGCGCGGCCTCGCCTCCATGCAGCTCGACTGGCGGCAGGAGCTGGTGGGCGATCCGCGCACGCGCGTGCTGGCCGGCGGGCCGCTGACCACGATGCTCGACTCGTGCTGCGGCATGGCGGTCGCCACCATGCTGCGCGAGCCCAAGCCGTTCGCCACGCTCGACCTGCGCATCGACTACGCGCGGCCGGCGACGCCCGGCCAGCCGGTGATCGCCGAGGCCGAATGCTACCGCATCACCCGCTCGGTGGCCTTCACGCGCGCCTTCGCCCATCAGGGCGATCCCAAGGACCCGGTCGCCGCCGCGGCCGGCACCTTCATGCTCGGCACCAAGGGCAAGCTGACGCGCGCGCAATCGGTCACGGAGCATCTCAAGTGAGCGGCGAGCTGATGAAGCGTCTGGCCGCCGCCCGCAAATCGGGCGACGTCAGCCGCCTCGCCGAGGCCATTCCCTATGCGCGCTGGATGAACATCGCGCCGGAAAACAGCACCGGCGAGCTGCTGACCCGCATGCGCTACCGCGAGACGCTGATCGGCAACACTTTCTTGCCGGCGATCCATGGCGGCACCCTGGGCGCATTGCTCGAGATGACGGCGATCTTCCATCTTCTGTGGGAGAGCGAGGCCGAGACGGTGCCCAAGATCGTCAACATCACCGTCGACTATCTGCGCTCGGCCGGGCCGCGCGACGTCGTGGCCGCCGCCAAGGTGACCAAGCAGGGAAGGCGCATGGTCAACGTCTTCGCCGAGGCCTGGCAGGACGACCGCGGCAAGCCGGTCGCTTCGGCGTCGGCGCACTTCCTGGTAAAATCTTCCGAAGAATCCGAGCCGTCGCTCTAACGCGCCGCGGAGGGGTACTTGTCGGCGGCGGTCGACGGACCGAGTGCTGCCGGGAAGCGCGAATTGAGGACCATCACGCCGAGGCCGATCAGCGCGCCGACGAGATTGACGTTGGTGAGCGTCGTCGCCATCGCTTCGGTCAGCGAGGCGATCTCGGCCGAGGCCATATGCTGGCGCAGCGCGGGCTCCATCAGGCGGGCCGCGACTTCGCCGGCGTCGGGGGCGTGGCGCGCGATCCCGGCATTGACCAGGGCGCCGAACAGCGCGGCGGCCGTCGACTGACCGACCAGCCGCATGAACATGTTCGAGGCGGTGGCGGCGCCACGTTCGCGCGGCACGGCGGCGGCCTGCACCGACACCAGATAGGTGGTGTTGCACGAGCCCATGCCCAGGCCGACCAGCATCGCTCCGAACGCCGCCCACACCGGACCGCTGGCGGGCGACATGAAATAGAGAACGACGCTGCCCACGGCGAGCAGCAGGCCGCCCAGCATGGCGCTGGTGCGATAGCTGGTGTGGATCATCAGCCGGCCCGAACCGATGCTCGCCATCGCCCAGCTGATCGACATCGCGCCCAGCACCACGCCGCTCGCAACCGCGGTGAGCCCCATCACGCCCTGGACGTAGATCGGCAGGAAGCCGGTGACGCTCATCATCACCATGCCGATGCCGAAGCTGCCGAAATTGTCGAGGGCGATCACCCTGTTCGTCCAGAAGCGCAGCGGCAGCATCGGCGCGGGCGCCTGCCGCTCGTGCCGCACCAGCGCCGTCATCGCAGCAAGCCCGACCGCGACGCAGGCCGCGAGCTGCCAGGTCTCCAGCCGTGCCGCCTGGGTCATCGCCGTCATTAGGGCGCCGGCGCCGACGGCCAGAAGGAACGAGGCCAGATAGTCGATGCGCGCGGCCTGCTCGTGCGGCCGCTCGCGCAGGAACGCCGCCAGCATGATCATCGCCAGTGCGCCGATCGGCAGGTTGATCCAGAACACCACCGCCCAGCTCACGTGCTGCACCAGGTAGGCGCCGAGCGTCGGGCCGACGATGGCGGAGAAGCCGAACACGCTCGACAGAAAGCCCTGCACCTTGGCGCGCTCGGTCGGCGTGTAGATGTCGCCGACGATCGCGTAGGCGACGGGCTGCACGGCGCCGGCGCCCATGCCCTGCAGGGCGCGGAACACGATCAATCCCAGCATGCCCTTGGAAAAGCCGCACAGCGTCGAGCCGACGAGGAACAGCCCGGCGCCGGCGAAGAACACGCGCTTGCGGCCGAACAGGTCGGACAGCCGTCCGTAGATCGGGATGCTGACGGCCTGGAAGAGCAGGTAGGCCGCGAACACCCAGCTGAACAGATGGAAGTCGCCGAGCTCGGCCACGATGGTCGGCATCGCCGTGGCGACGATGGTGCTTTCCACTGCCGCCATGAAGGTCGCCATCATGCAGGCCGCCAGGATCAGGCCGCGGTGCCCCATGACGCCGCCGCCTGCTGGAGTTGCGCCGGCCTTGCCCGTTTGTGGCGACATGGGCTGCGTTCTACGACGGCCGTCCGGGCAGGTCGACGCCGTAGCGTTCCGCATTGCGCTTCATGTACACGCCGCGGTCGTCGACTTTGCCGCCCGCGAGCTCCGCTTCGACCATGTCGAGATAGGTGTGCCAGCCGACGGCATTCAGCTTCACGAATTGCTCGAGCACGGGCAGGTGGGTGAGGACCAGCCGGCCCTTGCCGAGCTCGAGCGTGAGATACGACTCCGGATAGTCCGACACGGACTGGCCGGGCATGAGGACATTCCAGGTGTAGGCGAGCCGGCGCGGCGGCAGCCATTGGGTGACCACGCCCTTGATATGACCGGCCATCAACTCGACCTTGCCGCCGACGCGTGGCTCGATCGTCCCTTCGCCGTACCAGCCCGGCAGCCGCCTGGTGTCGGTGAGCGTCTGCCACACGCGCGCCGGGTCGGCGGTCAATTCGCGTTCGAAGCGCACCATATGCGCATTGGTGAATTGCGCGCTCTGGCTCATGGACTTTGTCGCTCCTTGCAGTAAACAACGCCCGACATGGATTACGACAGCCTGAGGACGTCCCGGGACGATATCGTACGCGATGACGCGGCGTTCCAGTCCTATCTTGCGCCGGCCGCGCTGATCGACTCCGATCACCCTTCCATCGTAGCTTATGCCAGGCGCATCGCGGGCGATGGCAGCGATCGCGAGCGCGCCCAGCGGCTCTACTACGCCGTGCGCGACGATCTGCGCTACGACCCCTACAACACGCCGATGAAGCGCGAAGCCTATCGCGCCAGCACCACGCTCGCGGCCGGTCATGGCTACTGCGTCAACAAGGCGGGCCTGATGGCGGCGGTCTGTCGGGCCGTCGGCATTGCTGCGCGCGTGGGTTACGCGGACGTGCGCAACCACATGACGACCCGGCGGCTCAGCGAGCTGATGGGCAGCGACACCTTTTATTATCACGGCTACACCGAGGTCTGGCTCGACGGACGGTGGGTGAAGGCGACGCCCGCCTTCAACAAGGAGCTGACGACCAGGTTCGGGCTGAAGCCGCTGGATTGGGACGCAAAGTCGGATTCGATCTACCACCCGTTCGACCTCGCCGGTCGCCGGCACATGGAATACCTCGCCTATCGCGGCGTGTTCGCCGACATCCCGTTCGACGAGATCCGCGACGCCTTCCGGCACTACTACCCGCGCATGACGCGACTGCAGGAAGAAATGCCGCTTGGCGGTTCGCTGGGCGGCGACTTCGGCGACGAGGGCGCGGCTGAGGCTTCCCGCCGGGCGCCGAGCTAGGTACATCCATTGGAGATTCACGAAGAGGGGAACACCCATGACGGACAAGCTCAAAGGCAAGGTCGTGCTGGTGACCGGCGCCGGCGGCGGCATCGGCCGCGAGATGGCGCTGCTGGCGGCCAGGGAAGGCGCCGCGGTCGTGGTCAACGATCTGGGAGGAGCAGTCGACGGCGAGGGCGGGGGCAGCACCACGCCGGCGCAGAAGGTCGTCGACGAGATCAAGGCGGCGGGCGGCAAGGCGGTGGCCAACGGCGACAGCGTCGCCGATCCGGCCGGCGCCGAGCGCATGGTCAAGGCCGCGGTGGAGAATTTCGGCAAGATCGACGGCGTGATCAACAATGCGGGCATCCTGCGCGACCGCATCTTCCATCGCATGAGCCACATGGACTGGAAGATGGTGATCGACGTGCATCTCAACGGCTCGTTCAACGTGAGCCGCGCCGCCGCCAACTACTTCAAGGAACAGAAATCCGGCGCCTTCGTGCACTTCACCTCGACCTCGGGCCTGGTCGGCAATTTCGGCCAAGCCAACTACTCGGCGGCCAAGATGGGCATCATCGGCCTGTCGCGCTCGATCGCGTTGGACATGGCGGCGTTCAACGTCCGCTCCAACTGCATCTCGCCGTTCGCCTGGACGCGCATGATCGGCACCATTCCGGCCGACACCGAGGCGCAGAAGGCGCGGCTCGAACGCTCCAAGCGCATGACGCCGGCCAAGGTCGCGCCGATGGCGGTGTTCCTATTGTCGGATGCCGCGCACGAGGCCGGCATCACCTCTCAGATCTTCGGCGTGCGCATGAACGAGATCATGCTGTTCAACGCCAATCGGCCGGTGCGCTCGGTGCACAATTCCGAGGGCTGGACGCTCGAAGCCATTGCCGAGCATGCGGTGCCGTCGATGAAGCCCTTCTTCACCGACCTCAAGCGCTCGCCGGAATATTTCACCTGGGATCCGATTTGATCTGACCGAAGCCCACGACAGAAAATAAACCCCACCCTTCGAGACGCTCACTTCGTTCGCTCCTCAGCGTGAGGGGTTCTTTGGAGTACGCATTGATGGCCGAGCCGCGCAAGAACGAACCGAAGATCGATGCCGACGAGGTGCTTTCGGGCATCATCGAATGGGTGTCGATCGAAAGCCCCAGCCATGATGCCAAGTCGGTCAACAAGGTCGTCGATCACGTCGAGAAGCAGTTCACCGACCTCGGCCTGAAGCTCGACCGCGCGCCGGGCCGCGACGGCTTCGGCGACATCCTGGAGTGCAGGACTCCGGAGAGCTGGAGCGAGAGCCAGGGCAAGGGCATCCTCGTGCTCGCCCATCTCGACACCGTCCATCCGATCGGCATGATCGAGCGGGACCTCAAGGTGCGCCGCGAGGGCGACAGCATCTTCGGGCCCGGCATCTACGACATGAAGGCGGGCGGCTACATCGCCTACTACGCGCTGCGTCACCTGGTGCGCCAGGGCAAGAAGACCAAACTGCCCGTCACCTTCCTGTTCATCCCGGAAGAAGAAGTCGGCAGCCCGACCTCGCGCGCCCGCATTGAGCAAGCCGCCCGCGGCCACAAATATGCGCTGGTCATGGAGCCCGGCCGCGACGGCGACAAGGTCGTGACCTCGCGCAAGGGCGTCGGCCGCTTCACGCTGACGGTTAAGGGCGCGGCAAGCCACGCCGGCGTGCGCCACGAGGACGGCCGCAGCGCCATCCACGAGATGGCGAAGCAGATCATGCGCATCGAGGCCAAGACCGACTATGCGCGCGGCATCACCTGCAATGTCGGCCTGATCCAGGGCGGCACCGGCGTCAACGTCGTCCCGGCGGAGTGCAAGATCGAGGTCGATTTGCGCGTGCCGAGCCAGCAGCTCGCCGAGGAGATGACGCACTGGTTCCTGAACCTGGAGCCGATCGGCAAGGACGTGACGCTCGAAGTCACCGGCGAGATGAACCGGCCGCCCTACCAGAAGGACGCGGGCATCACTGATTTGCTCGGCAAGGCGCAGGCGATCTATCGCGAGATCGGCAAGGAGCTGAAGGACGTGCCGCTGACCGGCGGCGGGTCGGACGGAAATTTCACCGCCGCGCTGGGCATCCCGACGCTCGACGGGCTGGGCGCCGACGGCAAGGGCGCACATGCCGCCTACGAGCAGATCTATTACTCGTCGTTGGTGCCGCGGACCTACCTCTGCACGCGGCTCCTGGAGACGTTGGAGTAGCCGAACTATTTGCAGTTTAGGCGTCTCAGCCGTCTCACGTGTCTCAGGCGTCTCACGCTGTCTCACCAGGGGGGTGGGAGTGTTCCGTGAGACTCGAGACAGAAAGCCTTATGCCATCGGCATCGGAGCTGTCTCAGACGCCTGAGATTCGGGGCCAAAATGTCTCAAATCCGCCGAAACGGCCCTAGCTCCGGTCGACCGGGCCGCCGCTGTCGGCCCAGTCCTTGAAGGCACCGAGGTTGTAGACCTTGTCGTAGCCCAGGTCCTTGAGCGTCTTGCCGCCGAGCGCCGAGCGGCCGCCGGAGGCGCAGTAGACGATCACGGTCTTGTCCTTGGTGAAGTTCTTGTCGTGCGAGGGCAGGTCAGGGTCGGCGCGGAACTCGAGCATGCCGCGCGAGACGTGGACGGCGCCCGCGACCTTGCCGCTTTGTGCCACCTCGGCGCCGTCACGCACATCGACCACCAGCGTGTTGCCCTTGGCGATCATGTCCTTGGCCTGGGCGGGCGTGATGCGCGGCACCGCGGCGTTCGCCGCTTCGAGCAGTTGCTTGACGCTTGTCGCCATGTCGTCCTCCTAGGGTTTGGTGGTTTTCATCAGGTCGCGCATCGCGGCGATCGTTTCGGCCGGCGCCTCCTGCGGCACGTTGTGGCCGACCTTGGCGATCATGCGCCGCTCGTAGCCGCCGGTGAATTGCCGGGCGTTGCCGTCGCGTTCGGAGGCGGGGCCGACGCCGTCGGCATCGCCGTGCAGGTTGATGGTCGGCACGCCGATCGTCGGCTGGCGTGCCAGCTTGGCCTCGATGTGGGCGACCGCAGGATCGCCGGGCGCGTAGCCGTAGCGGTGGCGATAGGACTGGATCACGACGTCGACGAAATCCGGATTGTCGAACGAGCTCGCGCTCGCCTCGAACGTCGCTTCGCTGAAGTTCCAATGCGGGGACCACAGCCTCCACAGCAGCCGGCAGATGTCCCGCCGGTTCTGCGTGAGCCCGGCGCGGCCGCGCTCGGTGTGGAAATAGTATTGGTACCAGTAGCGATGCTCCTGGACCGCGGGCGCGGGCTTCACCGACGCGGCGATGTTCTGGATGTTGTAGCCGGTGCAGCTCACCAGGCCGCGCACGCGCTCGGGCCAAAGTGCTGCAACGATGCAGGCGGCGCGGCCGCCCCAGTCGTAGCCCATCAGCAGCGCCTTCGGGATCTCGAGCGCATCCATGAACTGCAGCAGGTCGTTGCCCAGCGCCGCCTGCTCGCCGGAACGCGGGGTCGTGGCGTCGAGGAAGCGCGTCGGCCCGTAGCCGCGCAAGTAGGGCACCAGCACGCGGTTGCCGTCCGAGGTAAGCGGGCCGGTCATCTCGTCGAAACAGCGCGGGTCGTAGGGAAATCCGTGCAGCAGAATGACCGGCGCGCCGTCGGCGGGCCCGTGCTCCTCGTAGGCGATCTCGAGGAATTCGGTGCGGACTAATTTCATGCTGCGAGCTTAACGCCTTGCGTTGACAGAGTCGCGAGCCGCGCCCACGCTTTTGCCAAACAGGAGGAAACGATGGCGCGCTACGATCGCGTGATACGCGGCGGCATGATCGTCGACGGCAGCCGGGCGCCGCGCTACCGGGCCGACATCGGCATCAAGGACGGCTTGATCGCCGAGATCGGCCATATCTCGCCGAGCGATGCCGACGAGGTGATCGATGCCGGCGGCCTGATCGTGGCACCCGGCTTCATCGACCTGCACACGCACTACGACGCGCAGCTCTTCTGGGATCCCTACTGCTCGCTGTCGTCGTGGCACGGCATCACGTCCGTGGTGATCGGCAATTGCGGCTTCGGCTTCGCGCCGGTGCGGCCGGCCGAGCGTGAGCGCGCCATGCTGACGATGACCAGGGTCGAGGCGATTCCCATGGCGTCGATGAAGCAGGGCATGCCGTGGAACTGGGTGACGTTTCCCGAGTTCCTCGACAGCGTCGAGGCGGCGCCCAAGGCGATCAACATCCTGCCCTATGTGCCGGTCTCGCCGTTGCTGATCTGGGTGATGGGGTTCGAGGCCGCCAAGGCCGGCAAGCTGCCGACGCCCGAGCAGCACGCCGAGTTGCGCCGCCTGCTTCACGAAGCGATGAATGCCGGCGCCTGCGGCTGGTCGGCGCAGCGCATGCTGCCGACCGGGCCGGCGGCGGTGCAGCGCGACTACGACGGCTCGCCGATGCCGACCGACATCATGCACGACGACACCTGCCGCGAGTTCGCCAAGGTGTTGGCCGAGCGCAACGACGGCTTCATGCAGATGCTGCTGGTGTCGGGCGACAATGCGCGCGACCGCGCCTTCTACGAGGAGGTGGCGACGATCAGCGGCCGCCCGGTGATCATGAACGTGGTGCAGGCGTTCGACGATCGCCCGCACATCCACCGCCACGTGCTGGCTTGGCTCAAGGAGTGCCGCGAGAAGGGCATCCGCGTCGTCGGGCAGGGGCTCACCACCGATGCGGGCTTCACCTTCACCTTCGAGGACTGGAACCTGTTCGACGATCAGCAGGTCTGGTGCGACGCCACGACCGGCAGCCGCGAGGAGCGGCTGGCCAAGCTCGCCGATCCGGCGCGGCGGCCGGCGTTGCGCGCCAATCTTCCCGTCACTGCGACCGGGCCGCTGCCCGACATCGCGATCGTCGGGCCCAAGCTCGAGAAGAACAAGAAGTGGCTCGACCACACGCTCTCCCACGCCGGCCGCAAGATGGGCAAGCATCCGGTCGACGTCATGCTCGACATGGCGGTCGAGGAGGACCTCAAGACCGAGTTCTTTGCGGCACCGCCCAACGGCAAGATCGAGTACCTGAAGGAGATCGTCGACGATCCCTACATCCTGTTCGGCGTGTCCGACGGCGGCGCCCACACCAAGTTCCTGACCGCGGGCCGCTATCCCACCGAGACGCTGTGCAAGGTCGTGCGCCAGCACCGGATGCTGAGCCTGGAGGACGTGCATTGGCGGCTGTCGGCGCTGCCGGCCGAGGTCGCGGGCTTCCGCGGCCGGGGCGTGCTGAAGAAGGGGGCGCCGGCGGATATCGTGATCTACGACTTCGACGGATTGAAAGTGCTGCCGGACGAGATCGCGCACGACCTCCCGGGCGGCGAATGGCGTCGCGTGCAGCGCGCCGAGGGCTACAAGTACGTGCTGGTCAACGGCCGGGTCACTATCCGCAACGACCGCCAGACCAACACGCACTCGGGACGGCTCCTGCGCCACGGCCTTTGATATTCGAAATCGCAGGTTGTATAATCGGAGAGGCACACGCAACAGTAGCGGCTATGGCCCCAGCAGCGGTCGTCAGGACGAGCGACTATCTCAGCGCCGAGCAGGTGAGCGTACTGCGCGGCAAATCCGATCTGATGGGCGCGCTTCTGGTGCTCCATGCCTGGGCGCTGATCGCCGGCGGCATGGCGCTGTTCGTGTGCTGGCCCAATCCCGTCACCTTCCTTGTCGCCGTCATGGTGATCGGCTGCCGCCAGCTTGGCCTCGCGATCCTGATGCATGATGCCGCGCACGGCCTGCTGTTCGCCAATCGCCGGGTCAACGACTGGGTGGGAACTTGGCTCTGCGCCTATCCGATCTTCGCGAGCCTGCCGCTCTATCGGCCCTATCACCTCGCGCACCACCGCTTTACCCAGCAAGCCCAGGATCCTGATCTCGGCCTCTCCAAGCCGTTCCCGATCTCGCGCAAGAGCCTGTGGCGGAAGGTGGTGCGCGACTTGACGGGCCAGACCGCTTTCCAGCGGCGCCGCGAGCAGGTCAAGCGCGGCATCGCGCTGCGCGAAGGCCTGGCGGTCAATGCGGTGCTGTGGGCGGGGCTCGCGCTGCTCGGTTACTGGTGGCTCTACCCGCTGCTCTGGCTGGCGCCGTTGGCGAGCTGGTACCAGCTCATCACCCGCATCCGGAACATCGCCGAACATGCCGTCGTGCCCGACGACGACGACCCGCTGCGCAATACCCGCACGACCTACGCCGGCCCGCTGATGCGCCTGCTCGTGGCGCCCTATTGGGTCAATTATCACCTCGAGCATCACCTGTTCATGTTCGTGCCCTGCTGGCGGCTTCCCGCCGCGCATCGGGCGATGCTGGCCAACGGCAGGCGTGGCCAGATGGAGGTCCAGCCGAGCTATGCCGCGGTGCTGCGGCTGGCGGCGTCACTCAAAGTTGATGACGGCGGACGCGGCGCCGGACCGCGGGCTCTCCAGCACATCTGAGCGACAGTTGCGCTAGCGAACGAGCGTCAATCATTGGTAATATTCAGGCACTTGAGGCTTCGTTCGGGGGAAATAACCAATGATCAAGAAATTGCTGGCTGTCGTCGCGGTCGCGTTTCTGTTGGGCGCCTGCGAGGAGGCGCCGCCGCCAGCGCCTACGCCCGCGCCGCCCACGCCGCGCAACTTCCTGGTCTTCTTCGACTTCGACAAATCGTCCCTGACGCCGCGCGCGATGGATATCATCAAGGAAGCGGCGAACGTGGCGAAGGCCGGCCAGAACGCGCGCGTGACCTGCACGGGTCACACCGATACGGCGGGTCCGGCCAACTACAACATGGCGCTGTCTTTGCGCCGCGCCAACACCGTGAAGGATGCGCTCGTCCGCCAGGGCGTGGCGGAGACGATGATCACCGTCATCGGCAAGGGCGAAATGGCGCTGCTGGTTCAGACCAAGGACGGCGTGCGCGAGCCGCAGAACCGGCGCGTGGAGATCGTCATCCAGTAATGGCGGCCGCGCGCCGCCGAAAAAGAAGGCGGTCCGTACGGACCGCCTTTTTCTTTCCCGCGAGCCTCAGGGCGTCGAGCAGGGATGGATGTTCATCTCGGGCCCGAGGTCGTAGGGCGGCGGCACCTGCGAGAGCGACGCGACCTTCGGATCGAGCGCCCACTCGAGGGCGCGCTGGCTGCGGTTGCAGAACTCGCGGTCGACCGGGGCGCGCTGCGCCATGCGGTTGGCGAACTCGGTGACGATGATGTCGACGTTGAAGCGCTTGCGGCCCGCCAGTTGCTGCAGGCTGCGCGCGTTGGAGGCGAGTTCGTCGCGGAACTTGGAGGTCACGAACGTCGTGTACTCGGCATCGAGGGCGCGCCGGCCGTCGGCCGTCTGGCACTGCAGGGTCGCGACCGCCATTTCCTGCTGCAGCATGCGGGCGCGCATGATGGCGAGATCATTGTCGTTGTAGCAGATCGCCTTCAGGTTGGGGGGCTTGGGCGTGGGCACCAGCGCCTGCTGATAGTCCGGCGCCGGCGGCTTCTTGGCCGGTGCCGCCGTCTTGGCCTGCTCGAGCGGGCATCCGCCCAGAGCCAGGCCGGCCGCCACCAGGACCGCCGCCTGCATAAGCATTCTGATCATCCACGAACTCCCAACTCGCTGGCCGGAAAGACGCCAGCCGGTACAACAGATGAACGTCGGTTTCAAACGTAAATACATCACAGTCAGCGGCGGCGCCAAGCCGGCCGCGCGCTCAATTCAGTGATGCGGCCAATGCCTTGTCGAAAATCTCCACGCCGAGGTCGATTTCGGCTTCCTCGATGGTGAGCGGCGGCGCGATGCGGAATATGCCGAATCCACCGCGAACCATCGAGGTCATCATGCCGAGCCGCAGGCATTCGCGCGCCACGTTCATGGCCAATTCCGGATCGGGCGCCTTGCTGCGCCGATCCTTGACCAGGTCGAGGCCGAGCAGCAAGCCGCGGCCCCGCACGTCGCCAATGCACTCGTAGCGCTGCTGCAGGGTTTGCAGCCCGGCCTTCAGCCGGGCGCCGAGGCGCGCCGCGCGCTCGCTCATCCGATCGCGCAGGATCACGTCGATCACCTTGAGGCCGACGGCGGCCGGCAGCGGATCGGATGCGTGGGTCGTGTAGAAGAGGAAGCCGCGCGCCGCCGCTTGCTCCTCGATCTCGGGCGTCGTCAGCATGGCGGCAAGCGGAAGGCCGGCGCCGAGCGTCTTGGAGAGCGTGAGGTACTGCGGTACGACGCCGTCGCGCTGGCAGGCGAAGAGCGTGCCGGTCCGGCCGAGGCCGGTCTGCGCCTCGTCGAAGATAAGCTGCAAGCCGCGCGCGGCGCACATCGCGGCAAGGGCGGGGATGTAGCCCTCGGGCGGCTCGAGCACGCCGCCAGAACTCAGGATCGGCTCGACGATGCAGGCGGCCAGCGCGCCGCTCGACTGCCGGTCGATCAGCTCGAAGCCGAACTCGAGTTCGCTCTTCCAGTCATAGACGCCGCGGTCGTCGATGAAGCGGGATCGATAGGGATCGGGAGCGGGCAGCACGAGCGCGCCGGGCAAAGCCGGCCCGTAGCCGCGCCGGCTCGAGGAATAGGTGGCCGAGGCCGCGCCGCCGGTGACGCCGTGCCATGACCGGCTCATGGCGACGATCTCGTGCTTGCCCGTGACGAGCTTCGCCATGCGCAGCGCCGCTTCGTTCGATTCGCCGCCGGTCGAGACCAGCAGCACGCGATCGAGCTTGCCCGGCGCAATTCTCGCCAACAGCGCGGCGAGCTCCACCACCGGGCGCGACAGGATGCTGGAGTAAAGATGATCGAGTTCACCCACATAACGCCGGGCGACGGCGACGATCTCGGGGTGGGAATGGCCGAGGATCGCGCTCATCTGGCCCGACGTGAAATCGAGGATCTGGCGGCCGTCGGCATCGGTGAAATAGTTGCCGGCGGCGCGCTCGGCGATCAGCGGTGCGAACGGCCCGCCGTAGCGCACGAGGTGGGCATTGGCCTTGGCCCAGAAGTCGGGATCGTCGTTCTTGCTCACGCTTGCTCCAGGGCCGCCTTGACGAGCGGCAGACGATCGTTGCCGAAGAACATCGAGGCGCCGACGAACATGGTCGGGCTGCCGAAACCGCCGCGCGCGATCAATTCGTCGGTGTTGGCGCGCAAGCGCTTCTTGCAGCCCTCCGTCTCGATGCCGGCGAAGAAGCGCTGGCGCTCGATGCCGGCTTTCGCCGCGATGTCGGCCAACACGGCCTCCTGCGAGATGTCGAGATCGTCGCCCCAATAGGCCTCGAAGGCCGCGGTCGCGTACGGCACCAGCTTGCCGTCGTCGAGCGCCACGAAGGCGCCGCGCATGCACTTCACGCTGTTCACCGGGAAGACCTTGGGCGGAAAGACGATGCGCAGATCGTAGAGCCGTGCCCAGTCGGCAAGGTCCTTCAGCATGTAGCCGGCCTTTCGCGGATTGGGATTGGCCCTGCTCTCGTACACGGTCTGGTTCACCGCGTTGAACACGCCGCCGACCAGGATCGGCTTCCAGGCGATCTCCGCGCCGAGCTCGGCCGCGAGCGGCTGCACGGCGTGGAAGGCGAGATAGGTCCACGGGCTGGAACAATCGAAATAGAAGTCGAGCTGACGCGCCATTTCGTCCCCTTGCCGCTTCGCCGCCTTGTCGTTGCCATAACCCGAAGGTATCTTGCAAATCCATGACGGTAACGGCTGAAAAGCCCAAGAAAGTAGCAATCGTCGTCCATCAGGAGCATTCCCGGCCCGGCAGGGTCGGCGCCCTCCTCGAGAAGCGTGGATACGAGCTCCACCGTCTGTGCCCCAATCTCGGCTGCGAACTGCCCCGTGACATGTCGGACTACGCCGGCGTGGTGGTGTTCGGCGGGCCGATGTCGGCCAACGATTGCGGCACCTTGGCCGGCATCAAGAACGAGCTCGAGTGGATTCCGAGCGTCGTCGATGCGGGCGTTCCCTATCTCGGCCTGTGCCTGGGCGCACAGCTCCTGACGCGAGCCGCGGGCGGCTCGGTGTCGGCACATCCCGACGGCAAGGTCGAGGTGGGCTACGTCGATATCGAGCCGACCGAAGCCGGCCGGGCCTGGCTCGACGGGCCGATGAAGGTCTACCAGTGGCACCGCGAAGGCATGCAGATCGCCCGGTGCTGCGAGCTGCTCGCCACCAACGACACCTATCCCGTGCAGGGCTTTCGCTGCGGGCCGAGCGCGTTCGGGTTCCAGTTTCATCCCGAGGTGACGTTGGAGATGAAGGAGATCTGGACGCTGAGCGCCGCGGAGCGGCTGAAGCAGGCCGGCGCCCAGCAGCGCGGCGTGCATCTTTCCATGCATGCCTTGTACGATCCGCCGCTCGGCCGCTGGATCGACCGCTTCCTCGATCGCTGGTTGGCGACCGACACCCGCCGCCATTGAAGCCGCGGTGAGCGCGCTCCGATCGGGCGTGCTAGGCTGGCCGCGGCTCAGGGAGGGCAGGCAATGAGCGGAGCTCTGATCTTTTTTGTCGTGCTGGTCGTGGTCGCCGTCGTCCTGATATTCGCCGGCGTGAAGACGGTGCCCCAGGGCACCAACTGGACGGTCGAGCGGTTCGGCCGATACACGCGCACCTTAACGCCGGGGCTGCACCTCATCGTGCCGTTCGTCGACACGATCGGCCGCCGCATGAACATGCAGGAGAACGTCCTCGACATCCCGGCGCAGAAAGTCATCACCAAGGACAACGCCACCGTGCAGGTCGATGCCGTGGCCTTCTACCAGGTGATCGATGCGGCGCGCGCGGCGTACGAAGTGCAGAACCTCCACCTCGCCATCACCAACCTCGCGCTCACCAACATCCGCTCGGTGATGGGCAACATGGCGCTGGACGAGAACCTCTCCAAGCGCAACGAGATCAACGACACGCTGCTCGCGGTCATCGACCAGGCGACCAATCCGTGGGGCGTCAAGGTGCTGCGTGTCGAGCTGAAGGACATCGCGCCGCCCGAGGATCTCGTGGTGGCGATGGGGCGGCAGATGAAGGCCGAGCGCGAGAAGCGCGCGACCATCCTGGAGGCCGAGGGCATCCGCGAATCGAGCATCCAGCGCGCGCAGGGCGAGAAGCAGTCGGCGATCCTGATCGCCGAGGGCCAGCGCGAGGCGGCGTTCCGCGCGGCCGAGGCGCGCGAACGCTCGGCCGAGGCCGAGGCGAAGGCGACGCAAGTCGTGGCCCAGGCGATCGCCGGCAACGGCACGCAGGCGATCAACTACTTCCTCGGCACCAAATATGTCGAGGCGCTGGCGGCGATGGGCGCCTCGAACAACGCCAAGATGTTCTTCCTGCCCGTCGAGGCGTCGGGCGTCATGGCCTCGATCGCGGGCATCGGCGAGCTCGCCAAGGAAGCGCAGGCGCGCGCGGCCGAAGCCACCGCCCGCTCGCGCGGCTCGGTTCCGAGCTCGGGCTAGGAGCGGGCGATGAGCTTCGAGATCGTCTTCTGGTACTGGTGGATCGCCGGCGCGCTGTTGCTCGTCTTCGAGATGACGCTGCCGGGCGTGGTGTTCCTGTTCCTGGCGATCGGCGCCTTCGCGTCGGGCGTCCTGCTCCTGCTGTCGCAGCACGCCTCGCTCGAGGCGCAGCTTGCCGTATTTGCCGTCTTCGCGGTCGGCTCGGCGATCTTGCTGCGGCCGATGCTGAAGCGATGGCAGAACAGGGGAGGCGAGGCGACGCTTAATGCGCGCGGCGACGCCCTGGTCGGCAAGACCTTCGTCCTCGACGCACCGATCCTGGGCGGACGAGGGCGGGTGAAACTGGGCGATGGAAGCTGGACCGTGACCGGCCCGGATATGGTGGCCGGCGCGAAGGTGCGCGTCGCCGCCGTCAACGGAACGGAGCTCTCGGTCGAGCCGGCGCCCTGAGGCGCCGGCTCGCTCAAGATCGTTCTACGGATCAATCGGGCACGTACACGGTCGTTGGCGGCGGCGGATCCGGTGTCACCACGACCGCCGCCGTCGACGGCGCGGCGGGCCTTTCGACAACAGTGCGTTCGGAGCGCACAGCGCAGCCCGCCGTGAGGCCGCACAGAAGCACTGCCGCAATCGCGACATATTTCATCTCGGTTCTCCCTGGTTGGGTCGACTCAACGGGCTCGTCGGGCCGGGGTTGCCGCGTCCAGGTCCCCGGCAAAGAAGGTCTTGCGTATACTTAACTGATGGGTTAAGTGTTATCGCGAACAGCGTTCGGAGGCATTGCGCCATGAAGGTCTTTTACGGCTGGATCGTCGTCGCGGCAGGCGCGCTGATGGGCTGCGTCGCCATGGGCAGCACGTTTTCGCTGGCGGTCTTCCTGCAGCCGATGTCGGAGGCAACCGACTGGTCGCGCACCGGCATCTCGATGGCGATGACGCTGGTGTTCCTGACGATGGGCGTCGGCGGCTTCGCCTGGGGAGCGCTGACCGATCGCTTCGGCCCACGCATCGTCGTCCTGGCGGGGGCGCTGCTGCTGGGCGCGGGCCTTGCGCTCGCGAGCCGCGCCAGGACGCTGCTCGAGTTCCAGCTCGTCTACGGCCTGCTGGTCGGCGGCTCGGCCGGCTCGATCTTCGCGCCGATGATGGCCACCGTTACGGCGTGGTTCGACAAGCATCGCAGCATCGCGGTCTCGCTGGTCTCGGCCGGCATGGGCATCGCGCCAATGACGATCTCGCCGTTCGCGCGCTGGCTGCTGTCACACTACGACTGGCGCACGTCGCAGCTCGTCATCGCCTGCGTGGCGTGGGCATTGCTGGTGCCGACCGCGTTCCTCGTTCGCCGCGCGCCCGCGCCGGCCGCTCGCAGCGCGGCGATGGCCAGCGACAACGGCATGACCGTGAGCCAGGCGTTGCGGTCCCCGCAATTCATCGTGCTGGCGGCGACCTTCTTCGCCTGCTGCGCCATGCATTCCGGCCCGATCTTCCACACCATCAGCTACGCCATCGCCTGCGGCCTGGCGCCGGCCGTCGCCGTCACGATCTACAGCATGGAAGGCCTGGCGGGCCTCTTCGGCCGGCTGGTCTTCGGGCTCGCCGGCGACCGCTTCGGCGCCAAGCCCACCCTGGTGGTCGGCCTGATGATCCAGGCCCTGGCCGCGGGCGACGACGGCATGACGGTGTCCGAGGCGCTGCGCTCGCCACAGTTCCTCGTGCTGTCC